>JBDZVZ010000036.1:0-35780 GCA_040255945.1 Solirubrobacterales bacterium | reverse complement strand
ACCCCGCCGACGACGACCGGCAGCCGCCGGATCGCCAGGTAGTGGCCGTAGGTGAAGTCCGGGCCGTAGCGGTCCAGCGCGCGAGCCGAGCGGCCCACGACCTGCGGGTCGATCGTCGGCAGCGGCACGGCCCAGGCGCCGAGCGCCCGGTGCGGCCTCGCCTCGAGATGGACGCGGCGGCCTGCCGGGGCCCCCGGCTCGACGGCGCGCCGCGCGCGGGCCGCGGCGAGCGTCTGGCGGACCCGCGAGAACGCCGTCATCGCCGAGGCGTACGTCCCGCCCGAGAACCGCCCGCCGACGCGCACGTAGCCGCGCACGTGCAGCGGCACGCCCTCCGGCAGCTGCTCGACGGTGAACTGGGCGCCGAGGTCGTGCGGGATCGAGTCGAAGCCGCACGTGTGGACGAGCCGCGCGCCGGTCTCCGCCGCGCGCGCGTGATGCTCGACGTACATGCGGTCGACGAACTCCGGCTCGCCCGTGAGGTCGAGGTAGTCGGTGCCCGCGGCGGCGCAGGCCGCAACGACCGGCTCGCCGTGCAGCGCGTAGGGCCCGACGGTCGTGACGAGCACGCGCGTCGCCTCCGCCAGGGCGCGGACCGAGGCCGCGTCGGTGACGTCGGCGTGCAGCAGGTCGACGTCGGCGAGGGCGGGCTCCTGGGCGGCCAGCCGCTCACGCGTGGCGGCGAGCTTGTCGCGGTTGCGGCCGGCGAGCGCGAGGCGCAGACCCGCAGGGGCGCGCCGGGCCAGCTCGACGGCGGTCAGGGCGCCGGTGTAGCCGGTCGCACCGAGGAGAACGACGTCATGGGAGCGGTCCATCCGCCGATCGTAGGACCCGGCGCCCGCCGCCGGCGATGGTCAGAGGTCCGGATCATCCCCCGTTCGCGGTAGGATCCCGCGGATCGTCCTCCGAACTGAAGGGATCAGGAACGTGCGACTCCGCCTCCTGCTTTCGCTCACGGTGGCCATGTTCACGCTGACGGGCACCGCCCTCGCGCAGGACACGGACCCCACGAGCGGCTACACCACGACCACGCCGGCGGCCACCACGCCGGCCCCCAAGCCGAAGGCTCCCACGCAGGGCCAGGGCAACGCGCCCGAAGCCGCCGGCGAGGAGCAGAGCAGCGCCGTGCCGCAGGTTGCGGCCCAGCCTGCCGGGTCGGCTCCGTCGAAGCTCGCGTTCACCGGCGCTGAGCCGCTCCTGCTCATCCTCGGCGGCATGGTGCTCGCCGGCGGCGCGATGACGCTGCTGGTCCGCGACCGCCGCACGACGCAGGACCGGTGACGCAGGCCCCTCCCCCGGAGGACGTCGGCGACCGCGGGCGCGTCACCCCCCTGGGGGCGCGCCGCCGGTCGGTCGCCGACCTCCAGGGGGAGGTCGAGCGCCTCACCGAGGCGCTCCGGCAGGCCGAGGAGCGGCGGCGCACCGCCGAGCGCACCCTGGCCGACATGGCGCGCATGGCCGCCGCCGACGCGGCGGACCTGCGCGGCCGGCTCGACGAGGCCGAGGCACGGCTCGCGGCGGTCGCCGCAGCCGCGCCGAAGCCCGCGCGGCCGGAGCCCGAGCACGACCCCGCTCCCGGGCGGGGCCGGCGGCGCCGCGGCCCGGTGCGCCGGGCCGCCCTGGCGGCCGCGCTGCTCATCGGCCTCCTGCTCGTCACCGACGGCATCCTCACGATCGCCTGGCAGGAGCCCTACACGGCGTGGCGCGCCTCGCGCACGCAGGACGCCCTGCGCGACGACCTCGCCGGCCTGCAGCGCACGTTCGCCGATGCGCCGAAGCTCCAGCGCGAGAACGATGCGGCGCGGATGCACCGGCTCGCCGTCGCGCTGCTGCGCGACCGCAGGCCCGGCCAGGCGGTCGGCCGGCTGGAGATCCCGAAGATCGGCCTGAAGACCGTCTTCGTGCAGGGCACCGGGACCGACGACCTCAAGAAGGGTCCCGGCCACTACGCGACCACGCTGCTGCCCGGCCTGCGCGGGACGGTCGGGCTGGCCGGCCACCGCACGACCTACGGTGCGCCCTTCCGCCACATCGACGACCTGCGCCGCGGGTCGCGCATCATCATGAAGATGCCCTACGGGACGTTCACCTACCGCGTGATCGGCACCGAGATCACGACCGCCGACGACACCGCCTCGCTGCGGCCGCGACCCAACGAGCAGCGCCTCGTGCTCACCGCCTGCCACCCGCTCTACAGCGCGGCGCAGCGCATCGTCGTGTCCGCGCGGCTCGTGTCGAGCCGGCCGACCGCGGGCAGGACCACGACGGCGTGAGCGCCGTCCACCGCCGCCGCCAGGCCCTGCTGCTCCTTGCCGTCGTCGTCGTCGCCGGCGTCATCGTCGTGCTGCTCGCCGGCGGGGGCAGCGACGAGGGGCCGCGGCGCCTGGCCCCCGGCCAGGGCTCGACCGCGACGACCGCCGACCCGTTCGCCTACGACGCCGATGCGCGCGAGGCGTTCGAGCAGCACGCCCCCGACGGGCTCGCGCACGTCCTCTACGAGAAGAGCCCGGGCGGCGTCATGGCCACCGCGCGGCGCGTCGACCGGCTGCGCCCGCTCGTCGACGCGGCGGCCAAGCGGGCCGGCCAGGACCCCGAGACGCTCGAGGCGATCGTCTTCCTGGAGAGCGGCGGGCGGCCCGACGCGCGCGCCTCCAACGACCTCGAGGGCGCCGTCGGCCTCACCCAGATCCTCGCCCAGACGGCGACCGGCCTGCTCGGGCTGCACGTCGACGTCGCCGCGTCGCGCCGGTTGACCGAGCGGATCGGACGTGCCACGAAGGCCGGGCGGATCGCGGCGCTGCAGGCCAAGCGCCGGCGCGTCGACGAGCGCTTCGACCCGCGCAAGGCGCTGGGCGCCACGACCCGGTACCTCGCGTTCGCCAAGGGCAAGCTCGACCGCGACGACCTGGCCGTCGTCAGCTACCACATGGGCGTCGGCAACCTCCAGCGCGCGCTGGGCGCCTACGGCGAGGGCACCGTCCCCTACGCCCAGCTGTTCTTCGACAGCACGCCGCTGCGCCACGCGCCCGCCTGGCGGGTGCTGGCGGCGCTCGGCGACGACTCGTCGACCTACCTGTGGCGGGTCCGCGCGGCGCAGAACATCATGAAGCTCTACCGCGACGACCGCGCCGGGCTGGAGCGGCGCATCGTCGCCCAGTCCTGGCCGTCGGCCGAGCGCGTGCTGCGGCCGCCGGACGCCACGCCGCGGTTCGCCGACGACGCGGCGCTGCGCTCGCGCGATCTCGTCCTGCTCGACGCCGGCGTGCTGGCGCCCGGCCGGGCGCGGCTGTCGTCCGTGCTCGCCGGCGCCCCTGACGGAGAGCGGGCGCTGCGGCCGGAGGCGGCCGCGCTGCTGCGCTACCTCGCGGCGGGGGTGGCGGACATCGCGCGCGCCGGCCCGCTCGTCGTGACCGCGGCCACGCGCAGCATCGCGACCGAGCGCGACGAGGGCCGGGCCGGCGACACGGTGGAGTCCGCGCCGTCGATGCACACGACCGGCTTCGCGTTCGACGTCAGCCGCGGCTACCGCAGCGACGCCCAGGCGCAGGCCTTCCAGTTCTGGCTCGACCGGCTCCAGGCACTGGACGTCATCGCGTGGGCGCGGCGGCCCGGGGCGATCCACATCGCGGTCGGTCCGCGCGCCCAAGCGCTCGTCGGCCCGGTGCTCGGGGCTCGATGACCGTTTGAGATACCGGCCGCGTTTGTGAAACAGTCCCCGGCCATGCGCCGTCGCCTTCCCGCCCCCTGCCAGTTCCTGCTGCTCGCCGCGCTGGCGACCGCGAGCCTCTCCGCCGGTTGCGGCGGCGGGGACGACGACAAGGCGTCCGCCACGCTGCCGGTGACGACCAAGTCGCCCAGCGGCGCCCAGCTCGTCGTCAGCAGCACCCCGGCGCCGAAGGGCTCCCCGGCCGGCCAGGTGTGCGGCGCCGAGCAGCTCACGCGCCGCAACGGCGCCCAGGAGGTCGCGCCGTTCTGCGCGGCGCCCAACGGCCAGGCGACGGCGTTCGTCGAGGGCGGCACCAAGGGCGCCGCGCACATCGTGCTCGCCGTCCCCTCGGGCGCCGAGAAGGTCGTGCTCGAGGGCAACGCCCAGCGCAAGATCGACGGCACGATCGCCAAGGCGGCCAAGGACGGCGACGGCCGCCTCGGCATGATCACGGCGCCGAAGGCGGCCCTGCCCGGCCGCATCGTCGTCAGCGACGGCGACGGCAAGACGCTCGTCGCCAGCGACCCGTTCGGCGCGCCGACCTGCCGGTCGTCGGCGGCCGGCAAGGGCAAGAAGCGCCAGAAGCAGACCACCAAGAACCTCTCCTGCACGGTTCAGGTGGCCTTGCACGCGAAGAGCTGAGCCCCGAACATGGGGCGATGACCACCACCACGCCCACGTCCGACCCTGCCCTCGAGCGCGACCTCGAGGCCCACCGCCGGGAGCTCACCGGCTACTGCTACCGGATGCTCGGCTCCGGCTTCGAGGCCGAGGACGCCGTGCAGGAGACGATGGTGCGCGCCTGGCGCAACGCGCAGCGCCTCGAGGCGCGCGCCGCGCTGAAGTCGTGGCTGTACCGGATCGCGACGAACGTCTGCCTCGACATGCTCGACGGGCCGCAGCGGCGCGCCCGGCCGATGGACATGGGGCCGTCCTCGACCGCCGACGCGACGCTCGGGCCGATGCTGGGCGAGGAGTCCTGGGTCCTGCCGATCGCCAGCGCGAAGGTCCTGCCCGAGGGCGGCGACCCGGCCGCGCTGGCGGCCGACCGCGAGACGCTGCGCCTGGCGTTCGTCGCCGCGCTGCAGCACCTGCCGCCGCGTCAGCGGGCGGCGTTGGTGCTGCGCGAGGTCCTGCACTGGCAGGCGTCGGAGGTCGCCGAGCTGCTCGACACGTCGGTGGCGTCGGTCAACAGCGCGCTGCAACGTGCGCGCGCGACGCTCGACGAGATGAACCTCGACGCGGACGCGGCGCCGGCGACGCCCGACGACGAGGCGGCCCGCGTGCTCGTCGACCGCTACCTCGACGCGTTCGAGCGCTACGACGTCGACGAGATCGTGGCGCTGCTGCGCGCCGACGTCGAGTTCTCGATGCCGCCGTTCGAGCTGTGGCTGGAGGGCCCGGACCAGGTGGCGGCGTGGCTGCGCGGCCAGGGCGCCGGCTGCGCGGGCTCGCGGGTCGTCCCGGTCAGCGCGAACGGGACGTTCGCCTACGGCCAGTACAAGCCGGCGCCCGAGGGCGGCCACGCGCCGTGGGCGCTCGGCGTGCTGGAGGTCGCGGACGGCCGCATCACCGGCATCACGAGCTTCCTGCAGACCGAGCTGCTGTTTCCGCGCTTCGGCCTGCCGCCGCGCCTGGACGGCTAGCGGCGCCGGTGTGAACGGCGCACGGAGTGATGTGGATGGCACTTAGGTGGTCCATATGCCACCGGAAGTGCCATTCACCTTATGGCGCCCCGCGCGGGCGAGGGCGGTGCCGCGAACGTTGGCCGAGATCACTGACGGCAGAAGATCCGCGGGCGCGGGCAGGTCCGCCACCGCCAGCTTCACCCCGTCACTGATCCCCGGAGACGCCCGCGGCGCCACGAGCGTAGGCACGGAACGCCAGCACGCCGGCACGCCGGCGCCCCGGGGTGAGCGTACGTTCGTGCCACCCCGGGGCGGCACCGATGCACGTTCGGCGCCGCCGGGGCGCCGCTAGCTCCCGACCGCGCCGAGCAGGTCGCGCGCCACGCGGGCGACGTTCGCACCGCTGATGCCGAGCTTCTCGAGGACCTCGGGCCCGGGGGCGCTGGCGCCGAAGCGGTCGATCGAGACCGAGCGGTCGACCCAGCGCTCCCAGCCCATCGAGATGCCGGCCTCGACGGCGACGCTCGGCAGCGTCGGCGGCAGCACGCGGTCGCGGTAGCTGTCCTCCTGGGCGGCGAAGAGCTCCCAGGAGGGCATCGAGACGACCCGGGCGCCGATCCCGTCCTTCGCCAGCAGGGCGGCGGCCTCCAGGGCGGTGTGGACCTCGGCACCGGTCCCGACGAGCGCGATCCGCTCGTCGCCCTCGGCTTCGCGCAACACGTAGGCGCCGCGGCCCACGCCGTCGACGTCGATGTCGAGGATCGGCAGGTCCTGCCGCGACAGCGCCATGACCGCCGGGCCCTCGAGGTCCTCGAGGATGACCCGCCACGCCTCGGCGGTCTCGCGCGCGTCGGCGGGCCGCAGGACGACGAGCTCGGGAATGGCCCGCAGCGCCATGAGGTGCTCGACCGGCTGGTGGGTCGGGCCGTCCTCGCCCAGCGCGACCGAGTCGTGGGTGAACACCCAGGCGGTGCGCAGCCCGGTGAGCGCGCTCAGGCGGATCGAGCCGCGCATGTAGTCGGAGAACTGCAGGAACGTCGAGCCGTACGGGCGCACGATGCCGCCGTGGGCGGCCAGCCCGTTGACCGCGCCGCCCATGCCGTGCTCGCGCACGCCCCAGAAGACGTTGCGCCCGGCGTGCGCGCGCGAGTAGCGCTCGTCGTCGCCGCCCGGGAACTCGGTCTTCGTCGACTCCGACAGGTCGGCCGCGCCGCCGACCATCGTCGGCACGAACGGCGCCATGGCCGCCATCGCCTTCTGGCCGGCGCTGCGCGTCGCGATCTTCTCCTTGCCCGACCAGTCGATCGAGCGCAGCGCGTCCTTGAGCCCGGGCAGCGGCCGGCCGCCGTAGGAGCCGCCCTCCCAGGCGAGGTCCCACTCGGTCGCCAGCTCGCCGGCGCCGCCGCGCCACGCGTCCAGGCGCTGCTGCCACTCGGCCTGGGCCGCGGCGCCGCGCTCGGACGCGTCGAAGTGCTCGTAGACGCCGTCGGGCACGACGAAGTGCGCGTCGGGATCGAAGCCCATGACCTCCTTCGTGGCCCGCACCTCGTCCTCTCCGAGGGGCGAGCCGTGGGCCTTGCTGCTGCCCTGCTTGTTGGGCGCCGGGTAGCCGATGATCGACTTGACGTGCACGAGCGTCGGCTTGTCGGTCACGCGCTGGCCCTCGCGGATCGCGGCCTCCAGCGCCGTGAGGTCGTTGGCGTCGTGGACCTCCAGCACGTGCCAGCCGTAGGCCTCGAAGCGCTTGGTGACGTCCTCGACGTCGAAGCTCAGCGACGTCGGCCCGTCGAGCGAGATCGAGTTGTCGTCGTAGAGGTAGACGAGCCGGCCCAGCCCGTACTGGCCCGCGATCGACGCCGCCTCGGACGCGATGCCCTCCATGACGTCGCCGTCGGAGACGATCGCGAAGATGTGATGGTCCATGACCTCGGAGCCGAAGCGCTCGCGCAGGAAGCGCTCGGCGAGCGCCATGCCGACCCCGTTGGCGAAGCCCTGGCCGAGCGGGCCGGTCGTGACCTCGACGCCCGGGGTGACGTGTACCCGGTCGCGCTCCGGATGGCCCGGGGTCAGCGAGCCCCACTGGCGGAAGCGCTTGAGCTCGTCGAGCGGCAGGTCGTAGCCCGACAGGTGCAGGACGCTGTAGAGCAGCATCGACCCGTGGCCGGCGGACAGGATGAAGCGGTCGCGGTCCGGCCAGTCGGGGTCCTTGGGGTTGTGCTTCATCACCTTGGCGAAGAGCACGTAGGCCGAGGGCGCCATGCCGAGCGGCAGTCCCGGGTGGCCGCTGTTGGCCTCCTGGACGGCGTCCATCGACAGCGCGCGGATCGTGTCGACCGAGAGCTGCTCGATCGTCGTGGCGGACGTGGCGGCTTCCATGCCTCACAACCTACCCAGCGGCGCCCCCGGGCAGGAGCCGGGGGAGGCGGATGACATGCTTGTCCGGCCATGAACCTCGAACAGCAGGTCGAGCTGCGCGAGTTCCTCCAGAGCCGCCGCGCCCGTCTGACCCCGGCCGACGTCGGCCTGCCCGACCGCCGCGCGGACCGGCGCCGCGTCCCCGGGCTGCGTCGCGAGGAGCTCGCCAAGCTCGCCGCCTGGCACCCGGAGGCCTACCGGCGCTTCGAGCAGGAGCGGCTGCCGAACGTCACCGAGGAGATGCTCGAGCGGCTGGCCGAGGCGCTGCGCCTGGGCGAGGAGGACCGCGAGCAGCTCTTCGCGCTCGCGCTCGACGCGCCGGTGCAGGAGCCGCTCGTCCCCCCGCCGCCGCAGCCGCAGAAGGTGCGCACCGGGGTCATGCACGTCCTGAAGGCGCTCATGCCCGCACCGGCCTACATCCGGGGCCGGCGCACCGACATCATCGCCCACAACCCGGCCGCCGCCTCGCTGCTGGCGCTCGGCCGCCGCCGCACCCCGAACCTCACGCGCGCGATGTTCACCGAGGCGGCCGTCGAGATGTTCGAGGACTGGGAGCGCGCGGCCGCCGACGCGGTCACCGCGCTGCGCCAGGACGTCATCCGCTACCCGGACGACCCGCACACGGCGACGCTCGTCGGCGAGCTGTCGGTGCTGCGCCCCGACTTCCGGCGGATGTGGCTGGACGACGACGAGGAGCTGCCGCCCAGCCACGGCGAGCAGGTCGTCCACCACCCGGACGTCGGGACGCTCGAGCTGCGCTGGGAGGCGATGCGGGTCGACGGCGACCGCGACCAGACGCTCGTCGCCTACACGGCCGCGCCGCAGTCGCGCTCGGCGATGGCGCTGCGCGTGCTCGCCGAGCTGACCGCCGACCCGCTCGCCCCGCTATGAGGTGAGCTGCTTGGGCGTGTCGCCCGGCTCGAGGCCCGGCTCGGAGCTCGAGGCGCGGAGCTCGTAGGCGGCGCGCTGGCCCTCGTCGATCTGGGCGAGGACCGTGTCGGCCTTCATCGCGCGGCTGAGCGCCTCGCGGCCGCCGCGCGGCAGGACGGTCATGACCTTGCTGATCGCGCCGACCGACCGCGGGACGAAGACGTCGAAACGCGGCTGCTTGAGCGCCGAGATGATCTCGTCGGCGACGTCGGAGGGCTCGACGTGCTTGACGCCGCGCGTCTCCTGCAGGCCGGAGGCGAGCTCGGTCTTGACGACGACCGGCATGACGCACGAGACCTCGATGCCGGTGTCGCGCAGCTCGGCGCGCAGCGCCTCGCTGAGGCCGACGACGTAGTGCTTGGTGCCGCAGTACGTGCCGCCGCCCGGGAAGCCGCCCTTGCCGGCGCTGGAGGCGATGTTGACGATGTGGCCGCGGCGGCGGGCCAGCATCCGCGGCACGACCTCCTTGACCCCGTGGCTGACGCCGTAGATGTTGATGTCGATCATCCGCTGGGTCGTGGCGTCGTCCTCATCCCAGATCGTGTGGCCGACCTGCATGATCCCGGCGTTGTTGATGAGGACGTCGACGGGCCCGAGCTGCGCCTCGGCGGCGTCGATGAAGTTCTTGACCGACGGACGTTCGGTGACGTTGAGCTCGACGGCGATCGTGCCGCGGCCCAGCTCCTCGGCGGTCTTGCGGGCGGTGGCGATGTCGAGGTCGCCGATGGCGACCTTCATGCCCTCGCGGAGGCACGCTTCGGCCGTCGCCCGGCCGATGCCTCGCGCCGCGCCGGTGATGGCGACGACCTGCCCGGTGAGGATGCGCTGCTGCTTGGCCATGGTGGTCGGACCTCTCGCTGCTCGAACAGAAGATGACGGAGGCGTCACGCTATCAGGACGCCGAGGTATCCTCGACATCGTGTCAAGCACGGCGTACGAGACGTTCCGCTTCGGTCAGCACGAGCTGAGCTACCGGGTCTTCGGCGAGGGCCCGCGGACGACCGTGCTCCTGCACGGACTGCTGCTCTCGCAGAAGATGCACAAGCCGCTGGCGCACGCGCTCGCGGACCGGGGCCACCGCGTCGTGACGCTCGACCTCCTCGGCCATGGACGGTCGGCCCGGCCGCGCGACATGACCGCCTACTCGATGCCGCTGTTCGCCGAGCAGGTCGTCGCCTTCCTCGACCACCTCGGGCTCGACGAGGCGGTCGTCGGCGGTACGTCGCTGGGCGCGAACGTCGCGCTGGAGACCGCGGTGCTGGCGCCCGAGCGGGTGCGCGGGCTGCTCGTGGAGATGCCGGTGCTCGACAACGCGCTGCTGGGCTGCGCGCTGGCGTTCACCCCGCTGCTGAGCGCGCTGACGTTCGGCGAGCCGATCATGAAGCTCGTGGCGCGCGGCACGCGGCTGCTGCCGACACGGCGCATCTGGCCGCTGGAGGTCCTGCTCGACACGGTACGCCAGGAGCCCGGCCCCAGCGCCGCGGTCCTGCAGGGGCTGTTCTTCGGGCGCGTGGCCCCGCCCGGCCGGCTGCGCAAGACGATCACCGCGCCGGCCCTGGTCATCGGCCACCCGGCCGACCCGGTCCACCCGTTCAGCGACTCCGACGCGCTCGTGCACGAGCTGCCCGACGCGCAGCTGCTGCGGGCCGACTCGATCGTCGAGCTGCGCATCACCCCGGCCCGGATCACCGGCGAGATCGCCGAGTTCCTCGACCACTGCTGGAAGCCGCGGCGGGCGCCGCGGCGGCGGACGAACGCGGCGTAGGCGCGGCCGGGCGCCGGGGGCGCTGGTCTAGAAGCCGAGGGCGAAGCGCGCGTCCTCGCTCATGCGCTCGGGGGTCCACGGCGGCGCGAAGACGAGCTTGGGCGTCACCGAGGTCACCCCGGGCAGCGCGCCGACGAACTCGATGACCTGCTCGGCGACCTGCGGCCCGATCGGGCAGCCGGGCGACGTCAGGCTGAACGTCACGTCGACGTGGCCGTCGGCGCCGATCTCCACCCCGTAGATGAGGCCGAGGGTGACGAAGTCGAGCCCGAGCTCGGGGTCGATGACCTCCTCGAGCGCCGTGTAGACCTGGGCCTCGGTGGCCATGGCGGTGTCGCTTTGCACATTCATCCTGGGAAAAGTAACATCCCTGTCCAGATGCCCGAGCTGGTCGCCGTCTGCCCCCTCGCCGAGCTGGCCCCCGGCACGATGCGCCTCGTCGAGGTCGGCCTCGACGAGATCCTCGTCGCCAACTGCGACGGCACCCTGCTGGCGATGGAGAACCGCTGCTCGCACGACGACGGGCCGCTGAACGAGGGCACGCTCGACGTCGCCAGGTGCACCGTCGAGTGCCCGCGCCACGGCTCAGTCTTCGACCTGCGCACCGGCATCCCGCTGACGCTGCCCGCCTACGAGCCCGTCGACGTCTTCCCCATCACCATCGAGGACGGGGTCATCACCGTGGCGGTCGACGCATGAGCACACACGCGAGGGCCCGAGCGGCGGTCCGCCAGGTCGCGATCGGCGGGCGTCCCCCTCGGCGCCCGCCGGTCGACGGCGGCCCGCTCGTCGTCCTGACGCCGCCGGACTTCACCGCCCAGATCGAACGCCGGCCGGAGGCCGGCGGGTAGGAGGCCACCGATGGGCAACGAGACGCTGGCGCAGGCGCTCGAGCGCGAGCACCACGAGATCGACGCGGGCATCGAGGCCTTCCTCGCCGACCCGAGCGAGCCCGCGCCGCTGACCGGCGCGATGGACGCGCTGCGCCGCCACATCTTCATGGAGGAGGAGTTCCTCTTCCCACCGTTGCGCGAGGCGGGCCTGTTCGCCCCGATCTTCGTCATGTTGCGCGAGCACGGGGAGATCTGGCAGACGATGGAGGCCCTCGAGCGCGCGCTGGATTCCGGCGCCGACGCGGCCGCACTCGGGGAGCTGTGCCGCGGGCTGCTCGTCCAGCTCGACCGGCACAACGCCAAGGAGGAGCCGATCATCTACCCGCACGCCGACACCGACGTGCCGGCCCCGACCCACGCGAAGCTCCAGGCGTTCCTGGCCGACGGACAAATGCCGCCGGGCTGGATCTGCAGCGGGGCGGCGACGGCGTGATCGCCAGCGCCAGCCCGGTCGTCGTCTTCATCGCGCTGCTGGCGGGCAGCATCTGGGTCGGCGGGTTCGTCGCGATCGTCGTCGTCACCCGGATCATCCGGGCCCAGCTCGAGCGCCCGCAGCAGATCGCGTTCTTCCGGACGCTCGGGCGCACGTACGGGATCATCGGCAACGTCGCACTGCTGGCCGCGCTGGCGTGCGGCGCGATCCTGCTGGGCGAGCGCGACTGGGACGGCACGGCGCTTGCCGCGGTGCTCGTCGCCGCGGCGGTCGTGGTGGCCACGCTGGCCGGCATGGCCCAGGCGCGCGGGATGACGAGGCTGCGCCGCCGCATGCTCGAGGCGCCCGGCGACCGGGCACTCGTCGACCGGGTGCAGCGCGGAGCCGCCCGGGCCGGCGTGCTGCGCGCGACGATCGGCCTGCTCAGCGTGGCGCTGCTCGCGCTCGCCGCCGTGCTGGCGACGTAGGCGGCTTCAGCCCCGGCCGGCCTTGGCCGCGTAGAGCCGGCGGTCGGCACGCTGCAGGCAGCGGTCCAGCGGCTCGTCGGGCGCCCAGTCCGCCACGCCCGCCGACCAGGCGACCGGGTGGGCGTCCCGCAGGCGCTGCAGGACCCGCTCGGCCTCACCGGCCGACGTGTCCGGCATGAGCACCACGAACTCGTCGCCGCCGGTACGGGCGATGAGGTCGGCGTTGCGCAGCGCCCCGCGCCACGCATCGCTGGCCTCGACGAGCAGCACGTCGCCGGCGTGGTGGCCGCGCTCGTCGTTGACGGCCTTGAAGCCGTCGAGGTCGAGCACCGCCACGCTGACGGCGTCCGCGCGGCGGCGCGAGCGCGGCTGCAGCGACTCGGCGGCCGCCTGCAGGCCTCGCCGGTTCAACGCGCCCGTGAGCTCGTCGGTCTGCAACTGATGACCCAGCGCCCGACTCACGTGCGCGACCGCCGCGGCCAGCGCGAGGATCGAGACGGTGACGACCGCCCACACGGTCGCGGTCCCGTCGATCCCGCTCGCCAGCAGCGCCACGCCGTAGCCGGCGCTCGAGACGCCCGCGAACCACAACGCCACCGACGGGAAGAACGCCGCGACGTACACGACCAGCCAGGCGTAGGCGAACGCGTCGACGACGACGCCCGCGAGCGTTGCCGACAGCGCGACGATCAGGCTGTTGAGGACCGTCGCGACGACGACCTGGGCGAGCAGGATCCCGCGCGGCAACCGCGTTGCTGCCCACCAGGTGCCGCCGGCCATCAGCGCCGTCACCGGCAGCAACGCGGTCGCGTACCCGACCGGCGCCTGCTCGCTCATCGGAAACAGGACGGCAGACACCAGGGCCGCGAACGCCCCGCAGAACAACAGGGTCAAGGCCACGACCTCGGGCGGACGATCCCCCACAGCCCGGCGCCCGGAGATCATGCCGACGGCATGTCCTTCAGCGACATGACCCGCAGCTGGTTGCGCTCCAGCAGCGCGCACATCGCCTCGACGATCTCCGGGTCGAACTGCGAGCCGGCGCAGCGGCGCAGCTCGACGACCGCGTCGTCGACCGGCATGCCCTGCCGGTACGGGCGGTCGGAGGTCATCGCCTCGAACGAGTCGGCGACGAAGATGATCCGCGACTCGAGCGCCAGGTCGTCGACCGACACCCCGTCCGGGTAGCCGCCGCCGTCGACGCGCTCGTGGTGGTGGCGCACCCAGCGCGCCTCGGCGTGCAGGCCGGCGTGAGCGAGCATGTGGCCACCGACCTCAGGGTGGACCTTGATCTGCTCGAACTCCTCCTTCGTCAGCCGGTCAGGCTTGGAGAGGACGGCGTCAGGCACCGCGATCTTGCCGATGTCGTGCAGGAACGCGGCACGGCGCAGGCGGACGATGCGCTCCTCGTCGAGACCGAGCTCCTGGGCGATCGCCACCGCGTAGGCGGCGACGTTCTCGGAGTGGTCGCGCGTGTGCAGGTGGGCGCTGTCGATGCCGGCCACGACCGCGTGCAGGTGGGCGAGCATGCCCTCGACGAGCTCGGGCGCGTCGTCGGGGTCGATCTCCCGCGCCACCGCGCAGAGGTTGCGGCCGTTGTGCTTGGCCCACGACAGGGCGGCGCCGGCGCGGCGCTCGAGCTCGGCGCGCGTCGTGCCGTCCTGGGGCATCGAGGCCACACCGCCCGACACGGTCACCTGCCGGTCGGGGATGAGCCGGGTGCGCGAGATCGCGGTGCGGATGCGCTCGGCGGCCAGCAGCGCGTCGAGCTGGCCGGTCTCCGGCAGCAGCAACGCGAACTCGCCGCCGCCCAGGCGGGCGAACGAGTCGCTGGGCCGGATGTGCGGCTCGACGACCTCGGCGATCCGGCGCAGGATCGAGTCGGCCTCGCTGCCCAGCGCGTCGTTGAGGAGCTTCAGCTCGTCGACGTCGAAGACGACGAGCGCCGCGGTCGAGCCGTAGCGCTCGTGGCGGCGGATCTCCTTCTCGAACGCCTCGGTGAAGTAGCGGCGGTTGTAGAGGCCGGTGAGCGGGTCGCGGATGACCGACTCGAGACGCTCGCGCTGGTCGCGCGTCGTCTGCAGGCCGATTGCCAGCTGGTCGGCGAGGATCCCGAGCAGCGCGACGTCGCGGTCGCTGAACCGGCCCTCGGCGCGCGGGCGCACGATGCGCAACGTGCCCAGGTCCCGGTCGTGGGCGGTCAGCGGCAGGTCGAGGACGTGGCCGGCGACGAGCGTCGCCGGGCCCGCCTGGCTGGGCGCGAGGACGACCGCGGTCGACGCGCGCGCGACACGGCGCAGGGTCGCCGTGCAGGACTCGAGCATCGGCTCCTCGTCGACGGTGCGCGCCATCGCCGTGGCGAGGTCGGTGAGCGCCTCGAGCTCGACGGCGCGGCGGCGGTTCTCGACGAGCAGGCCCGCCTGGCGGGTGAAGGCGATGACCACGACCCCAACGAACCACAGCCGGTAGAAGACCGCCGTGCCCTCCGTGAGCCCGCCGTCGTCGAACAGGCGGTGGGCCAGCCCGGCCAGCGCCAGGCAGGTCAGCGCGCCGAGCGGCAGCAGCAGCCGGGCCCAGGCGGCCAGGATCGCGTGCCGGGGCGCGGGGCGCAGCCGTGGCGGGCGGCCCGCGACCTCAGCGCGTGCGGCCGGGATCGCGAACGAGGCGGCCAGCGCCCAGACGAGCGCGACGACGCCGAGCCGGAGATCGACCGTGCCGGAGGCGTCCGCGGCGGCGAGCCCGTCGCCGGCGACGACGCAGCCGCCCGCGAGCAGCATCCCGACCTTGGAGCCGACGGGCATCCCGCCCACCGCGGCCAGCCCGAGCGCGAACAGCGCCAGCAGGTCGGCGACGACGATCGTCGTCAGCAGCCAGTCGCCGTCGCGGAAGCCCGGGATGACGACGAGGTCGATGACGATCGCGAACGCGGCGCTGAGCACGACGAGCGGGTCGACGACATCGACGAGGCGTGCCGAGCGCGACGCGTCCAGGGCGAAGGCGACCGAGCCGATGACGATCGCCAGCGACGCCACCACCGCGACCTCCAGGCCCAGGCCCTCGCTGCCACCGGCGGTCGCCGAGGCGACGGCCAGCAGCGAGCAGGCCGCGGCGGCGGCGTGGCCCATGGCCCAGCAGCGCCAGGCCAGCGCGCGCTGCGGCCGGGCCGCCGCGGCGCGCAGCGACCAGTAGGCGGCCACCACGCACAGGACGGCGGGAGCCAGGAAGAGCAGGGCGCCGAGCCGCACCCCGAACGCGGGCAGCGTGAAGAGCACCGCGGCCAGTGCGGGGAGCACGACGGAAGCGCCTGGACGAGCCATGCTCCCCGGAGGTCGGCCCGCGCGCGGGGAACTTGATCCCTGGTCGGCGCGGTGTTGCCCGGCCTCGCGCCGACCCCGATCGGGCCGGCGTCCGCTTCATCCTCGGCCGCTACGCTGCTCGCCGTGTCTCAGCGCGTGCAGCTCGTCGTCGGCGGCGCGATCGTCCTGGCCATCATCGGCGCGATCGTGGCCGCGATCGTCGCACCCGGCGGCTCGGGGGGCGACGGGCCGCGGGCGGCCGGCTCAGGCGCCGACGCGCCGATTCCGGCCCGGAAGGTCAGCGACTTCGACGCCGCCGTGCGCGCCTCGGGGTGCACGTTCCGGACGTGGCCCGACGAGGGCCGCGAGCACCTGAGCTCCGACACCGCGACCTACACGAAGTACAAGACCAACCCGCCGACCTCGGGCCCGCACCGGCCGACGGCCGCCCAGGACGGCATCTACCGCGTCGACGACCCGCCCGCCACCGAGAACGCCGTCCACGCGCTCGAGCACGGGCGCATCGACCTCCAGTACGCACCGAGCGCGCCGGCCGGCCTGCGGGCCCAGCTCGAGACGCTCGTCAACGAGAAGAACCACGGCGTCGAGGGCTACCACCTGCTGCTGTTCGCGAACCAGACGCGGATGCCCTACGAGGTGGCGGCCACCGCCTGGCGGCAGTCGCTGACGTGTGAGCGGATGAACCCGCGCGTGTGGGACGCACTGCGCGCCTTCCGGGACCGGTTCACCGACAAGGGCCCGGAGCTCATCCCCTAGCCGTGCGCCGGCTGGTGGTCCATGCCGCCGTCGTCGTGGCCGCGCTCGTCGCGCCCGCGGTCGCTGCTGCGCGCACCGGCCCGGCGCCCGGGGTCAACCTCGACCTCCACCAGGCCGCCGACCCGGCCGCGCAGGCCCAGCTCGATGAGGCGGGGGCGCGCTGGCTGCGGATCTTCATGACGTGGCCGGCCGTCGAACCGCGGCGCGGCGCGTTCGACGAGGGCGTGCTGGCGACGATGCGCCGCACCGGCCAGGAGCTCCATGCGCGCGGGATGAAGCTCCAGGTCGTCTTCACGCAGTCGCCGCAGTGGGCGTCGGGCATCGACGACCCGATCGCGCCGCCCCGCGACCCCGACGACTATGGCGCCGCCCTGGCGCATGTGGCGGGCGCGACGCGCGGCGCGGTCGACGCGTGGGAGATCTGGAACGAGCCCGACACGAAGGACTTCTGGCGCGACGGGCCCGAGCCGGAGCGCTATGCGGCGCTCCTGCGCGCCGGTGCCCGGGCGGTCCGGGCCGCCGACCCGGACGCGACGGTCATCCTCGGCCCGCTGACCGGCAACAACTACGTGTTCCTCGAGCAGCTGTATGCCTTGGGGGCGCGCCGCGACTTCGACGCGGTCTCGGTCCACACCGACACCGGCTGCCTGCTCGCCGGCCCCTACGACTACTTCCGCGAGCCCGACGGACGCATCAGCCAGTGGAGCTTCTTGGGCTACAAGACCGTGCTGGACGTCATGGCCGAGCACGGCGACCGGCGTAAGCCGTTGTTCTTCACCGAGTTCGGCTGGAGCTCGACGCACGTCGTCTGCGACCGGGGGATCTGGATCGGGACGAAGCTCGGGGGCGTCGGTCCCGTGCGCCAGGCCCGGTATCTGCGTCAGGCGTGGCACTGCATCGCCGACGACCGGCGCATCGCGGGCGCGTTCTGGTTCAACTACCGCGACACGACGCTGCACGACTCGCACGACGGCCGCTACGGGCTGCTGGGCTTCGACGGGGCGCCGAAGCCGGCGTGGGAGGCGTTCGTGGGCGTGGCCCGCGACGGCGACCGGCTGCGCGCCGCGTGCGGCGACTTCGTCGCCCCGCGGATCGCCGTCCGACGCGCCGGGCGTGGCGCGGTGCGGGTCGTCGCGTCCGACGCGGCGGGCGTGCGCAAGATCCTCGTGGCGCGGACCGGCGGGCGGCGGCTGCGCTACGTCTCGCGCCGGTCGAGCCCGCGCACGCTGCGCGCCACGGTGCACGGCGCGCACGGCCGGGTGACCGTGATCGCCGGCGACCGCTTCGGCAACAAGCGGACGCTGCGGCTGGCTAGCGGGGCGCGGGCGGCCCGGGCGGGCTGACGATGTCGCGCCCGGTGGGCTGCAGGTCCTCGCCGAGCTCCAGCTGCCAGAAGTAGCGGGTGAAGTGCCGGCCGGCGAGGAAGTCGCCGACGTGCGGCTCGACGGTCTCGCCGTTGGCGATCTTCACGATGAGCTCGGGGTAGGTGCGCCCGGCGCGGGCCGCGTACATCGGGGCGGGGAACGCGCCGCCGAAGCGGGTGTTGACGTCGGTGATGCCGAGGCCGATCTCGGGGTCGCGGAAGACCTGGATCGTCGCCGGGCCGCGGAAGCGGAACGTCTCGGCGACGCGGCGGCCGAGCTCGACGAGCTCCGGATCGTCGAGCGCGGCGCCCTTGATCGACTCTCCGCCGCGCGACTCGAGCATCGTGCGCGGGATGGCATTCAGGCAGCGGCCGTCGGGGTCGCTGAGGGTGTCGATCGAGAACTCGTCGCCGCCCATCGCGCGCTGGAGCATGACCGGCTCGTCGATGTAGTTGATGAAGAACTTGGCCTCCTCGGGCGTGCGGGCGAGGAAGATGTTGCGCGCGCCCGAGCCTTGGATCGGCTTGACCATGA
The DNA here is from genome assembly GCA_040255945.1 of Solirubrobacterales bacterium. GTDB lineage: Bacteria > Actinomycetota > Thermoleophilia > Solirubrobacterales > Solirubrobacteraceae > Baekduia. The sequence continues at coordinate 17,572 of JBDZVZ010000036.1, read as the reverse complement.
CGGGATAGGACGGTGGCTCGGTGCCGGGCAGGACGGTCGGCGGCGAGGGCAGGCCGTGCTCCTTTAGGAGGAGGTGGCACTCGTGCTTGTCGAAGGTCCGGCGGGCGATCTCGGGGTCCGGGACGAGCGCCTGCGGCAGCCGGCCGTCGGCGCGCGCGTGCGCCAGCACCTCGATGTCGAGGTCGGTGAGCGGGACGATCGCGCCGACGTCGTGCTCCGTGGCGAGCCGCTGGAGCGCCGGGACGTAGTCGGGGTCCTTGATGAGCGGCACGCTCGTGCGGACCGTCGCCGCGTACTGGGCGGGCGCCAGCGGGTTGGGGTCGCAGGCGACGACCTTCGTGTGCTGGGCGAACGCCGCGACGATGTCGTAGCGCTTGCCGGTGCCGGTGAGCAGGACGGACTTCATCGGGGGCGGAGTCTGCCAGCGTCGGCGACGACCTGCGCGCCGTGGCCGGCGAGCCGGGCGAGCGTGTCGTCGAGGTCGTCGACGGCGAACATGGCCCGTAGGTAGCCGAGCGCATTCACCGGGCGTCGCGGTGGTCGGCGACGACGGGCGGCGCGAGGAACCGCGAGAGCTCGATCCGGCCGTGACCGTCCGGCGTGCGCAGCATCGCGATCTCGACACGCTGGCCACGCAGGCCGGTGACGCGCCCGGACCAGTCGCCGTCGATCGTGGCCCGCCCCTCGAGCTCGAGGCCCAGCTCGGTGAAGAACGCGACCGCGCCGTCGAGGTCCTCCACGACGATGCCGACGTTGTCCATCCGCAGGACGCCCATGCCGCCATCCTGCCGCACCCCGCCCGGCGGCGTCCTCCCTAGCCGCCGTCCCAGCCGCCGGTCTCGCCCTTGTAGAGGCCGTGGCCGGTGACGAGCATGCGGGCGGTCAGCCAGAGGATGCGCAGGTCGAGGCGCAGCGAGGCGTGCTCGATGTACCAGAGGTCGAGCTCGATGCGCTCCGACCAGGGCAGCGACGCGCGGCCGTTGACCTGCGCCCAGCCGGTGATGCCCGGCTTCATCGCCAGCCGGCCGCGCTGGCGTTCGCTGTACTGCGCCACCTGGACCGGCACGGTGGGGCGCGGGCCGATGATCGACATCTCTCCGCGCAGGACGTTGACGAGGTTCGGCAGCTCGTCGATCGACGTGCGGCGCAGCAGCGAGCCGACCCGGGTGATGCGGCTGTCGCCGTCGTCGACCGCCAGGCCGGCGCCCATCGTCTCGGCGCCGGAGACCATCGTGCGGAGCTTGAGGACGTCGAACGGCGCGGCGTGCTTGCCGACGCGACGCTGGCGGTAGATCGGGTGGCCGGGCGACTCGAGCCGGATCGCGAGCATCGCGACCGCGATGACCGGCGAGGTGAGCAGCAGCACCGTCCCGCTGACGAGGACGTCGAAGAGGCGGCGCAGCGGCTCACGCATCAGCGCGTCCCTTCCGGCGGATCCCAGCCGGCGGCCGTCCCGTGGCGCAGGTGGTCGAGCAGGCCGAGCGCGATCGACGCCTGCATGCGCACGTAGTAGCGGGCGAGCAGCAGGGGGCGAAGGCGCCCGGGCGCGAAGGCCGTGGCCAACCCGAGCAGCTGCAGGCGCCGCAGCGCGCGCGGCGCCGTGACCAGCGCGAGCACGTGCAGGAGCGGCCCGAAGTACCGCAGCCACCGGTGGCTGACCATCATGAAGGCGAACGCGGGCGGCCAGCCGCGCGGGTCGAGCAGGCCCCCGCGTAGGACGATCGCCCACGCGTGGCTCATCATCCGGCGCTTGCGGGCCGCCTCGCCCTCGAGGTCGGGGACCATCCGCTCGGTCGCCCGCGCCGACGGCTGCTCGACGCAGCGCCAACCGTCGCGCACCAAGGTGAAGGGGAACTTCAGGTCGTGGCCCATGACCGGGTCGACGTTCACGTAGGCCTCGCGGCGCGTCGCGTAGATCGCGCCGTTGCCCGCGGTCACCGACGCCAGCGCGCTCTCGCGCTCGCGCAGGAACATCTCGTAGCGCCAGTAGGCGCCCTCCTGGTTCGTCCCCCCGTCGGGGTTGACGAACGTCACGCGGCCGCAGACGTAGCCGACCGCCGGGTCGGCGACCAGCGGGGCGACGAGCGCGCGCAGCGCATCGGGCTCCCATCGCGCGTTGGCGTCCGAGAAGGCGACGACGTCGGCGTTCGAGCGGGCGACGGCGGCGTCTTGCGTGGCGACCTTGCCGCCGCGGGGCAGCTCGAGGACGACATCGGCGCCGGCGGCGCGCGCCGCCTCGGGCGTCCCGTCGGTCGAGCCGTCGCAGGCGACGACGACCTCGAGCTTCTCGCGCGGGTAGTCGAGCGCCAGGGCGTTTTCGACCTTCGCGGCGATGACGTCGCGCTCGGCGTGGGCGGCGACGATGAGCGAGACGGTCGGCAGGGCGGCGTCGTCGGCCGGCGGGGGCGGCCAGGGCGAGTGCACGCGCGGGCGCAGCGCCGCGAGGGCGAGCGGGTAGCCCGCCTGCGCCCAGGCCAGCAGGCCTGCCGAGGTCCAGAACGTCGCGCGTCTCACGCGCCGGTCAGCATGCCGTACAGCGCGCGATGCCGCCGCGCCGCCTCGTCCCACGAGTACGTCGTCTGGGCGGCGCGGGCTGCGGCGGCCGCGAGCGTGTCGCGGCGGGCGGGGTCGTCGACGAGCGCCTGGAGCGCGGCGCGCAGCGCGTCGGGGTCGTTCGGGGCGACGAGCTCGGCCGCGCCGGTCGCCGCGACCTCGGGGAAGCCGCCGACCGCGCTGAGCAGCAGCGGCCGGCCGAGCCCGAGCGCCGCGTAGAGCACGCCGGACTGGTCGATCTCGCGGTAGGGCAACACGACGAGGTCGGCGCGGCGCAGGACACCGGCGAGCTCCGGGTCGGTCACGAACCGAGGCAGGAGGCGGACGCCGGCCGGCAGCTCGGCCGGAAGCGGCATCTTCGGCAGACCGACGACCCAGAGACGCGCGCCGGTGATCCCGCGCCACGCGTCGAGCAGGACGTCGAGCCCCTTGTACGGGCGCAGCAGGCCGGGCAGGACGACGATCGGCTCGCCCGAGGCGGCGTCCTCGGCGAGCTCGTCCGGCAGCTGCGCGTCAAGCGCCGCCAGGTGGGTGAACGCGCCGTGGGCGATGACGTGGATCTTGGTCGGGTCGATCGCCAGCTCGCGGGTGAGCCGCACCCGCCCGTGGTCGGAGTGGACGACGACGGCGTCGACGCGCTCGTAGAGGCGACGCTGGGCGCGCACCTGACCCGCGCGCGGCTCGCGCGGCAGGACGTCGTGGGCGGTGAGCACGGTCGGCCGGGCCCGCGGCAGCAGGTGCACGTCGAGCGGCTGGACGGTCAGCCACTGGAAGTGCACGACGTCGGCCGCGCGCGCCGCCCGGCGGTAGCCGAGCATCTGCGGCACGTGCTGGGCGAGCTTGGCGGCCCGCCGGACCCGCGACCCCGCGGCACCGACCTCCCACCGGTAGAACCGCTCGTCGACGGCGAACCCCTCGGCGGCCGGCACGTCGCCGTACGCGAACCGGCTCGTGACGAGCCGCACGTCGACGCCCGCGCGAGCGAGCGCGGCCGCCAGCGCCCGGTCGTAGGGCGGCGTGAACGCGGAGGGGTCGACGAGATCGACGCGCACGCCCGCACCGTAACCGGGGTCAGACCCGTTCCGTTCCGTTGCCTGCGCAACGGAACGGAACGGGTCTGACCCCGGTGTTCAGCGGCGCGTCGGGATCGTGATGGACGCGCGTGACACGCGGACCGTCCCGGTGCTGCGCTGCGGCATCCACACCTTCGAGGACGCGATGACCTGCAGGACGTAGCGCCCGCCGCGCTTCGCGCTGGCCGCGATCGGCGTCAGCTCGCGCGACACCGTGTGGCGCTTGCCGTCCAGGCGCACCGGGATCGGCGTGACCTGGTTGCCGACGACGAGCTTGCGCTTGACGTCGACGATCTGCGCGTAGACGCGCGCGTCGGTCGGCGCGCCGGTGCCGACGTAGCGCAGCGTCACCCGCGGCGCGCCGATCCACTGCCCCGCCCGCCGCGCGCGGATCGGCACCTGCAGCACCGACTTGGCCGCGGCCGGCGTGGCCTTGACCGCCTCGCCGGACTGATAGCCCGGCGTGAGCTTCACCCGGCCGCGGCCGACCGCCCGCACCGGCGTGCCGAACGCGACCGGCCAGCGCTCGGCCGAGCGCCAGCGCGCGTCGTCGGCCAGCCACTCGAAGCCCGGCCCCACGTCGGCCTTCTTGTCGCCCTTCAGGTACTTCGCGAACCAGGCCAGCGAACGCTGCGTGAGGTGCCGCGGGCTGCGCGGCAGCAGCTGCGGGCTGCCGGCGGCGGCCGGGTCACCCGTCCCGGTCAGGCACTCGCCGTGCCCGCCGCAGAACCACATCATCTTCACCGTCGTGCCCGCGCGGCGCAGCGCGTTGTAGATCTTGATGTCCTCGTCGAGCGGGAAGAGCGTGTCGATCGTGCCGCCGACGACGAGCGTCGGCGCCTTGATCCTGCGCAGGAGCGCGTCGCCCGGTCCGCGCGCGGCGAACCACGCCTGGTCGGCCGCCGACAACAGCCCGGTCGCCGACCCCTGCTCGTAGGCGGAGACGATGTGCGGGTCCAGCCCGCCCGGCCCCGCCGCCAGGGAGCCGGCCCCGTACAGCAGCCCGTCCCAGCCCTGCTTGAACGTCCGGTCCTTGTAGAGGCTGGTCACGAGGCTGTGCCAGCCGACGATCGGCACGAGCGCGTCGACCCGGTGGTCATTGCCCGCCGTGGCGTACTGGATGCCTCCGCCGTAGCTGCCGCCCGCCATGCCCAGGCGCGGGTCGCCCGAGCGGTCGAGCTGCGCCCACGGCTGGGCGGCGACGTAGTCGATGAGCGCGCTGACGTCACGGCCCTCGACGTTCGGGTCGTCGATCTGCACGACGCCGCCCGAGTCGCCGAAGCCGCGCGGCGCCCACGTCACGAGGTTGTAGCCGGCGGCCCGCAGCGGGGCGAGCTCCGGGCTGTCGACGTTCGTCTCCCCCGAGCCCGCCCACCCGGCGCCGACGAGGATCGTCGGGGCGCGCGAGCCGTCGGCGGTCGCCGGGTTGGAGAAGACGTGGGCGACGATCGGCGTCCCGTCGAATGAGGTGACGACGACATCCTCCGCTTGGGCGGCGGTGACGGGGAGCGCGAGACAGGCGGCCGCCACGGCGGCGGCCAGACAACGACGGGACACGGAGCTTCCTTGCTGCGGGAGGGACGGTGCAGCAGCCAAGCATGGCGCAGCGCGCGGCGTCAAGGACGTCCGCGGCGGCTGGCAGCATCGCGCGCATGGGGCTGCGCGTCGGCATCGACCTCGTGGCCGTCGACACCGTCCGCGAGGCGCTCGACACCCACGGCGACGCCTACGTCCGCCGCGTCTACAGCGAGACCGAGGCCGCCGACTGCAAGGGCGACCCGCTGCGCCTCGCCGCCCGCTTCGCCGCCAAGGAGGCGACCCTGAAGGCGCTTCGGGCGGGCGACGCGGCGGTGCCGCTCACCGACATCGAGGTGCGCCGAGCACCGAGCGGAGCGCCGTCGCTGGCGCTGCGCGGCGCGGCCGAGCGGCTCGCCGCCCGGGCCGGGGTCCGCAGCGCCGACGTCACGCTCACCCACGAGCGCAGCTACGCCGCCGCGGTCGTCCTGCTGGAGCTCGACGAACGACCCGGTCAAGCCTTGTCCTCCGATCACCGATAATCAGGAGCGTGTCAGCGCAAGTACGCCAGATCGTCGCCGAGCACGGACGCCTCGCCGTCGACGTCGAGTCCCTCGGCGACGACGCGAGCCTCTACGAGGCCGGCATGACGTCCCACGCCAGCGTCAACGTCATGCTCGCCCTCGAGGACACCTTCGACGTCGAGTTCCCCGACGAGATGCTCAAACGCAGCGTCTTCGAGTCGATCGCCGCCATCGACGCGGCGCTCGCCCAACTGGAGGTCCAAGCCGTATGAGCGTTGGCACCGACCGCGACACCGCGTTCCTGGCCGATGTGCGCCGGATCGCCGACGACGTCGCGGCGGTGCACGCCGACGACGTCGACCGCAACGCGCGCTTCCCGACCGAGTCGATCGACGCGCTGCGCGAGATCCAGGGGCTCTCGGCGTTCATCCCCGAGTCGCTCGGCGGCCTCGGGCTCGACTTCCGCACGATCGCCGAGGCGTGCTTCGAGCTCGGCCGCCGCTGCGGATCCAGCGCCATGGTCTACGCGATGCACTCGATCAAGATCGCGACGATCGCCCGCCACCTGGAGGGCTCGCCGTGGTTCGAGGACTTCCTGCGCGACGTCGCCGAGCGCCAGCTGCTCGTGGCGTCGGTGACCTCCGAGATCGGCACCGGCGGCGACATGGGCCGCTCGATCGCCGCCGTCACGCCCGCCGGCGACGGCCTCGTGAGCTTCGAGAAGCAGGCGCCGACCGTCAGCTATGGCGCGCACGCCGACGCGCTGCTGACGACGCTGCGCCGCACCCCCGACGCTGAGCAGAGCGACCAGGTGGTCGTCGTGCACCGCGCCGAGCAGACCGAGCTGGAGCCGGCTGGCACGTGGGATCCGCTCGGGATGCGCGGCACGTGCTCGCCGGGCTTCGTCGTGCGCGCGAGCTTCCCGCCCGAGCAGGTGCTCACGGCGCCCTTCTCCGACGTCATGTCGCAGACGATGGTGCCGGTCACGCACCTGCTGTGGTCGCACCTGTGGCTGGGGATCGCCACCGACGCCTTCGACCGCGCCCGGGCCTTCACCCGCGCCGCGGCCAAGCGGTCACCAGGCGCTCCGTCTCCCCAGGCGCTGCGCCTCTCGCACGTCATGAGCGACCTGTCGCTTCTGCGCGCCGAGGTCCGCTCCGCGCTGGACGAGTTCCTGCGCGACGACGACCGCGAGCGCCTGTCGACGATGGCCAGCGCGCTGCGGTTCAACAACCTCAAGATCGCCGCGTCCGAGCAGGCCCCTCGTGTCTGCCAGGGCGCGATGGGCGTCTGCGGCATCGTCGGGTTCAAGAACGACACGCCGTTCAGCGTCGGCCGCCACCTGCGCGACACGATGTCGGCCTGCCTCATGATCGCCAACGAGCGCATCCACCAGCGCAACGCCGACCTGCTGCTCATCGCCAAGGAGGTCTGAGGACCATCGCCGAGTTCCGTCCCGGAACGCCCGACCAGACGGCGTTCCTGAAGGCCCTCCTCGACCACGGCCACTTCGTCGAGACCGGTGTCGCCGGCGTCTACGGGCGGGGCGGCGCGTTCGAGGCGCTGCGCCAGGGTCTCGGCGCCCGGCTGGCCCGCGCCGCCGCGGCCGAGCAGCCCGAGGTGCTGCGCTTCCCGCCGGTCATGCCGCGCACGACGATGGAGGGCAACGGCTACCTCAAGAGCTTCCCGCACCTCACCGGGGCCGTCTTCGCGTTCGACGGCAGCGAGCGTGACGCGCGCGCTCAAGCCGAGCGGGCCGCCGCCGGCGAGGACTGGAGCGAGCACCAGCGTCCGAGCGAGCTCGTCCTGGTCCCGGCCGCCTGCCATCCGGTGTATCCGGCGATCGGGCGGCGGGGCGCCCTGCCGGCCGGCGGCATCCTCGTCGACGCGGGCGGCGCCTACGTCTTCCGCAGCGAGCCGTCGGGCGACCCGGCGCGGCTGCAGATGTTCCACCAGCACGAGCTCGTCCGCATCGGCGAGCCCGACACCGTGCAGGCGTGGCGCGACACGTGGCGCGACCGGGCGATCGAGCTGCTGCGCGGCCTGGGCCTCGACGCGCACTTCGACGTGGCCAACGACCCGTTCTTCGGGCGCTCGGGCCGGATGATGGCCACCAGCCAGCGCGAGCAGGCGCTGAAGTTCGAGGTGCTCGTCCCGATCGCCTCCGACGGCGAGCCGACCGCGGTCGCGTCGTTCAACTACCACCACGACCACTTCTCGTCGCTGTACGGCATCACGATGGCCGACGGCGGCGAGGCGCACACCGCCTGCCTGGGCTTCGGCCAGGAGCGGATCGTCCTCGCCCTGCTGAAGACCCACGGGCTCGACGTCGAGGCGTGGCCGGCGGCGGTGCGGGAGGAGCTGCTGCCGTCGTGACCGCGACCGTGCCGGAGCAGGCCAGCCTCCTGGGCTGCGACCCGGCGACCTACACGCCGCACGCCGTCCACGGCACCGATCGCGTCTACCCGGAGACCAACTGCTACACCGACATCGTCGTCGAGCTGCTGCACGCGCGCGGCGACGAGCCGCTGGCGATGCTCGGCAGCGTCGTGCGGATGGACTTCGAGGGCGACCAGTGGACGTTCTTCAAGCCGTGGCCGAACGACCTCGAGGCGCTCTACGGCATCGACGTCCACGAGATGCAGCCCTACCGGCCGCTGCCCGAGCAGATCGCTCAGCAGCTGGCGGCCGGGCGGTCGATGATCGTCGAGCTCGACGCGTGGTGGCTGCCCGACACGGCGGCCACGAGCTACCGGCGCGAGCACGTCAAGACGTCGGTGGCGATGGAGGCGATCGACCTCGGCGCCCGCACGCTGCGCTACTTCCACAACACGAGCCACCACGAGCTGTCGGGCGAGGACTTCGAGGAGATCTTCACGATCACCGGGCTCCCTCCCTACGTCGAGCTCGTGCGCTTCGACGCCGGGCCGCGCCTGACCGGCGAGGACCTGCGCCGCGCCGCCTGCGAGGTCACGCGCCACCACCTCGCCCGGCGCCCGGCCGACAACCCGCTCGAGCGCTTCGGCGACGCGCTGTCGGCGACGCTGCCGACGTTGTTGGAGGACTCGGCGCAGGCCTACCACGACTACGCGTTCGCGACCGTGCGGATGGTCGGCGCCGGCTTCGAGCTGGGCGCTGCACACGTCGACTGGCTGCTGGGAGCGCACGGCGCGGAGGCGGCGGGCGCGCTGCGGCGCATCGTCGACGGGTCGAAGCTGCTGTCGCTGAAGCTCGCGCGGCGGCGGGCATTCGACCCGGCGCCCGTCGTGGGCAACCTCGCCAACGACTGGGAGCTCGCGATGAGCGCGCTCGATGCCGCGCTGGCCTGAGGTCGCCGGCCACGAGGTCGTCGCGCTCGACGGCTGGAGCGTCGACGAGGACGGCCCGCCGTCCGACGACGCGGCGCGGACGTTCCGGCTGCGGCTGCGCGCCGGCGGGCCGGCGGCGGACGGCGAGGAGGTCGTCCTGCGGTTCGGCGGCCTGGCGACGCTGTGCACGGTGTCGTTGAACGACACGGTCGTGCTGGAGAGCGACGCGATGTTCGCCGAGCACGTCGTGGAGGTCGGTGCGCTGCTGACCGGCGACGACGAGCTCGTCGTGCGCTGCGCGCCGCTGACCGAGGTGCTGGCGGGCCGGCGCAAGCCGCGCCAGCGATGGCGGACGAAGCTCGTCGCCGAGGCGAACCTGCGGTTCGTACGCACGGCGCTGCACGGGCGGTGCCCCGGCTTCTCGCCGGGGCCGCCGATCGTCGGCCCGTGGCGGCCGGCGCAGCTGGAGCGCCGGCGGCGGGTCGTCGTCGACGACGTCGCGCTGCGGCCGTCGCTCGACGGGGCCGTGGGCGCGATCGACGTGCGCGCTCGGGTGCGCGGAATCACGGGGCACGTTTCGCCGTCGTCGGTCGCCGTCGTGCTCGACGGGCCGTCGGGCCGCCACGAGGCGCCGCTGGCGCTGAGCGACGACGGGCTCGCGGCCGGCGTCCTGGCCGTGACCGACGTGGCGCGCTGGTGGCCGCACACCCACGGCGAGCCGGTGCGGCACGACGTCTCGCTGTGGATCGACGGCGAGGTCGAGGCGCGCGTGGGCCGCGTCGGCTTCCGCGAGCTGTCCCCCGGGCCGGACCACGACGTGGCGCGCGACAGCCTCGCGCTGGCCGTCAACGGGACGCCGGTCTTCGTGCGCGGCGCGGTGTGGACGCCGGTCGACGACGACGCGGTGCGCCCGACCCTGGAGGCGGCGCGCGACGCCGGGCTGAACCTCGTCCGCCTCGCCGGCACGGGCACGTACGGCTCCGACGCGTTCCACGACGCCTGCGACGAGCTGGGGATGCTCGTCTGGCAGGACTTCATGTACGCGAACCTCGACTACCCGATCGCCGACCCGGCGTTCCGGGCAACGGTCGAGGCCGAGGCGTGCCAGGAGCTCGCGCGCATCGCGGGCCGGCCGAGCCTCGCAGTGCTGTGCGGCAACAGCGAGGTCGAGCAGCAGGCGGCGATGTTCGGCGTCGATGCGGCGCTCGGCCGCGGCGAGCTGTTCGGCGAGTTGCTGCCGGCCCTGGCGCGGGAGGCCGGGCTCGACGTGCCCTACGTTCCGAGCGCGCCGTGCGGCGGTGACCTGCCGTTCCACCCGTCGGCCGGGGTGGCGAACTACTTCGGGGTCGGCGGCTACCGGCGCCCGCTGCGCGACGCGCGCACCGCGGGGGTCCGCTTCGCCTCCGAGTGCCTGGCGGTGGCCAACGTGCCCGATGGCGACGTGGCCGACGGCGAGGGCGTGGCGCGCGACGTCGACAGCCCGTGGGACTTCGCCGACGTGCGCGACCACTACCTGCGCGAGCTGTACGGGGTCGATCCAGAAGCGTTGCGGACCGGCGACCGGACCCGCTACCTCGAGCTGTCGCGCGCGGTCAGCGGCGAGCTGCTCGCACACGTCTTCGGCGAGTGGCGCCGGGCGACGTCGCCCTGCAGCGGCGGGATCGTGCTGTGGCTGCGCGACGTGCTGCCCGGCGCCGGGTGGGGCCTGCTCGACGACACGGGCGCCCCGAAGCCCGTCACGCGCCGCCTCGCGCAGGTGCTCGCGCCGACCGCGTGCTGGATCGTCGACGAGGGCCTGGGCGGCCTGGACGTCCACGTCGCCCACGACGGCGCCGCACCGCTTCAGGCCGAGCTGCACGTCGCCCTGCTGGCCGACGGGCAGCGGGTGCTCGAGGAGGCGACCGCGCCGCTCGCGCTCGCCCCGCACAGCACGACCCACCGCAACGTCGAGGGCCTGCTCGGCCGCTTCGCCGACGCCTCCTACGCCTACCGGTTCGGCCCGCCCGCCCACGACACCGTCGTCGCGACGCTGCGCGACGCGGCGGGCGCGCTGCTCGGCCAGGCCGTCGGCTTCCCGCTCGGGGCGCCGGTCGAGCCGCGCAGCGCCGATGAGCTCGGCCTGCGGGCGGCTCGCGCGTCTGTCGCCGGTGGCCAGGACCACACAGGACAGACGCGCGATGCGGGGTCCGGCGCCGCCATCACGCTGGAGGCCGACCGCGTCGTCCACGCCGTGCGCGTCCATGGCCCGGGCGCGACCGCGCGCGACGACCTCATCACCGTCGTTCCCGGCACCCCGCGCACCGTGCACGTCGCCGGCGACCCCAGCAACTTGCACGTCAGCGCCACCAACCTCGCGGGCACGCTGCCGGTCCCCGCCGCCGGTCATTAGCCTCCGCTCTCCCGGTGGCCATCGAGATCTCCTTCTGCGTCGTCAACACCGAGCAGCGTGAGCTGCTGCTCGACTGCCTCGACGCGATCGCCGCCGAACGCGAGGCGCTGCCGTTCGACACGGAGGTGCTCGTGCTCGACAACGCCTCGACCGACGGGTCGGCGGGCGCGGCGCGCCACCATCCGACGGTGGGCGATGTCGTGGCGCTCGAGCAGCGCCGCGGCAAGGGCGAGAACGACAGCGCGCTCCTGCAGCGCGCCCGCGGGCGCTTCGCCCTGCTGCTCAACGAGGACTCGGTGCTTCAGCCCGGGGCGACCGCCGCCCTGCACGCCGCGCTCGTCGCCGACCCGCAGGCGGCCGCGGCCGGGGCCAAGCTCCTGCGCCCCGACGGGCGCGTCCAGCCGTCGGCGTGGCGCTTCCCGAGCCCGCTGACCGCGCTGGCCGGCGCGCTGCTCGTCCACCGCCGCTACACGGTGCAGAGCCGGGGCCGGCACACGCGGCCGGTCGACTGGGCCCAGTCGGCGGCGCTGCTCGTGCGTCGCGAGGCCGCCGAGCGCATCGGCTGGTTCGACCCCCAGTTCTTCGTCTACTCCGACGAGGTCGACTTCTGCCGCCGGCTCGCCGACGCCGGCTGGCACACGCTGTGGGTGCCGCAGGCCGAGGTCGTCCACCACGAGATGCTCTCGACCGGCCCGGTCCCCGAGCGGCGGATCGTGGAGCTCTCGCGCAACCGCGACCGCTACATGCGCAAGCATCATTCGCTGGCCGCCGCGCTGGTCGTCCGGATCCTCACCGCGTGGACCTACGCGCTGCGCGCCGCGGCCGCGGTCTTCCTCCCCAACCACGACCCGCACCGCTACTGGCGCCACGTCCGCGCGACGCTGCGCCCCGGCCAAGGCGAGGGTCTGCGCGAGGCCGCCGCGGAGTTCAACCGCGGCGGACGCCGGCTCTGACGCGCGTCGCGGGCGACGAACCCCGCGGATCGCGCGGCGTTCGTCAAGCGCGAGGCACGGCCCCCCGCCGCCCGCCGGCCAGCGCGCGCAGCTCGGCGGGCGTGATGACGTGGGCGAGCGCGAGCAGCACCGGCGCGGCCACCGCGCCGAGCACGAAGCGGACGAGCAGCGCACCGGCCCCATGGTCGGGGACGGCGAGCACGCCGAGCACCGCCACGCCGCCGGTGATCGCCACCGCGGCCGCGAGCTTGCCCCACTCGTAGGGCACGGCGAACAGGCCGCGCGTCAACAGCTGCAAGACCACCAACATGACGACGTAGGCACCGGCCAGGGCGATGCCCGCCCCCGCGATCCCGAGCGGGTCGACGAGCGTCACCAGCAGCGCGACGTTGACCGCCAGCCCGATCGCGGCGGCGGGGAAGTTCCGGGTCGTGACCTTCGCCCGGCCGGCGACCGTGATGAGGACGAGCACCAGCCCGTACATCGCCCAGCCGAGCGCGACCCACGGCAGCGCGTCCATCGCCGGCAGGTACTCGGGACGCGACGACAGCACGCGCACCGCCCACGGGCCGACGAGCGCCACCCCGCCGACGACCAGGCCGGTGAACGCGACGTAGGCCCGCGTGACCCGCGCGTACAACCGCCTCGCCTCGTCCTCGTCGCTGACGCTGTAGGCCAGCGGCGGCCAGGCCGCCTGGAAGCCGCGCACCGCGACGATGACGACCGTCGACAGCTTCGCCGCCAGCGCGTACTGGCCGGCCATCGCCGCCGACTGGGTATGCAGCAGGTAGGCGCGGTCGACGACGTTCAGGGCGAAGATCGCCGCGTCGGCCGGGATCGTCGGCGCGCCGAACGCCAGCAGCGGGCGCAGGCCGTGCGGCGGGCGCAGCGACAGCTTGTCGCGCTCGGCGACCCACACGCCGGCCAGGACGACCGTCGACGCCGCGTAGTTGCCCAGGACGTAGCCGCGGGCGCCCTCGTCGAGGACGACGACGAGCAGCACGGTCAGCGCGACGGTGAGCACGACGTTGGCCAGCGACGCGGTGACGTAGCGCCGCCGCCGTTCCTGGACGCGCAGGATCGCGTAGATGATCTCGAGGTTCGTGAACGCCCACAGGCCGAGCAGGCCGTAGGCCATGAGCGTCGCGTCGTGGATGTTCAGCAGCGCCTTCGACAGGGGCCCCGCGAAGATGAGGCCGAGGACCGCCGCCCCGGTCGTCATGTACAGCGTCCACGCCGTGACCGACTTCGCGAGCGCCCGCTGCCCGGCCACGTTCGGCGCGTCGAACCAGAACCGCACGACCGCCTCGCCGATCCCCGCCCGCAGGAGGATCGAGGTGAGGATGATCGCCGTCAGCAGCGTCTCGGCGTAGCCGAGCTCGGCGGCGCTCAGGTACTTCGTGTAGAGCGGCAGCGTGACGAGCGCCAGGAGGCTCGCGACGATCCCGGGGGTCTGGTAGGCGATCGAGCTCGCCAGCAGGCGGCGCAGCAGGGCGGCCATGAGCCCGGGACGGTATCGGCGGTCGAGGCCGTAGGCTCCCGCGCCAGTGGCCGAAACCGCGCTTCGCCCCGTGTGCCTGCTCCTGCTCCCGCGCCCGTTGGAGGGCTTCATCCTGCGCGCCCAGGCGGAGGACCTGCTGCGGGCGCGCGGGGTCGTGGCGGTCGACCCGCCGCGCGTGCCCTACGGCGCGGTCGCCCGGATGCCCCAGGCGCTCGGGGAGATCGCGGCCCGCGGCCAGGCCCGGCGGCTGCGCAAGGCGCTGCGCCGCCACGGCGACCGGGCGGCGATCGTCGTCATCTTCCACCCGGTCCAGGCGCTGCTGGCACGCGCGCTGCTGGAGGCCGAGCCCGGGTGCGAGCTCTGGTACGGCCGCTGGGACCGCTATGAGCACGCCTACGACGCCGGGGCCGCGCTGCGCCGGCGGCTCGAGGTCCTCCACGAGCTCGCGGCCGACCGCTCGTCGCTGACGTTCGTCGCCAGCGAGGAGCTGGCCCGGATCGAGCGCGAGGCGGGCCGCAGCGCCGAGCTCGTGCCGCTGGCGGCCGACGACTTCCCGGCGCCCGATCCGAACGACGCCGTCATCGCCGTGTCGCTGGGCCACCTGGGGCGACGGACCGACTGGGCGCTGCTGCGGGCGCTCGGGCAGCGGATGCCGCAGTTGACGCTGCTGCTCGTCGGCGAGTGGCACGACGACGAGTCCGGCTCCGACCCCGACTACACGTGGTGCCGCTCGCACCCCGGCTTCGTCTGGCTCGGGCACCGCGACGACGAGGAGGCCGCGCGACTCATCCTCTGCGCCGACGTGGGCATCGTGCCGTTCAAGGTCGAGCCGTTCAACGACGCCGGGCTGCCGTACCGGATCCTCAAGTACGCGCGGCTGGGCCGGCACACGGTCACGCCGGAGCTGGCCGGGGTGCGCACGTGGGAGCGCGCGGTCGTCAGCACGCCCGACGCCGAGGCGTTCGCCGCGGCGCTGGCGTCCTTCGCGGGCCGCCGCACCGCGCCGGACCTCGAGCTGCGCGAGTGGGCGCTGGCCCAGACGGCGGTCGCGCAGAACGCGCCGCTATGGGCGCGCCTGCGCGAGCTCGGCATCACCTGAGCGCCCCGACCACGGGGTCAGACCCGTTCCGTTGCAGCCAAACGCCGGGTCAGACCCGTTCCGCTGCCGCTGCAACGGAACGGGTCTGACCCCGGTGGGGTTATGCGGTCGCCAGCGCCGGCGAGTCGGCGTACGTCTCGCCGCGCTCGGCCTTCTCGACGAGCGAGGCGGGCGGCTCGAAGCGCTCGCCGTAGGCGGCGGCGAGCTCGCGGGCGCGGGCGACGAAGCCCGGGAGCCCACCCTCGTAGCCGTTGACGTACTGCAGCACGCCGCCGGTCCAGCCGGGGAAGCCGATCCCGAAGATCGACCCGATGTTCGCGTCGGCCACGGTCTCGATGACGCCCTCGTCGAGGCACTTGACCGTCTCGATCGCCTCGATGAAGAGCATGCGCTCCTCGAGGTCCTTCAGCGAGATCGCCGACGGGTCGTCGACCGGCGGGAACGTCTCGCGCAGCCCCGGCCAGAGGCCGGTGCGCTTGCCGTCCTCGTACTCATAGAAGCCGGCGCCCTTCAGGCGGCTCGGCCGGCCCGCGCCGATCATCGTGTCGATGACCGCGAACGCCGGGTGGTCGCGCCACTCGATGCCCGCCGCCTCCGCCGCCGCCTTCGCGGCGTTGCGGATCTTCACCATGAGCTCCATGTTGAGCTCGTCGGAGAGCTGCAGCACGGGCGCCGGGTAGCCGGCCTGAGACGAGGCCTGCTCGATCGACGGCGCCGGGACGCCCTCAGCGAGCATCGCGATGCCCTCGTTGATGAACGTGCCGATGACCCGCGAGGTGAAGAAGCCGCGCGAGTCGTTGACGACGATCGGCGTCTTCTTGATCTGCTTGGCGACGTCCAGCGCACGCCAGAGCGTCTCGTCGGAGGTCTTCTCGCCCTTGATGATCTCCAGCAGCGGCATCTTGTCCACCGGGCTGAAGAAGTGCAGGCCGATGAAGTCGTCGGGCCGCGAGACGCCCTCGGCGAGCTCGGTGATCGGCAGCGTCGACGTGTTCGAGCCCAGCAGCGCGTCGGGCGCCAGGTGCGGCTCGATCTCGGCGAACACCTGGGCCTTGACCTTCGGGTCCTCGAAGACGGCCTCGATGACGAGGTCGGCCCCGTCGGCGGCCGCCGGGTCGGTCGTCGGGGTGATCCGGGCCAGCAGCGCGTCACCCTGCTCCTGGGTGGAGCGCCCGCGCGACACGGCCTTCTCGACGAGCTTGGCCGAGTAGCCCTTGCCGCGGTCGGCCGCCTCCTGGGAGACGTCCTTGAGCACGACCTCGATCCCCGACTTCGCGCACACGTAGGCGATGGCGGCGCCCATCATGCCGGCGCCGAGCACGACGACCTTCTTCGAGACGAACCGCTCGCGGTCGGCAGGGCGGCCGCGATCTCCGTTGACCTGCTGGAGGTCGAAGAAGAACGCCTGGATCATGTTCTTCGCGACCTGGCCGGTGGCGAGGTCGACGAAGTAGCGGCCCTCGATCTCGATCGCCGTGTCGAAGTCGACCTGGGCGCCCTCGACGGCCGCCGACATGATGTGCTTGGGCGCGGGGTAGTTGGCGCCCTTGAGCTGCTTGCGGAGGTTCGCCGGGAACGCCGGCAGGTTCATCGCGAGCTTCGGGTTGCTCGGGGTGCCGCCCGGGATCTTGTAGCCCTTGACGTCCCACGGCTGGCCGGCGAAGTCCTCGCCCTGCGCCTCGATCCACGCCTTGGCGGCCGGGAGCAGCTCCTCGCGCGTGGCGACGACCTCGTCGACGAGGCCCATCTCCTTGGCCTGCGCCGGACGGACCTCCTGGCCCTGCAGCAGCAGCTGCATGAGCGCGTTGACGATGCCGAACATGCGCACGGTGCGGACGATGCCGCCGCCGCCCGGCAGCAGGCCGAGCTTGACCTCGGGGAAGCCGAGCTTGGCCTTGCTGTCATCGACGATGACGCGATGATGGGTGGCCAGGCAGATCTCCAGGCCCCCGCCGAGCGCCGCCCCGTTGATCGCCGCGACGACCGGCTTGCCCAGCGTCTCCAGCCGGCGCAGCTGGCCCTTGATGGCGCGCAGGCCCTCGGCGAACTCGGCCGCCTGGTCCTTGCGAACGGCGAGCAGGTCGTGGAGGTCGCCGCCCGCGAAGAACGTCGGCTTGCCCGACGTCACCACGACGCCCTTGATGTCGTCCTTCTCGGCCTCGAGCCGCTGGAGGGTGGCCTCCATCGACTCGGCGTAGGCCTGGTTCATCGTGTTGGCGCCCTGGTTCGGGTCGTCCAGGGTGAGGACGACGATCCCGTCGGCGCCCTTGTCGTACTTGATGGTGGTCGACTCGGCCATGATCAGATCGCCTCCACGACGGTCGCGATGCCCATGCCGCCGCCGACACAGAGGGTGCAGAGGCCGTAGCGGCCGCCGGTGCGGTGCAGCTCGTCGAGGATCGTTCCGAGGATCATCGCGCCGGTCGCGCCGAGCGGATGGCCCATGGCGATGGCCCCGCCGTTGACGTTGACCTTCTCCATGTCGAGGCCCATGTCCTTGACGAAGCGCAGGACGACGGCGGCGAACGCCTCGTTGATCTCGACGAGATCGAGGTCGTCGACGGTCAGGCCGGCCTTCTGCAGCGCCTTCTTCGAGGCGGGGGCGGGGCCGGTGAGCATGATCGTCGGGTCGGCGCCCGACAGCGCGGTCGCGAGGA
>JBDZVZ010000144.1:0-2272 GCA_040255945.1 Solirubrobacterales bacterium | reverse complement strand
CGTCTCCCACTTCGTGTAGTACATGAAGTCCAGGAAGCTCTTGCGCTTGAACGACGTGACGATCTGACGCTGCTTGCCGTTGGCCCAGCCGGTCGACCGGATCTTCAGGACGCGGCTCGTGCCGAGGATCGCCGTGCCGGGGTCGCTGGTCGTGCAGTTCTTCCCGGGCTGGGTCATGATCTCGATGGCGAACTTCTCGTCGGTGTTCGTGCTCTGGTCGACGGCCCGCCAGCTCGCCCGGCTGCCCTGCATGTTGACCCCGGCCACGCCGTTCTTCGCGCACGCCGCCCAGGCGTTGGAGTCGCGCTGCAGGACGGCCGTGTACCACTGGACGCCGGCCTCGGCCGCCTCGTAGGCGCGATTGCGATCCGCGTCCTGGCGGACGAGCGGGATGTCGCCGTTGGCCGTCGCCCACGAGGCGGCGGCGAACATCCCGAGGATCATCATCGACACCATGACGCTGACCATCGTGAAGCCGCCGTCGTCGGCGATGCTGCGAAGACGCTTGCTCATGACTTGGGGCATACCGTGGGAGTGGAGCTCGAGTCGGTCGGGTCGATCGTCGGATCGGCGGTCAGCGGGATCGCCTCGCCGATGACGGTCGTCGCCCTCGTGTCGGGCTGGTTGGAGTGGTCGCCGGCCCCGGCCAGCTGCACGACGACCTTCGCGACGGTCGGTGCCGTCGCCGCGGTCAACGGGACCGCCAGCGGCGTGTCCTTCACCGCACCGGTCGCCGGATCGAAGGCGTAGTACTGGAAGATCGGCTGGGCCGTCGAGCCCACACGTCCGGGGTAGATCTTCTCGGTCACCCGCTTGCCGGTCGGCGCGCTGGTGAACGTGGCGTTCGGCATCGCCCCGCTGCCGACGACCTTCTGCTCGGTGAGCGTGCGGGCGGCAGGGTCGTACTTCAACGTGTACCGGTCCGGCGTGTCCGAGGCGCCCTTGAGATCGCCGTAGAACGTGACGCTGTTCGCGTCGCCGGCGGTGATCGGGGGCACGAGCGTCACCGCGCCGCTGACGGTCTTGTCGAGGCACACCTGCGCGTTGAGCAGCGTCGTCACGCGGTCGACGGCCGCACGCGCCCGCTGGGTCCCCTCGACCCGATCGTTGGCCCGTCCGATGTTCGTCAGGCCGGTCGTGAAGACCGTCAACATCGCGGTGAGCACCACTCCGCTGAGCAGCATCGCGGTGAGCAGCTCCACGAGCGAGAAGCCGGCGTCATCGTCGCGCAGACGCTGCCAGCGCCCATCCCTCAGCATGAGCTGCCGTTCCCCGACGAGGTGGTGAGCGTCACGCTCTGGCTCGACGCGCTGCGGGGCGTGGGCACGCCGCTCTTCAGCGTCGCGCCGTCGGGATAGTTGTTGAACGTGAAGTTCGTGAGCTTGTTGTAGGTCGTCGTCGTCGGCCACCATCCGCCGCTGGTCACCTTCCACGTCACGTGCACGCAGACGTTCCAGATGCCGAACGGCAGGTCGACCGACGCCGTCGCGCTCGAGCCGCTGCGGCTGATGTTCTGCGCGCCGCTGCTCGGGACGTTCTCGTTGCAATCGGCCATGAACGGGTTCGACGTGAGCGGCGTGATCCGGATGTCGGCGTCGGTCAGCGTCGCGCCGCCCGTCGCCGTCAGCGACAGCGTCCGCAGGTACGCGTTGACCGTGCCGGACGTCCCGCCGGGAGTGACCATCGTCGCCGAGCTCGGCAGGACGCTGGCGGCGTTGGTGACGTAGTTGTTGGGGTCGTTGCCGGTGCAGCTGCCGGTGTAGGCCGAGTAGCCGCCCGGGTTCGGCCAGACGTTGGAGAACGTCGCGGTCGAGCCCGGCGAGCCGCTGGTGGTCGTCGAGAAGACGTCGTTGCCGCTGGAGATCGTCGCCGTCGGCCAGGTGTCCACCGGCCCGGGGGTCGAATACGGGGAGGTCGTCGGCGCGTTGCGGACGGCCACGGGGACGCGCGCCGGGCGGTCGAACGCCACCGTGGCGATCGACTTCTGCCCGGCCGCGATCGAGACGTCCTCCTCGCCGGGGCTGCGGCCCTTGCGATCGATGTAGCCGAGCTTGTCGAAGGCGACGGTCCAGTCGCCCTGCGTCAGGCGCGGGAAGATGACGCAGCCGTCGGCTCCCGTGACCATCGGGCTCGCCTGGACGGTGCCGAGCCTCGGCATCACGGTGACGCCGGACAGGGGGTTGCCGTCGCGGTCCACGACCTTGAAGACGAGCGTGCCGCGGAACGCGTCGGTGCCGCTCGTGCGCGGCGCGACGATCGTGTCGGCGCGGAT
>JBDZVZ010000102.1:0-8462 GCA_040255945.1 Solirubrobacterales bacterium | reverse complement strand
CCGTTGCACGACCGGTACGGGAAGACCTTGCTCAGCGTCTCGAGCGTCGAGCGGGTGCGCTTCGCGCTCGAGTACGGGCCGAAGTACAGGCGGTTCTTGCGGTGGCGCTCGCGGGTGAAGTAGACGCGCGGGAACGCCTCGTCCATCGAGATCGCGATGTAGGGATAGGACTTGTCGTCGCGCAGCCGGATGTTGAAGCGCGGCTGGTACTGCTTGATGAAGTTCTGCTCGACGAGCAGCGCCTCGGTCTCCGACGAGACGAGCAGGAACTCGACGCTGTCGATCTCGTCGGTCATCTGGACCGCGCCGCGCGTCACCGGGTTGGAGAAGTGGCTGGCGACCCGCTTCTTGATCGACTTGGCCTTCCCGACGTAGATGACCCGCTGCTTGGCGTCGCGGAACAGGTAGACGCCCGGCCCGTCGGGCAGGTTGCGGCGCTGGTCGGCGAGGCGGGGTGTCGGTGTGGCGGCCATGCCGCGTCCGAGGATAGGTTCCGCGGGTGGACGAGCACGAGTACCTGGAGCGCGACGGCCTGGGCCTCGCGGAGCTGGTGGCCGGCGGCGAGGTCACCGCGGGCGAGCTGCTGGACGTCGCGCGGGCGCGGGCCGACCGGCTGAACGGGCGGCTGAACGCGATCTGCCTGCGGCTCGACGAGCGGGCACAGGCGCAGGCGGCCGGCGAGCTGAGCGGGCCGTTCGCGGGGGTGCCGTTCCTGCTGAAGGACCTCCACCAGGACCTCGCCGGCGTGCCGACGTCGGCGGGATCACGCTCGCTGCGCGGGCGCCCGGCGGCGGCGACGAGCACGATCGTGCAGCGCTGGTTGGACGCCGGCCTGGTCGTCTTCGGCAAGACGAACACGCCCGAGTTCGGCGCCAAGGGCGTCACGGAGCCCGAGGCGTTCGGGCCGACGCGCAACCCGTGGGACCTCGACCGCACGCCCGGCGGCTCGTCGGGCGGGGCGGCGGCCGCGGTCGCCGCAGGCATCATCCCGGTGGCGGCGGCCAGCGACGGCGGCGGCTCGATCCGCATCCCCGCGGCGTGCTGCGGCCTGGTCGGGCTCAAGCCGGGCCGCGGGCTGGTGCCGGCCGGCCCGAACGCGAGCGAGCCGCTCAACGGGCTGGCGACCGCGGGCGTCGTCTCGCGCTCGGTGCGCGACACCGCAGCGATGCTCGACGTCCTCGCCGGGCCCGACGCGGTCGCCGCCTACGCGCCGGCGGTGCCGGTGACGCCGCTGGTCGACGAGGTCGGCCGCGACCCGGCGCGGCTGCGGATCGGCTACACGACCGCGTCGTCGGTTCGCGACGCCGCCCACCCCGAGGCGGTGCGCGCCGTCGAGGCGGCTGCCCAGCTGCTCACCGACCTGGGCCACGAGGTCGAGCAGGTCGCCCCGCCCCACGACGACCGCCAGCTCGCCAAGGACTTCCTGACGATCTGGTTCGTCCATCAGGCGATCGAGCTCGACGAGATCAAGCGGACCGCGGGCGCGACCGACGCCGACTTCGAGCTCGACACCCGCGCGATGGCCGCGCTCGGGCGGCTCACGAGCGGCATGGAGCTCCAGGCGGCCGACGAGCGGCGCCACGCGCACATCGCGGCGCTCGCCGCCTTCCACGAGCGCTACGACCTGCTCATGACGCCGACACTGGGCGAACCGCCGATCCGGGTCGGCTCGCTTGCCCTGCCCGCGCCGCTGCGGGCGCTGACCGAGGGGCTGCTGCGCGCCCGGGCCGGACGGCTGCTGAAGCTCGGCGGGACCTTCGACCAGGTCGTCGACCGCAACCTCGGCTGGGTGCCCTACACGCAGCTGGCGAACGTCACCGGGCGGCCGGCGATCAGCCTGCCGCTGCACTGGACGCCGGACGGGCTGCCGCTCGGCGTGCAGTTCGTCGCGCCGCTGCGGGGCGAGGCGACCCTGCTGCGGCTGGCCTCGCAGCTCGAGCGGGCGGCGCCGTGGCGGGACCGCCGCCCGGACGGGTTCGCCTGACCGCCGATGAGTTCCGGCGGCGGGTCCCGTCTGAGCGACATGACCGATCAGACGCACGCTCCCACCACCACGACGATCAACAGCATCGGCGTCACGATGTTCACCGTCTCCGACGTCGACGCGGCCATCGCGTTCTACACCGAGAAGCTCGGCTTCGAGCTGCGTGGCGACGTCCGGTTCGGCGAGAACGGCGAGAGCCGCTGGGTCGAGGTCGCCCCGCCCGGCTCGGTCGCCCGGCTCTCGCTCAACCCGCCGATGGGCCCCTACCAGCCCGGCGGCGGCTCGATCGGCGTCGAGACGCCCAACGTCCGCGGCGAGCACGCGCGGCTGAAGGGCCTGGGCCTCGACGTCGACGAGATCATGGAGGCCCCGGGCGCCCCGACGCTGTTCATGATGCGCGACCCGGACGGCAACCACCTCGCGGTCGTCCAGCCGCAGCAGGGCTGAGCGCGCCGGCCTCCGCTCCAGCCCGATGGCAGGTAGGTGGTCAGGATGGCCAGCTACCTGCCAGTGGCTCCGCGCGGATCTCGTACGTTTGGCGGCGTGCTGAACGGACGCGAGGGGTTCATCCGCGCGGTGCGGCTCAACGAGGACCGTGTGCCTGACGATGCCGGCGAGGCCTATCCCTGGGCGCTGCCGGCCGTCCGGGCACTGGGGGCGACCGTCGAGCTCGACCCGCGCGTCACGTTCCTCGTCGGCGCCAACGGCTCGGGCAAGTCCACGGTGCTCGAGGCCGTCGCCGTGACAGCGGGCTTCAACCCGGAGGGCGGATCGTCCAACTACACGTTCGCCACCCGCGAGTCACACTCGCCGCTGGCCGACGCGCTGACGCTCATCCGGGGTGCGCGGCGACCCCGGACCGACTTCTTCCTCCGTGCCGAAAGCGTCTTCACCGCCGCCACCTACCTGGAGAACCTGCCTCTCGACCCGCTGGCCGCCTACGGCGGCCGCTCGCTGCACGAGCAATCGCACGGCGAGTCGTTCCTGGCGATCGCGCTGCACCGCCTCGGGCCACAGGGCCTGTACCTCCTCGACGAGCCGGAGGCCGCGCTCTCGTTCGACGGGCAGTTGGCACTGCTGCTGCGCATGCACGAGCTGGCGGGCCAGGGCTCGCAATGGATCGTCGCGACGCACTCACCGATCCTCGTCGCCTACCCGGGCGCACGCATTCTGCTGTGCGACGAGGAGGGCCTGACCGAGATCACCTACGACGACGTCCCAGCGGTTCGCGACCTACGGCGCTTTCTCGACGATCCCCGGCGACAGCTCTCGCTGCTGCTGGCGGACGGTTGAGCCGCTCGGCCGCTTCCGCCGAAGCGTTCGAACGGATGCTCAAGTACGAGTCGGAGGCGGACGCTCGTCGCGCCACGACGCGTGTCGAGTTCCGTCTCGTAGTGCGACGAAACTCGACAGGCGTCCGCCGCCGCGGCCGGCCTACGCGATCCCCGCGCCGATGAGCCGCTCCCAGACCCAGCCCTGGTCGACGACCTCGACGCCGAGCTTCTCGGCCTTCGCGGTCTTCGAGGCACCGACGTCAGCGCCGGTGACGAGCTTCGTCGTCGCGCTGCTCACCGACGAGGCCACGGTCGCGCCGGCGCGCTCGCAGAGCTTGGCGAACGCCGGCCGCGTGACCTTCTCGCCCGACCGCGGGTCGGCGAGCTTGCCGGTGATGACGAGCGTCTCGCC
Source organism: Solirubrobacterales bacterium (assembly GCA_040255945.1). Classification (GTDB taxonomy): domain Bacteria; phylum Actinomycetota; class Thermoleophilia; order Solirubrobacterales; family Solirubrobacteraceae; genus Baekduia. Next base: position 4,792 of record JBDZVZ010000102.1, on the reverse strand, counting down.
GGCCAGCGGCGCGTCGGAGGCGACCTCGATCGGCCGGTCCTCCTCCAGGACGTCGAGCACGACGCCCCGCTCGCGCAGCCGCTCGAGCTCCTCGCGCGCGCGCTCGAGGTGCTCGCTGACCGACTCGGCCACCCGCGGCCCGATGTCGGGCACCTCCTGCAGCGCCTCGACGCCGGCTCCGGCGATCTCCTCCAACGAGCCGAACCCGGCCCGGCACAGCCGCGCCGCCGTGCCCTCGGACGCCATCGGGATCGCCAGGCCGATGAGCGCCCGGCGCAGGCCGAGGCCGCGGGAGCGATCGATCGACGCCAGCAGGTTGTCGGCCGACACCTCCCCCATCCGCTCGAACTCGAGCAGCTGCTCGCGGGTCAACCCGTAGAAGTCCGACGGCCGCTCGAGCAGGCCGGCGTCGTTGAGCCGCTCGATCCACACCGGGCCGATGTCGATGTCGGCGGCCGCCCGCGACGCCCAGTGGATGAGCCGCCGCACCGTCTGGGCCGGGCAGGCGACGTTCGTGCAGTACAGCTCGCGGCTGTTGCCCTGCTCGATGAGCGGCTGCCCGCACGACGGGCACTCGCTCGGCGGGACGATCTCGCGCTCCTGGCCCGTCCGCGCGCCCGGGTCCAGCGGGCCGGCCACGAACGGGATGACGTCGCCGGCGCGGCGCACGAGCACGGTGTCGCCGATCCGCACGTCGCGCGCGCGGATGACCTCCTGGTTGGCGAGCGTCGCCCGGGTCACGGTCGTTCCGCCGACGTAGACCGGCTCGAGCACGGCGGTCGGCGCGACCTTGCCGATCTTGCCGACGTCCCACGCGACGTCGAGCAGCTTCGTCGTCTTCTCCTCGGCCGGGTACTTGAACGCCAGCGCGCCGCGCGGGCTGTTCGTGCGCACGCCGGCGGCCGCGTAGGCCTCGCGATCGGCCAGGCGCAGGACGGCGCCGTCGAGGTCGTAGTCGAGCGTGTCGCGCTGCGCCTCGATGTCGGCGATCGCGGCGAGCACCTCGTCGGCGGTCGCGCAGTGGCGCATCGGCGCACCGTCGAAGCCGAGCCGCTGCAGGGCCTCCTCGACGTCATGGCCGCCCGCCCCGGCGTCGGCGGCGTCGAGGTCGAACGCGAAGAACCGCAGCCGCCGCTGCGCGACCGTCGCCGGATCCTTCGCCCGCACGGTGCCCGCCGCGGCGTTGCGCGGGTTGATGAGCGGCTTGTCCGGATGGGCTTTGTTGTAGGCCTCGAACGTGGAGCGGAGCATGAGCAGCTCTCCTCGGACCTCGATGTCCCCAGGCGCGCCGACGCCGTCCGGCACCCCGTCGGCAAGCGCGCGCACGAGCGGCGTGACGTCCTCGCCGGTCGTGCCGTCGCCGCGCGTCGCGGCCCGGGTCAGGCGCCCGTTCTCGTACAGCAGCGAGATCGAGAGCCCGTCGAGCTTCGGCATGACGACGACCGGCTGGCCCGGGAAGCGGTCCATGAACGCCCGCACCTGCTCGGGCGTCGTCGCCTTCTCGAGCGAGAGCATCGGCCGCCGGTGGCGGACCGGCGCGTGCAGGACCGCCGGCGCGCCGACCTGCTCGAGCGGGTTGGGGTCCGGCGTGAGGTCCGGGTGGGCCTCGACGAGCGCGCGCAGCTCGTCCTCGAGGGCGTCGTAGTCGGCGTCGGCGACCTTCGGCTCGCCCCGGTAGTAGGCGTCGCGCAGCTCGGTGAGCTGCGTCGCGAGCTCGGCGATGCGCTCGGCGGGGTCGGACGGCGACGTCATGCCCCTCAACCTACGAACCCCGGCTGACGGGTAGCGTCCGCGCGTGACCACCGAGAGGGAGATCCGGGCGGCGGCCCGTGAGGAGCTCGGCCACCGCGCGCTGCGGCCCGGGCAGATGGAGGGCATCGAGGCCGCGCTGGACGGCCGCGACGCGCTCGTCGTCATGGCGACCGGCTCGGGGAAGTCGGCGATCTACCAACTGGCCGGCTTCTTCCGCGACGGGCCGACGATCGTCGTCTCGCCGCTCATCGCCCTGCAGCGCGACCAGGTCGAGCAGGCCGAGGGCGGCACGGCCGCCGAGCTGAACTCGACGCTGTCGGAGGCTGCGCGCGAGGAGGTCTTCGCCGGGCTGGAGTCGGGCGCGACCGAGTTCGTCCTGCTCGCGCCCGAGCAGCTGGCGCGCGAGGACACGCGCGAGCGGCTGCGGGCCTGCCGGCCGTCGCTGTTCGTCGTCGACGAGGCGCACTGCATCAGCCAGTGGGGGCACGACTTCCGCCCCGACTACCTCGAGCTCGGCGCCGCCGCGGAGGCGATCGGCCGGCCGCCGATCCTCGCCCTGACCGCGACCGCGGCCCCGCCGGTGCGCGAGGAGATCGTCGAGCGGCTCGGCCTGCGCGACCCGGAGGTCATCGTCAAGGGCTTCGACCGGCCGAACATCTGGCTCGGCGTGCGGCGCTTCCACGACGCCGATGACAAGGACCGAGCGGTGCTGGAGGCGGTCGAGGAGCTCGAGGCGCCCGGCATCGTCTACGTCGCCACCCAGAAGGCGGCCGAGGCGGTCGCGCGGGAGCTGTGCGAGCGGAGCGTGCGGGCGGCCGCCTACCACGGCGGGATGAGCGCCAAGCAGCGCGACGCCGCCCAGGAGGCGTTCATGGACGACGCCGGCGACGTCGACGTCATGGTCGCGACGATCGCGTTCGGGATGGGGGTCGACAAGCCCGACGTGCGCTTCGTGCTGCACCGCGACGTCAGCGAGTCGGTCGACGCCTACTTCCAGGAGATGGGCCGGGCCGGCCGGGACGGCAAGCCCGCGCGCGCCGAGCTCTTCTACCGGCCCGAGGACGTGGGCCGGCGGCGGTTCTTCGCGTCGGGCAAGGTCGACCGCGACGAGCTCGAGCGGGTCGCCCGGGTCGTGCGGGACGCGCGCCGACCGGTCGACGCGGCTGCGCTGCGCGAGGAGCTCGGGTTGCACCGCTCGCGGCTGGCGACCGTCCTGCACCGGCTCGACGACGCGGGGCTCGCCGAGGTCGCCGACGACGGCTCGGTCGCGCCGGTGGCCGACGCCGGCCTCGATGCGGGCGTCGAGCACGCGGCTGCGCTGGAGGCCGACCGGGAGGCGTTCGACCGCTCGCGCGCCGAGATGATGCGCGGCTACGCCGAGCACGGCGGCTGCCGGCGCGCGTTCCTGCTCGGGTACTTCGGCGAGGCGTTCGAGCCGCCGTGCGGCAACTGCGACGTCTGCGACGCCGGCCGTGGCGAGGCCGACGACGAGGATTCGGCCTTCGACGTGGGCACGCGGGTCGAGCACCCCGAGTTCGGCCCGGGGACGATCCAGCAGATCGACGACGGCGTGCTCACCGTCATGTTCGACCGCGTCGGCTACAAGACGCTCTCGGAGGAGATCGTCACGCGCGAGCACCTCCTCTGACCGGTGCCAGGCACCGTCACACGTGGTCGGCGAAGAACGCGAGCATCCGCGCCCAGCCGTCCTGCGCCTCCGCCTCGCCGTAGCCGACGCGCATCGGCGTCGGGAACTTCGCCAGCCAGCCCTGCCAGCCGTCGTGGCGGTTGAAGAACGAGTGGCCGACGTCGTCATACACCTTGACGTCGTGCTCGATGCCGAGCGCGCTCAGGTGCGCCTCGAGCCGCTCGGCCACCGCCGGCCCCATGACCCGGTCGCGCGCCCCGTAGCTGCCGACGACCGGGCACGACCCGTCGAGCCGCTCGCGCCGCTTGGGCACGTCGCCGTAGTTGACCGCTGAGGCCTGGAACCCGTCGTCCAGCCCGGCGATGAGCGCGAACGAGCCGCCCATGCAGAACCCGGCGACCGCGACCCGCGCTGCGTCGACGTCGTCGCGCGCGGTCAGGAACCCGCGCACCTCGAGGACCGTCGCCACCTGCTCGTCGAAGCGCCCGCGCACGAGGTCGCGGACGACCCGGCTCAGGCACGCGACCCGCGCTCCGCCCGAGAACAGGTCGGGCGCGATCGCCGCATACCCCTCGCGCGCGAACCGCGCCGCGATCCCGCGGATGTCGTCGTTGAGCCCGAAGAGCTCGTGCAGCACGACGACGCCGGGATGCGGCCCGGCGCCCTCCGGCAGGACGAGCTCGGCGTCGAGGACGCGGCCGTTGGTCAGCGGGACGGTGGTGGGTGGCATGGCGAACGTCTATCAGCCGGCGGCACGGCCGGCGGAGGCGACCGCTGCGGCCAGGAGGTCGATCGCGGCGTCGTCGTCGAGCTCCTCGACGCGGACGAGGTGCTGCCAGGTCGGGAAGGCGAGCGCCAGGCCGATCGCGGCGCCCACCGTCCGCCGGCGGGCCCCGCGAAGCCGGCGGCCGGCCAGAAGGGCGTCGCGCATCGCCCGCTCCTCCTCCAGCGCCTCGTCGCTCATGACGACCTGCGCCAGGTCGGGGAGCACGGCGACGTCACGGGTGACGTGGGCGAGCATCGACTCGTTGGCGCGGAAGTAGGCGAACTGCTGCGCGAGCGCGGCGCGCAGCCGCTCGTCCGGGTCGGCGACCGTCTTCCACGCCTCGGGGTCGGGGGGCGGGCTGCCGGCGAGGAAGTGCGTCGCGCACGCGGTGAAGAGCGCCACGTCGTCGGGGAAGTGCTTGTAGACGGTGAGACGGCTGACGCCGGCCCGGCGCGCGATCTCAGCGACGGTCGTCCGCGCGGGCCCGACCTCGCGGTGCAGCGCGACGGTCGCCTCGACGATGCGCGCGCGTGTGGCCTCCTGACGTCGGGCCCGTTCCCTCATCTCGTACCTGCGACGCTCAGCCATTCGCCTAACGCAGCGTACACCCATTTGACAGTCGCAAC
>JBDZVZ010000035.1:0-36644 GCA_040255945.1 Solirubrobacterales bacterium | reverse complement strand
CAAGACGACGTCAACCTCATGCCGCTCCTGCAGGACGCCGCACGGGTCCACGCCAGCGAGGGCGAGATCGTCGACGCCCTCCAGGACGTCTGGGGCTCCTACACCGAGACCCCGGTCTTCTGAGACCACCACCACCACTGACCGCAAGATCCGTGTCGTCGTCGCCATGGAGGATCGCCGGTCCGGCGAAGACCGGACGGTCGGCGCGCGCGTCGACGGGCACAGGTCGCCCTGGGGGCGGCCGGGCCCGGTCGTCCCGGTCAGCGCGTCGGCGCGGCGTCCGGCTCGCGGACCAGCCCGGTGATGCGGATGCCGGTCCGGGTCTTGTTTCGGATGTTGAGGCCGATGAGGACGGGCGTGAAGCCCTCGAGCAGCCGCGAGGCATCGAGCTTGCCGCAGTCGACGACGCCGAGGCCCGGGATCTGCTCGAGCAGCTCGGCGACCTGCCGCTTCGCGGCCTTGTCGTCGCCGCAGATCAGCGCGTCCTCGTCCATCGGCGAGTCGAGCTCGGCGAGGTGGGCGGCGCCGATCGTGTGCAGTCCGCCGACGACCTGCACGTCGCGGCCGAGGAGGGCCTGCGCGCGCTGGGCGGCCGACCCCTCCCACACCCCGACGAGCTGGGTCGGGCGGCCCCCGACGGCCGGCCCGAGCGGCACGGTCGCGTCGACGACGACGACGCCGTCGACGAGGGTGCCGGCGATCGCCTTCAGCGTGTCGGCCTGGGCGCTGAACGGAACGCAGACGAACACGATGCGCGACCGGGGGCCGACGTCGGGCAGCGCCGCTCCGTCGACGTCGGCGTCGGGCACGGCCGCTCGCACGCGCTCGGCAGCGTCGGCGGCCCGCTCGGCGACGCGGGAGCCGATGGTGACCGGGACTCCGGCGGCGGCGAGGCGCAACGCCAGGCCGAAGCCGAGGTCGCCGGTGCCGCCGAGCAGGCCGATGCGGTCGGCGCCGTCAGCCATCGAGCCCCACCAGCGGTGCGCCCTCGTGGCCCTGATCAACGGTGGGCATGCTCCGAACCTACCAGGCGGTTGGGCGCACGTTCCTCGCGGCGGGTGGTTTGCGCGCTGGTACTCTGCCGCCCGCGCCAGCCCGTGAAACTGCGTACTGGGGGATGCCCGGGCGGCGCCGAGCAAGGAGCAGGAGATGGCACCGAGAACGTCCAGAGGCCAAGGCAGCGGGAAGGCTTCAAGGTCCACCAGCGTTGGGCGCTCCCAGAACGGCGGCGGCGGCGGACGGCGCCGCGAGCAGGAGCTGCTCGAGGCAGCGATCAGGATCTTCCACACCCGGGGCTACGCGGACGCGTCGGTGCAGGACATCGCCAACGAGCTGGGGATCCTCAAGGGCAGCCTGTACCACTACATCGACTCCAAGGAAGACCTGCTCTTCCGGATCGTCGACGAGGCCCACGAGGAGGCTCAGGTCATCCTGGACGAGGTCGAGGCCCTCGACCTCCCGCCGCTCGAGCGCCTGCGCGAGTACGTCTTCCGCCAGGTTGACTACCTGAGCCGCAACCTCGAGAGGATGGCGGTCTACCACCACGACGCGGACAAGCTCACCGGACAGCGGCGTAAGGAGACGCTGCGCAAGCGCCGCCGCCAGGAAGCGTTCGTGACCGGCCTCATCGCGGAGGCCAAGCAGCGCGGCGACGTCGATGAGGCCGTCGACCCCGAGCTGGCGACGAACTACGTCTTCGGCTCGATGATCTGGATCTACCGCTGGTACAAGCCCGGCGGCAAGCTCAAGCCGGCCCGCGTTGCGGAGACGTGCGCCGACTTCGTGATGCACGGCGTCACGGCCCGTCCCGGGTCTCGCTAAGCCCGCCCTTAACGGCCGCTGCCGGTACGACGGAACGCGCCGCGAATGCACCACCGGGCAGACACCAGGTTCAGGCGCCTGCCCTGCCCTCCTTGAGCAGCACGATCGTCGCCTCGACGCCGGGCACGTTCCTCCACTTCCGATCACCGGCCACCACGGTGTCAATGTCGGCCTCGATCACCGCGGCGGCGAGGATGAGCGCGTCGGGCGTCCGCAGCGTTGGTCGCGGGCGCTTCTTGCCCGAGTCCCGGTAGGCGCGTTGCAGTGCGGCCGCCTGCTCGGCGACGGCGGCATCGACGGCCAGGGTCTCGATGCCGAAGTCGTCGGCAAACTCGCGCAGGACCCCTTCGGGGAAGTGGCCCAGCAGCGCGCCGTGCAACGTCTCGCTCCAGGTCACTGCCGACATGGCCAGCGACCGGCCGGACCGCAGGGCGGACTCGATCGCCTCCACCGCACTGTCGTGCAGCGCATCGTCGGCGACGAGATACGCGATGATCGCGGAGCTGTCGACGAGCGCTACAGCCACTCGTCGCGCAGCCGCTCGACCGCCTCGCGCGCGCCCGCGCCGCGCTTGACGCGGCCGCGATGCTTGGCGAACAGCTCGTCCAGCCGGGTGAGCTCGACCCGGCCGGGCCCGACCGCACGCACCGTGAGCACGTCGCCGGCCCGAAAGCCCGCCTGGTCGAAGGCCTCCTTGGCGATCGTCACCTGGTGCTTGGAGGAGATCCGGGTCTTCGGTACCAGCTTGGCGGATCCGCTGACCGCCACGCCGCCCCGGCGCCCGCCCACGCCGTTCTTTACGTCCCGGGCCATGGGTAAAGCCTACCGCCTCGCCCCGCCGTGCTCAAGCCACCCACCGCGCCGTCACACGTTCCGCCCCTCGCGACATCTAGTATTCGATGAGGGACTCCAACGAGTGAGGGAGCGTGCGGTGCAGGGACGGCTTCGGATGGGCGTCGCGGTCGCGGCGGGCGTGGAGCCATGAGCGAGGACGTCGCGAACGGTCCCGGCCCGATCCCCCGCGGCCGGGCCGACCGACGCCGGCTCGTGTGGATGCTGCTGCGCCGCGGCGACATCGGCGCGGCGCTGCTCGACGAGAGCCGGCACGTCGGCGAACGTGAGCCGCCTGGCGAGCCGGCCGACGACGACATGTCCGTCTGAGCGCGCGACTGGCGCGCATCGCCACGGCCGCAGTATCGGCACAGGAGGGCTGCGCTCGGCGGACCGCCGCACCGTGGAGGAGGCGACCGAGGTCCTCAACCGGGAGCGCCTTGGAACCGCGCCCCTGCCGCAACCGGACCCGGAGCGGCTGTTCGAGCTGCTGCGTCCCTTGCGGGCGGGCGCGGACGACGTTCTCGACGCGCCCTGACGTCGCCGACAAGCGCCCCCAGCTCGCAGATCGCGACCGGGTCGACCATGCCGCGCACGGCGACGTCGTCGCGGCGCACGCAGGAGACGCGATGCTCGACCGCAGCGCCGAACGCCGCTGTTGCCAGCAGCTGGTTGGGGGACGCCGCCGCGCAGAGCCGCGCGGCGGTGTTGACCGCGGCGCCGATGTAGTCGTCGCCCTCGAACAGGATGACCGGCCCCTGGGCGAGCCCACCGCGGACCGGCAGGGGGCACTCGGCGGCCATGACCTCTCGGACCTCGACCGCGGAGGCGGCGACATGGGCGGAGTCGACGCCGGAGACCATCGCCCCGTCGCCGAGCCACTTCGTGACGCGGACGCCATGGCGCTCGGCCGCTGCGCGCAGCGACGCGCGCAGGGTCGCGATGATCGCCACCGCCTCGCGGTCGCCGTGAGCGGCCGTGTAGGCGGTGAACCCGCACAGGTCGAGGAACAGCAGGCTGCGATCGACGCGCATCAGACCGGCCTACGTGGCCCGCAGCGAGCGTCCGATGACGACGCGCTGGATCTCGTTGGTGCCCTCATAGATCTGCGTGAGCTTGGCGTCGCGCATCATCCGCTCGACCGGATACTCGGTGACGTAGCCGTAGCCCCCGAGCACCTGGACGGCCTCGGTGGTCACGGCCATCGCCGTGTCGGAGCAGAAGAGCTTGGCCATCGCCGAGTACTTGCGCAGGTCGGGCTCGCCGGCGTCGGCCTTGGCCGCCGCCCGGTAGAGCAGCTCCCGGGCGGCCGCCGTACGGGTCTCCATGTCGGCGAGCTTGAACTGGATGGCCTGCAGCTCGTTGATCGGCTTGCCGAACGCGACCCGCTCGCGGGCGTAGGCGGCGGCATAGTCGGTGGCGCCCTGGGCGATGCCGAGCGCCTGGGCGGCGATGCCCAGCCGGGAGTGGTCGAGCGTGCGCATCGCCAGCTTGAAGCCGCCGCCGACCTCGCCGATGACGTCGTCGTCGTCGACGACGACGTCGTCGAACGTCAGCTGGCCGGTCGGCGAGCCGCGCATGCCCATCTTGCGCTCGAGGCTCGCGACCGCGAAGCCGGGCCGGTCGGCCTCGACGAGGAAGGCCGTGATGCCCTTCGAGAACGACACGTCCGGGTCGGTGACGGCGAAGACGACGTAGGCACCGGCGACGCCGGCGTTGCTGATCCAGTTCTTCGTGCCGTTGAGCACCCAGTCGCCGTCCCGCCGCACGGCGCGGGTGCGCATCGCGCCGGGGTCCGAGCCCGCGTCGGGCTCCGACAGCGCGAAGGCCGCCAGCCACTCGCCGGACGCGAACCGGGGCAGCACCCGCTCCTGGAGCTCGGGCGAGCCGCCGAGCCGGATCGGCAGCGTGCCGAGGTCCTGGACGGCGAGGATGAGCGCCGAGCTCGCGCACGCCTTGGCGACCTCCTCGATCGCGACGCAGGTCATGAGCGCGCCGGTGCCGGTGCCCCCGTGGCGCTCGTCGAACGGCAGGCCGAGCAGGTCCTGCTCGGCGAGGACCTGACGGACGTCCTGCGGGAACTCGCCGCTGGCGTCGATGGCGGCCGCACGCGGGGCGATGCGGGCGGCGACGACGTCGCGGATGACGTCGCGGAAGTCGAGCTGCTCCTGCGTCAGCGCGTACTGCGCGACGGCGACGGTCGCGGCGGTCATGCCGCCACCGGGGTGCGCTGCGGCGCGTACTCGTAGAAGCCGCGGCCGGTCTTGCGCCCGTGGTGGCCCGAGACGACCATCCGCTTCAGCAGCGGCGGCGGCGCGTACTCCGACCGCTTGAACTCGTCATACAGCGAGTCGCAGACGGCGTAGAGGACGTCCAGGCCGATGAGGTCGCAGAGCGTCAGCGGCCCCATCGGGTGGCCGGCGCCGAGCTTCATGCCCTCGTCGATGTCCTCGCGGCTGGCGAAGCCCTCCTCGTACATCCGCACGGCGGCCATGAGGTACGGGACGAGCAGCATGTTGACGATGAAGCCGGAGCGGTCCTTCGTGCGGATCGGGTGCTTGCCGATCGCGGCCGCGAACTGCTCGGCGCGCTCGACGACCTCCGGCGCGGTGTCCAGGCCCACGACGATCTCCACGAGCTTCATGACGGGAACCGGCGAGAAGAAGTGCAGGCCGAGCACGCGGCCCCGGTGCTGGGTCCACGCCGCGAGCTGCGCGATCGGGATCGACGACGTGTTGGAGGCGATGATCGCGTCAGGCGCCAGCAGCCTGTCAAGGTCGCGGAAGAGCTTGCCCTTGACCTTCGGGTCCTCCACAACCGCCTCGATGACGAGCTCCCGGTCAGCCAGATCGGCCAGGTCGGTGGTCCACGCCAGCCGACCGATCAGCTCACGGGCGCCCTCGTCGTCGAGCTTGCCGCCGCGTACCGCCCGCGCGACCGACCGTTCGATCGCATGACGAGAACGGTCCAGCGCCGCGCCCTCGGGCTCGTAGAGCAGGACGTCCAACCCGGCTCGGGCAGCCGACTCGGCGATGCCCGACCCCATGAATCCCGCTCCGACGACGGCGACCGACTGCATGACCGACCTCCCGGACAACGTCACGCACCCGCGATGTTGGCGCCGCCGTCGACGAGCAACACCCGTCCGTTGACGTAGGCCCCCTCGTCGCTGGCGAGGTAGAGAAACGCGCTCGCGATCTCCTCCGGTCGGCCGATGCGGCGCAACGGCACCCGCGGCGCAAAGGCCTCGAGGCCCTCGGAGCCCAGCGAGTTCACGGCGTCAAGTGTCTGCGGTGACTCCACCACGCCCGGCGCGACCGCGTTGGCGGTGATCCCGTCCGGGCCCAGCTCGCCGGCCAGGCTGCGCACGAGTCCGGCGATGCCGCCCTTGGCAGCGGCGTAGTGCGCGTGGTCAGCCCAGCTCATGAAGGCGCCGACGATCGAGCTCGTAGCCAGCAGGCGGCCCCAGCCCTGCTCCCTCATCGACGGGATCGCGGCGCGGAAGCAACGAAAGACGCCGCCGAGGTTCACGGACATCAGCTCGTCCCACCGGTCATCGTCGAGCTCCTCGGTCGGGACGAGGCGCGCGATGCCGGCGTTGGCGACGACGATGTCCACCTTGCCGAAGCGCTGTCGCGCGGTACCGACGAGACGTTCGACGTCCTCGGTGCGAGCCACGTTGCCCTCGACGTCAACGACCCGCGTCCCGTGCTGCTCGACGAGGCGCACGGTCTCGCCGATGTCGTGCGGATCGTCGCGATACCAGCCGAGCACGAGATCCGCGCCGGCGCGGGCGTACATCTCGGCGGTGGCGCGGCCGATGCCCGACGCCGCACCGGTGATGACGGCCACGCGGCCATCGAGGCGGAAGGGCTGCCGACCGGTCATGGCATCACGATCCCGCCGTTGGGGTCCAGGTGCTGGCCCGTGTATCCCGCACCGCCGGGGCCGATGAGGAACAGAACGCTGAGGGCGACCTCCTCGGGAGTGAGCACCCGGCCGATCGGCATGGCCGCCGCGAGGTCGCCGAGGTCGTCGGGGCCGTTGCGAAGCAGGGCGGTATCGGTTGGACCCGGGCAGACGGCGTTGACGAGGATGTCGGGCGCGAGATCCTGTGCCAGCGACCGGGTCAGGTTCAACAGCGCCGCCTTGGCCGCGGCGTAGGTCGCGATGTCGGGGTGGCCGGTGTGCGCCAACTGTGATGCGATGCTCACGATCCGTCCGCCGTCGCCCCGCTCACGCATCCGCTGCGCGGCGGCCTGGGCCGCGAAGAACCCGCCCTTGACGTTGGTGTCGAGCACACGGTCCCAGTCGGCCTCAGTGATCTCCAGCGTCCTCGCACGGACCCCGATGGCGGCGTTGTTGACGAGCACGTCGATGCGGCCGAAGCGCTCGACCGTCGCCTCGACGGCGGCGCGTGCCCCGGCGACCGTCGAGACGTCCGAGGCCACGAAGCCGGCCTCCTGGCCGCGAGACTCGAGGCGATCGACGCACCCGCCGCCCGCACTGTCCAGGTCGTGAATCATCACGCGCGCACCGGCACCGCTCACCGCGTCGACGATTGCCGTGCCGATCCCGCCGCTGCCGCCCGTCACGAGGACGACCGGTGCATCGGGAAGCTGCGTTGCGGGCGCCTGTCGCGCCGATTGCTCGATCTCGGTCACGCCCTGCAACGTATTCGCGGCGTCCGGGCCGGGCTATGGCTCCCGTGGAGCAGAGCACTCGACCACCATGCGCCACACTGGACGGCGCTACGCCGTCGTCGCGCGGAACTCCGGCACGAACTCGCGGCCGTAGCGGTCGAGGACCTCCTCGACGTTGTCGAAGTTCGGGTAGATGTTGAACTCCGACACGCCGATCGCCTCCAGCTCACGGAGGCGCTCGCGGATCCGGTCGGGGCCACCGATGACACAGAATCGCTCGACGATCTCGTTCGGCACGTACTGCGAGTGCTCGGTCCCCTGCTCGCCGTGGTGGCGATAGTCGTAGTGACCGCGCTGGCCCACGTAGTCGACGAGCGCGTCCGGAAGATCCTCGGCGCCGTGATGGCGCAGCACGTCCGCGATGTGGTTGCCGACGACCGCACCGAACCAGCGTGTCTGATCGCACGCCTCGTCGAGGTCCTCGGAGATGAAGGTCGTGGTGGCGACATGGATCGTGATGTCGTCGGGGTCCTTGCCGGCCTCCTCGGCGCCTTCCCGCACGAACCGCATCCCCCACTCGATGACATAGGGATCGGCGATCTGGAAGATGACGCCGTCGGCGACACGACCGGCCAGACGCAGCGCCTTGGGCCCGTAACCGGCGACGTAGACCCGCGTGCCGCCCTCAGCCCAGGGCATCTGGGACGTCGTCCCCTCCCCGGAGTCCACGGGCTCGCCCAGGCCGACGGCGCGGATGTCGTGCACGGCGCGCTCGAGGGCCGCGAGGTTTGCCGGTCGGCGCTTGTTGACGCGGAGCGCGCTGTCGCCGCGACCGATCCCGCAGATGACCCGGCCGCCAGTGATCTGGTTCAGCGTCGCGAACGCGCTGGCGGCGACGAGCGGGTCCCGGGTGACGGGGTTCGTGACGCAGGTCCCCCACTCGAGCCGCTCGCTGCGCGACTGGCCGATGAGCCACCCCATCAGGCTGTATGCCTCGTACCAGATGATGTGCGAGTCCCAGATCCAGATCTGGTCGAAGTCCGCCGCCTCGGCCGCGCGCAGCAGCGCCAGCGACCGGGTGTGCGGCGGGTTTCCGAGGCTGATGCCGAACTTCATCGCTGGTCTCTCCAGTGGCCGAGGGCGGATGCGCACCCCGCCGAGCCGCCGACAACGGCGCGCTGGTCCGAGAGGAGGAGGATGTCCCGTCGCTGCCGGCGGCTCGATCGGAGTCACCGGCGAGGCTACGGGCGGGACGCGTCGCGGCCTATGGCCGCAGGTGCGCACGTCCCGCCCGACGACTACTGCACAGTGGCCGGTCCTCGAAGCTCACTGCGGCGGGGTGATGAGGGCGCGCAGCTTGAGCGCAAGGTGGGCGCTCAGCCGGGTCATAGGGTCCTCGAGATCCAGCCCCTGCACCTCCGAGATCCGCCGCAGTCGATAGCGCAGCGAGTGGGGGTGCAGGTAGAGATCGCGGGCGGCGTGCCGCGCGACGCCCGAGCAGTCCAGGTAGGTCTCCAGGGTCCGGGCGAGATCGGTGCGCTTGCGCCCGTCGTACTCGATGAGCTTGCCGACCGTCTGCTCGATGAACCTCGCCACCGCACCCTGGTTGGTGATGTCGATGAGCGTGGCGATGAGATCGACCTCATCGAAGTAGGTGACGTCACGGCCGGCGCCGAGCCCACACACCGAGAGGGCCTGCCGGGCCTGCGAGAAGCCCTGGGCGATCTCGGCGGCCGTACACGGGATCGGCGAGACGCCAAACCGCAGCTGCAGGCGCGGATCGGCCGCGTGCAGGTGCGTGCCGAGATCGACGATCCACTGCTCGACCGACTCACGACTCAACTGACGGTCGCCGGAGGTGAGCACGACCGCCAGAGCGCCGTCGACGCGACCGGCCAGGCAGTGCAGGCCGGCGCGGGCGGCCGCATGCCGGACCGACGCCCGCACCGCCGCCGGATCATCGTCCTCCGAGGATCCGGTCGAGACGGCGACGACGCACTGCTCCGAGGTGAGGTCGTGGCCCAGCAGCGCGGCCCGGTCTCGTGCCTGGTCGCCCCAGCCGTCAGCGGAGACCAGCGTGCGGACGAGGTCTCCGTGCGCACGGGCCTCGACGGCGGCGATGCTGCGTTCGCGCATGAGCTCCGCGGCGAGGATGCTGGCCGCCTCCTCGAGGACCACGAGATGCAGCGACTCGAGCGCCTGCGGCTCGAGGGCGACGATAGCGCCGATGAGCTCGCCGGCGGCGACGACCGGCACCAGGCGCCAGAAGCCCTCGTCGAGCACCGGTGAGCGCCGGCTCGGGCCGACGCTCTCGCGCAGGTGCTCCAGCTGCCGGCCGAGGGCCTGCGTCTCCGAGCAGCGCTGCCACAACTCGTCGAGCTCGTCGGCGCTCTGGTGGGTGGCGCTCGAGAGCGTCGACCCGAACTGGTTGATGAGCACGACCGGCGTAGGCACGAGCTCGACGAGGACGCGCAGCAGCGCCGCGTGGCCGACGCCCTCGAGGGCGACTTCGGACAGCCGGTCGTGGGCCTCGCGGCTGCGGCGCATCGTCTCGTTCTGGGCGTTGAGCTGCTCGGCGCGGTGAAGCTCGGCGGTGTAGAGCGACGCGGTCTGGATCGCGGTCGCCGCGTGGTTGGCGAGGAGCTGAAGGATGCATTCCTCACGATCGGAGAACTCGCGCGGCCGCCGGGATTCGACGACGAGCACGCCGAGGACGCGCGCGTCATGGCGGATCGGCACGAGCAGGCCCGCCGTCATGTCGCCCGCAGCGCAGACGCTCTGGAGCGTCGTGCGGGGGTCCTGCGCCACGTCGCCGCATCGTGCGGCCCGTCCGGTCTGGGCCACCAGGCCCGAGAGGTTCTTGCCGACCGGTGTGGCGAGCCGCCGGGCGACGTCGACGTCAAGACCCACGCTGGCGGCGACCGTGAGACGTTCGCCGCCCTCGTCGATGAGCAGCAGCGTGCTGACGTCGGTGCGCAGGAGCTTGCGCGCGGCGCTGACGACGTTGTCCAGCACCTGCTGCAGCCCGAGCGAGCCGCTGATGCCCTGCGACAGGTCGAACAGCTCGGCGAGTTCTGCGGCCGACAGGTCGGCGGTCGCCATGGTGGCGGGCGCCCCTCCGTCGATCCCGTCGATCTCCTCGCGCGTCAATGCGGTAGCGGCCACGGTGCTCTCCTCCTCCTCCAGGACGAACGTTCGTTCAACTCTCACAATACGCATCGACCTGACGCAGTGTCAAGCGACTGCGGTCAACCGCCCGACCTACCCGGCAAGCTCGGAACGCGCCCGTCCGAGCGCGACGTCCAGCGCGAAGTACCCGACCTGGTCGGCGACGTCGGCAGCCGAGAGGCGGCCGCCCGGTCTCCACCAGTGGATCACGCCGGTCCCCATGGTGAGGATGGACATTGCCGCCACGCGGACGTCGAGCTCGCGCCCGAAGGTGCCCTCGTGGACCCCCTGCTCGAGCACCCGTCGGAAGCGCCGCTCGTACGCGTCCCGTCGCGCTGTGATGGCTCGACGCTCGGGATCGGCCAGCGCCCGGATCTCGCCGTCGACGACCCGAGCCACGCCCGGCTCCTCGAGATGCGTGAGGACATGGGCGCGCACGAGAGCCACGAGCTGCTCACCAGCGGGGCTGTCGGGGTCCGCAGCCGCTTCGATCGCGGCCTCGACGCGCGCCATGCCCGAGTCCATGATCGCGCATAGGACCTCATACTTGCTCGAGAAGTAATAGTAGAACGCGCTCAGCGGCAACTCGGCGCGCTCGGCGAGCTGACGCATCGTGGTCGCCGCGTAGCCGCACTGCGCGAACAGCTCGGTGCTTGTGGACAGGACGAGCTCGAGGGTCGCACCCCCGCGGTCCGTGGCCGGGCCACCGTTGCCGCGCGCCCTCATCGATCCACCACTCTCACTGCCGTCCCCATGGGCAAGGTACGGGACAGTATCCCCCTGGTCGCGCGGCCATGCCCTCGTCGGACATCGACGTTCAGGTCGCCGGCGCGTCGGCGCCGGCCTCCGTGTGCAACTCGGCGTCGTCGGTGCCGAGGTAGGCGGCGATGACGCGCCGGTCCTTGCGGATCTCGGCCGGGGCGCCCTCGGCGAGCATGCGCCCTTCGTTGAGCACGTAGATCCGGTCGGTCCCGCGCATGATCAGGCGCAGGTCGTGGTCGATGAGCAGCATGCCGAAGCCGTGCTCACGGCGGAGCTCCAGCAGCAGCTGCAGGAACTGGTCGGATTCAGCGTCGTGAAGCCCGGCGGCGGGCTCGTCGAGCAGCATGAACCGTGGCCGGGCGGCGACCGCGCGCGCCAGCTCGACGCGGCGCTGAACGCCGTAGGCCAGCCCCTCGGCGGGCTGGCCCGCCAGGTGCCCCAGCCCGAGCCGCTCGAGCACCTGTCGCGCCGCGACGCGGACGCCGCCCCGGCGGCCTCCACGCGGAGCGCACGCTCCGGCCGCCACCTCGATGTTCTCGAGGACGGTCATGTCGGAGAAGAGACGGGCGGTCTGGAACGTCCGGGCGATGCCACAGCGCGCGACCTTGTGAGACGGGCGGCGACCCCAGCGCTCCTCACCGAGCGTGATCGTGCCCGAGGTCGGCGCGAGCACGCCGGAGATGACGTTGACGAGCGTCGACTTTCCCGAGCCGTTGGGGCCGATGAGGCCCACGATCTCCCCCTCGTCGATGCGAATGCTCACGTCGTCGAGCGCATGGACGCCGGCGAAGGTCTTGGTGACGGATTCCGTGGTGAGAAGCATGGTGTCTGCGCGGTTCCGCCGCGTGGGCCCGGCGTCTGCGGGCCCACGCGGGGTTTGGACTACTTCGTCTCGGCGCTCGACGGGTAGAAGCGCTTGACGAACTCCCAGGCCGTGCCGGCCGCGTTGGTCTTCTGGACGACCAGGTCCTTCTTGGGAACGCCGTTGCGCCCCTTGTAGGTGATCGGGCCGCCCGGGCACTGCCAGTCGACCGCGGAGGCGATCGCGTCACGAACCTTCGTCGGGTTCGTGGAGCCGGCCGTCTTGACCGCGTTGTCGATGAGGCAGCCGACGTCGCCGCCGGCGACCTGCACCATCGTCGCGTCCTTGCCGCCGTGGCTCTTGGCGAACAGCGCGTTGAACTTCTTGGTCAGCTGACCGGCGGGATCGTCGTTGGGGAACGAGAACGTGAACGTGGTGAGGTTCTTGGCCGCGCTCCCGGCGCCGAAGGTCTCCGGCGGCGACATGCCGTCGGGGCCGATGACCGGGCCCTTGTAGCCGGCCGCCCGGAGGTTCTTCAGGAACGTCACCGAGTCGGGCAGGAACATCGCGGCGAGGACGAGCTCGGGCTTGGCGCTGGCGATCTTCGTGGCCTGCGTCATGTAGCTCGGCTGCTGGAACTTGTACTGCTGGGTCCCGATGAGCTTCGCGCCGCCGATCTTCTCGAGTGTCTTCGTCGCCGACGTGCCGATCGAGTCGGTGTAGTCGTTGTCGCTCGAGGACATCAGGTAGACGTTCTTGTAGCCCTCGTCCTTGATGTACTCGGCGATCGCCTGGCCCTCGACGACGGTGCCGACCGTGTTGAGGAACGCGTAGTCGCCCACCTGGGCGGGGAACGCCGAGGACGACCCGCAGGCGTTGATGACCGGCACCTTCTCCTTCTGCGCGAGCTGGGCGGCAGGCAGGGAGGTGTCGACGTCACAAGGCGTGATGAGGATCTGCGCGCCGCCCGCGAGCAGCTCCTGGGCGACGACCGCGCCGGTGGACGGGTCGCTCTTCATGTCGCGGATGTCGAGGTCGATCTTGACCTTGCCGTCGATGCCGCCGCTCGCGTTGATGTCGTTGACGGCCGTCTTGAGGCCCTGGATGAGGGGCAGGTCGAAGATCGCCAGCCAACCGCTCTGGCCCGCGGCGTAGCCGACCTTGACGGTGTCGCCCGCCTTCAGGCCGCCGCCGTCGGGCGATGCGCTGGCGGAACCGCCGTCGGAGCCGCCGCAACCGGCCACCCCCATCGCGGCGATCGCCGCCGCACCGGCGAACGCCGAGAGCATCCTCCTGTGGGTTGACTGCGTTCTCATGCTTCTTCCTTTCCTGGAGCAGCTGCTGTTTGGATCAGATCGACGGCGTGGGGATCGATGGGGGGAGCTCCGTCATGGACGGGCGCGTGAGGCCGCTGCCGGCGCGCGGAGAGCCGCGCTGCGCCGCGGCGCAGCCATTCGTCGAGCTCCCAGCGACCGAGCAGGCCGCTGGGGCGCACGATCATCGTGAGCAGCACGATGGATCCGAGGACGATCGTGGTGAGGCCGAGCGCCTGGTCGACGTGGATCGGGCCCAGCGAGAATCCCTGCTCGCCGCGCCGCAGGAACTCGGTCAGCAGGGTCACGGCTCCCGCGCCGATCACCGCGCCCGAGACGGTCGGGCCGCCGATGATCACCATGACGAGCAGGACGAAGGTCAGGTCGACGTAGAACTGCTGCGGCCCGAAGGCGAGCATGAGGTGCGCGTACAGGGCGCCGCTCACCGCGGCCATGCCGGCGCTCAGGACCCACGCCGCCAGCCGCGCCCGCTTGATGTCGACGCCGATCGCCTGGCTGCCGAGCTCATCGGTCTTGCTCGCTCGCAGGCGCAGCCCCAGGTTCGATTCGCGGAACAGCCGGGCGACGAAGATCGCGACCACCACCCAGGCGAGCGCGTTCCACATCGTCGTGTACGCCGGGATGCCGAAGAACGTCTTCGGGCCGTGGGTGACCTGCTCCCAGTTGCCCAGCACGACACGGACGATCACGAGGATGGCCAAGGTCGTGATCGCCGCGGTGATCCCGGACATGCGGACGAGGACGATCCCGAAGGCGAGTGCGACCGCGCAGGCGACGAGGATGGCCACGAGGGTCGCCGGCAGGAAGCCCATGTGGGCGTCGAGCAGGAAGCCGGGGGCGTCGGGGATCATCGACGCCATGCGCTTGGTCTCCGGCGCCGTGGTCAACAGGGACGACGTGTAGGCGCCGATGCCCACGAACGCCACGTGCCCGAAGGAGACGACCCCGGAGTTGCCCATGAACGTCTGGATGCCGATGACGGCGGCAAGGTTCACGAGGAAGCTCAGGGCGACGCGGGCGTCGGTGCCAGAGCCCATCGTCTGCACGCACGTGATGACGATCCCCAACAGCGCCGAGAGCAGCGCCGCGCCGACCAGCGCGCGCAGGTACCAGCGGTCGTCCACGAAGCGGCGGGCCCGGCCGATGCGGCTGCGGTCGCTCATGCCCGCTCCACCGCCACCGAGCGCGCCGCCAGCAGGCCGTTGGGCCGCAGCAGGAGCACGAGGATCACGACGCCGAAGACGACGGCGTCGCCGAACGGCGCCGCCGATGCCGGCAGCGCCAGCTGGAACACCACCTCGACGCCCGCGAGGACGAAGCCGCCGAGCACGGCGCCCGACAGGCTGCCGAGCCCACCGATGACCGCGGCGATGAAGCCCTTGAGCATCGGGGTGAAGCCGGTGCCCGGCACGACGACCGACGAGGTCGCCAGGAGGAAGAACGCCGCGATGCCGGCGAGTAGCCCGGCCACCGCGAACGCCCCGCGGATGACGCTGTCGGCCCGGATCCCCATGAGGCGGGTGACCTCGAAGTCCTCCGCCGCCGCCCGGAGCGCGAGGCCACGGACCGAGCGCCGCAGGAAGACGATCACCGCGGCGAGCACCGCCGCCGTCACGACCCAGCAGCCGACGTCCAGCCAGCCGACCGTCACGCCGGCGACCTCGAAGCTCGACTGCGTCCAGCCCGGGAAGCCGATCGTCTTCGGGCGCGCGCCGACGAACAGGAGCAGAAGGTTCTGGATGACGATGCTCAGCGCCAGCGAGCCGAGGAGCATCGCGCTGAGCGGAGCGCCGCGCATGGGACGGAACGCCACGCGCTCCATGAGCACCGACGCGACGAGCGCGACGAGGATGGCCAGCGGGATGACCAGCGCCCAGGGCACGCCGTTGGCGGCGAGGGCGACCATCGAGTAGCCGGAGATCGTGACGAGCTCCCCGTGGGCGATGTTGATCAGGCCGAGGATGCTGAAGATGACCGCGATGCCCAGCGCGAGCAGGGCGTAGATGCCGCCGATGGTCAGCCAGTTCGCGACCTGCTGCGCGACCTCGGTCATGACCGACCTCCGAGTCCGAGATAGGCGTCCTCGACCGCGGAGCCGTCGCGCAGCTCGGCGGCGGGCCCGTCGACGATCACCCGCCCGGTCTGCAGGACGTAGCCGCGGTCGGCCAGCCCGAGGGCGCGGTCGACGTTCTGCTCCACGAGCACGATCGTCATCCCGCGGTCTCGCAGCCGGCCGATGAGGTCGAAGACGCTCGACACCACGATCGGCGCCAGGCCGAGCGAGGGCTCGTCGAGCAGCAGGAGGCGGGGCCGGCTCATGAGCGCCCGGCCGATCGCCAGCTGCTGCTGCTCGCCGCCGGACAGCAGGCCGGCGAAGTCGTCGCGCTTGCGCTCGAGCACCGGGAACAGGTCGACGACCTCGGCGTAGCGCTCGTCGAGCTCGGACTGGCCCTTCAGGCCGGCGCCGAGCCGGAGGTTCTCACGGACCGTGAGCTTGGCGAATACACGCCGGCCCTCGGGGCTCAGCGCGATGCCGCACCCGACGATCCGCTCCGGCGTCTCGCCGGCGATGTCGACGCCGTCGAAGAAGATCGATCCGGCGCTGGGGCGAACGAGCCCGGTGATCGAGCCGAGCGTGGTCGTCTTCCCGGCGCCGTTGGCCCCGAGGATCGTGACGATCTCGCCGGGATGGACGTCGAGGCTCACGTCCCGGATGGCGACGGTGGCCCCGTAGCAGGTGGTGAGACCTCGAACGCTGAGCAGCGCGCCGGCGTCGGGCGCGGCCTCGCTCTGGCGCACGACCGGCGCGGACCGGCGGGGGAACGTCACGCGCATGCTGCCTCCGAGCGAGCGGCTGATGCGAAGGTCGACACGCCACGCAGACTGCCGTCGGCCCGATCCATGGACTATGGCGCAGGTGGCACAGCCTCCCGACCTCGTTTGCGCCACAGTGGCGGCGGCCCCTCGGCGCACCCCACAACGCACAGCAGCCGGCGCGATGGCCGGCTGCTGGCGTGGTCTGCGGGAGGCGGGACGGATCGCCCGCCAGGAGGCTCAGCGGAACGTGAGGATCGCTGCCGGGTTGTCGACGGTGATCTTCTGCATGAGCTCGGGCTCCATCCCCTTGCGACGCATGAGCGGCATCGCCGCCTCGAGGATGTGCGTGTAACCTGGCCCGCCGTACTTGCGCAGATAGACCTTCTGGCAGATGTCCTGGGCGATCAGCAGCTGGTCGCCGTAACCGGCCTCACCGAGCGCCATGAGCCAGTCGATCCGCGTCCCGTCGTTCGGCCGGACCGTGTCCGGCTCGGGCGCGTAGTAGCTGGACTCCTGGCCGAAGAGGTCGAGCTCCAGGTAGCAGCCGGTGGCGGCCAGCTCGAGCATGTCGTCGACCTGCCACAGGGTGCGATCGATGTGGCACATGATCGTGCGCTCGGGATCGCCGCCGGCGTCGACGACCGCCTTGATGATCTGCAGCGGCGCGGCGGGATCCCGGCCCGGGTGGATCTGCAGCGGCGCGCCCGTCTTCTGCTGGGCGCGCGCGGCCGCACGCAGCACGCGTTCCTCGCAGGGCAGCGCCGGCCAGCTCATCCCGATCTCGCCGATGATCCCCGAGCGCAGCCCCGTGTCCCCGACGCCCACCTGCACGTCGCGGATGATCTCCTCCTCGATGGCCTGCTCGTCGACGCTGTCGAAGCCGGGCGGGTGGAAGTCGTGGACGTAGTAGCCGCAGCCCATGACCACGTGGACGCCGGTCGCCCGGGAGATCCGCGCCAGCGCCAGCGGGTCGCGCGCCATCCCGATCGGGGTGCAGTCGACGACCGAGCCGCCGCCGGCGCCGCGATAGAGCTGCATCTCCTCGATCGAGGTCTCCTCGTCGAAGAGCTGCAGGTTGTCGACGTTGATGACCTCGCGACGGATCCGGTCGTAGGTCTCCGGGCGGATCTTGTCGAAGACGTACCGGCGTGCCGAGGCGGGCAGCTCGCGGCGAACCTGGCCCGGAATCGTGTCGGAGCTGCCTCCGCTGACGGCCTGCATCCCCCAGCGCTGGATGATCCCCGACATGTCGGAGATGAGGTGCTCGTGGGTTTGCGTATGGCCGAGGACGCCGGGGTCGACGTCGCCGAGGACGGTGCGGACCAGGCCCGTGGGCCGTTCTGCCGAGCTCATCGCAGCGACCCTCAGACCGCGGCCGGCTGCCCGGCGCGCTGCGCTCGCAACTCGGCGGTCTCGGCCTCGAGGACGACGCGCCGGTCGGCATCGATCGCCACGCCGTAGATCTCACGCGCCTCCTCGAGCGTGACGAAGTCATCGCGGTAGTCGCGTAGGACGAGCTGCGGGTCGCGCTCGAGCGGCGAGCCGACGCCGCCGCCATTGCCCGAGATCGCCCGGTAGACCGCGCCGGCCGCCGTCGGACGCGGAGCGAACTTCGACGGCATCCGCTCCGGATCCGCGCCCTCCTGCGCCATCCGCAGCACCTCGCCGGGCGACCCGTCCAGGCCACCGGCCAGGCCCCAGGGGGCCTGCATGGTGTAGTCGGTCTCGCCGGCGACGGTCCCGTCGACGAGCATCATGAAGTCCTTCTTGCCGCCGATGCCGCCGCGGAAGCGGCCGTGGCCGACCGGGTTGTCGTTGAGCTGCCACCACAGACACCGCAGCGGGTACTCGGTCTCGATCTCCTCGATCGGCGCGCACCGGGTGTTGGTGAACATCGTGTCCATGCCGTCCATCCCGTCCTTGCTCCAGCGGGCGCCGTAGCTGGCCTCGTAGATGTCCCAGTGGGCCCAGTACTTGCCGTCCAGGACGCCCGCGTAGCTGAAGGCACCGACGAGCGAGATGCCGCCGCAGCAGCGCTCGGGCACGGCCTGGGCAAACGCCTTGGTGATGACATCGGCCAACACGACGGCGGGTGCGGTGCGGCACTGGGTCGGCGCCGGGAACGTCGGGTTGACGATCGTGCCCTCGGGGGCGATGACCTTCAGCGGACGCATGATGCCCAGGTTCTGCGGAACCTCAGGGTGGACGTCGGTGTCCAGCAGGACCGAGCGCACCGCCGTGAGCGCGACGACCATCGTCGTGCCCTGGAACGGCATGTTGATCGACATGTCCGGAACCTGCGGCGCGCACCCCGTGAAGTCGAGCTCGAGCTCGTCGCCCTTGACGCGCAGCGTGCACGTCATCGGCAGCTCCTTGTAGCGCGGGTCATCCATCTCGTCGAACCCGTCGCAGATCCGCTCCGCGCGGTACTCGCCATCGGGCATGGCCGCGATCTCGGCGCGCAGCATGCGCTCCGAGTAGTCCTCGGCCCACTCCTTGGCGGCGAAGACCGCCTCCGGGCCCATCTCGTCCATGAGGTCGATGAGCCGCTGGGCGCCGATCTCGGCGGCCGCGATCTGCGCGTGGAGGTCGCCGTAGGTCAGATCCGGGATGCGGACGTTGTCGCGGATCGTCTGCCACAGCTCAGGGACGTCCTTGCCCTCGCGGCGCAGACGCAGCGCGCGCAGCCGCAGCCCGCAGGCCCACTCGTCGACGGCGTCGGTGACCGAGGTCCCCGGCTTGGCGGCGCCGATGTCGAGGTGGTGGCCAGTGGTGCAGGAGTAGCCGACGAGCTTGCCCTCGTAGAAGACCGGGAGGATGACGTTGATGTCTGGCCCGTGCGAGGCCCCGAGGTAGGGGTCGTTGTGGAGGAAGAGATCACCCTCCTTGATGTCGTCGACGCTCTCGCCGCGCTCCTCGAGGACCTTCCACATGCCTTGCACCGCGAACGGGAACGGCCCCATCTGCAACGGCGTCGTGTCGGCCTCCGAGAACTGCCAGCCGTCCGGCGCAATGAGGGCGCAGCCGACGTCCTCGGACTCCTTGAACAGGATGGAGAAGCTCATCCGGACCAGCTTGCGCGCCATCTCGAGCGAGATGCCGCTGAGCCGTCCGTTGATGACCTGCGCCTTGATGGGATCGATGCTCATGGTTGAGAACTCCTGGCCGTCTCGGTCAGATCTTGATGAGTAGGTTGTCCACCGCATCGCGCTGGACCGTGGCGCCGGGCGGCACCACCGTCGTTGAGTCGAGCTGCACGATGACCGCCGGTCCCTCGATCTCCTCGCCGACCGCCATGGCGGCCCGCTCGTAGATCGGCGTGTCGAGCGCGCGGATCTCGCCGTCGACGTCGAAGAAGACGTCGGCGGTGCGCGACGCGCCCTCCCCGGGAGCGCGGGCGAGCGCCGGCTCGACGTGCGGCAGGAGGCCCAGGCCGGTCACCTTCACGGTGACGAGCTCGACCTCGAGCTCGGGCAGCGCGTGGCCGAACTCCTCCGCGTGGATGCGGTGGAAGTCGTCGCGCAGCGCGGTCAGGGTCTGCGCCGTCACGGGCGTGTCGGCGATCGGCACCTTCAGCTCATAGCTCTGGCCCTTGTAGCGCACGTCGGCCGACCGGTCGAAGCGGATGTCGTCGTCGCTGCGGCCGTCGGCCTGCAGCTGGGCGCGCAGCCCCCGCTCCTGCTCGCCGAAGAGCTCCTCGACGGTCTCCGGCTCGACCTCGGAGAGGTCGCGCAGGTAGGAACGCCCGACGTCGTAGCGCAGGTCGGAGGTCAGCAAGCCCGTCGCCGACGTGACGCCCGGGTGCGGAGGGATCAGGACCTCGGGCATGTCGAGGATCTGCGCGAGCTCTGCGGCCTGTGCGGGGCCGCCGCCGCCGAAGGCGCACAGCAGGAACTCGCGGGGGTCGAGGCCGCGCTCGATCGTCTTGGAGCGCATGGCCGCCGCCATGTTCTCGTTGACGATCCGGATGACGGCTGCGGCGGCCTCCACCGGCGTGCGGTCCATCGCCTTGGCCAGCCCCTCGAGGGCCCGATGGGACGCCTCGGTGTCGAGCTCGAGCTGGCCGGCGAGCGTCCCGGGCAGACGGCCCAAGACGACGTTGGCGTCGGTCACGGTCGGCTGCGTACCGCCGCGCCCGTAGGCTGCCGGACCGGGGTGGGCGCCGGCGCTGCGCGGGCCGACGTGCAGGGCGCCGGCCTTGTCGAGATGGGCGATGCTCCCGCCGCCGGCGCCGATCGTGTGGATGTCGATGATCGGGACCATGACCGGGTAACCGGCCACCCAGGTGTCGCGGGCCCGGGCCTCGACGAGGCCGTCGTCGGTCACGATGCCGATGTCGGCGCTCGTGCCGCCGACGTCGAGCGTGGCGAGCTTGCGGCCGCCGCCGCCGTTGCCGTTGGCGTCGACCGGGCCCTGCGCCCACACCCCGCCCATGACGCCGCCGACCGGCCCGGACAGGATCGCCCGCACCGGGTGGTGGGCGGCGACGCGGGGCGTGGCCGTGCCGCCGTTGGACTGCATGATGTGCAGCGGCGCCTTGACGCCCACGCGCTCGAGCTCGCTCTCCAGGCGCTCGATGTAGGTCATCATCTCGGGCCCGACGAACGCGTTCATCGAGGCGGTGGTGAAGCGCTCGAACTCGCGGAACTGGCGAACGACGTCGCTGGAGGTCGACACGAACGCTTCGGGCATGACCTCCCGGACGATCTCGGCGGCCTGCTGCTCGTGCTCGTCGTTGAGGTAGGAGAACAAAAAGCAGATCGCGACGGCCTCGACGCCGTCGGCGAGGAAGCGCTCGGCGGCCGCGCGGACCGCGTCCCGATCCAGCGGGGTGAGGACCTCGCCGTTGGGCGGGATGATGCGCTCCCGCACGGTCAGGCGATGCTCACGGTGCACGAGCGGCCGGGCCTGCCACGGGATGTCCTGCTGCAGCGAGTAGTTCTGCGGCCGCTGGTGGCGGCCGATGTGGATGACGTCGCGGAACCCCTCGGTCGTGATCATGCCGGTCTTCGCACCGGCGTACTGGAGGATCGCGTTCGTCGCCACGGTCGTGCCGTGCATGACGAGGTCGATGTCCTGCGGCGTGACGCCCTTGGCGGCGCACAGCTCGCGCACGCCCTCGGCGATCGTCACGGCGGTGTCCTTGCCGCTCGAGATCTTCAGGACGTCGACGTGCTCGGTCTCGTGGTCGAAGTACACGAAGTCGGTGAACGTGCCGCCGACGTCGATGCCGATGGTCTTCATGGGGCGTGCCTGCTCCTGGGGGTGTTGGCTCGGATGGGGTCCGAAACGACGGGACTAGGCGGCGGTACCCTGCACGCGCCCGGCCGGCCGCACGAGGTCCTCGGTGGGCGTGCAGATCGGCCGGTAGAGGTCGGGGCGCCGGTCCCGGAACATCGGGTAGCGGCGACGCGCCTTGTCGACGCTGTCGCGGCTGAGCGTGGCCGTGATGACGGCTTCCTGCTCGTCGTCGAGCTCGGCCAAGACCTCGCCGAGCGGGTCGACGATCATGCTCTGGCCGCCGAAGCGCCAGTCGCCGTCCGTGCCCAGCCCCTCGGTGCCGACCTTGTTGCACGGCGCGAAGTAGACCCCGTTCTCCACCGCGCGCGTCCGCATGATGTCGCGCCACAGCAGCTGCTGGGGAGCGGCGAACGGGACCACGATCACCTCGGCGCCGTTGAGCGCGACGCAGCGGGCCGTCTCCGGGAAGAGCGTGTCGTAGCAGATGACCGCGCCGACGCGCCAGCCACCGACGTCGAAGACCGGGAAATGGGAGCCGTAGCGGTAGAACAGCGTCTCGAGGCTCTGCACCCCGGCCGGCTGGGCCTTGCGGTACTTGCCGACGATCTCGCCGTTGGGATCGACGAGCATGGCCGTGTCGTAGTAGAGCCCGGCCGCCTCCTTCTCGAAGATCGTCGCGATGATGTGGATCCGGTGCTCGCGGGCCTTGGCGGCGATCGCCCGCATGGACGGTCCGTCGTCGGGCTCGGCCAGGTCCATGTGGGAGCTGTCCCAGTACTGCGAGAAGTAGAAGTTGTTGAAGAACTCGGGCACGACGACGAGGTCGGCGCTGTCGCGCGTCACCGCGGTGTCGATGAGCCGGCAGGCCTTCTCGACGTTCTCGTCGCGGTCGGTCGAGCTGTTCATCTGGACGAGGCTGAGGTTCATGTCGTGCTTGGGGCTGTTCATCGGATTCGTCATCTGGAGATCTGGTTCAAACGTACGTGGGTGCCTTCGTCGCGACCGCTGCCACAGTGGCGCAAGCAGGGGGCACGGAGGGCGCCAGTGTCGACACCCTCAGTCGCCGGCAGCCACCGGCCCGTCGCTCGAGTTGCGGCTGGCCAGGAAGCGCTCGATGCCCTGCACCGACGTGCCGCTGTCCCACACCCGCCGGCCGACCTCGGTCTCGCGGCGGATTGCCGCCTCGACCGCCTCCAGCGGGGGGCGCAGCAGCTCGAGGTGCGCGGCGGTGGCGATGCTCGACGACTCGGTCCAGCGCAGGACGAGCTCGACCCCGGCGTCAGCGGCGCTCGAGCCATCGACGATCTCGTCGAGCATGCCGATCCGCTGCGCCTCTTCGGCGCTGAGGCGGCGCGAGTCGAGCACGAGGCGCATCGCGTCGCCCCCGCGCAGCAGCCGCGCCAGCAGGTAGCTCGAGGCGTTGGAGATCGTCAGCCCGATGCCGTTCTCGGGCATGAAGTAGCCCGCGTCCGACGTGCCGATCCGCGTGTCGAACGCAAGCGTCATCTCGCACGCCCCGCCGACGGCCAGGCCGTTGAGCGCGGCGACCGTCGGAACCTTCGTCGTGAGCGTGGCCCGGGTGATGTCGTGGAAGAGCTCGAGCGCGTCGTCGATGCTCTCGGTGCTGACCGCGCCGTCGAGGTCCTCGCCGGCCGAGAACGCGCGGCCGGCCCCCGTCAGCACCAGACCCCGTGCGCGGCTGCCGTCGCCGAAGTGGCGGATTGCGGCGGCGAGCTCCCGGCGCATTTCCGTCGTCAGGGCGTTCAACTTCTCGGGACGGTTCAGGGTCAGGACGGCGACGTCCCGGTCCATCGTCACGTCGATCTTGCCCGTGATCGGGCTCCAGTCGCTCATCGTGCTCCCTTTGTGTGTTCGAGGCGTGCGCCGGGCGGCGCTGAAGCGGTCATCCCCAACGCTGCTCGCGGGCGTCGTAGGCACCGACGCGCTGGTCGGGCTTGGCGGCCAGCAGCTTCTGCTTGGCGATGCGCTCCGACGGCGTCAGCGGGAACTGGTCGACGAACTCGACGAAGCGCGGCACCTTGAAGCGAGCGAGGCGCTCACGCGCGAACGCGACGAGCGCCTCGGCCATCTCCGCGCCGGCGGCGTCGGAGTCGCGCAGGCGCACGAACGCCTTGGGCTCCTCGCCGAACAGCTCGTCGTCGACGGGCACGAGCGCCGCCTGCAGCACGGCGGGGTGCTGGCCGAGAACGCCCTCGACCTCCGCGCAGGAGATGTTCTCGCCCCCGCGGCGGACCATGTCCTTCAGGCGGCCCACGATGTAGAACCAGCCGTCGGCGTCCCGATAGCCGAGATCGCCGGTGTGCAGCCAGCCGTCGCGCAGCGTCCGCGCCGTGGCCTCGGGCTGGTTCCAGTAGCCGCGCATGAGCGGGCGCCCGCCGATGACGATCTCGCCGCGCTCGCCGTCGGCGAGCTCCGTGCCGTCCTCGGCGACGATCCGCGCCTGCTTGCCCGGCACCGGGCGGCCGATAGCGCCAGTGCCGACCGTCTCCTCGGCGGAGATCGGGACCATCAGGTCCGCGCCGGACTCGGTCATTCCGTAGGCCTCCCGCCACGGCGCGCCCCAGCGCTCCTCAAACGCGCCGTGCAGCTCGCGGACGATGCCCGAGCACAGCACGAGCCGAACACGGTTGCGGCGGTCCTCCTCGCTGGGTGGCTGCTTGTACAGCAGCAGCGGCATCGTCCCGAGTACGTAGAAGACGGTCGCCCCGTGCTCGCGGACAGACGGCCAGAAGCCGGAGGCCGAGAAGCGCGGCAGGACGACCAGCGGCACGCCCGCCGTGAGGCACATGGCGGCGTTCCACTGGGGGTCGATGTAGGAGAACGGCTGGGCGGTGAGCACCACGTCCTGGGCGTGCAGCTCGGCGATGCCAGCCGCCACCCAGCCGACGCGCAGCCAGTAGTCGTGGGGCAGCATGCACGCCTTGGGAAAGCCGGTCGTGCCCGACGTGTACTGCAGGTTGGCCAGGTCGTCGGGCCTCAGCTCGCAGTCCGGAGCCTGCGCCGACGCCCGGGCCAGCTCGCCGTCGAGTTCCTCAAGCGTGCAGACCTCGCGCAACGCCGGACAGTCCTGGCGCACCGACGCAGCCAGCTCCCGGTAGTCGTCGGTGGTGAGCAGGATCGCGGCGCCCGAGTCCGACAGCACGAACTGGAGGTCCGCACCGCGGTAGCTCGAGTTGATCGGGACCGTGACGGCGCCGGCCTTGAGGATCGCCAGCCAGCTCAGCGGCCAGCCCGCGAGGTTGCCCATCATGACGGCGACCCGGTCGCCCTTGTCGATCCCGTGGGCGACCAGGACGTTGGCCAGCCGACTCGTGAAGTCGTCGGCCTCGGCAAACGAGATCGAACGTCCACCGACCCGGAGGAACTCCCGCTCACCGTAGCGCTCGGCAGCGTGGCGGACGAGCTCGGGCATGGTCCGGCATGCCGGGTCTGAGCTCAGCAGTTCCTCAGGCACGGCTCTCGCCGGCGCGTCCTGCGTCACGTCCCGAACACCTCCACCAGTCGTCTCTGCATCGGCCCGACCATGTTGGCCGAGTCGGCTGCGGGTTCGATCGGCCAGCCGCGCCTAATTCATGGCGCGAGCTTTGGAACGTGTGGCCAAACGAGGCGGGAGGCGATCTTGGGCTCGGGCTATGACCCGAGACACGTGAGACACATGTCCCGAGACATCACACAGCGGAGGGGGAGGGATTCGAACCCTCGGTACGGCGAAGCCGCACAACGGTTTTCGAGACCGCCCCGTTCAACCACTCCGGCACCCCTCCGAGGCCCGTCATTCCGGGAGCGACGGCGGAGGATATCGACCCGCGTCGGCTACGGCGTTGTCTGGGGTGCGACGCCCGGCTCGCCGTCGGTGGTCGAGGCAGGCGGCTCCGTCGTGGTCTCCCCGTGCGGCGCGGCCGGTGTGGTCTCGGTCGTCGGCGTCGTGCTCGGCGTCGTGGTGCGCGTCGGCGTCGTCGGGACGGTCGTCGTCCGCGGCTCGGTCGCGGTCGTCGCGGTCGGCGTCGTGGTCGTGGTCGTCGTGCTCGTCGTCGTCTCGGTCGTTGCGGTGCGCTGGCGCTCGCGCTCCTGACGGCGCTCCTCCTGCGCGGCGCGGCTGCTCGGCCCGTGCGCCGGGGGCGGGCGCACGACGACGTACAGCGCGAGCACCGCGAGGAACACGGCGGCCAGAATCGCGGTCGACGTGCGCATGCGCTCCCCGAAGAGCGTCGGTGGCAGGCGGCGGTCGCTCATGTCTCCGAGGCCGGCGGGGCGGCGTTGGCTTCGGCGTCGGTTGCGACGCCCAGGCGCTGGAAGGCCTGGGCGATGCGGATGCGCAGACGGCGCGCCACGTCGAACTGCTTGCCGGGCAGCGTGCGCGCGATGACCCGGATCTGCACCTTGGCGTCCTCGAAGCTCTCGACCCCCATGACCGACGGGGCGTCGAGCAGCAGCGGGCGTAGCTGCTCGTCCTCGTAGGCCTCTTCGCAGACCCGCCGCAGGACGTCGGTGGCGGCGGCCACGTCGGAGCCCAGCGGCAGCGGCACGTCGACGACGGCCCGCGCCCAGTCGCTGGAGAGGTTCGTCACCTGGACGATGTGGCCGTTGGGGATGATGACCCGCTCGCCGCTGGCCGTGCGCAGCCGCGTGATGCGCAGCGTGACCTCCTCGACGGTGCCGGTCGCCCCGTCGGTCTGGGGCGTGGACGCGATCTCGATGAGGTCGCCGACCCCGTACTGGCGCTCGGCGATGATGAAGCTGCCGCCGAGCAGGTCGGCGACGACCTGCTGGGCGCCGAGCCCGAGCGCGACGCCGCCGGCCGTCAACGGCGCGATGAGGCTCGCGTACGGGATGCCGAGCCGGTTGAGCACGAGCACCGCGGCGATCGTCCAGATGAGCACGACGCCCACCCAGGCGAGGATCTCGGCGAGCGCGTGCCGGTGCTTGCTGGCCTCCGACCGGACGAGCTCGTTGTCGTCGGTCGCGGCGTCGATGCGGTCGGT
This sequence comes from Solirubrobacterales bacterium, assembly GCA_040255945.1. Classification (GTDB taxonomy): domain Bacteria; phylum Actinomycetota; class Thermoleophilia; order Solirubrobacterales; family Solirubrobacteraceae; genus Baekduia. The sequence continues at coordinate 10,222 of JBDZVZ010000035.1, read as the reverse complement.
GATGCGGTCGCGCAGCCAGGACACGAACCGCGCGACGAGGACCGCCCCGAGCACGAGCAGGACGATCTCGAGCCCGTTGCCACGGAGCCATTGCCCGACGTCGTTGAGCGGCGTGATGTCAGCGAGAAGCGGAGGCAAGGGCGGCGACCCGGCCCTTGATGAGGTCCGCGGCGCGCTCGGCGACCATGATCGTCGGCGCGTTGGTGTTCCCGCCCGGGATGATCGGAAACACCGAGGCGTCGACGACACGCAGCCCGTCGACCCCGCGCACACGCAGCTCCGGGTCCAGCGGCGCGTCGGGGCCGCCCATCGCCACCGTGCCGCTCGGGTGGTAGAGCAGCTCGACGTTGGCCCGCACCCAGGCGGCGACGTCGTCGTCGGCGCGAACGCCCTCGCCCGGCATGAGCTCCCGGCCGCGGGCGGAGGCCAGCGGCTCGTGGCCGACGATCTCGCGGGCCAGCTCCACCCCGGTCACGAGCGCCGCCAGGTCCTCGGGCTCGGCAAGCGTGTTCGTGAGGATCCGCGGCTTGGCGGTCGGGTCGGCGGAGCGCAGCCGCACCTGCCCGCGCGACCTCGGCGTGATGAGCACCGGACCGCTCGTGAACGCGTGGCCGTCGTACTCCTCCTCACCGTTGCGCACGAAATAGGCGGGCGCGAAGTGGTACTGGAGGTCGGCCGCGGGCAGGCCCGGCCGGCTGCGGACGAACGCGAACGCCTCGGCGACCGACGAGGTCAGCGGCCCCGAGCGGCGCAGCAGCCACTCCAGCGTCGGCTTGGGCTTGTCGGCCCCGTAGAGCGTCTCGGGCACGACGCAGTCCCACACGCACGTGACGTACGGGTGGTCCTGGAGGTTGGTCCCGACGCCCGCCGCGTCGACCGCCACCTCGATGCCGTGCTCGCGCAGATGGTCGGCCGGGCCGATCCCCGACACCATCAACAGCTGCGGGGACCCGATCGCCCCGGCGCAGAGGAGGACCTCGCGTTGCGCCCGCACGACCTCACGCCGTCCGCGCCGGCCCAGCAGCGCCACGCCGACCGCGCGCCCGCCCTGCAGCTCGACCCCGGCGACGTGGACGCCGGTGCGCACCTCGAGGTTCGGCCGGCCTGAGGCCGGGCGCAGATACGCGTCGGCGGCCGACCAGCGCCGGCCGTTGCGCTGCGTGACCTGGCAGAGCGACGCGCCGTCCTGCTCCGGCCCGTTGTAGTCGTCGACGACCGGGATGCCGACGCCCTCGCACGCCTGCAGGAAGCGCTTCGTCAACGGCCGCGGCGAGCGCTCGTCGGCGACGTTCAGCGGCCCGCCCACCGCATGGTGCTCCGAGGCGCCGCGCTCGTTGTGCTCCGCCTTCAGGAAATACGGACGCACCGCCTCCCAGCCCCAGCCCGCGGCGCCCTCGCTCGCCCACAGGTCGTAGTCCAGCGGCCGGCCGCGGACGTAGAGCATGGCGTTCATCGAGCTCGACCCGCCCAGCGACTTGCCGCGCGGGATGTAGAGCGACCGGTCGTCGCAATGCGGCTCGGGCTCGGTCGCGTAGTCCCAGTCGAGCTTCGTATGGAACTGCTGGGCGAAGGCGGCCGGGATCTTGATGGCCGGATGCCGGTCGCGCCCGCCCGCCTCGACGAGCAGGACGCGGACGTCCGGGTCCTCGGTGAGGCGGTTGGCGAGCACGCAGCCCGCCGAGCCGGCGCCGACGATGACGTAGTCGGCCGCCGCTCCCATCGCTCAGGAGCGGCCCGCCGTCGCGTAGAGACGGTCGATGAGGTCGAGGAACGGGTTCAGCAGGTCGGGCAGCGACTCGGCGTCGCCGGCCACCACCCGCCGCTCGATCGCGTCGTACATGCCGCCCACGATGACCTCCTCGGTGAGCTCGGGCAGGTCGGCGGCGCCGGCGACCTCCTGGCGGCCGGCGGCCATGTACGCGAGGAACGTCTGCTTGCTGGCCTCCAGGCGCCGGAGCGCGTGCGGACCGGCGTACTTGACCTCGACGAGGCACATGCGGGCGAACGCCGGCTCGGCGGCCAGCAGCTCGAGAAACGCCTCGAAGCCGGCCCGCAGGCGCTCGCGCCACGGGCGGCGCGTCTCGCCGTCCTCGAACGCCTGCGACACCTGGACGAACATGAGGTTCGCGACCGTGTCGAACGCCGCGAGGAAGCAGTCCTCCTTGTCGGTGAACAGCTCGTAGAACGTCTTGCGCGACACGCCCGCGCGGTCGGTGATGTCGACGACCCGGGTCGCCGCGTAGCCCTTCTCGGCCACGGCGCGCGCCGCCGCCTCCAGGACGCGCTCGCGCTGGTTGCGCACGACGAACGCCCGCGGCAGCCCGTGACGGCCGGACGGCAGGCGCCGCGCGAAACGTCCGCGCAGCGGCGTGTCGGCGGCGGCCTCGTCGGCGGCGCGGTCATCGCCGGCGGTCGGTTCCACAGGTGTCGGAGACATGCGTGTCATCCCAGCCGACCGCGATCGCGCGCCAGGCGGGAACACGACCGTACCTGACGGACCGGTCCCTGCCTACACCGGCGGAACATTGATGTTGTGACGAAGCGTCCGGCCATTGGGAGGTAGAACGAGCGTTCGGCCGGGAACTTGCGGCCCGATCACCGCCGCCCGACCAGGATCGCGAGGGCGTGCGAGAGGCCGCCGACCGCCTCGGCGCCCACTGCCAGCCGGCGCAGCTCGTAGCCGTCGACGAGCGCCACGAGGGCCGGCACGAGCGGGTCCGGGTCGGCGACCCCGAGCGCGACGAGCGTCGCCCGCGCCACGCGGTCATAGGCGGCGAAGCACCGCGTCGCGACCTCGCGCAGCTCCGGGTCGCGGGCGGCGTGCAGGTAGAGCTCGAGCTGGGCGATCTGCTCGCGGCGGCCCGCCTCGTGCACGATCCGCTCGACGCCGGCGCCGACCTGCTCGGGCGTCAGCTCCGCGCCCTCCAGCCGCCGGTTCAGCGCGTCGAGACGCTCGGCCTCCTCCCCGACGAAGAGCAGCAGGCATTCGCGCAGCAGCTCCTGCTGGGAGGTGAAGTGATAGGTCAGTGACCCGAGCGCGACGCCGGCGTCGCGCGCCACCGCCCGGTTCGTGAGCCCGCCGATGCCGTCCTGCCCGATGATCCGCAGCGCGGCGCGCAGCAGGCGCTCGCGCGTGTCGACGCCCGCGACGGCCATCACGCGCCGACGGCCGGTGCCGCGATGCCGACGGGCGCGTCGGCCAGCGCCGGCGGCCGGTGCTCGTGCCAGCGCTCGGCCTCCTCGAGCTGGGCGGCCAACCCGATGAGACGGCTCTCGCTGTTGGCCGGGCCGAGCAGGGTCGCGCCGAGCGGCAGGCCGTCGTCGGTGAGCCCGGCGGGCACGTTGACCCCCGGCCAGCCCAGGACGTTCCACGGCCACGCGTAGGGGCACGCGGCGACGACGACCTTGTCGGTCGCCCACCCGCCCAGGCCGTCGATGGCGCCGACGCGCAGCGGAGGCTGGGCGGTCGTCGGGGCCAGCACGACGTCGGCCTGCCGGAAGATCGCGCCGATGCGCCGCTGCCAGGCCCCCTCCAGCGCTCGGGTCAGGTGCAGCAACGGGCCGCCGATGATCGCCCCGACGGTCGCGTTGTGGCGGGTGCGCCGGTCGAGCATCGACGGGTCGGGCACGCGGCGCGTCCAGCCGCGAATGCCGGACATCGAACGCGGCATGAACGCCGCGCCGATGAGGCTGTAGCGCGGGTCGGCCTCGACCATCTCGTGGCCGAGGCCCGCCAGGACGCCGGCCAGCCGCCACACCGCTGCGCCCACCCGCGGGTCCAGGCGCGCCGGCGCGCCGCTGTAGGGAATCGCGAACGAGAGGGCGATCCGCAGCCGTCCGGGGTCGCGGCGCTGCGCCGTGGCCAGGAACGGCTCGTCGGGCTCCGGGGGCGTGTGCCGATCGCCGGGGTGGCCGCCGCCGGCGACGTCGAGCAGCAGCGCCGCATCCTCGACGGTGCGGGCCAGCGGCCCGATGACCGTCAGCCCGTTGAACGCCTCGGCGTCCGGCCAGGTGGAGATGCGGCCGCGCTGGGGCTTGATGCCGACGAGGTGCGTCCAGGCGGCGGGGATCCGCACCGAGCCGGCGCCGTCGGAGCCCATGGCCGCGGGCACGAGCCCGGCGGCGACCGCGGCCGCCGAGCCGCCCGACGAGCCGCCGGGCGTGTGCTCGAGGCTCCACGGGTTGCGGGTCACGCCGAACGCCGGGCCCTCGGTGATCGGCCACTGGCCGAGCTCGGGGGTCGTCGTCTTGCCGACGATGATCGCCCCGGCGGCCCGCAGGCGGCGCGCGAGCTCGCCGTCGGCGGTCTTCGCGGCGAACGTCCCCTCGCAGCCGAACGCGGTGCACTCGCCGGCGAGGTCCATGTCGTCCTTGATCGCGATCGGGACGCCGAGCAGCGGGGCGCGCTCGCCGGCCTGCAGGCGACGGTCGGCCTCGGCGGCCTCGGCGCGGGCCGCGTCGTGGCGGATGCAGCGAAACGCGTTGAGCTGCGGCTGGGCGGCGTCGATGCGCGCGAGCGCCGCGTCGACGAGCGCGCGGGACGTGACATCGCCGGCGGCGAGCCGCGCCGCCTCGTCGCGCAGCCCCGCGGCGAGCGGATGGGCAGACGGTGTGCTCATGGAACCCCTTGTTCGTTCGACCGAACGGGGGCGAGGCTACACCACGCCTCTCGGCGCCGGCAGTAGGGTTTCCCCGATCATGGCGGCTACCGAGCTCTCGACCCTCAACCTCCGTCGCGACGGCTCGATCCTCACGATCGAGTTCAACCGTCCCGACTCGCTCAACGCGCTCACGCCCCAGGTGGGCGACGAGCTGCGCGAGGCGCTGACCACCGCCGAGGACCCCGGCGTGCGCGCCGTCATCCTCACCGGCGCCGGCCGAGCGTTCAGCTCCGGCGCCGACCTCAAGCAGCCGATGAACGACGGCCCGCCGAAGTTCGACGTCGCGCTGCGCGAGCACTTCAACCACCCGGTCCGTCAGCTGCGGACGCTGCCCAAGCCGGTCATCGCCGCCGTCAACGGTCCGTGCGTCGGCGTCGCCGTCTCCTACGCGCTGGCCTGCGACTTCGTCCTGGCCGCCGAGTCCGCCTACTTTCTGCTCTCGTTCACCGCGATCGGGCTCGTGCCCGACGGCGGCGCGTCGGCGCTCATCCCCGCCCGGATCGGCACCGCGCGCTTCACGCAACTGGCGATGCTCGCCGACCGGCTGCCCGCCGCCGAAGCACTCGAATGGGGCCTCGTCGACCGCGTCGAGGCCGACGACGCGCTGCCCGGCGCAGCGCGCGAGCTCGCCGGGCGCCTGGCCGGCAGCGCGACCGAGGCGCTGGCGCTCGTCAAGCGAATGGTCAACGAGGGCCCGCTGCGCGACCTCGAGGACGCGCTCGAGCTCGAGGCCGAGCTGCAGGGCACCCGCGGCACCCACCCCGAGTTCATCGAGGGCGTCACCGCGTTCCTGCAGAAGCGCCCGCCCAAGTACGGCGCGTAAGGGCCGAGGGCGGGCGGCCCGGGCGCGCCGCCCGCTTCATTCCAGCGCCCGTCAGCCGATTGACCGGACATGGGGCAGGCCGGAGACCCGCGCATCCTCACGTTCGCCGTCGTCGCGCTCGCCGCGCTGGCCTTCTTCGGCTACCGCCACGTCCATCGCTACGACCACCTGCCCCCCGCGTTCCGGACGAGCACCGGCGCGAAGGTCTACGACAACTACCTGGACGGATGCCGCAGGAACGGCCGCGAGAGCGCCTGCAAGTGCCTCTTCGACCGGATCACGTCCGTCCCGCCCTACACGACACCTCAGGGCTTCGGACGCCTGGACGTCGAGACGATGCAGAGCATGATGACCGGCAAGGGCATCCCGCCGATCCTGCTCGACGCCGCCATGGTCTGCCTCGCGGCGGGCGCCTGACCGGCCGCCGTCAGCGGCGCGCCCGGAAGAACGCTCGCAGCAGCTCGGCCGCCTCGTCGGCCAGCACCCCGCCCACGACCTCCGGCCGATGGTTGAGCGCCGGATGGGCCAGGACGTCCATGACGCTGCCCGCCGCGCCCGCCTTCGGATCCGCGCACGCGAAGACGACCCGCGGGATCCGCGACAGCACGATCGCGCCCGCGCACATCGCGCACGGCTCGAGCGTCACGTAGAGCGTCGCGTCCAGCACCCGCCACGAGCCGAGCGCCGCGGCCGCCTCGCGCAGCGCCAGGACCTCGGCGTGCGCGGTGGGGTCCTCGCGATGCTCACGTTCGTTGTGACCGCGGCCGATGATGTGATCGCCACGGACGACGACCGCGCCGATCGGAACGTCGTCGTGAGCGGCCGCCGCGCGTGCTTCGTCGATGGCGACCGCCATCCACCGTTCATCCTGCGTGTCCACACGCGTCATCATGGAGGAACTTCCGGGGCCGTCCCGGGTTCCGACCGTCACGCCTATGCCGATCCCGTCCCCGCGCCGCGCCCCTCTGGCGACCCTGCTCGCGACCGTTCTCGCCGTGCTCGCGCTGCCCGCCGTCGCCCACGCGGCCCGCACCGTGCCCGGCGAGGTCGTCGTCTCCTACGCCGACGACGCGGTCATCGGACACGCCGCGAGCGCCCGCCCGCGCGCCCCGAAGATCCTCAAGGTCCGCGACGTCGACGCGACGATCCGCCGGCTGCGCGCCCGTGCCGACGTCCGCTACGCGGTTCCCAACGTCGTGGCCCACGCGTCCGCCGCCGCGCCGCCGTTCATGCCCAACGACCCGGGGAAGGGCAGCGAGCCGGGCGGCTGGGCCCAGCTGCAGTGGAACTTCGCCGGCCCGGCGAGCGTCAACGCGCCGCAGGCCTGGGGCAACCTCATCGCGGCCGGGCACCCGGGCGGACGCGGCGTCAGGGTCGCCGTGCTCGACACCGGGGTCGCCTACCGCCGCTTCGGCGAGACGCCCGCCGACCCGGACCTGAAGACCACGAGGTTCGTCGCCGGCTACGACTTCATCCAGAACGACCCCTACGCCAACGACCGCAACGGCCACGGCACGCACGTCGCCTCCACGATCGCCGAGTCGACGAACAACGGGCGCGCGCTGACCGGGCTCGCCTACGGGGCGTCGATCATGCCCGTCCGGGTGCTCGACACCCGCGGCGACGGCGACGCGACCGTCATCGCCCGCGGGGTGCGCTTCGCGGCCGACCACGGCGCCCAGGTCATCAACCTCAGCCTCGAGTTCACCGTCGACGTCACCGCCCGCGACATCCCGCAACTGCTGGACGCGATCGCCTACGCCCGCCGCAAGGGCGCCCTCGTCGTGGCCGCCTCGGGCAACGAGGCGGTGCGGTCGGTCGCCTACCCGGCCCGGTCCGGGACGGTGCTGTCGGTCGGCTCGACGACCGAGCACGGCTGCCTGTCGGACTTCTCCAACGGCGGCCGCGGGCTCGACGTCGTCGCCCCGGGCGGCGGCGAGGACGCCTACCTCAGCGACCCCGGCTGCGCACCGGACGACAGCCCGGGGCGCAACATCTTCCAGCTGACGCTCATCGGCAAGCAGCGCAAGACGTTCGGGCTGCCGACCTACTACCAGGGCACCTCGATGGCGGTGCCGCACGTCGCGGCGGCGGCGGCGCTCGTCATCGCCAGCGGCGTCCTGGGCCGCAAGCCGACGCCCGCGGAGGTCGAGCGGCGCCTGGAGCGCACCGCGCGCGACCTCGGCAAGCCGGGCTACGACACGCGCTACGGCTGGGGGCTCATCGACGCGGCCGCCGCGACCGACCCCGCCATCCCGGTGACCTGACTCGCGCAGAGCGCTCGCATGTCACGGCATACCGCAAGCGTCAGGTCGTTCGGATGATGAGGACGCTGCAGGGCGCGTGGTGGCTGACCTTGTTGGGCACCGAGCCCAGCAGGAAGCGCTTGGCGCCGGTCATGCCCTTGTTGCCGACGACGATGAGGTCGGCGTTCTCCTCCTCGGCGACGTCGAGGATCGCGTCGGCCGGGTCGCCCTGACGCGCGAACGGCTCCGCGGTCACGCCGTGGGCATCGGCCACCTGGGCGGCGCCGCCCAGCGTCGCGTCGACGTCCTCGCGCGGGTTGACCATCCACTGGACGTCCGGCGGCACCTGCTGGGCCTCCTCCCGCAGCCGTGACGGCGCCACCGGCTCGAAGGCCGACACGACCAGCAGCCGCGCCTTCAACGCGGCCGCCAGCTCGACGGCCTGCTCGACCGCCTTGCCCGCGGTCTCGGACCCATCGGTTCCCACGACGATCGTTGCGAACATCGTGCGAACCCTATCCCGGTGGATCAGACGAGTCGAACCGTCGCGATCACGATGCCCGCGAGCACGAAGACGACGATGAGCACCTGCATCCAGATCCAGAACGGCGACACGGCGCCATCGTAGCTACGAGGGGGTCTGGGCCGCGCGAGCGAGCCGTCAGGCGTGGATCACTCCGAGGGCCGGAAGACCGCGATGACCGTCAGCGCCAGGATCTTCAGGTCGAGACCCAGCGACCAGTGCTCGATGTAGTAGTTGTCCCACTCGAGCCGGTCGGCCAGCGAGGTCTGGCCGCGCAGGCCGTGGACCTGGGCCCACCCGGTGACGCCGGACTTCACCCGGTGGCGGTCGCCGTAGCGCTTGATGTCGGCCTCGAAGAGCTCGACGAACTCAGGGCGCTCCGGGCGCGGGCCGACGAGCGACATCTCGCCGCGCAGGACGTTGAACAGCTGCGGCAGCTCGTCGAGCGACGTGCGGCGCAGGAAGCGCCCGATCGCGGTGCGACGGTCGATGCCCTCGACGCCGCCCGGGGCGCGGTCGGCCTCGGGCTGGAACCCGTCGTCGTCGGGGCGGGCCATGCGCATCGAGCGGAACTTCAGGAGGTCGAAGACGGTGCCGTCGCGGCCGACGCGGCGCTGGCGGAAGACGGCGGGCCCCGGGGAGCTGAGCTTCACCGAGACGGCGATGATCGCCATGACCGGGGCGCAGATCGTCAGCAGCAGCGCCGCACAGACGCGGTCGATCGCGTGCTTGAGCGCAAACTGCCAGCCCTTGGGGTGGATGTAGCGCAGGCCGACGAGCGGGGTCCCGCCGAGCAGCTGGTAGGTCGCGCGCTGGTTGAGCGACTCGAAGAGCCGCGGCACGAGCGACACCTCCAGGCCGAGCGCCTCGCAGCGGCGGACGAGGTCGACGAGCCGCTCGTCCGGGTCCGCCGAGAAGGCGATGACGACGTGCTCGGCCGCGCTGAGCTGGGCGATCCAGTCGAGGTCGTCGGGCGAGCCGAGCACCGGCACGCCCGGCACGTCGATGCTCTGCAGCGGCTCGGCGTCGAGGAAGCCGACCGGGTGCAGTCCGTACTGCCGCTCGTCCTGCAGGCGGCGGGCGATGCGCGCGCCGACCTGGCCGGCGCCGACGATGAGCGTCGGCCGGCCGTCGAGCCCGCGGACCCGCGCCACGCGCTGGGCGCCGATGAACGTGGCGCGCGCCGTCCCGACGAAGAGGACCGCCGAGGCCCAGAGGTGCGTGGCCACCGACGTGAGGTCGGCGGGGCCGACGGTGTAGACGCCGAGGACGACGACCATCATCGCCGCGACCGAGATCGAGCCGACGACCGGGACGACCCCGTCGAGGATCGTGGGCCGCAGCCGCCGCTCGTACATGCCACGCAGCAGCAGCAGGAGCATGACGGCGGGCGGGAAGACGACCAGCGGCCAGCCGTCGGCGAGCGCGATCGGCTCACCCGGCCAGCGGAGGGTCAGAGCGAGCGCGGCGACGAGCGCGATGGCGTCGAGCCCGGGACGGACGACCGGCGACTCGAGCAGCTGGCGCACCGTCGAGGGGCGCCGGCGACCAGGGACGATCAGCTCGCGGCCGGAGGCGCCCGCGCGCGAGCGCCCCGCCGTCGTGGGCGGGTGCTCGGCGGTCCTGGTGCTCAGCTCGATCGGGTTCACGGTCGGCGTCTCAGCCCTGGGGTCGGCGCCTAACGGGCCGGGCTTGAGCCGTCGGGGACAGTGAGCCGGCGCACCGTCGCGGCGAGCCCGAGCAGCAGCGCCGCGGCGCCGAGCAGGAGCGCGAGATCGGTGCCGGAGAACGGCAGCCCGCCCGCGTCGTGGGCCGCGACCGGGTAGGCGACGACCGGCGGCGCGCCGGGCAGGGCCCGGGAGGTGGCCGGCGGCTCGCTGCGGCGCGTCGTGCCTGATGAGCGGCCGGGCGTGGCCGTGCTGCCGCGCTGGGCGGCCGGCGCGCCGTCGGGCGCCGCCGCGCCAGGCGC
>JBDZVZ010000034.1:0-37167 GCA_040255945.1 Solirubrobacterales bacterium | reverse complement strand
GGGTCACTTCGGGCCGTGCTGGCCCTTGATCGACGGGTTGCCGCGCTCGACGTGGTAGGTCCAGTCGGCCGACGGCATCGTCGCCTTCGTCTTCTTCTTGATCGTCTTCATCCGCACCATCTCGCAGGTGAGCCCGTTGCCCTTCGCGACGACCGACGCGAAGCCGTGGTGGTCGAAGTCGGCGTTGTCGACCTGCGGGTTGATGCCCCGTAGCGCATCGATGAGCGCCGTCGGCGTCGACGGGTTGGCGTCGTTGCCCTTGATGACCGCGCCGTTGCCGGCGTCGAGGTCGATCTCGCCCAGCGACTGCGAGGTGATCGACCCGCCGACGAGCTCTGGCGCCACGGTCGTGCCGGTCAGGCCGTCGCCGGTGCGCACGTCGCCGGCGATGAACGTGTGGATGTCGCCGGTGATGAAGACGACGTCCTTGATGCTCTGGTCGCGGATGAACGTCAGCAGCTCCTCGCGCTCGCGCGGGTAGCCCGACCACATGTCGTAGGTGTAGTTCGCGCCGCCGAGAACCTTCGTCGGCATGATCGTCACCTCGTTGCACATGATCTTCCACGTGGCCTTCGAGGCCTTCAGCCGGTCCTTGACCCAGCCCATCTGGCGGCGGCCGAGGAAGTCGCGCGGCTGGTCGAGGTCGGCGCAGGCGGGCGCCACCGCGTCGTCGCAGGGCTGGTCGGCGCGGTAGCGGCGCTGGTCCATGACGATGAGCTCGACCGTGCGACCGTACGGGACGGCCCGGTAGAGGCGATCGCCGGTCGGGAACGCGGGCATGGACTCGAAGAACGCCCGGTAGGCGGCCTTCTTGCGCGCGTTGCTGAAGTGCTTGCCGGCCGGCAGGCCCCCGCCCGGCGCACCGCCCGCGTAGTTGTCCTGGACCTCGTGGTCGTCCCACAGCATGACCATCGGGAACTTCTGGTGGACGGCGCGCAGCGCCGGGTCGCTGCGGTAGAGCTGATACTTGCGCCGGTAGTCGTTGAGCGTGACCGCCTCGCGCACGATCGACGGGTTGTCCGGGTTCTCGCGGCCGATCCGGTCGTTGCGGACGCCGTCGCCCTTCGCGGTCGACGTGTAGGTCTCGGCGTAGATGTAGTCGCCGAGGCAGACGACGAAGTCGTAGTCGCCGTCGGCCATCTCCGCCAGGGCGTTGTAATAGCCGTGCGAGTACTCCTGACACGAGAAGAAGGCGAAGCGCACCGGCTCGCGCGAGTCGGCCGGCGGCGCGGTGCGGAACCGGCCGACGGCGCTGTCGGTGGTCTTCGTCGCGAAGCGGTAGAAGTACTCCTCGTGCGGCTTGAGGCCGCCGACGCGCGCCTTGACCGCGTGGTTGGACTTCGCGCCCGTGCGGATTCGCTTGCGGGCGACGACCTTGCGGAAGTGCTTGTCGCGCGCGACCTCGAGCTCGACGAGCCCGGTGCCGCCGCTGCCGTGCGGGTCCAGGCGCGTCCACAGGCTGATGCCGCGCGTCGACGGGTCGCCGGAGATGACGCCGTCGGGGAAGCGCCCGCCGCGGAACGGGCGGACCTTCGCCGAGGCGAGCGGGGCGGCAAGGGTGGACGGGACCAGGACGGTGGCCGCGACGCCACCGGCGCGCGCGACGAACTGACGGCGGGTCTGCATGGGGCGACGCTACCGGTCCCGGCGGCGTCAGGGTGCCGGTCCGGTCGGCGCCCGGCCGTTCTGGACGAACGGACGAGCACCGGCCGGCCGGCGGAGCGCCGTGGGGACTAGCGGCGCGGGGTGATGCGGAGCTTCACCGTCTTGTGCTTGTTGTTGGCGTCGGTGAGGCGGATCTTGATCGTGATCCGCTTGCCGACCTTCAGGCCCTTGCCACGGCGCAGGGCGCCCTTGGAGAGCGAGAGGGCCAGCGAGCTCCGCGGCTTGTGCGCGTTGACGGTGATCGTGCGGCGGGTGTGACCGACCCGGCTGCGGGCGACCCGCTTGCCGCCGGCCAGCGCCCTCGCGCCGCGCTTGAACCGCTTGCTGTCGAGACGCAGCTGCTTGGGCAGCGTGATGCGCATCGACTTGAGGTCCTTGCCGCGGACGTTGAGCGCCAGACGCGGGGTGTGGCCGCGCCCGAAGCCCTTCAGCGAGGACTTCGTCCTGCGGTAGACGACGCCGCAGTCGAGCTTCGAGGTCGTCTTGTCACCGTTGGCGACCGCGCCGGTCTGACCGACCGCGGTCGTCAGCATTCGCGGCGCGTCGGCGCAGAGCGCGTCCTTGGAGGACGCGGTCAGCAGGCCCTTCTTGCCGCCGTTGAGCGTCATCTCGAAGTCCGAGATCGGGACGTCCGGAATGCCGTCGACGCGGGCCACGATCCGGCCCTTGACGAACTCGTTGACGGCGGTCAGCCGCAGGTTGATGAACCCGTTGAGGTCCATGACGAGGTTCGGCAGCGTCTGGCCCTTGATCTGGACGAGGCGCACCGGCCCGCTGAGCGGTTCCGCCAGCAGCGGCGAGACCGCCTTGACCGAGCCGACGACCGCCGACTCGGGGCAGGCGTTGGCCGCGAACTGGTCGGCCATGCAGCCGCCCTGGACGGCCGGCAGGTTGACGCCGAGCGCGCCCGGCAGGGCGAGCGTCACGACCCGCAGGTTCGACTGGCCGCGCTGGCTGCGGACGTTGACCTTCAGCGACGGGTACTGCGGGTCGCCGATGACGGTCGCCTCGAGGTCGGGCTTGAACGGCAGCGTGTCGCAGCCCAGCAGGCCGAACATCGCCCGCGAGCCGGCGGTGCGCCCGTCGACCGAGCGGAAGGTCGCATCGACCTCCTGGGTGCCGCAGCTCGTGCCGTTGACGAGGAAGCCGTCACGGTCGATGTTCAACGACAGGGTGCGAATCGAGAGCGGGATGCCCGCGATCATCCTGGGCAGCGGCTCGGTCTGGGCGGTGATCGCCAGGTCGCCGGGCCGCAGCGACAGCTTCGTGAGGCTGACGATCGTGCCGAGGTCGAGTGGGCCGACCTTCACGGGGACGACGACCGCGAGGCCGCCGACGCCGCCGTCGTACGGGGACACGAGGTAGATCGTGCCCTGCACGGCAAACGGCTTGGGGCCCGTGCCCGAGGTCACCGTCGCGGTGCCGACGCGCGACGCGTCGCTGCACCGGCCCGCCTGCGCGTCGGCGCGCGCGCACGACGGGAAGGCGAACAGGTTGCCGAGCTGGCCGGGCGGCAGGGTGACGCTGAGGCTGTCCAGCCGCGCCTCGCCGTCGGCCCGGTTGAACCGCAGCGTCAGGTGTGAATCGACCCCGGGTGCCAGCGTGTTCGGCACGGCGAAGACGTCGGGCGCGAACGCGTTGGCGCCGCAGTCCTCGGTCGTGACGGTCGCCTCGCTGGTGATGGGGTCCTGGCCGCTGTAGGGCGTGAAGACCGCCTTGACCTTCGAGTCGCCGCACGTGGCGGACGCCTGCAACACGGCGGTCGGCCCGCCGCGGAACGAGAGGACGAACTCGCTGAACGGCTGGCGCGGCAGGTCGTCGAAGACCGTCGTGAGCTGGCCGGTCGTCTCGTTCGGGTTGGCCGCGCCGACGAGCTTCACGCGCACGTCGCCCTTGCGGGCAAAGGCCAGCAGCCGGAACTGCTTGCCGGGCTGCGGGTTGCCGAGGTAGACCGTGCCGGTGAGAGCGCCGACGAGCGGCGAGACCATCTTCACCGTGCCCAGCTGGGAGAGCGCCGGGCAGCTCGGGTCGACGTCCTTGCCGACGCCGAACTGGTCGTCGGAGCAGCCGTCGAGGCCGTCGGAGGCGACCGCCGGCGACATCGTGATGCCCTCGGGCAGGGTGACGACGGCCTTCTTGATGTGCGACTGGACGGTGGCGTCGCTGATGCTGCCGGGGTAGGCGATCGCGACGTCGAAGCCGTTGGGCTGGTCGGCCTTCAGCGGCGACGTGGCGCCGATGCCGGGGCCGAACGGCACGCTGGCGCAGCCGGTCGTCGTGCCGAGGTCCGCGTTGGCGGAGACGATGTCGTTCGGCGCGCCATAGGACGAGGCGTCGACCTTCAGGGCCTGCGGGCCGCACTCGGTCGGGTTGACCATGAACGGCTTCGTCAGTGACGGATGGGCGCCGGTGTCACCCCAGAGGGTGATCGCCATCTTGGTCGTGTAGAGGTTGCAGCCGTCGGCGTCGTCGCACGGGGCGTTGCCGAAGACGCGCCGTGGAAGGTCGACGAGGACCGAGTCGAGCCCATAGTCGCTGCTCGAGCGCACCTGGATCGGCGACTCGATGTGCAGCGGGTCACCGAGCAGCGTCGGCACCCAGATGCCCAGGCGCGCCGGCTCGCCGCCCTTGGGCTCGATGAGGAACATCTTGGCGTTCAGCCCGCTGAGCGTGAGCCCTGAGGGGGAAGCAGGGTTCGTCGTCGTGTCGAGGACCGCGTCGACGACGACGGTGCCGACCTGGCTCGAGACGGGGCACGTCGAGTCCCCGCCGCCGGCGGTGTCGGTGGCGAACTGCGCGGCGGTGCAGAGCGTCGGCCCGGTCGGGTCGCCGAGCAGCCCGGCCGGCAGGTGAAGCGTGAGGTTCTTGGCGGCCGTCTCGGGATCGCCCGCGTGGCCCGTCGCCGTCGCGTCCACACCCGTGAACTGGACGGACATCGACACGTCGCTGTGCGCGCCGGCCTGCTTGTTGGTGATCGACCCGCTGGCGGTCACGCCGAGCGCCATCGCGTTCGTCGCCAGAAGCGCAAACGCTGCAACGGTCGCCGCGAATGCGGCGGCTGCCTTCCCCATCATCGACCCTCTCCCAGGTTGCGTTGCTGCCCGCGCCTCGCGCAACGGGCGCCCTTGCGCGGGAAACCCTAACGTCTCTGGGAAGTTGCGGCCAACCCCTGGTGGCGAACATGCGTCCACCCCCGGGGTCGGCCGCTCAGGGTCAGTCGGGCTACTTGCGCGCCTTGACCCTCACCGTGATCGTCTTGTGCTTGCCGGCGCTGTTGGTGACGCGGAGCTTCAGCGTCACGCGCTTGCCGACCTTCAGGCCCTTGCCCTTGCGCAGCGCGCCCTTCGCAAGCCGGATCTGGATCGAGCCGGTCGACGTCTTCGTCGTCCGCGCGGTCACGGTCCGCTTCGTGTGGCGCAGGGCGCGGCGGCCGGCGGCCGTCTTGCGCGAGATCCGCTTGCCGCCCTGGGCGACCGTGCCGCCGCGCGACAGCCGCTTGCCGTCGAGCCGCAGCTGCTTGGGCAGCGTGACCCGCAGCGACTTGAGCTTGCTGCCGCGGACCTTGACCGACAGCGTCGGCGTGCGGCCCTTGCCCGCGCCGCGCAGCGACGCGGTCGTGCGGTAGCTCGCGCTCGCGGCCCCGGCGCACGCCGGCAGCGACGCCACCGCGTCGACCTTGGCCGTCGCGCCGCTGTGGGCGACGAACTCGCCTTCCACGGTCGGCTTGGCGCTGCAGATCTTCTTGACGTCGACGGTCTGCAGCAGGCCGCCGCCCTTGAGGTCGAGGACGAACGAGCTCAGCGGCACGTCCGGCACGCCGTCGATCGTCGACTTCAGCCGCCCGCCCGGGAAGCTGTTGTGGATCGTCAGCCGGAGGTTCGTGAACCCGCTGAGGTCGATGACCAGGTCGGGCAGCGTGCTGCCGGACTGCACGATGCGCACCGGGCCGCTGAGCGGGGTCGGCGACAGCGGCGAATCGGCCGTGGCCGTGCCGACGATCGACGAGTCCGGGCAGGTGTTGGTCGCGAACTGCGGGGCCATGCAGGCGCCGCTGAGCGCCTTGAGGTTCGCGCCGACCTCCTTGGGCAGCGCCATCGCCAGGCTCTGGACGTTGGCGTTGCCCGCCGGCACCGCCACCGTCATCTTCAGCGACGGGTTGGCCAGCGGAGCGCCGAGCACCGCGGTCACCTTCGGCTGGAACGGCAGGTTCTCGCAGCCGGTGGCCTGCAGCGGGGCTGCGGCCGTGGCCGTCTGCCCGTCGGCGGCGGTGAACGACGCGTCGAGCGTGCTGGCGGCACACGACGTGGGGTTCAGCATGAAGCCGTCGCGGTCCAGCGCGAGCGTCAGCGACCGGATCGCCAGCGGAACGCCGCCGAGGATCGTCGGCAGCGGCTCGGTGTCGGCGCGGATGGCCAGGTCACCGGGGCGCAGGCTGAGCTTCGTGATGCTCGCGACCCGGCCGAGGTCGAGCGGGCCGACCTTCGCGTTGATGACGACCGCCAGCCCGGCGACGCCGCCGTCGAAGCCGCTCGTCAGGTAGATCGGCCCCGACAGCGCGACGGTCCGCGGACCGGTCCCCGCCTCGGTCGATGCCGTGCCGACCTGGGTCGACGGGTCGCACGCCGCCGCGCGCGCCTGGTCGATCGGGCACATCGGCACCGACGCCAGGTGGCCGAGCAGGCCGGGCGGCATCTGCATGCTCAGCGACGACAGCCGCGGCTGGCGGTCGGGCCGCACGATGTTGATGACCGCGTGCGAGTCGGCGCCCGCCTGGGTCGGGGTGATCGACGCGCCCACGTTGGGCGTGAACGTCGGCGGCGCGCAGTCGGTGACCGTCACGGGCGCCGACTGGACGTTGGCCTTCGTGCCCGGGCGGCTGAACGGCTCGAAGCTGCCGGTGACCGTCCCCGCGTCGCCGCAGGTCTGCGGCGTCGTCAGCGCGGCGGTGTCCCCGCCGCGGAACGTCAGCGTGAACGTCTTGAACGGCTGCTCGGGCAGGTCGTCGAAGACCGTCGTCAGCTGTCCGGTGCTCGGGTCGGGGACCGTGGCGCCGACGAGCTTGACGCGCACGTCGCCCTTGCGGGCGTAGGCGAAGAGCCGCATCGGCACGTCGGCCGTCGGCATGCCGAGGTAGACGTCGCCCTTGAGCTCGCCCAGCAGCGGCGAGACGAACGAGACGGTGCCGAGGTTCGACAGCGACGGGCAGGCCGGGTCGGTGTCGCTCTTGGCGGCGAACTGGGCGTCGGTGCAGCCCTCCAGGCCGTCGGCGGCCACGCCGGCCGACAACACGAAGCCGGGCGGCAGGACGACCCGCGCGGTGCGCACCTGCGACTGGGCCCGCCCGCCGATGTCGCCGTCGGGGAACGCGACCTGGGCGGCGACGCCCGCCGGCTGGTCGGCGGTGAACGACGTCGGCGTCATGCTCACGGCCGGCTTGAAGCCGATCGTGTCGCAGTGCGTCGGCGTGAACGTGCTCGAGCCCGACGCCTTGGAGCCGTCGTAGGCGGTGACGTTCGCGGTCGTCGTCGCCGGCTTGCACGTCGTCGGGTTGACGAGGAACGAGGACTTGAGCGTCGGGTGGGCGGCCTTCGACCCCCACAGTGTCAGGCTCATGTTCGTGACGTCGATCGGCAGCGGCAGGAAGCCGAGGCCGATCGCGGTGTTCGGGACGTCGCGCACCGCGGAGTCGAGGCCGTAGTCGCCGCCGGGCGCGCGCGCCGAGATCGGTGACAGGAGCTTGATCGGCGCCGCGAGGTTCAGCGGGGCCGCCAGCGAGATGCCCAGCAGCGCCGGTTCGCCGCCGCGCGGCTGGAGGTTGTAGACCTCGCCCTCGACGAGCAGCGGGATGCCGAGGGCGGCCGCGGTCGAGCTGACGGTGCCGACCTGCGCCGCGGCCGGGCAGCCGGCGTCGCTCTGGAACGTCGCGACCGTGCAGAGGTCGGCGGCGTGCGGGTCCCCGAGCAGTCCGGCCGGCAGATGAAGGTCCATGTCCTTCAAATCGCGGCTCGGATCGGTGAACGCGAGCCTGATCGTCAGGTCGCTGTGCGCTCCGGCGGTCGGATCCGCCGGCTCGGCGGTGACCTGGACCCCGTAGGCGCCGAACGCGCTGGCGCTCAAGACGGCGCACAGCGCGAGCGCGGCCGCGCATGCGGCGGCCAACCTGCTCGTCAACGACCTCATGACCGACCCCTCCCACATAGGACTGCCTCTCCCTGGCCGCCGGTCTCCTCAGCCGGCGAACCCCCGAAAACTGACCGTAGCTTTCCCGGAAGACCCCCGTCAAACGCGCGGTTCGCACGCTTTCCGGGGTGTCGTCCGGGCCAGCTACAACGTCGGGGGAGGCGAGAACTTGCGGGTCGTCGTCTCGTTCAGCGCTTCGCCTTGATGCGGAGGTTCAACGAGCGGCTGCGGCCGGCGCTGTCGGTCACCCTCAACTTCAGGGTGAGCCTCTTGCCGGCCTTCAGGCCCTTGCCCTTGCGCAGCGCGCCCTTGGCGAGCCGCAGCTCGATCGAGCCGGTGTGCTTCTTCGTCGTCCAGCCGGTGACGCTGCGCTTCGTGTGGCGCAGCGCCCGCTTGCCCTTCTTCGTCTTGCGCGAGACCGCCTTGCCGGCCTGGTAGACCCGGCCGCCGCGCTTGAGGCGCTTCGTGCTGAGCCGCAACTGCTTGGGCAGCGTGACCCGCAGCGAGCGCAGCTTGGTGCCGCGGACCTTCACCCGCAACGACGGGGTGCGGCCCTTGCCGGCGCCGCGCAGCGAGCCGGTGGCGGTCAGCTTCGAGAGGCCGCCGGCGCACGGCGTGTCGGCGACCGCGGAGGTCGTCGTCCGGGCGCCCGTATGGGCGGTGAAGGCGGCGTCGACCTTCGGGATGCCGGTGCAGAGCATCTTGCGGTCGGACTTCAGCAGGCCCCCGCTGTCGAGGTTCAGCGTGAAGCTGCTGAGCGGCACGTCGGGGATGCCCGCGACGGTCGAGCGCAGCCGACCGCCCGCCGAGTCGTTGTCGGCCTGAAGGTGCACGTTCAGCACGCCGGCCAGATCGATCGCGAGGCTCGGCAGCGCGCGGCCCGGCAGGCGCAGCAGCGTCACCGGCCCGCTGAGCGGCAGCGGGAT
Source organism: Solirubrobacterales bacterium (assembly GCA_040255945.1). Lineage (GTDB taxonomy): Bacteria > Actinomycetota > Thermoleophilia > Solirubrobacterales > Solirubrobacteraceae > Baekduia. The sequence goes on along the minus strand of JBDZVZ010000034.1, from coordinate 28,396 downwards.
GAGCGGCGAGATCGCCGTCGCGGTGCCGATGCGCGACACCGGCGGGCACTGCCCCGCGTCGTAGGTCTCCTTCATGCAGACCTTCGCCAGGGCGCCCAGGTCGGCGCCGAGCTGGACCGGCAGCGTGAGCTGCACGCCCGACAGGGTCGCCTGTCCGGGCGGCGCCTCGATCGTCGTCGACAGCGACGGGGCATCGAAGCTCCCGCCGATCGTCGCGGTCAGCTTCGGGCCGAACGGGACGTTCTCGCAGCCGGTCGGCTGGTAGGGCGCGCTCGCGGCGGCGGTGGCCCCGTTCTGGGCGGTGAACGTCGCGTCGATCGTCCGTGCGGCGCACGACGAGGCGTTGAACAGGAAGCCGTCGCGATCGAGCGCGAGTTTCATCGAGCGGATCGCCAGCGGCACGCCGCCGGCGATGCGCGGGAGGTCGGTGGCGGTGACGTCGATGCCGACGTCGGGCCGCACGGAGAGCTTCGTGAGCACGACGACGTTGCCGAGGTCGATCGGGCCGACCTTCGCCGGCACGACGACCGCCAGGCCGGCCAGCCCGTCACCGACCGGCCCGGTCAGGTAGATCGGGCCGACGAGGCTCGCCGGCGCGCCGCCCGTGCCGGCGACCGCGGTGACCGTGCCCACCCGGCTGGCCTCCGGGCAGTTGCCGGCGCGCGCGGTCTCCACCGCGCAGCCCGGGATGCTCGCGAGGTGGCCGAGCGCGCCCGGCGGCAGCGAGACCTTCATGCCGTCCAGCAGCGGCTGGTCGTCGCCGCGGGCGATCGTCATCGTCATCGCGCTGTTGGCGGCCGCCTGGGTCGGCGCGACCGAGGCGCTCAGCGACGGGGCGAACGCGCCGCTGGGGCAGTTGACCGTCGTGAACGACGCGTTGACCGTCTTGAACGTGCCGGGGTTCGCGTACGGCTCGAGCTTCGCCGTCGCCGTGTTGGTGCCGCACGTCGGCGGGGCCTTCAGCACGGCGGCATCCCCGCCGCGGAAGCTCAGCGTGAAGGCGGTGAACGGCACGCGGGGCAGGTCGCTGAACGACGTCGTCAGCTGCCCGGTGCTCGGGTCGGGCGTGACGCGGCCGGCGAGCTTGACCGTGACGTCGCCCTTCGTGGCGAACGCGAACAGCCGCAGCGGTGCGCCGGGGGTGGGCGCCCCGAGGAAGACGTCCCCGTTGAGCGTCCCGAGCAGGGGCGTGTCGAACTTCACCGTGCCGACCTTCGACAGGCCCGGGCACGCCGGGGTGCCGGTCGAGTTGATCGCAAACTGCCCGTCCGAGCACGCCTCCAGCCCGTTGGCGCCGACGCCCGGCGACAGCGCGGTGCCGACCGGCAGCACGACCTCGGCCGACTTCAGGTTCGACTGCGAGAGCCCGCCCGCGTCACCCGGGAAGCCGATCGTGACGCTGACGTCGGTGGGCTGGTCACCGGTCTGCTGGTTGGGCGCGATGGCGAACGTCGGTGAGAACGGCGCTCGGTTGCAGCCGTTGATCGTGAACGAGCCGCTGCCGGTCTTCCAGGCGGTCGGCGCCGCCCAGGACGCGGCGTCGACGCTGAACGTGTGGGTGCCGCACTCGGTCGGGTTCGTCATGAAGACCCCGCCGGTCGAGGTCTTGGCGTAGAGCGTCATCGCCATCGAGGAGAGATAGATGTCCTGCGTGCCGAGGAGCGGGACGACCGTCGTGCGAGGGATGTCGGTCTCGATGACGTTGTCGAGCCCGTAGTCGGCGCGCAGCGAGATCACCGCCTGGAGGTGGATCTCCGAGGCGCCGAGCGGCGGGGTCAGGTGGATCCCGAGACGCGCCGGCTCGCCGCCCCGCGGGGTGAGGTTGTAGATGTCGCCGGGAATCGTGATCGGCAACCCGAGCGCCGTCGCCTGGGACGTGACCTCACCGACCTGTTGGGCGGTGGTGCAGTTGTTGGCGTTGAAGCTCGCCTCGCTGCAGCGCGTCGTCGTCGCGTTCGGGTTGCCCACGAGCCCCTTCGGCAGGTGGATGACGAGGCGCTTGAGGTCCTGGCCGCTGTCCGGGAAGCCGAGGTTGATCTTCACGTCGCTGTGCGCGCCCGCCGTCGCCGTCGTCGGCCCGCCGGAGGCGGTGACGCTGAACGCCGCCCGCGCCGGGCTGGTGATGACCAGCCCGCTCACCATCGCGACGAGCGCGACGAACCACTTCCCGATTCCCACAGCCCTGCCTCCTGGTCTGCGCCGCCTCCCGTGTCCGTCCAAGGAACAGCGGCGTTTCGAAGTCTCGACGTTGTACCAGAGGCCCCCGGCGGCCAGTCTCAGTCCTTCGTCCATCCCGGACACATGTGCCTCTCAAGAACCGGCGCGGTCAGCCGATGAACCTCATTTGCGCGCCGTGACCCGCAGTGTGAGGGCGCGGGTGCGGCCGGCGCTGTCGGACACGCGGACCTTGAACGTGATGCGCTTGCCCGGCCTCAGGGCCTTGCCGCGCCGCAGCGCGCCCTTGGCGAGCCGGACCTCGATCGAGCTCGTCGAGGCCTTCGTCGTCCAGCCGGTGACGGTCGTCCGCGTCGCGCGCAGCGCCCGCTTGCCCTTCTTCGTCTTGCGTGAGACCGCCTTGCCGGCCTGGAGGACGCGGCCGCCCTTCTTCAACCGCTTGCGGTTGAGCTTGAGCTGCTTGGGCATCGTGATCCGCAGGGAGCGCAGCTTCGTGCCGCGCACCTTGACCCGCAGCGACGGCTGACGGCCCTTCTTCGTGTGGGTCAGCGAGCCGGTCACCGTCACCTTCGACAGCCCGCCGGCGCCGCGGCAGGGCGTGTCGGGTACGACGGAGGCGGTCGAGGTCGCGCCGGTGTGGGCGGTGAACGCGCCGGCGAGCGTCGGCGTCCCGGTGCAGAGCATCTTCTGGTCGGACTTCAGCAGCCCGCCGCTGAAGAGCTTCAGCGTGAACGAGCGCAGCGGCACGTCCGGGATGTCGACGACGGTCGAGCGCAGGTGGCCGCCGGCCGACTCGTTGTCGGCGCGCAGATGGATGTCCATGACGCCCGAAAGGTCGATCGCCAGGCTCGGCAGGGCGCGGCCCGGGACGCGCAGCAGCCGCACCGGTCCGCTGAGCGGCAGCGGCACGAGCGGCGACTCGGCGACCGCCGTGCCGACCGTCGAGACCTCCGGGCACTGGCCCGCGTCATAGGCCTCCTTCTGGCAGACCTTCGCCAGCGCGCCGAGGTCGGCGCCGAGCTGGACCGGCAGCGTCAGCTGCGCGGAGGACATCGTGGCCTGGCCGAGCGACGCCCCGATCGTCGTCGTCAGCGACGGCGCCGACGGGGTGCCGCCGATCGACGCGCTCAGGCGCGGTCCGAACGGGACGCCCTCGCAGCCGGTCGGCTGGTAGGGCGCCGAGGCGCTCGCCGTCGCGCCGCCCTGGGCGGTGAAGTCGGCGCCGATCGTCCTCGCTTCGCAGGAGGAGGCGTTCAGCAGGAAGCCGTCGCGGTCCAGCGTCAGCCGCATCGATCGCAGCATCAGCGGCACGCCGCCGACGATGCGCGGCAGGCTGCCGGTCGTCACGTCGATGCCGACGTCACCGCGCAGCTTGAGTTTCGCGGGCACCACGACCTTGCCGAGGTCGATCGGCCCGACCTTCGCCGGCACGACGACGCTCAGGCCCGCGATGCCGTCGTCGATCGCCCCCGTCAGGTAGATCGGCCCGTCGAGGCTCACCGGCGCGTTGCCGGTGCCGGCCCGCGCGGTGACCGTCCCGACCCGCGTGCTCTGCGGGCAGTCGCCGGTCGCCGCGCCGGCCGCCGAGCAGGTCGGCATCGCGGCGAGGTTGCCGAGCAGGCCGCCCGGCAGCGCGACCTTCATGCGGTCCAGCAGCGGCTGGTCGTCGCCGCGCTCGATCGACATCGTCATGGCCGTGTTCGCCGTCGCCTGGGTCGGCGCGACGGCGACGGCGAGCTGCGGCGCGAACGGCGCGCTCGCGCAGTCGACCGCGTCGAAGCTCGAGCTCGGGGTCACGGCGCCGCGTGCGTCGCCGTACGGCGTGAGGGTGGCGCGGGCGGTGTGCGTTCCGCACGTGGGCGGCACCTTGAGGACCGCGTCGTCACCGCCGCGGAAGCTCAGGGCGAACGAGGTGAACGGGACCTCGGGCAGGTCGGTGAACCGGGTCGTGAGCTGCCCGGTCTGCGGGTCCGGCGTCACCGTTCCGGCGAGCTTGACCTTCACCGCGCCCTTGGCTGCGAAGAGGAGGACCCGCAGCGGCGCATCGGCCCGCGGGGCGCCGAGGTAGACGTCGCCGGTGAGCTCGCCCAGCAGCGGCGTCACCATCGTCGTCGTCCCGAGCTTCGACGCCGCCGGACAGGCGGGCACCGTCGCGGCGCCGGCGTCGAACTGGCCGTCGGAGCAGGCGTCCAGGCCGTGGGCGCCGACGCCGGGCGACAGCGCGGTGCCGACCGGCAGGACGACCTCGGCGGTCCTGAGGTTCGCCTGCGTCTGGCCGGCCGGGAAGCCGAGCGTGACGGTCATCGGCGTCGGCTGGTCGGCGCGCTGCTGCTTGGGCGCCACATCGAGCGTCGGGCTGAACGGCAGGCCCCCGCAGCCGGTCGCCTGGTAGGGCGCGATGGCCTGGGCGCCGTTGCCGCCGCGGTCGGTGAACTGCGCGGTGACGGTCTTGGCGTCGCACGAGGAGGCGTTGAAGAGAAAGCCGTCGCGGTCGAGCGCGAGCTTCATCGAGCGGATCGCGAGCGGGACGCCGCCGATGATGCGCGGCATCGAGCCGACGTCGACGTCGACGCCGAGATCCGCCCGCACCTCGAGCTTGGCCAGGACGATGACGTCGCCGAGGTCGATCGGGCCGACGACCGCGGGCACGACGATCGCCAGGCCGCCGACGGAGTCACCGTCGGGCGCCGTGAAGTAGACGTCCCCGTCGAGGCTGACCGGCGCGTTGCCCGTGCCGGCCTTCGCGTTGACGGTCCCGACCTTCGTGGCCGCCGCGCAGGTCCCGGCCTGCGCGTCGGCCAGCGGGCAGGCCGGGATCGCGTCGATGTGGGCCAGCAGACCGCGCGGCAACGAGACGTTGAGGGCGTCGATGAGCGGCTCGTCGTCGCCGCGGGCCAGCGTCATCGTCATGTGCGTGTCGGCGGTCGCCTGCGTCGGGCTGACGGTGCTCGTCAGCGTCGGGCTGAAGGCCGCCCTGGCGCAGTTGACCGTCGTGAACGACGACGTCGGCATCGCCGACGTGCCCGCCTTCGCGTAGGACTCCAACGCGGAGGTGGCGGTGTGCGCGGCGCAGCCGGACGGCGACTTCAGCACGGCGTTGTCGCCGCCGCGGAAGCTCAGCGTGAACGCCGTGAACGGGACCTCGGGCAGGTTCGTGAAGGTCGTCGTGAGCTGACCGCTGTTCGGGTCGGGGGTCACGGTCCCGGAGAGCTTGACCTTCACGGTCCCCTGCGCGGCGTAGACGAAGACCCGGAACGTCTGGCTCGGCGTCGGTGCACCCAGGTAGACGTCGCCGGCCAGCGGCGCCGCGAGCGCGGGCGTGCTCATCGTGACCGTGCCGATCTTCGAGAGCGCCGGGCAGGTCGGCGTCGTCGTGGCGGCGATGGCGAACTGCCCGTCCGAGCAGCCGGCCAGGCCGCCGGTGCCCACGCCCGCCGACAGCGCCGTGCCGGCCGGCAGGACGACGTTGGCCGTCTTGAGGTTCGCCTGCGCGCCCGCCGGGAAGCCGATCGTGACGCTCACCGGGCCGGGCTGGTCGGCCTGCTGGCTCTTGGGTGAGACGTCGAGCGTCGGCGCGAATGCGACGTTCGCGCAGCCCGTCGCCTGGTAGGCCCGCGACGCCGACGCGGTCGCCCCGGTCTGGGCGGTGAACGACGCGCCGATCGTCTTGGCCGCGCACGACGACGCGTTCAGCATGAAGCCGCTCTTGGTGAGGTCGAGCTTCATCGAGCGGATCGCCAGGGGCACGCCGCCGATGATCCGCGGGAGGCTCGTCGCGCTGACGTCGATGCCGAGGTCGGCCCGCGTCTTGAGCTTTGCGAGGACGACGACCTTGCCGAGGTCGATCGGGCCGACGACCGCGGGCACGACGATCGCCAGGCCGGCGACGCCGTCGCCGACGGCGCCGGTCAGGTAGATCGGACCGGTGAAGCTCGCGGGCGCGTTGCCGGTGCCCGAGAGCGCCGTGACCGTGCCGACCTGGGTGTTGGCCGCGCAGCTGCCGGTCGCGGCGTTGGCGGTCGGGCAGGCGGGGACCGCGCCGAGGCGTCCGAGCAGTCCGGTCGGCAGCGAGACGTTGAGCGCGTCGAGCAGCGGCTGGTTGTCGGCGCGGGCGATCGTCATCGACATGCTCGTGTCGGCGGCGGCCTGGGTCGGGGTGAAGCTCGTCGTCAGCGTGGGGGCGAACGCGGCCGAGGGGCAGTTGTTGGTGGTGAAGGTCGCGGTCTTCGTGACGCTGCTCACGGCGCTCGAGTACGGCGTGAGCGTGGTGCTCATGGTGTTCATGCCACACGTCGGCGGCGCCTTGAGCACGGCGTTGTCGCCGCCGCGGAAGCTCAACGTGAACGTGTCGAACGGGACCTCGGGCAGGTTGTCGAACACCGTGGTGAGCTGGCCGGTCACCGGGTCGGGGGTGACCGTGCCGGCGAGCTTGACGATGACCGCGCCGCTGGCGGCGTAGGCGAGCAGCCGGAACTTCTGGCTCGGCGTCGACGCCCCGAGGTAGACGTCGCCGGTGAGCGGCGCGGCCAGCAGCGGCGTGACGAAGTTCACGGTGCCGACCTTCGAGAGCGCCGGGCAGGACGGGGCGCCGTTGCCGGTGAGGTCGAACTGCGCGTCGGTGCAGTCCGCAAGCCCGCCGGCGCCCACGCCGGCCGACAGCGCGGTCCCGACGGGCAGGACGACGCCGACCGTCTTGACCGCCGCCTGGACCTTGCCGGCCGGCGGCGCCGTGAAGCCGACCGTGACGTCGAGCGCGGTCGGCTGGTCGGCCGTCTGGGTCGTCGGGCTGATCGCGACCGTCGGGGTGAAGACGACGCCCGAGCCGGCCGTCCCGCAGCCGGTGGGGGTGAAGCTGCGCGTCGCGCTCGCCGTCTGGCCTGAGGACGCGGCGCCGCGGACGACGAAGGCTGCCGGCGTGCACTCGGTCGGGTTCGTCAGGAAGGGGCCCTTCGGGTTGTTGGGCGGCGTCCCGTAGAGCGTGATCGTCATCGACCGGATGGTGATGTTCAGCGTGCCGAGCAGGGCGCTCTTGGCCGTCGTCGGCAGGCTTCTGATCGACGAGGTCAGGCCGTAGTCGGTCGTGCGGAGGTTGATCGGCGACTGGACGAAGATCGGGTCGACCGCGCCGAGCGCGGCGATGCCCGTCGCCTTGAGGACGATGCCCAGGCGTGCGGGCTCGCCGCCCTGGGGGGTGATGAGGAAGGCGTCGCCGGACACCGTGACGCTCGGGGCCAGCCACGAGCTCGTGTCGGCGTCGCTGGAGACGGCGCCGACCTTCGCGGCGCTGGGGCAGTTGTCGCCGCTGAACTGGGCGATCGTGCAGATCGCGTTCGTGGCGTTCGGGTTGCCGACCAGGCCGGCCGGCATCTCGATGTCGAGGTCCCTCACATCCTGGCCGGCGTCGGGGAACGACATGTCGATCACGACGTTGCTGTGGGCTCCCGCCGTCGTGTTCGTGGGGGCGGCGCCGTCGAGGGTGATGCCGAACGCCGCCTGGGCGGCCGACGGGCACACGCCGACGCCGGCAAGCGTCGCCAGCAGCGCGATGACCCACTTCCCCTTCAGCACGGCGGACCCTCCGTCCCTCGGTACCGGTTGCCCGGTGCGTCGGCATGCGGACATCGGAGTTGACCGTTGCGATCGGTCATTCGTCGAACGGCGGACGGATGGACGGCTCAGGCGGCGCGGCGCTGGTCGAAGCGGCGCCCGCGCCGCCGGCGATGCACGGCGGCCGTCCGACCCTCAAGGTCGGGCGCCGCACGGCGCCTCGGTGCTCGGGCGTGCCGACGCCGACGCGGTCGCGCCGGTGTGGGCGGTGAAGGTCGCGTCGACCTCCGGGGCGCCCGCACACAGCAGGGGCCGCTCCGACCACAACAGGCCGCCCGCGTCGAGATCCAGTCGGAACGTCGTCAGCGGCACGTCAGGGATGCCGGCGACCGCGGCGCGCAGCCGGCCGGCGTCGGAATCGGTGTCGATCCGCAGGCGCAGTCGCAGGACGCCCTCGAGGTCGATCGCGAGGCTCGGCAGGACGCGCCCTCGCACCGTGACCAGCCGGACCGGGCCGGTCAGCGGCGTGGGCACCAGCGGCGAGACCGCGGTCGCAGAGCCGATCGTCGCCTCCGGCGGACAGCCGCCGGTCTCGTAGGTCTCCAGCGGGCAGGCGCGCATCACCCCGGTCGGGCTCGGCTCCAGCTCGCGCGGCAGCGTGAGCGTCGTGCCGGCCAGCGTCGCCTGGCCGGGCGGCAGCGTGATCGTCGTCGTCAGCGACGGGGCGTCGACCGTGCCGCCGACGGCCGCGCTCAGCGTCGGCGCGAACGGCAGCCGGCCGCAGCCGCTGGTGCGGTAGGGGGCCGCGCGGCGCGCGGTCGCCCCGCCGCGGGCGGTGAACGTCGCGGTGATCCGCTGCGGCGTGCATGACCCGCCGTTGACGAGGAAGCCGTCGCGGTCGAGCGCGAGCGTCATCGCGCGCAGTGCCAACGGGACGCCATCCACCATGCGCGGCAGCCGATCGGCGACGACGTCGACGCCGACATCCTCGCGGGCGACGAGCCGGATGGGCACCACGACCCTGCCGAGGTCGATCGGCCCGACCCTGGCCCCGACGACGACGGCCAGGCCGGCGAGCGCCCCGTCGCCGCCCGCGGTGAGGAAGATCGGGCCCGACAGGCGCGCGGGCGTCCGGCCGCTGCCGGCCACCGCGGTGACCGTGCCGACCCGGGTGGCGTCGGGGCAGTCGCCGCCGCGGGCCGCGTCCGGCGCACACGCGGGCACGTCGGCGAGCCGCCCGAGCAGCCCGGGCGGCAGCGCGACCCGCAGGCCGTCGAGCAGCGGCTCGTCGTCGCGACGGGCGACCGTCACCGTCATGTTGGTGTCGCCGCCGGCCGCCGTCGACGTGACGCGGGCGGCCAGCGACGGGGCGAACGGGCGCCGCGGGCAGTCGACGGTCGCGAAGGTCGTCGCCGTCGAGGTCGTCGTGCCGGGTGCGGCGTGCGGCTCCAGGCGCGCGGTCGCCGTGTGACGGCCGCACGCCCGCGGCGCGGTGAGGACCGCGTCGTCGCCGCCGCGGAAGCTCAGCCGGAACGCCGTGAACGGCACCTCGGGCAGGTCGGCGAACCGCGTCGTCAGCCGCCCGGTGGCCGGGTCCGGCGACGAGCGGCCGACGAGCTTGACGACGATGTCGCCCTTGGCGGCGAACGTCAGCAGCCGCAGCGGCTCGTCGGCGGTCGGGGTGCCGAGGTAGACGTCGCCCCTGAGCTCGCCGAGCAGCGGGGTGACGAGGCTGACGCTGCCGATGCGCGACCGGGCCGGGCAGCTCGGCCGGCGCGTCGAGCCCGCGTCGAAGTCGGCGTCCGAGCAGGCGGCCAGGCCGTGGGCGCCGACCCCGGGCGAGAGCGCCGTGCCCTCCGGCAGCACGACCTCGGCCGAGCGCAGGGTGGACTGGCCGTGGCGTTCCGAGAACCCGATGGCGACGGTCAGCGGCGTCGGCTGGCCGGCCGCCTGGCGCACGGGCGTCACACCGACGGTCGGCGCGAAGGCCGCCGCCCCGCAGTCGGTCGCCTGGTAGGGCGTGGTCGCCGTGGCCGTCGCGCCGCCGCGCGCGGTGAACGTCGCGCGGATCGCCTTGGGCTCGCAGGAGGACGCGTTGAACAGGAAGCCGTCGCGGTCCAGCGCCAGCGCCAGCGAGCGGATCGCCAGCGGGACGCCCCCGACGATCCGCGGCAGCGATGGCGCGACGACGTCGATGCCGAGGTCGGGGCGCACCTCGATGCGGGCGATGACGACGACGTCGCCGAGGTCGATCGGGCCGACCTTGGCGGGCACGACGACCGCCAGGCCCCCGACGCCGCGCGGCCCGGTCCCCACCGGCTCGGTGAAGTAGATCGGCCCGCGCAGCCGGGCGGGCGTCGCGCCGGTGCCGGCGGCCGCCGTGACCGTCCCGACCCGGGTGGCAGCCGGACACGCGCCGGTGCGGGCGCGCGCCACCGGGCAGGCCGGCACGTCGCCGATGCGACCGAGCAGGCCGGTGGGCAGCGCGAAGCGCATGCGGTCGATCGGCGGCTCGTCCTCGCCCTGGGCGACCGTCATCGTCATGTGCGCGTCGGCGGCCGCCCGGGTCGGGGCGACGTCGGCCGCCAGCGTGGGGGCGAAGCGCGCGGCGGCGCAGTCGGTGGTCGCGAACGTCGCGCTGGCCGCAGCGTGGGTCCCGGGGCGCGCGTAGGGCTCGAGCCGCGCGGTCACCTCGTGGATCCCGCAGCCGGACGGCGCGGTGAGCGCGGCGTCGGGCCCGCCGCGGAAGGCCAGCGTGAACGACGTGAAGGGGATCTGCGGCAGACCCGTGAACCGCGTCGTCAGCTGCCCGGTCCGCGGGTCGGTCTCGGCGCGGCCGACGAGCTTCGTCGCCACCGTGCCCTTCGCCGCGTGGACGAGCAGCCGCAGCGGGCGGTCCGGCGTCGGGGTGCCGAGGTAGACGCCGCCGCGCAGCGTGCCCAGCAGCGGCGTGGCGAGCGCGACGTCGCCCAGCCGTGAGCGCGGCGGGCAGGCGGGCGGCCGGCGCGAGGCCATTGCGAACTGCGCGTCGGTGCAGGCGCGCAGCCCGCGGGCGCCGATGCCGGGAGACAGCGCCGTGCCCGCGGGCAGCGCGACCGCGACCGAGCGCACGGTCGACTGGGAGATCGCACGCGGCAGCTGGAGCGTCACCGCCAGCGGCGTCGGGCGGTCGGCGCGCTGGCGACCAGGGCCGACCGCGAGCCTCGGGGCGAACGGGACGCGGTCGCAGCCGGTGACCGCGAAGCGGACCGAGGCGCGCTGCCAGGTCGGACGCTCCGACCACGACGCCGCCTCGACCTCGATGGACGCCGGCCCGCACGCGGTCGGGTTCGTCATGAACGGGGTGCCATCGCCGGCGCGGCCGTAGAGCGTGATGTCCATCGACGTCACCGCGACCGGGAGCGGGACACCGACCTTCACCGAGCGGGGAAGGTCGCCCGAGGTCACCGAGTCGATGCCGTAGTCGGCGCGCAGGACGATCGGCGACTGGACCCGGACCGCCGGCCCCACCGGGGGCTCCAGGACGATCCCCAGGCGCGCGGGCTCGCCCGCGGGCGGCACGAGGTTGAAGATCCGGCCGGGCACCGACAGCGCCCCGATCGCGCCGACGTCGACCCGCGAACGCAGCTCGCCGACCTGCTGGCTCCGCGTGCAGCGGTCGGCCTCGAACGCCGTCACCGCACAGCGGCTCGTGGCGTTCGGGTTGCCGACCAGCCCCTCGGGCAGCCGCAGCCTGAGATGGCGCAGGCCCTTGCCGGTGCCCGGGAAGCGCAGCTTCAGCCGGACGTCGCTGTGGGCGCCGGCCCGCGCGCTGACCGGCCCGCCCGAGGCGGCGAGGCGGAACGGGTCGCTGGTCGACGGGCTGGCGGCACCGACGGCGAGGATCGCCGCGGGCACCGCCAGGACCAGCATTGCCTTCGCCATCGCCACCCCGTTCGTAGAGACATGGGTGTCTCGGCGGGGCACCGTACGGCTGACGGCATGTCAGGTCTGTGACGTGCGTCTCTGAGCGCGCCAGGCGCGCGGATTCCTACGGAGCTACAGCGGGATGTTGCCGTGCTTGCGCTTCGGCCCCGGCTGGCGCTTGGTCTGCAGCGTGCGCAGCGCGGCGATGACCCGGCGACGCGTCTCGCGCGGGACGATGACGTCGTCGATGTAGCCCCGCTCGGCCGCGCTGTAGGGGTTGGCGAAGCGCGCCTTGTAGTCGTCCATGAGCTTCGCGCGCCGCTCGTCGGGCGTCGGCGAGTTCGCGATGTCCTTGCGGTAGATGATGTTCACCGCGCCCTCCGGACCCATGACCGCGACCTCGGCCTGCGGCCAGGCGAAGTTGATGTCGGCCAGCAGGTGCTTGGAGGCCATGACGTCGTACGCACCGCCGTAGGCCTTGCGGGTGATGACCGTGACCTTCGGCACCGTCGCCTCGGTGTAGGCGTACAGGAGCTTGGCGCCGTGGCGGATGATGCCGCCCCACTCCTGGCTCGTGCCCGGCAGGAAGCCCGGCACGTCGCACAGCGTCAGCAGCGGGATGTTGTAGGCATCGCAGGTGCGGACGAAGCGCGCCGCCTTCGCGGACGCGTCGATGTCCAGCACGCCGGCGATGTGGCTGGGCTGGTTGCCCACGACGCCGACCGCCATGCCGTCCAGACGCGCGAAGCCGCAGATGATGTTCTTCGCGTAGTGCTCGTGGATCTCGAAGAACTCGCCGTCGTCGACGATGAGCTCCACGACCTTGCGCATGTCGTAGGGCTTGTTGGGGTTGTCGGGGACGACCGTGTCGAGGGCCGGGTCCTCACGGTCGGCCGGGTCGCCGGTCGGGACCTCGGGCGCCGTCTCGAGGTTGTTCTGCGGCAGGAACGAGAGGAGGTAGCGCGTGTCCTCCAGCAGCTGCTCCTCGGAGTCGGCGGCCAGGTGGGCGACGCCCGACTTCGAGTTGTGGGCCATCGCGCCGCCGAGCGACTCGAAGTCCACCTCCTCGCCCGTGACGGTCTTGATGACCTCCGGACCGGTGATGAACATGTGCGAGCTCTCCTTCACCATGAAGATGAAGTCGGTGATCGCCGGCGAGTAGACGGCACCGCCCGCGCACGGGCCCATGATCAGCGAGATCTGCGGGATGACGCCCGAGCACATGACGTTGCGGGTGAAGACGTCGCCGTAGGCGCCGAGCGAGACGACGCCCTCCTGGATGCGCGCGCCGCCCGAGTCGTTGATGCCGATCACGGGACAGCCGATCTTGGCGGCCAGGTCCATGACCTTGCACATCTTCTCGGCCATGACCTCGCCGAGCGAGCCGCCGAAGACCGTGAAGTCCTGGCTGAAGACGCAGACCCGGCGGCCCTCGATCGTGCCGTGGCCGGTGACGACGGCGTCGCCCCAGGGCCGGTTCTTGTCCATGTCGAAGTCGGTCGTGCGGTGGCGCACGAACGTGTCCATCTCCTGGAAGCTGCCCTCGTCCAGCAGCTTCTCGATCCGCTCGCGGGCGGTCATCTTGCCGCGGGCGTGCTGCTTCTCCTCGGCTTCGGGCGAGGGATGCCTCGCGGCCTGGCGCAGCTCCTGGAGCTGCGCCAGCTTCTCCTCGAACGTCTCCGGGTTCTGCTGGCGCGTCGTCATGGCGGCGCGGGACTTTACCCGTCGAGTGGGGGCCGATGCCGTGTCCCCGGGGGGCGAGAAACGCTTTCCGGGGGCGCTCAGCCGCGGGAGAACGGGCGGTGGTGGGCGGAGCCCAGGCTGTCGAGGGCGCCGACGAGGACCGCCTCGACGTCGGGCTCGCTGAGCGTGGCGGCCGCCACGGGCGTCGGGGCGACCTCGGGTGGCGTGACGGGGTCGGGCGTCTGCTGGGTCTCGAGCGCCGCGGCCGGCTCCATGGGCGCCGGCTCCGCCTCGAGCGCGGGCTCGGCCTCGGGCGCGGGCTGCTCCTCGAGCCCCGGGTCCGCGGCCCGGCGACGGAACAGGCGCGCGAAGAAGCCGCGCCGCGGCGGCTCCGCCGCCGGCTCCGGCTCCGCCTCCTCGGCCACCGGTGCGACGACCTGCGGCTCCTCGACGGCGACCGACGCCTCCTCCGCCATCACCGGCTCGTCGACCTCCGGAACCACCTCGGCGACCTCAGTGACGTCCGCCAGGGCCTCCGGCGCCGCGACGCCTTCCACAACCTCGGCGGTGATCGTCACCTTCGTGCCCCATCCGGAGGGTTCGAGCTCCACCGTGCCGCGTGCGCGGTCACCCTCCCAGGCGACGGTGGTCTCGGCCTCGGTGCGCGTGATGCGGATCTCGCCGAACTCGCCGAGATGCCGCGCCAACGTGCCGACGTCGGAGATCTCGGCCCAGAGCTCGGGCGGGGACTTGACGAGGGTTCGCTGCGCTTGCGGGTCGGGCATCCCCAGCACGTTCGCTGGTGGCCTGGGCGATCCCTGCCGCTGCAAGCTCGCTGTCGTCAGCCCACCGCGACTCCCGCCCCAGGGTTCCCCTGATGCGAGCCTGCCGCGCCGCGCTCACCGTCGGCCCGGACGCCCGCAGCGGCGGTCACGGGCCGGTTCGCGAAGGCTGGCACGTACAAGCTCATCTGCACCCAGCACGAGGGGATGGAGCAGACGGTCGTCGTGAAGCGCAAGCGGGCGCACTGAACGATCGGTGGGGTTCGGTTCACCCCACTTCACACGGCTCGCGAGCCGCCCTACGGTGGCCTGGTCCACACCCCCGCGGCGCGCCACTCCACCACTCGCCCCGCTTGCGGCCATAGGAGGCTCTCGTTGTCCGGTCCCACTCGCGCGGCCCTCGGCGCCGTGCTGCTCTCGCTCGCGCTGCCCGCCGCCGCGAGCGCGGCCACCAAGGCGGTGTCCGCTGGGCCGCCGCTGAAGAAGCCGCCCGCCGGCGTCCCCCGCGACTCCGACGACAACGCCTTCTTCCCCAGCAGCGTGAAGATCCACGCCGGCGACCGCCTGCGGTTCACGATCGCCGGCTTCCACGCCATCAACTTCGTCAAGAAGCACGGGCCGGCGCCGGGGCTGGCCCAGCCGTTCGACGGCCCGCCGGTCAGCGGCGCCACCGACCAGGCGGGCGCCCCGTTCTGGTTCAACGGCCAGCCGCAGGTCGCGCTCAACCCGAGCATCGTCACGGGCACCAAGAGCCCGACGACCTACGACGGCAGCCAGGACATCGGCTCCGGGGCGCCGCTGCAGGGCGCGCCCAAGCCGTGGGTCGTGCGCTTCCCGAAGACCGGACGCTTCACGTTCTACTGCCCGATCCATCCGGGCATGAAGGGCACGGTCGCCGTCGTGCCGAAGGGCCGGCCGGTGCCCAGCGCCGCCGCCGACGCCGCCCGCGCCAAGCGCCAGCTGGCCAAGGCGCTGCGCGACGTCAAGCGCCTCGACCGGCGCAAGCCCCCGCGCGGCGACGTCGTCGAGGCGGGCCCCGACCACCGGGACGCGACGCTCTACCGGTTCACCCCGGCCAAGAAGACCGTCACGGCCGGCACGACGCTGACGCTGACGATGAGCCGCGGCACCTACGAGACCCACACGTTCACGTTCGCCGACGACGCCAAGTCGCTGCAGACGCTGGCCAAGGGCTTCATCGGGCCGCTGCCCGGCACCGGCACGAGCGGGCCGCCGACGATCGGCTTCGACCCGGTCGCGCTGTACCCGAGCGACCCGCAGCTCACCGAGGACGGCAAGGTCCACGGCAACGGATTCGTCAACACCGGGGCCCTGGACTCCGACCGCGCCAGCCCGATGCCGCTGTCGGCGAAGGTGACGTTCAGCACGCCCGGCACCTACCACTACATCTGCCTCATCCACCCGGAGATGAAGGGCGAGGTCGTCGTCACGCCATGACCGTTGCCGGCACGTCCGTCGCCGTGCTCGCCGCCCTCGCGGCGGCGGGCACGCCGGCGGCGCTGGGCGCGACCGCCCACCACCACGGTGGGGCCGGCGTGATCCGCAAGGCCGTCGTGGCCTCCGACTACTTCCAACCGGGCCGGCTGACGATCCACGTCGGCGACCGCATCCGCTGGCGCTGGGACTCCTCCGGGTTCGAGCAGCACGACGTCACCGTCGCCTCCGGCCCGCAGGTCTTCCACTCACCGACCCAGGTCTCGGGCCACTACACGCACCGCTTCACGAAGGCGGGCACGTACCACCTGTACTGCACGGTCCACGAGGACATGACCGAGACGGTCGTCGTCAGGCGAGCCCGTTGAGAAAGCCGTCGATCGCCTCGGCGACCGCCTCGGGGCGCTCGAGCATGACGAGATGACCGCCGTCGTCGATGACGACCTCGCGCTCCGGGGCCAGCAGCGTCCGCAGCGCGCGGCTGTCGCCCTCGGGCAGGACGCGGTTCTCGGCGCCCCAGATGACGCACAGCGGCGGGGCGCCCACCGGCCGCGGCCGCGGGGCGAAGCTGTCGATCCGGCGCCCGAGGCTCATGAGCACGCGTGTCTGGTCGGGGTCGCGGTTGGCCTCGCCCAGGTGGTCGACGAGCTCGGGGTCGACGCGCTCGGGGCGGCTGAAGTACGTGCGCCGGGCCAGCGCGCGCGCCACCGGCCTCGGCGTCGGGAGCCGGCCGGCGACCGTCGCGAGGGCCCGCGAGGCGCGCTCGCTGCGCCGCGCGAGCGCCAGCAGCGGGCGCAGCACGCCGCGGTCGGCCGTCGCGTCGGTGAGGACGTTGATCGCGACGACCGCGCGGACGCGCTCGGGGCGCTGCGCCGCCTCGCGCAGCACGGTCGCGGCGCCCATGCAGTTGCCGACGAGCGTGACGTCGTCGAGCCCGAGCTCGTCGATGAGCGCGTCGAGCAGCTCGGCGTAGAGGTCGAGCGAGTACTCGACGTCCGGGCGGTCCGAGGCGCCGAACCCCAGGAAGTCCACGGCGATGACGTCATGGTCGACCCGGTAGCGCTCCAGCAGCGGCTCCCAGATGCGGTGCGACGTGCCGCCGTTGTGCAGGAAGACCATCGGCGGCCCGCTGCCCTCCCGCCGGTAGCGGACGTCGTGGCCGCGGAAGCGCAGCGTGCCCAGCGCCGGGGTGGTGGTCGTGGTCGTGGTCGCGCTCATCGCGCCAGCTCCTCCTGCGCCCATGCGCGGAGCGCGTCGCGGTCGATCTTCGCGTTGTGGCGCACGTCCACCGGGAAGCCCGGATGGACGAGGAAGTCCTCGATCGTGCGCGTGTGGTCGTGGGCGCGGGCGATCGCCAGCAGCTCGGCACGGCCCGGCGCCGCCGCACCCTCCTCGAGCTCGATGCAGAGCGTCGGGCGCCTGCGGGCGGCGATCACGGGGCCGGTCAGCGCGGTGCGGCGAATGGTCGGATGGGTGTTGAACACCGCCTCGCACGGGATCGTCAGCAGCGTCTCGCCGTCGTCGGTGACGACCCGGTGGCTGACGCGCCCGCAGAACCAGACGCGCCCGCGACCGTCGCGGTAGCCCGTGTCGCCGATGCGGTGAAAGAAGCCGCCGTCGCGCGTGGGGATCTTCGCCTTGGCGGTGTTCTCGGGGTCGTTGCGGTAGGCGGCCGACGCCCACGGGGCGCGGATGACGATCTCGCCCACCTCGTCGGGCCCGAGCTCCTGTGCCTCTTCCCACGCCGGGATCGGCTCGTCGCGGATCGCGATGACCCGGATGTCGGCGCCCGGCAGCGGGAGGCCGACGCAGACCCCGGCTCCCTGGTCGGTGCGCGCGGCGGTCTCGCCGAGGATCTCGCGGCTGGAGATGATCGTCGCCGGCAGCGCCTCGGTCGCCCCGTAGGGGGTCGAGAGCTCGCAGGTGTCGTCGAGCATCTCGTGGCAGCGGCGGATGAGCGTCGGCGTCACCGGGGCGCCCGCGCAGACGACGCGGCGCAGGCTCGGCAGGCGGGTGCCGGTGCGCTGCGCCCAGCGGCTGAGCGTCTCCAGCAGCGCCGGCGAGGCGAACATGCTCGTGACGCCGTACTCGGCGGCGAGGGCGGCGAGCATCGCCGGGTCGGCCTCGGCGGGCCGCGTGAAGTCCATCGGCGGCAGGACGACCGTCACGCCGAGCGCCGCGCCGTGCATGGCGAAGACCGGCATCGTCGGCATGTCGACGTCGCCCGGCTTCCAGCCGAAGACCTCGCGGATCGTGTCGAGCTGGCCGGCGACCTGGTCGCGGCGGTACTCGACGCCCTTCGGCGGCCCCGTGCTGCCGCTGGTGAAGGCGACCATCGCGAGGGCGTCGTCGGCGAGCTCCGGCAGCGGCGCCGCGCCGCGCCGCGCGCCGTCGCGCAGCAGCCCGTCGTAGGTGAGCCCGGCGCCGGCGCCGCGCGGGCCGACGACGACGTTCGTCGTGATCGTGCCGCGGCCCCAGCCGAGCGCAAGCCGGGCGGCGTGGGCGCGGGGGACGCCGATGAACGCCTCCGGCCGTGCGCGGCCCAGGCAGCGCTTCAGCCGCCGCAGGCCGAGGCCGGGGTCCACGACGATCGGCACGGCGCCCGCCAGCCCGAGGGCGAAGGCGAGCACGAGGAACTCCGGGCCGGGGGTCACGAGCAGGACGACCGGGGTGCCCGGGCCGATGCCGTGGGCCAGCAGGCCGCGGGCGGCGAGCCGGGCATCGTCGTTCAGGGCGCCGTAGGTGAGCGTCCGCGTGCGGCCGAACCGGCCGGCCGCGGGGCAGATGAGCGCGCGACGGTCAGGTTGCGCCCTGGCGGTCAGGGCGAGGCGCGCGCCGAGGTCCGTGGCGCTCGGCAGGGTGGTCGTCGTCATCGTCGACGTTCCTCTCAGGGGATCCTCACGGCGACGGGCAGACCGCCGCGGTCGGGCAGCTCCAGCGCCAGGGCGCCGCAGGCGTCGGCGCGCTCGAGCGTCGGCCGGCCGCCGATCCACACGACCTTGCGCTGGCGGGGGCGGTAGGAGCAGGGCGTCGTCACGGTCGCGCCGCGCGCCCCATCCAGGCGGAAGCCGTCGCGGTCGGCGTCGACGAGCGTCGTGAACGCCTGCAGGGTCGACCGGTGGTCGCGGACGTCGAAGCCGTAGATGTCGTAGCTGCGGTCGGCCGAGGTGTAGGTGAACGGGCTCGGGGCGGGCGGCGGGTCGTCGAAGGTCGCCATCATCGCCGGCAGCGCGCGCTGAAGATCGCGCTGCCAGTACGGCCAGCTGTGCGTCCCTCCCCCGTAGTCGTCGTAGGTGTAGGGGATGTCGAGTGAGGTCAGCCGCCGCGCGAACGCGTCGGTCATGTCGTGCACCGACCACTCGACGAGGTCGAAGGTCGGCCACCGCTCGAACGGGCCCTGGCTGCCGTTGCCGCTGTAGAGCCGGAGGTTCAGCCCGCGGAGGTTGCCCGCCAGGTCGACGGGGTTGCCGGCGCGCCAGCCGATCTCGTGGAAGATGCGGTTGCCGAAGACGTCGTCGAAGCCGCCGCCGTCGGTGATCGCCTCCGCCCCGATGACCCCCACGATGAGCGGACCGCGCAGGACGTCGACGGCGCCGGAGAAGCTCGCCGCGAAGCTGAACAGGTCGGGGTGGCGGGCGGCGTCGTGCATCGCGCCGAAGCCACCGGTCGACAGGCCGGCGATCGCCCGGTGGCCGCGATCGGGGATCGTGCGGAACGTCGCGTCGACCCAGGGCAGCAGCTGGCTCATGTGGAACGTCTCCCACTGCGGAGGGCCGCCCCTGCCGTTGTTGTACCAGTCGGTGTACCAGCCGCCGGCGCCGTCCTCGGGCATGACGACGATGAGGTCCAGCCCGGCGGTGAGCCGTTCGGCGTCGCCGGACTCGGTCCAGTCGCGCACCGAGCCGAAGCCGCCGTGCAGGAGCCACAGCACCGGATAGCGACGGTGCTGGGCCGCCCGCCCGTCGTAGCCGTCGGGCAGCAGGACGCGCGTGTGGACGGGCTTGCCCAGCGCGGGCGTCTCCATCGTGTAGTCCCACAGGCGCGCGGTGAGCTGCTGGGCGCCGGTGACCCGCAGGTCGTCGGCGCGGGCGGGGGCCGCCGGGGCGACGAGGACGACCGCGAGCGCGAGAGCGAGCAGGAGCCGGCGCATCGGCACACCGTACACGATCACGTTCCCTGTGATGTACGTCTATGTTTCCATCATGGTCCTGCTACGTTCACGGCGTGCCCGGCCCTGCCCGCCCACTCGTCCTCGTCCCGCCCGGTCCCGCCCGCATGGCGGCCGAGGACGTCGCCGCCTCCCAGCGCGGCCGCATGCTGCGCGCGATGGCCGAAGCGGTCGCCGAGAAGGGCTACGCCAACACCGCGGTCGCCGACGTCGTCGCCCGCGCCGGTGTCTCGCGCAAGACGTTCTACGAGCACTTCGCCAACAAGGAGGCGTGCTTTCTCGCGGCCTACGACGCCTGCGTCGACGCGCTCTACGGCGCGGTCGCCGAACGGGCCGGCGATGACGGCGAGCGGCCCCTCGCCGAGCAGGTCGAGCGGCTCATGGCCGTCTATCTCGACATGCTCGCCGCCGACCCCGAGGTGGCCATCGCCTACCTCGTCGCCGTCTACGCGGCCGGCCCGGAGGCGCTCGGCCGCCGCCGCGAGGTCCTGGCTCGCTTCGCCGAGCTCTTCGCGACCCTCCACGTGCGCACCGGCGCCGCGCCGCTGCCCGGGCTGCGCTACGAGGCGCTCGCGGGCGCCATCAGCACGATCGTCACGGTCCGCGTCGCCACGGGCGAGATCGCGGAGCTGCCGAACCTCCGGGACGAGCTCGTCGCGCTCGTCCTCGACACGCTCAGGGCTTGACGACCATGACGAAGATCGCGACGAGCACGAGCAGCGCCGCGACGTAGAGCATCGACTGGAGCCTGCGCAGCAGGCTGTCGTACTCCTCGCCGAGCTCGCCGCCGCTGGCCAGGTCGCGCGTCGCCAGCTCCGCCAGCTTGCGCTCCGTCGGGATGAAGAACATGCCGGCCATGGCGCCGATGACGAGCAGGATGAGCAGCGGTGTCGAGACCCACGACTGATCCCACACGTCGAGGTCGCTGGCGAGGTAGATGCCCGCGACGAGGATGACGACCATGCCGGGCCCGATGATCGTCCGGCCGATGAGGCTCTGCGCCTCGTGGATGACCGGCATCGCCTGCGGGTGCCGGCGCCGTGCCCACGGCAGCAGGACCGGATAGGCGAACAGGACGCCGAACGCGGCGACGACCGCCATGACATGGATGGCGACGACGACCTGGTAGCTGGTGACCGTGGCGAGCATGGTCGCCGGGACACTAGTCCATGGGTCCGCCGACCAGGCCCCGTTCCCAGAGCGCCTCGAAGGCGCCCAGCACGGCCGCGTCGAACTGCGCGCCCGCCAGCGTGCGGCACTCGGCCAGCGCGCTCTGGGGATCCTTGGCCGGCTTGTAGGGCCGGTCGGAGGTCATGACGTCCCAGCCGTCGGCGAACGCGAGGATCCGGCCGCCGAGGCTGATCGCCTCGCCCGCCAGGCCGGCCGGATAGCCCGTGCCGTCCGGGCGCTCGTGGTGCTCCCGGATCCAGCGGGCCTGGTCGGCGTCCAGCGCCTCGGAGGCGATCTCGGCGCCGATCGCCGCGTGCTCCTTCATGAGGTCGAACTCGTCGGGCGTCAGCTCCCGCGGCTTGGCCAGCAGGGCGGTCGGGATGACGACCTTGCCGACGTCGTGCACGAGCGCCGCCTCGCGCAGCTGGCCGCACGCCTCCGGCGTCCAGCCGAGCTCGGCGGCGAGCAGGGAGGCGAGGTCGGCCACCCGCTCGGAGTGCTGACTGGTCGGGGCGTCCTTGAGGTCGATGAGCCGGGCGAGGACCCGCACGGCGCCCAGCACGTGGCTCTGCGCCAGCCGGTCGGCGCGTTCCTGTGCCGAGAGCTCGCGGACGTGGTCGGGGTCGTAGACGGTGACGAGGTTGCGTCCACGCAGCTTCGACCAGTAGAGCGCCCCGTCGGCGAGCCGGACGAGCTCGGTCGCGTCGTCGGCCTGCGCGACGTCGGTCACCCCGGCCGACGCGGTCACCCCGTAGGCGCGCGCCTCGGGCAGCCGCTCGATCGCTCGGCGCATCCGCTCCGCCGTCGCCTGGGCGCCGGCCGCGCCGGTCTCCGGCAGCAGCACGCCGAACTCGTCGCCGCCCAGCCGGCCGACGACCTCGGACTCGCGCACGAGCTCGGTGAGCGACCGCGCGACCGCGCGCAGCACCTCGTCGCCGGCCTGGTGGCCGTCCCGGTCGTTGACCGCCTTGAAGCCGTCGAGGTCGAGCAGCACGAGCGCCGCGCGGCGGCCGTAGCGGCGGGCGCGGGCGACCTCGGCGCGCAGCTGCTCGTGGAAGGCGCGGTGGTTGACGAGCTCGGTGAGCGGGTCGGTCATCGCCCGCCGGACGAGGCTCTCGCGGCCGCGCGCCACCCGCAGCGCCGTGCCGACGAGGTCGGCGAGGCGGTCGAGCGCCGCGCATTCCTCCTCGTCGAACGCCGGGCCCTGGCGGACGGTGACCAGGGCGCCCCACAGCTCCTGCTCGACCGGCACCGCCACCGCGGCGGCCGTCGCGCCCGCCTCGAGCGCGGCGTCGTCGACGGCGAGCCGGTCGCCGTCGACGACCCGCAGCGCCGCCACAGCACGCTGCACCGACACGCTCTCGTCGGGCGCATGCCAGGTGCCGCGCAACTCCGGGTGCTCGCCGCCGAACGCGACGACCGCGCCGGCGGCGGCGTTCATGATGCGCGCGGCCTCCTCGGCGGCGCCGGCGAACACGGCCTCGAGCTCGGTGCCCGTGGCGACCGCCGTCGCGATCCGGCCGATCGCCTCGTGCTCGCGCTGCAGGCGGTGCTCGGTCGTGACGTCGCTGACGATCGCGTCGAGGTAGATGCCGTCGGGCTCGTCGCGGCGCAGGCCGCGGCCGCGGACCCAGCGGATCGTGCCGTCGGGCTGGCGCAGCCGGTACTCGACGTGGACGCTCTCACCCTGGGCGGTCGCCCGGATGGCGTCCCGCGCGTGCGCGAGATCATCGGGATGCACCGCGGCGTACCAGGCGCGCTCGGGGCTGTCGTCGGGGCGCAGGCGACGGCCGAGCAGCTGCTCGATGCCGGGGCTCATGTACACCATCTCGATCCGGCCGGCCTCCGAGATCCGCAGCGTGAACAGGAAGGCGCCGTTGGACTCGGTGATCCGCTCGATGGTCCGCAACCCCTCTTGGGCGGCGCCCCGGGCGCGCGACTCGTCGCTGACGTCGACGAACGTCGAGAGCGTCAGGACGTGGCGGCCGTCGACCCAGCGGGCCTCCGAGCGCGCGCGGATCGTGCGCGGCCGCCGGCCCTCTCCAACGACCCGCAGCAGGATCGACTCGACCCTCCCGCGTTCCGGGCTGGGTGCGCCGGAGGGCACGGTCGCCGGGTCGACCGGGGCGCCGTCGAGGGTCGTCAGCCGCCGCCACACCGGGCTGTCGAACCCGGCGCCGATGAGCTGCGGGCGGGGGACGCCGAGGAGCTCGCAGGCGGCGTGGTTGGCCTCGATGACCCGCCCCTCGCCGTCGCGCACGACGACCCCCTCGGCCTGTGTCTCGAAGATCCAGGCGAGCGTGCGCTCGCGTTCGTCGGCGGGCAGCTCGTCGAGCCACCGCCGTCCTCCCGCGCTCCTGGCCTCGTGTGTCATCCCCGAACCGATCCGCCGTCCCTGACGGTGCAGGGAAACCTACAGGATCGGCTCAGCGCTCAGGGAATCTTCGTCAGAACGTCGGCGTGTACTTGCCGAAGACGTCCTGCATCGCGCCGCAGACCTCGCCGAGCGAGGCGCGGTCGCGCAGCGCGTCCTTGATGAACGGCAGCAGGTTGTCGGAGCCCTCGGCGGCGTTGCGCAGCGCCTGCAGGCGGCGCTCGACCTGCTCCTGATCGCGGTCGGCCTTGAACGCCTTCAGCCGCGCGACCTGCTGGTTCTCGGACTCGGGGTCGACGCGCAGGAGGTCCGGGACCTCGATCTCGTCCTCCTCGTACTTGTTGACGCCGACGACGATGTCCTGGCCGATGCGGTAGCGCTCCTGGTAGCCCCAGGCGGACTCGTCGATCTCGCCGGTGATGAACTCGATCGCGTTCACCGAGCCGCCGAGCTCGTCGACCTTGTCGATGAGCTCCTGGGCGCGCGACTCGATCTCGTCGGTGAGCGCCTCGACGAAGTAGGAGCCGGCGAACGGGTCGACGGTGTCGGCGGCGCCCGACTCGTGGGCGATGACCTGCTGGGTGCGCACGGCGATCTTCGCCGCGCGCTCGGTCGGCAGCGCGAGCGCCTCGTCGAAGCCGTTGGTGTGCAGCGACTGGGTGCCGCCGCACACCGCGGCGAAGCCCTGGAGCGCGACGCGGGCGATGTTGTTCTCCGGCTGCTGGGCGGTCAGCGTCACGCCGCCGGTCTGCGTGTGGAAGCGCAGCATCATGGCCTTCGGGTTCGTGGCCCCGAAGCGGTCGCGCATGATGTGGGCCCACATCCGCCGGGCGGCGCGGAACTTCGCGACCTCCTGGAAGACGTTGTTGTGGCCGTTGAAGAAGAAGGCCAGCCGCGGGGCGAACTGGTCGACCTGCAGGCCGGCGTCGATCGCCGCCTGGACGTAGGCGATGCCGGAGCAGAGCGTGAACGCGACCTCCTGGACGGCCGAGCAGCCTTTCTCCCGGAAGTGGTAGCCGGAGATCGAGACCGTGTTCCACTTCGGGATGTTCTCCGCGCAGTAGGCGAAGAGGTCGGTCGTCAGGCGCATCGTCGGCCCGGGCGGGTAGATGTAGTTGCCGCGGGCGATGTACTCCTTGAGCACGTCGTTCTGGGTCGTGCCGCGCAGGAGCTTGGAGTCGACGCCCTGCTCCTCGCCGACGAGCTCGTAGAGCAGCAGCAGGCAGGCGGCCGGCGCGTTGATCGTCATCGACGTCGACACCTGGTCGAGCGGGATGCCGTCGAACGCGGTGCGCATGTCGTCGATCGTGTCGATGGCGACGCCGGTGCGGCCGACCTCGCCCAGGCAGCGCGGGTTGTCGGAGTCCAGGCCGAGCTGGGTGGGCAGGTCGAAGGCCATCGACAGGCCGGTGCCGCCCTTGGAGAGCAGGTAGCGGTAGCGCTCGTTGGACTCCTTGGCCGACGCGTAGCCCGCGTACTGGCGCATCGTCCACAGCTGCTTGCGGTACATCTCGCGGTGCGGCCCGCGGATGTAGGGGAACTCGCCGGGTTCGCCCAGGTCCAACGGCTTGGGGACGTCGGACTCCGTGTACAGCGGCTGGATCTCGATGCCGGAGTCGGTGAAGCGGCGCGGGTCGTCGGGGCCCACGATGGGCGCGACCGTGTGACGCTCCTCTGCAGGGGTGCTCGCCATGGGCAGAAGGGTACGGATATGGCGGCTCGCCTAGTCTCCTGGCCATGAAGGTGACGGTGCGGCTGTTCGCTGGGGTACGCGAGCGCGTGGGGAGCGACACCGTGGTTCTGGACCTCCCCGACGGCGCGCGGGTCGCCGACGCGCTGTGCCGGCTCGAGCAGCTCGCGCCCGACCTGCCGCTCGTGCTGGCCGTCAACCGCGAGTACGCGTCGCCGGAGGTCGTGCTGGCGTCCGGCGACGAGCTGGCGGTCGTCCCGCCGGTCAGCGGCGGCGCCGGCGATCCCGCCCGGCTGCACGCGCTCGTCCGCGACGAGCCGCTGTCGCTCGACGCGCTGGCGGCCGCGGTCGCCGACCCGCGCGCCGGGGCGGTCGTGACGTTCTCGGGCACGACGCGCGACGTCGACTTCCTCGACTACGAGGCCTACGCGGAGATGGCCCAGCCGCTCATCGAGGCGATCGTCCGCGAGGCGATCCGCCGGCATGGCCTGTGCGCCGCGGCGGCCGAGCACCGGGTCGGACGGGTGCCGCGCGGCGAGGCGTCGGTCATCGTCGCCGCGTCGGCGCCGCACCGGTCGGAGGCGTTCATGGGCGCGCGCGAGATCATCGACCGCATCAAGGCCGAGGTGCCGATCTGGAAGCAGGAGGAGGGCGCCTGGGTCCCGGGCACGGTCCCCGGCGCGGTGGCCGAGCCCTCGGCGGTGCTGGACGTGTCGCTCGACGAGCGCGTCGACCACGACACGCGGGCGGTGCTCGTGCTCGACGGCCACGAGGTGCGTGCGCGGGTGTCGTGGCTGGGCGGGCGCTTCCACCAGCTGCGCTGCGAGCCGCCGCTGCTGGCGCGTCGCGGCGACGCGATCACGCTGCGCGACGGCGAGGGCGGCGAGGTGCTGGCCGAGGGACGCGTCCTGGACCCGCTCGCCAAGCGCCACGGGCCGACGAACGACGCGCTCGTCCGGTTGGCGCGACTGGAGCGCGGCGAGGACGTGGCCCACGACGGGGCGGGGGACATCCTGCCGCCGCCGCTGGACGCCGAGGCCCGGGCGCTGGAGCGCCGCTACCTCGAGGCGGGCAGCGAGCCGCCGGCGGACGCCGAGCTCGACGCCGACGAGCGCGCCGCCCTGTTCGCCCTGCGTGAGGCGGGCGTCGTGGTGAAGCTCGAGCGCGGCCGCCACATCCACGTCGACTGCGCGCCGGACTGACACCCCGGGGTCAGACCCGTTCCGTTGCAGCGGCGATCCGCCCCGGCGCGGGGGTGAACGTCCATCCGTGCACGCCATAGCCGGCGCTGATGGACGCTCGACGGTGCTCGCATTGCGCGGCGGGGTGAACGTGCATCAGGGCGCGTCATAGCGCGCCCGGATGCACGCTCGCCGTGTCAGCGTCGCGCGCGGGGCGCCGGGCGACGATGACCAGCGCGCCCGGGCCGCCGGCGGCGCTCGCGACCACGGCGGCCGACCCGTCCCACTGCGTGACGACGCGCACCGGGCCGCCGCGGAACGCGTTCGTCCAGGCGCCGTCCGGATCGAGGCGCTGCGGCTTGACCGGCATTCCGGGCGTGACGATCGCTCCGTACAGATGCAGGGGCGCATAGCGGGTCGCTCGCGCCGACCATGCCGCAAGGACGCGCCCGTCGGGCAGCCCGGCGATGGCGATGTTGCCGACTCGCTCGGGGACGACGGTCACCTGCCGCCGATGCGGGCTTCGCGCCGGCGATCGTCAACGCGATACCCGCCGGCGCCGCGGCCGCCAGGCAGCCGAACGCGGCAGTGAGCAGGATGGCCAGGCGACGATTCATCACCTGCGCAACGTCTGCCGCAGGCAGGAGGTGACAGGGTCGGATGGACGAGCGTCGGTCAGTGCCGGCGCGCATGGGCGCTCGTCAGCGATCCAGCGCTGGCGCCACCGCCAGGCCGGCATCCAAACCGGCGCGCGCCAGATCACGGTCCCACGTGGCGAGGAGCAGATCGTCCTGCCCGACCCTCAGCGCTGTCGCGAGATGGACGGCGTCATACCCGCGCAGGGCGTGACGCTCGGCGAGGTCGCCCGCATCCCGTGCGAGATCCATGTCGACGGCGATCAGCGTCATGGAGTTGCAGGCGTCATCAAGGTCCGCCGCGAGGGTCCGTAGCGCCGCACCGTCGATCCGGCCGGCGCGCGCGGCCGCCGCCAGGGCCGCCCGCGCCTCGGGATAGACGAGCAGGCTCGCGATGCGCTCGCGCGCGCGTCCCCACAGCTCGTCCGCCAAGTCCGAGCCGTCCTCGTCCACGAGGAGCTTGACGATCGCCGACGTGTCGAAGTGGGCGATCAGCGGCGCTGCTCGGCGACGAGATCGCTGACGGAGCCCTGCGGCTTCGGGCGACGGTGCCGGGGCGTCCATGAGCCCTGCGGCTCATCGACGAGGCCCCGGCTCCGCAGGTCCGCCAGCGGGTCGTCGTCTTCGATCGGCGTCAGCCGCGCGACGCGCCGGCCGCGCATCGTCACGATGACCTCCGTGCCCTCGGCGGCCTGCCGGACATAGCGGCTCAGCTGGTCGTGCAGCTCGCGGACGCCGACTTCGCGTTTGAGTTCCCGATGTGGCGTCATTGGTCACAGCTTAGACGCCACATTGAGCGGGTGCAACGGAACGGGTCTGACCCCGATGCGGGGGGACCCGCGGATACGCTTGCTCTCATGCCCACGTCTCTGGTGACCGGCGGTGCCGGCTTTCTCGGGTCCCATCTGTGCGACGAGCTGCTGCGCCGCGGCCACCGGGTGCTGTGCGTCGACAACCTCGAGACGGGGTCGCTGACGAACATCGCCCACATCCGCGACACCGAGACGTTTCGCTTCCTGCAGATCGACATCGTCGAGCCCTACTTCGTCGACGAGCCCGTCGACTTCGTCTACCACCTCGCCTCGCCCGCCTCGCCGATCGACTACCTGCGCCTGCCGCTGCACACGCTGAAGGTCGGCTCCTACGGCACCCACCACACGCTCGGGCTGGCCAAGGCCCACCGGGCCCGCTTCCTGCTGGCCTCCACCTCGGAGGTCTACGGCGACCCGGAGGTCCACCCGCAGCCCGAGACCTACTGGGGCAACGTCAACCCGATCGGCCCGCGCGGCGTCTACGACGAGGCCAAGCGCTACGCCGAGGCGCTGACGATGGCCTACCACCGCCAGCAGGGCGTCGACACGAGCATCATCCGCATCTTCAACACCTACGGTGCGCGGATGCGCCCCAACGACGGGCGCGCCATCCCGACGTTCCTGCGCCAGGCGCTCTCGGGCCAGCCGCTGACCGTCTTCGGTGACGGGTCGCAGACCCGCTCGTTCACCTACGTCGACGATCTCATCGCCGGCATGATCGCCCTGGCCGAGAGCGGTCACCACTACCCGGTCAACGTCGGCAACCCCGACGAGTTCACGCTGCTGGAGCTCGCCCAGGTCGTCATCGAGCTCACCGA
>JBDZVZ010000101.1:0-8769 GCA_040255945.1 Solirubrobacterales bacterium | reverse complement strand
GCTCGCTGGCGCCGCCGGCGGGGCCCGGTGCGCTGGGCGCGTGGCCGGCCGGGGCCCGGGCCGCGTGGCACGAGCTGCTGGCGTTCGGCATCGCCCGGCTGCGGATGCCGCTGCCGCTCTCCGACACGGGGCTCGTCGCCCGGCGCTCGTCGCTGGAGGCCGTCGGCGGCTGGGACCCGGCCTCCGCCAGCGACGGGCCCGGCCTCGGGCTGCGGCTGGCGGCGGCCGGGCTGCGCGGTGTGGCGACCGAGGCGGCGGTCGGCGTGCCGGGCCCCCGGCCGGCCGGCGACTGGCTGGCGGCGCAGGCGACCTGGTGGCGCGACGTGGCCGGCGCCTGGCGGCGCTGGTGGTCGCCGGCGGTCTGGCGGGTCCGGGGCCGGTCGGCGGTCGGGGCGTTGAGCGTCGGCGCGGCGGTGCTGCTCGCCCCGCTGGCCTGGCTGCCGGTGCTGGCGGGGGCGGTCGTCGCGGTCCTCCAGCTCACCGGGGTCATCGACGGCGTGCTGCCGGCGGTCGCCGCGTGGCTGCTGGCCGGCCAGACGGCGCTCGCCCTCGTGGTGCTGTTGGCGCTCGTCGGCGTGGGCGGCGTGCGGCGCCGCGCGGGCGGGACGGGCCGGGCGTTGCTGGCGGCGCCGCTGGGGTTGACGGTCGCCAGCGTCGCGGCCTGGCGCGGGCTCGCCCACCTCACCGGGGTCAGACCCGTTCCGTTGCAGCGAACGCAACGGAACGGATCTGACCCCGGTGGCGTCCGGTAGCGTCGCCCGCCAGTGTCCTCCGCCGACGATCTCGCCGCCTCGATCGAGGCTCGTGTCCGCGCGCTGCTCGCCGCGGCCGAGGGCGTCGCCCGCGAGGTGCATCGCCGCGCCGAGGAGGAGGCCGCAGCGCACCTGACCGCCCGACGCGCGGAGATCGACGACTTCGCCCGCGCCCAGCTGGACCGGATCGCCGAGCTCGGCGACCGGCTGCTCGCCCACGCCGAGGCGCTCGACGAGCAGGCCGAACGGGCGACCGCGCTGCCGGGCGCGATCGACGAGGTCGTCGACGCGCTGGCCGCCGCGGCGGAGGCGATCGCCGCCGAGGCGCGGGCGTCACTGCCCCCGCGGGGGCGGCGCGAGCCATTGCGACCGGCGGGCGCGCCGGACCCGTCGGCGCCCCAGCAGGTCCGCGAGGCCGCGGCGCTGCTGCCGCCACGCCCGCCCCACGCGGGTGGGGCGTCGGCTACGCCAACGTGACGCCGCCGCGGCCCGCCGCCTTCTGGGCGTAGAGCGCGGCGTCGGCACGGGCCAGCAGCGCACCGGCGTCCTCCGCGCCGTCCCAGACCGCCAGCCCGGCCGAGCAGCCGATCTCCGGGTCGGTCGCGGCTTGGAGGCGGGCGACGATCGTGTGCGCGCAGTCGGTGTCACAGTCGGGCAGCAGCAGCGCGAACTCGTCGCCGCCGAAGCGGCAGAGCAGGTCCGAGCCGCGCAGCTGCGCCTGCCACGCCCCGGCGGTGTCGGCGAGCAGCCGATCGCCGGCCTGGTGACCGTGCCGGTCGTTGTAGGCCTTGAAGCGGTCGAGATCGAGCAGGGCGACCGAGAGCGGACGGCCGGAGCGCCGGGCGCGCGCGAACTCGACGACGAGTCGCTCGTCCCAGGCGCGCCGGTTGCGCAGCCCGGTGAGCGGGTCGGTGCTGGCGAGGGCGCGCAGGTCCTCGCGTGCACGACGAGCGGCGGTGACGTCGACGAGCGTGCCGAGCCAGCCGGCCGGGTCGCCCCACGGGTCGCGCACGACGACCGCGGTGACCTGCGCCCAGACCACGTCACCGTCGGCGTGGACGAAGCGCACCTCGACGTCGACCGCGCCCGCGCCGTCGGCCGCCGCGCGCCAGGCCGCCTCGAAGGCGCCGCGGTCGTCGGGGTGCAGGCCGTCGGTCCAGCCGTGGCCGAGGATCGTGTCCGCGGGACGACCGAGCAGGGCGGCGACGCGCTCGTTGGCGAACATGCAGCGCCGGTCGGGCTCGAGCTCGACGATGCCGACCGGCGCGAAGTGGGTCAGCGTGCGCCAGCGGTCCTCCTTGGCCCGAAGGAGGTCGGCGCTGCGCGAGCGCGCCCGGCCGCGTTCGATGGCCCGCTGCACCGCGCGCACGAGCGCGGCCGCGGGGACGTCGTCGCCGACAAGGACGTAGTCGTCGGCGCCGGCCCGGATCGCGTCGAGCGCGAGCGCGTCGTCGTGGGCCGTGCCCAGGACGAGGATCGGCGCCTCGACGCCTGCGCCCTGAAGCGCCGCCAGCCCTTCGAGCCCGGGATTCGGAGCGGCGCGCCCGTCGAGGACGAGCAGGACGAGGTCGGCGTCGTGCGCCGCGAGCTCGGTGACCGCGGCGCCAACGCTGGCCACGTGGCGCACATCCGCGCCCCCGGGGAGGCCGCCGTCGAGGACGAGGGCGACCAGGCGGGCCTGGGACACGTCGTCCTCGATCAGGACGATCGAGGCGGGCGGGGACGGCATGGCGCCCCAGAGGATCCAGGCCGGGGCGGACGGTACGGGGCCGATAGAGTTTTGCCGGATGCCCGACACGATCTCGTTCGCCCGCGGAGCCCCATCGCTCGACATCGTCGACGTCGACGGCCTGAAGGCCGCCGCCACGCGCGCGTTCGAACGCGACCCGGCCGGCACGACGGCCTACGGGACCGCGGTCGGCTACGCGCCGCTGCGCGAGTGGATCGCCAACAAGCACGGCGTCGACACCTCCCAGGTCATCGTCACCAACGGCTCGATGCAGGCCGACGCGTTCCTGTTCGAGACGCTCGTGCAGGCCGGCGACCCGGTCGTCGTCGAGAAGCCGACCTACGACCGCACGCTGCTGAACCTGCGCGGGCGGGGCGCCGACGTGCGGCCGGTGTCGCTGGAGCGCGACGGCATCGACGTGGCCGAACTCGAGTCGCTGCTGCGCGACGAGGCCGTGCGCCCGACGCTCGCGCACATCATCCCGAACTTCCAGAACCCGGCCGGCTACACGATCTCGCAGCCCAAGCGCGAGAAGCTGCTCGACCTGGCGCGCGAGTTCGGCTTCGTCATCTTCGAGGACGACCCGTATGTCGACATCCGCTTCAGCGGCGAGTCGCTGCCGACGATGCTGTCGATGGACGAGCACGGCGCGGTCGTCTACGCGTCGTCGTTCTCCAAGACGGTCTGCCCCGGCATCCGGGTCGGCTACCTCGTCGGGCCGGCCGAGCGGATCGCCGAGATCCAGCGCCTGGCGACCAACACCTACATCTCGCCGAACATGGTGGCGCAGTCGCTCGTGTTCGAGTTCTGCTCCTCGGGCGCGATCGACGGGTCGATCGCCACGGTCAAGGCGGCGCTGGCGGCGCGTGTGAAGCGCCTGACGGCGGCGCTCGAGCGCGACCTGCCCGAGGCGTCGTTCCAGGCGCCGGAGGGCGGCTACTTCATGTGGCTCGAGCTGCCCGAGGGCACCGACATCCACCGCGTCTTCGACGAGGCCAACCAGCGCGGCGTCGCGATCGTGAAGGGCACCGACTTCCTGCTGGAAGGCGGCGAGAACACGCTGCGCCTGGCCTACTCGGGCGTCACCGAGGACCAGATCGACGAGGGCGTCGCCCGACTCGCCGAGGCGGTCAAGGCCGCCGCGGGCGCGGCGGTCTGACGCGCCGCCGCCGATCGCCCTCAACCAGCACGACGTTGCGCCGGTTGGTGATGGGCAGGCCGGAGCGGAGCCACACGCGAGACACGGCGCCGGGACGTCGCTACCCCTGCCCGCCGGAGGAGCGAAGTCGAAGCACCCTCCCGGCGAGCGGAGGAGCATCCGACCATTCATTTCATGCGTAGATAAATTATTGCGTCGTAAAATGTCTTGCGGTACGGTCTGTCCATGGCGTTCCTCAACCGCGCCGATGACCTCGCCGCGCTCAACGACCTCTGGGGCTCCCAAGCGGCCGAGTTCTTCGTCCTCTGGGGACGGCGGCGCGTCGGCAAGACCGAGCTGCTGAGCACGTTCGCCGAGGGACGACGCGCGCTGCACTTCGAAGCCACCAACGTCACACGCTCCGAGCAGCTGCTCGACTTCTCTAGCGAGTTGGCCCGGGTCTCGGGCAACATGCTGCACGCGCAGCACCCGCTGACGACGTGGGACGCCGCTCTCACCGCCGTCGAGCAGTTCGTTGGGTCGCAGCGCACGATCGTCGTGCTCGACGAGTTCCAGTTTCTCGCTGGCCAGGAAGCGGGCCTGGGCAGCCTGATCAACCGGTGGTGGCGGTCGGTGGGACGCAAGCTGCCCTTGGTGCTGATCATCGCCGGCAGCGAGGTCGGGTTCTTCGAGCGTGAAGTCCTCGGCGGCGAGATGTATGGCCGCCGCACGGGTCAACTCCACCTCCTGCCCTTCCCCAATCGCGACGCAGCCCTGTTCCATCCGCGCTATTCGCCCGAGGACCGCATCCGCGCCTTCGCGGTCTGTGGCGGCATGCCCTATTACCTCGAGCGCTTCACGGACGATCTGCCCCTCCGCGATCACATCCTGCGCCACACCCTCTATCGCGACGGCTTCCTCTTTCAGGAAGCCGACCTCCTCCTGCGCCAGGAGCTGCCCGATCCGCGCAACCACATGTCAGTCCTGCGGGCGATCGCCCAAGGCCAGACCCAGAACAACCGGATCGCCGGACGCACGCAGCTCAGCGAGTCCCAGGTGAGCCAGATCATCGCGACACTCGAGCGCATGCAGCTCGTACGAACCCTGCGGCCCGTCACCGCCTCCGAGCGATCCAAGAAGACCAGCTACGAGATCTGCGACGGGTTCTTGAACTACTACTTCCGGTTCGTCGATCCGGCCCGATCCCGCCTTCGCACGCGCGCCCAAGCCGAGGCCTACCTCGACGAGGTCGTTATGGCGCAACTCGACCATTTCGTCTCCAAGGGCGCCTGGGAGCGCGTCTGCCAGGACCACGTGATGGAGGTCGAGGGCGCCGCAGCCGTGGGCGCGTGGTGGGGACAGGTGCCGACCGGCGAGGGCCGCCGGACACGTTCGCAGGAGATCGACATCGTCGCCGTCGACCACGGCACAGCGGTGATGGCCACCGGCACATGCAAGTGGACCAACGGCGCGCTCCCGGCCTCCGAGGAGGCGCTGCTGACAGCCACGGAGCCGTTCATCCCGAAGAGCAACGGGGTCGCGCGTCATTACTTCTGCTCCCGCGAAGGCTTCGACGACGAGCTGCGGCGGCTCGCCGACGCCGATCCCGACCGCTACAGGCTGGTCTCGCCCGCCGACGTCTACTGACCGCCCGCCGCCAGGTCCACCGCGTAGCGCTCCACCACGCCGGCGTCGCCCTCCCAGGCGCGCCCGTGGCGCAGCCGCAGGCTGCCGTCCGCCGACGGCGCGCCCAGCACGAAGACGTGCTGGGCGGCGCCGCCGACCCCCGCGCCCTCGGGTCGGTCGTAGCGCTCCTCGAGCACCTCGGCGCCCGGCGGCAGCGCCTCGACGGTCCACGTGTGGCCGGTGCCCGGCGTCTCGGGCAGCGCCAGGATGACGCGGTCGCCGGCCGCCACCGTCAGGCGGCGGCCGGCGTCCTGCGGGCCGAGACGGTGGTCCGTCACGGCCGCCCGCTCACCACACGTACATTTGGTGGATGACGCTGCCGTCCTCCTCGCTCTGCACGGTCGCGTTCGCGTCCCTGGCGAGCCGCGCCAGCTGGAGCAGGGCCTCGTGCGCCGACGCGTTGGCCGGCGACAGCTTCCGCCAGCCGATGCCGTTGAGATAGCACCAGGCGTTGTTGGCGTTGTTGGAGGTCCACAGGCCGCCGATCTTCGCCGACGTCGTGGACACCGCGCCGGGCGCCTGCACCGCCGCGACGCCCGACGCCTCGATGCCGGGCGGGGCCATGTCCGGCGCGCCCGGGCCCGTGGCGCCGTTGCTGCCGGGCGGCTTGATCGCCGTCTGGCCCGGGGTGATCGTCGGCGACGGGGCGCCGCCGCCGTCGGCCGGCGTCACCGTCCGGCGGGGGGCAGCCGAGCTGTCCTTGACCTTGGTGGGACTCATGTCGTGTCTGCTCCTAGAAGACGTAGGTCTCGGTGACCTGGCCGTTGTCGTGGAAGGCGTGTACGGGCTGGCTTCGCAGCCGCGAGGAGGTCAGCTCGGTGAGCATCGAGAGGTTGACGTTCGGCGCCGCGTGGGCCAGCCGGGCCCAGCCGAGCTTGTCGAGGTACGCCCACGCGTTGTCGGCGCTCTCGTTGCTCCACAGGCCCCGGACGAGCGCGTCGACCCACATGCGCAGGTTGACGTAGTCGACCCCGTGGACCCGCCAGGTCTCGATGCCGCATTGGCCGTAGGCGATGCGGAAGAAGCCGCCGTCGCCCCAGCCGGTGCCCCACTGGTTCTTGCAGATCCAGCAGCCCTGGGCGTCGTCGTAGCCGATGATCGAGATGCAGTGACCGCCCGCCTCGGCGCCCGACACATGGTGGTAGACGCCGCTGCCGTAGCTGAAGAAGTCCTGGTAGACGATGAAGCAGGCGCTGATCGCCCCGTGGCTCTGCAGGTGCTGCTTCATGGCCGGTACGTTGCCGGTCAGCGTCTGGAACCCGGTGATCTTCGCCAGCCGGTTCGGCCAGTCCGGGTTGAGCGTGCCACCGCCGCCCGCGTTGTAGGGCATGTAGTCCTCGAACGTCACGCCCGTGTCGCGCAGGCAGCCGAACGCGAGCTCCGGCCACCAGCCGCTGCCGCACGAGGCGCCTGACGCCGGCCCCTCGACGAAGAACAGCTGCTGCTCGGACAGGTCGATCTTCAGCGCCGGCTGGCCGCGCTGGAAGGCGGCGGTCGTCTCGGTGGTGGCGACCGTGCCGAACGCGACGCAGGAGCCGCAGCTGCCCTGGTCCTTGATCGGCGTCACGTAGCTGTTGCCGCCCACGTTGCGGGCGTCGAACGAGGCGCCGATCGCGCCGATCTCGCCGCCGTCGGCGCTGATGCCGACGGCGGCTGCCGGGAGCTCGGCGAGCACCTTGGAGCGGTCGAGCAGCGCCTGGCGCTCGGTGCCCTCGGGGAGCGGAACGCCGAGGCGCACGCGCCGGTCGTCCTCCTCGAGCATCGCGATCGTGGTGTCGGTCGAGCGCCACGTCGCCCCCTGCCGGTCGAGCTCGACGCGCAGCGCACTGAGGTCGAGGGCCTTCTCCTGAGCCATGTGTCCCTCCGGGACGTTGAGTGGTGGATTCGCGCGCGAGCGTCCCAGCGGTCCGTCACGGTCGCGTCACCGCGGCGTCACGGGGCGCGGCGTCCGCGTAGGCGAGGTCGCGCAGCTCGGCCGACGGCTCCACGCCGACGTGGCGGCGCAGCATCGACCTGTAGGACTCGAACTGACGCAGCGCCTCGCCGCGGTTGCCCTCGGCGACATGGGCGCGGATGAGGGCGCGGTGGGCGCTCTCGCGCAGCGGCTCGGCGGCGACGGCGGCCAGCCCGGCCTCGACGGCTGCGCAGTAGCGCTCGCGGCGCACGAGGTCGGCGCAGATCGCTTCCAGCGCGTGGAGCCGCAGCTGGCGGACGCGTTCGCGTTCGATGGCCAGCCAGTCGTCGTACCAGTCGGGCAGCAGGTCGCCGGAGGCCAGCAGGGCGCGCGCCGCGTGCTGATCGAGCGTCTGGGGCGCGTCGAGCGCCCGATGGGCGAGCGTCGTGAGGGCGGTGACGTCGACGGCGACGTGCGGGGCGAGCGCGAGGTGGCTGCCGCGGGTGGCCAGCACGCCGCCGGCGAGGCGGTGCACGCGCCACAGCGCCGAGCGCAGGCTGGCCTTGGCCTGCTCCTCGCCGGAGTCCAGCCACAGCGCGCCCGAGACGTACAGGCGCTGAACCGCGCGCGGCTGCAGGGCGACGAACGCAACGAGCCGCTGGGCGCTGAGCGGCAGCGCGACGGCAACGTCGCCGGCGTGAAGCTCGAAGCCGCCGATGAGACCCAGGACGGTGGGTGGTGGTGGCGCCACTGGAGGACCTTGCGGGGATGCCCACCCGCAGCGTGGACCTCGCCGGACGCGGCGTCAATGCGCGCCTTGAGCGTTGAGCGGCGATCGTGAGGGACGGTGCCCGGGTCCGCCCCTGGCCTACGAGAGGCGAGGGCGCCGCCCCCTGCTCGACGCTTACGCAACAAGCCTAGCGACTCGTCCCGTCGCCCTTGAGGACTGCCAAGCGTGCGTTGAGGACCCCCACGATGTCGTGCGACTCGCCGTCGTCCCAGACAACCGTCTGACCTTGGCTAAGTCCTTGGATCGGTGTCCCCACGCCGTCGGCGCTAACTGCGTACACGCGATCGACCAATCCGATTCGCCTGCTCTGAAACTGCTCGATACGGCTCAACGGCAGGACCGTAGTCCCAAGGTTGCTGTGGTTGATGAACCCCTCCGAAGATTCCTGAAGGCCAGTCCTCATCACGAGTGTTTCGCACCAGGTCACGGCAGCAAGAGCCAAAGCGAGACACACGGCGACCGGGAGCACCGTTAGCCCATGGTGGTCAAGCGCATTTCCAGCGATGAACATCGCCGAGAAGAGCGCAAGGACCGGATACACGCCAAGTCGAATGATCCATCGGAGATTACGTCGCTGGTAGTAGCGGTACGCCATACTCAGCACAGAGCGCCGCTGAAGATGGCCGCATCCAGTCCGTACGACAGCCCTGCCTCCCCGGCGGCGACCCCGCCACGGAGCCATCCTGGCGGACGCAGGCCATCCGGCATCGAGTCAAGGGTCCGGGCTGCCCCGCGCGACAATGTCGCGCCCCCAGCCAGCAGGACGTTGACCGCGACGCC
>JBDZVZ010000143.1:0-2398 GCA_040255945.1 Solirubrobacterales bacterium | reverse complement strand
CCGCCGCCGCACCACGACATCTACTCGATCGAGGACCTCAAGCAGCTCATCTACGACCTGCGCTGCGCCAACCCGGCCGCGCAGGTGTCGGTGAAGCTCGTGGCCGAGGTCGGGGTGGGCACGGTCGCCGCGGGCGTCGCGAAGGCCAACGCCGACCACGTCGTCATCGCCGGCCACGACGGCGGCACGGGCGCCTCGCCGCTGAGCTCGATCGTCTCGGCCGGCGTTCCGTGGGAGATCGGCCTGGCCGAGACCCAGCAGACGCTGCTGAAGAACGACCTGCGCAAGCGGATCGTCGTGCAGACCGACGGCCAGCTCAAGACCGGCCGCGACGTCGTCATCGCCGCGCTGCTGGGCGCCGACGAGATGGGCTTCGCCACCGCGCCGCTCATCGCGACCGGCTGCATCATGATGCGCGCCTGCCACCTGAACACGTGCCCGGTCGGCATCGCCACCCAGGACCCGGTGCTGCGCAAGCGCTTCAAGGGCAAGCCCGAGCACGTCGTCAACTTCTTCTTCTTCCTCGCCGAGGAGGCGCGCCGGATCATGGCGTCCCTGGGCATCGCGAAGTTCGAGGATCTCATCGGGCGCGTCGACCTCCTGAAGGCCGACGCGGCGATCGACCACTGGAAGGCGCGCGGCGTCGACCTGACGCACGTGCTCGCGTTCCCGAGCGACGTGGCGCCCGACGCGCCCCGCCACCGCACGCAGCCGCCGCCGCCGGTGCTCGACGATGCCCTGGACCATGGGCTCATCGAGCAGGCCCGGCCGGCGATCGAGGACGGGGCGACCGGTGTTGTCATCGAGTCGCCGATCCGCAACATCCATCGCTGCGTCGGCGGCATGCTGTCGAGCC
The DNA here is from genome assembly GCA_040255945.1 of Solirubrobacterales bacterium. Taxonomy (GTDB): domain Bacteria; phylum Actinomycetota; class Thermoleophilia; order Solirubrobacterales; family Solirubrobacteraceae; genus Baekduia. The sequence goes on along the minus strand of JBDZVZ010000143.1, from coordinate 1,542 downwards.
GGATCGCCACGCTGCACGGCGCCAAGGGCCTGCCCGACGGCGCGATCGACGTGCGGTTCACCGGCTCGGCCGGCCAGAGCTTCGGCGGCTGGCTGGCGCCGGGCGTGACGTTCACGCTGCACGGCGACGCCAACGACTACACGGCCAAGGGCCTGTCGGGCGGCACGGTCGCCGTGCGGCCGCCCGAGGGGGCGACCTACGCGCCCGAGGAGAACGTCATCGTCGGCAACACCGTCCTGTACGGGGCGACGAGCGGCAAGGCGTTCTTCCGCGGCCTGGCCGGCGAGCGCTTCGCCGTGCGCAACTCGGGGGCCAGCGCGGTCATCGAGGGCGTCGGCGACCACGGCTGCGAGTACATGACCGGCGGGCGCGTCGTCGTCCTCGGCCCGACGGGGCGCAACTTCGCCGCAGGCATGAGCGGCGGCCTGGCCTTCGTCTACGACCCCGACGACCGCTTCCGCTCGCGGATCAACTCGACGATGCTCGACCAGGTCGAGACGCTCGACGACGACGACGCCGGCGAGCTGCACGACCTCGTCGCCGAGCACGTGGCCCGCACCGGCTCGACGGTCGGCAGGCGCGTGCTCGACGACTGGGAGCAGGAGCGTCACCGCTTCGTCAAGGTCTTCCCGACCGACTACAAGCGCGTCCTGCGCGAGGCGGCCGAGGCGGCCGTCGCGAGCGCGGACGGCAAGCAGCTCGCGGGGGTGGCCGTCGACGTGGTCGGCGGGCCGGCCGTCATCGCCGAGGAGGGGCGCTAGCCATGGGTGAGCTCGGAGGCTTTCTGAGGATCGAGCGGGCGGGCCTGCCCTACAAGGACCCGCAGGAGCGCGTGACGAACGTCAACGAGTTCGTCGTCACCCGCTCCGACGAGGAGCTCTCGGCGCAGGGCGCCCGCTGCATGGACTGCGGCGTGCCGTTCTGCCACAACGGCTGCCCGCTGGGCAACCTCATCCCGGACTGGAACGACCTCGTCTACCGCAACCGCTGGAAGGACGCGATCCGCCAGCTGCACGCCACGAACAACTTCCCGGACTTCACCGGGCGGCTGTGCCCCGCGCCGTGCGAGGCGGCGTGCGTGCTGGAGATCAACGAGGGCAACGCGGTCTCGATCAAGCAGATCGAGCTGGCGATCATCAACCGCGCCTGGGCGGAGGGCTGGATCGTGCCCGAGCCGCCGACCGTCGAGACGGGGCGCTCGGTCGCCGTCGTGGGCGCCGGCCCGGCCGGCATGGCGGCCGCCCAGCAGCTGCGCCGCGCCGGCCATCGCGTCGTGCTCTTCGAGCGCGACGAGGCGCCGGGCGGGCTGGTGCGCTTCGGCGTGCCGGACTTCAAGATCGAGAAGTGGGTCATCGACCGGCGGATGCAGCAGCTCATCGACGAGGGCGTCGAGCTGCGCTGCGGGGTCGACGTCGGGCGCGACATCAGCGGCGAACAGCTGCGCGCCCAGTTCGACGCGGTCGTGCTGACGGTCGGCTCGCGCGTCCCGCGCGACCTGCCGGTGCCCGGGCGCGACCTCGACGGCGTGCACTTCGCGATGGA
>JBDZVZ010000100.1:0-9252 GCA_040255945.1 Solirubrobacterales bacterium | reverse complement strand
TGCGCATGACGGCGGCGATCCTGCGCCGCCACGGGCTGCGCACCGGCGCCTACCTCTCGCCGCACCTCGTCTCGTTCGCCGAGCGGGTGCGCGTCGACGACGCCGACGTCTCGGGGGCCGACTTCGCGGCCGCCGTCCAGCGCGCCGCCCGGGCGGCCGAGAAGGTCGACCGCACCCTCGAGGCCGGCGATCACGTGACGCAGTTCGAGCTGCTGACCGCGGCGGCCTTCGACCACTTCGCCCGCGCCGAGATCGACGTCGCGGTCATCGAGGCCGGTCTCGGAGGCCGCTACGACGCCACGAACGTCCTGGACCGCTCGCGCGTCCAGGTGCTGACGAACGTCGGCCTGGAGCACACCCGCTGGTTGGGGCCGACGGTCGCCGACATCGCCGGCGAGAAGCTCGACGTCGTCCGCGAGCACGCGACGCTCGTCGTCGGCGCCGACCTGCATCCCGACGCCGCGGCGGCCGCGCGGGCCATCGCGACGGAGCGCGACGCGACACTCGTCGAGGCCCCGGCCGACCCGGGCGCCGGCCTGGAGATCCTCGCCCGCGGCGCCTTCCAGCGGCGCAACTTCGCGCTGGCCATGGAGGCGGCGCGCGCGTACCTGGCCCCGCGCGCCGCGCTCGACGAGCAGGCGGTCCACGCCGCGGCCGCCTCGACGCTCGTGCCCGGGCGCTTCGAGGTCGTCGGGCAGAGTCCGGAGGTCGTTCTCGACGGCGCCCACAACGCGGGCGGCCTGGCCGCGCTGGCCGAGACGCTGCCGGACTTCGTGGCCGGGCGGCGCCTGGTCGCCTGCGTCGCCGTCCTGGACGACAAGGACGCCGCCGCCATGCTCGGCACGCTGCTGGCGCTCTGCGACGCAATCGTCTGCACGCGGGCCGAGACGCCGCGCGCCCTGTCGCCGGCGACGCTGGCGTCGCTGTGCGGCCAGCTCGGCTTCGCCGGACCGGTCGAGGTCGAGGCCGACCCGCGCCGGGCGCTCGAGCACGCCCGGGCCCTCGCCGGGCCGGACGGCGTGGCGCTGGCGACGGGCTCGATCTACCTCATCGCCGACCTCCTGCGGCCCGCCGGACGGGCGCGGAGCACGCTCTGATGGGTCCCGACGGACCGAGCGTCTGGCGGATGGTCGCCGCCGTCGCCGTGGGCGTCGCGACGGTCATCCTCGTCTTCTTCGCGATCGGCTACGCGTTCGGTCGTCTCTTCCTGTAGCCCGACCCCGTACGATGCTCGACCACATGCCCGTCGAAGCGGTCTTCGGGATCGACAGCTCCGGCCTGGACACGGCCGTCAAGCTCGCGATCCTCGTCCTCGTCGTCCTCTACATCGCGCTGATCTATTACACGTACGCCGATGCCCGGCGGCGGATCGAGGATCCGCTGCTCGTCGGCTGCGCGACCGCGGCGTCGCTGTTTCCGTTCGTGGGGACGATCGTCTACACGATCGTGCGCCCGCCCGAGTTCCTCGAGGACGTGCGCGAGCGCGAGCTCGAGATGCAGGCCGCCGAGGCGCGGCTACAGCAGATGGGGTTCTTCCTCTGCCCGCACTGCGACGGGGAGGTCAAAGAGGACTTCCTGCGCTGCCCGCACTGCCTGCGCAAGCTCAAGGACCCGTGCGGGTCGTGCGGCAAGCCGCTGGACCCGGCGTGGAAGGTCTGCCCGTACTGCGAGGCCGAGATCCCGGGCGTCACGCCCACGCCGCGGCGTCGCCGGCGCCGCTCGTCCGGCGACCTCGCCGAGCAGGGCGCGTTCAACGAGCCCGGCTCGTAGAGTCCGCGGCCCCCAAATCCCCGCAAGCATCCGACCATCAAGGAGGACGTCCGTGTCCCGGACCCTCATCCTCGTCAAGCCGGACGCGTTCGCGCGCGGCCTCACCGGTGAGATCCTGGCCCGCTTCGAGCGCAAGGGCCTGAAGATCGCCGCCATGAAGCTCGTCACGACGCCGACCGAGACCGCCGAGCAGCACTACGCCGAGCACCGGGAGCGCCCGTTCTTCGGCGAGCTCGTCGAGTTCATCACCTCGGGCCCGCTCGTCGCACTCGTGCTGGAGGCCGACGACGTCGTCAAGGCGGCACGCCAGCTCATCGGCGCGACGAACCCGCTCGAGGCGGCCACCGGCTCGATCCGCGGCGACTTCGCGATCGAGATCGGCCAGAACCTCGTGCACGGCTCGGACTCCGACGAGTCGGCCGCGCGCGAGATCGGCATCTGGTTCCCGGAGCTGTAGCTCCGCGGCCGATGGCGGAGAACGCGAGCCGCGGGAGCGAGCCCCCTGGGCGAGCTGCCGCTTGAAGGAACCCGGCCCCCTGGGCCGGCGTTCCTCGTGCTGGCCAGCGGCTCGCCGCAGCGCCGCCGCATCCTCGGCGACCTCGGGCTGGACTTCACCGTCCGGGTCACCGACGTCGCCGAGGATGAGGCCGGCGCGCCGGCCGATGTCGCGCTGGGCAACGCGCGGCGCAAGGCCCACGCCGCCGCGGCCCACCCGGACGCCCGCCCCGGCGAGCTCGTGCTCGCCTGCGACACCGTCGTCGCCACCGACGCGGGCATCTGGGGCAAGCCGGCCGACGCCGCCGAAGCCGGCGCGACGCTGCGCCACCTCGCCGGCCGCACCCACGACGTCGTCAGCGGCCTCGTCCTGCTGGCCGACGGGGCCGAGCAGACCGCGATCGAGACGACAGCGGTGACGTTCCGCGCGCTCGACGACGCGTTCGTCGACTGGTACCTCGGCCACGGCGAGTGGGAGGGACGCGCCGGCGGTTACGCCATCCAGGGCCGCGGCGCCGCGCTCGTGCGCCGCATCGACGGCGACTACCTCAACGTCGTCGGGCTTCCCGTCGCCGCGCTGCTGGACCTGCGCCCCTCGCTCACGCGCGAGTTCGCCGCCGACGCCTGAGCGGATTGTGGTCACGTTGACCACCATCCCGTGGTCGATCTGACCCCAGGACCGGCTCAGCTCGCAAGCGCCCGGTTTGCAGCGTCTTTTGCACCTGCAAGGCCGCTGTCGGCGGGTCGGGAGTCCCAGCGCCTCCGCTACACTGGCCTCGCGGCTCGTCCGCACCGCCCCGCCCGCGTGCGGGGCGATTCGCGCGCCGACAGGACGAGTCGTTCCCTCCGCATGGGCTTCTTCAGCTACCTCACCGGGTTCGGCGGCCGCGACATGGCGGTCGATCTCGGCACCGCGAACACGCTCGTGTACGTCCGCGGCCGCGGCATCGTGCTCAGCGAGCCGTCGGTCGTCGCGATCGACTCGCGGACCGGCGAGGTCCATGCGGTCGGCATCGAGGCCAAGCGCATGCTCGGCCGCACCCCCGGCACGATCCAGGCCATCCGGCCGCTGAAGGACGGCGTCATCGCCGACTTCGACGTGACCGAGGAGATGCTGCGCCACTTCATCCAGAAGGTCCACCAGAACCGGTGGGCCCATCCGCGCGTCGTCGTCTGCGTGCCCTCCGGGGTCACCGGCGTCGAGAAGCGCGCGGTCGAGGAGGCGTGCCTGTCGGCCGGCGCGCGGCAGGCCTACCTCATCGAGGAGCCGATGGCGGCGGCGATCGGGGCCGGGCTTCCTGTCGGGGAGCCCACCGGCTCGATGATCGTCGACATCGGTGGCGGCACCTCCGAGGTGGCCGTCATCTCACTGGGCGGCATCGTCGTCTCGCAGTCGATTCGCGTCGGCGGTGACGAGCTCGACGAGTCGATCATCAACTACGCCAAGCGCGAGTACAAGCTGCTCATCGGCCAGCAGACGGCCGAGGAGGTCAAGCTCGAGATCGGGTCGGCCTTCCCCATGGAGGAGGAGGTCCAGGCCGAGATCCGCGGGCGCGACATGGTCTCCGGGCTGCCGAAGACCGTAGTGCTGACGAGCGAGGAGATTCGCCAGGCGCTCGAGGAGCCCCTGAGCCAGATCATCGACGCGGTCAAGGAGACACTCGACCGGACGCCTCCGGAGCTCGCATCCGACATCATGGATCGCGGCATCATGCTGGCGGGCGGTGGCTCGCTCCTGCAGGGGCTCGACGAGCGCCTGCGGGAGGAGACCCAGATGCCCTCGCACCTGGCGGAGTCGCCGCTGACCTGCGTGGCCGTGGGCTCGGGCCGCTCGCTGGAGGAGTTCGAGGTCATCCACCGGACGAACAAGAATTCGAGGAGCCGGCGCAGGCCGCGTTAGCGCCGCGCCAGGAGACCAAGCTTTGGAGTCACGTACGACATGTACGACCGGACGATTCGCCGGCGTCGCGCAGTGCTCGCGCTGCTCGTCGTCAGCTCCCTGATCCTCGTCACCGCCTACTTCGGCGAGTCGCCCAGCTCCCCGCTGCACTCGGTGCAGCGCGGGATCATGTCCGTCGTGTCCCCGATCCAGGAGGGCGCGAGCCGCGCCCTGAAGCCGTTCCGGGACCTCTTCGGCTGGGTCGGCGACACCGTGTCGGCCAAGGGCGACCTCAAGGACGCCCGCAAGGAGCGCGACGCCTGGCAGGCCAAGGCCATCTCGCTGCAGGCCCAGGAGCGTCAGAACCGCGAGCTGCGCGGCCTCATGGGGCTCGACGACTCCCCGACCGACGTCGACACCTACGGTCCGGTGACCGCGCGCGTCATCGGCCGCAGCTCGGTGCTCTGGTATGTCCAGCTCGTCATCGACAAGGGCACCGCCTCGGGCCTCCGGGCCGAACAGCCGGTTGTCGCCTCCGACGGCACCGGCAACGGGGCCGGGCTCATCGGCAAGGTCCAGACCGCCGCACGCGGCTCGGCGATCATCCGCCTGATCACCGACAGCGAGGTCGCCGTGCCGGCCCGCAACGTCGGCGGCAACGCCGACGGCGTCGTGACCCCGCGCGCCGGCGACCCCCAGGACCTCATCCTCAAGTACGCCGACAAGGACGCCGCGATCTCGCTCAACGACCCGGTCGTCACCGCCGGGACCGTGTCGTCGCGCAAGGACCTCAAGTCGCTCTACCCGGAGGACATCCCGATCGGGCGCGTCAGCGCGATCGAGGACCCGGGCAGCGAGACCCAGGAGATCCACGTCAAGCCCTACGTGGACCTGCGCCGGGTCGAGTTCGTCCGCGTCCTCACGAAGCCGCAGGCGGGTAGCTGATGATCATCACGCCCCAGACCGTCGGCCGGCTGGCGCTGTTGGGCGTCGTGGTCGTCATCGTCCAGGTGGCGGCGATCTCGCAGGTGTCGCTGCTGGGCACGACCGCCGACCTCGTCCCGCTGGTCGTCGCGGCGGTCGGATTGCTGTGCGGCTCGCTGACCGGCGCGATCTTCGGGTTCGCCGTCGGCCTCTTCGTCGACACCGCGCTCTTTCAGATCATGGGCCTGTCGAGCCTCGTCTACCTCGTCGCCGGCTACGGCGCCGGACGGCTGCGCGAGCTGCGCGACCCGCAGGCGCCGGTCGTGCCCGTCGTCGTCGGGGCCGTCGCGACCGCCGTGGCCACGATCGGCTTCGGCGTCATGAACTTCCTGCTGGGTATGGATGCACCGGTGAGCTTCCTGCTGGCCCGCCAGATCCTGGCGACGATCCTCGTCAACGCCGTCATCGCCCTGCCGGTCTTCGCGCTCGTGCGGCGCTGGATGCTGCCGGTGCTGCCCGACGACCCGCGCCGCCGCCGCCGGCGCGCGTACACGACCGGCGGCCTCTCGCCGCTCAGCCGCGCCTGATGCCGCTCGATCCCGACACCCGGCGGGTCCCGATCACCCCGCAGCTCGCGCTGCGCGTGGCCGGGGTCGGGGTGACGGCGTTCGTGCTGTTCGGGATCGTCTTCTTCCGGCTCTGGTACCTGCAGGTGCTCGACGGCGACAAGTACCTGGCCGAGGCGCGCGAGAACCGGGTGCGGGTCGAGCGCATCGAGGCGCCGCGCGGCGAGATCCGCGACGCCAACAACATCAGCCTGGTCAAGAACCGGCCGGCGACGGTCGTCTCGCTGGACCCGGCGCAGCTGCCGAAGGACTACACGTCGGCGGCAGCGGCCTGGGGCCAGAAGATGGGCCAGCGCCAGCTGCGCAAGAAGCACGGCCGCAAGGTCGGACCCCCGCCGGCGATGCCGCAGGCCCAGGGGGAGCTCGACACGCTCTACCACCGCCTCGCCCGCGTCCTGCAGTTGTCGCCGAAGACGATCAACCGGCGCGTCGTCGCCTCGCTGGTCCAGGTGCCCTACGCCGACGCGCGCATCGACACGGCCACCGACGCCGAGCGCGACTACCTCGTCGAGCGCAAGGATCAGTTCCCGGGCGTGACGGTGTCGGAGACCTACGTGCGCCGTTACCCGTACGGGACCGCCGCGGCGGTCATGTTCGGCAAGGTCGGCCAGATCACCGAGGACCAGCTCAAGGAGAAGCGCTTTGACGGCGTGGCCTCGGGGGCGACGATCGGTCAGAGCGGGCTGGAGTACGAGTACGACCAGTACCTGCGCGGCACCGACGGCTCCAACCGGATCGAGGTCAACGCGCTGGGCGAGCGGCGCAACGCGGTCGCCGCGAAGCGACCGAAGGTCGGCCGCAGCCTGAAGCTCACGCTCGACGTCGGGCTGCAGGAGGCGGGGGAGGCCGCGCTGCGCAAGTCCGGCGGCGGGCTACCGGGGGCGTTCGTGGCGATGAACCCGAAGACCGGAGCGATCTACGGGATGGGCTCGCTGCCGACGTTCAACCCGCGGCGGCTGAACTCGCCGTTTGCCACGAAGGCCGCCTACGACGCGCTGTTCGGCGAGGCGGCCGGCTCGCCGCTCTACAACCGGGCCACCGGCGGCCTCTATCCGACCGGCTCGGTGTTCAAGCCGATCACGGCGCTGGCGGCGATGGAGGCCGGCGTCATGTCGCCGAACGACACGTTCAACGACACGGGCTGTCTGCAGATCGGCGCCCGGGCGAAGATCGACGTCGCCTGCAACGCGGGCAAGGTCGCCAACGGCTCGGTGAACCTCCGCACCGCGCTCGAGGTCTCCTCGGACACCTACTTCTACGACCTGGGCAAGAAGCTCTACAACGCCAAGGGCCTGCCGCTGCAGAACTGGGCACGCAAGCTCGGCCTCGGCCGCAAGACTGGCATCGACCTGCCCTACGAGGAGCGCGGCACGCTGCCCGACCCGGCCTGGGTGCGGGAGATGAACAGGCGCGAGCTGGCCTGCCGCAAGCGCGAGCACAAGCAGAGCTGCGGCATCGGCTCCGGCGAGGCGGTCTGGCTGCCGGGCAACGAGACCCAGCTCGCCGTCGGCCAGGGCGACCTGCAGGCCACGCCGCTGCAGATGGCCGTCGCCTACTCGACGATCATCAACGGCGGGACCGTCCCGCGCCCGCACCTCGCCTCCCAGATCACCGACGATCGCGGCGTCGTGCAGACGATCGAGCCGGCCGCCCGCCGCCACCTGAAGATCGACCCGGGCATGCGCTCGGCGATCATGGACGGCCTGTTCCTCGCCGCCAACGGACCGAAGGGCACGTCGACCGGCGTCTGGAAGGACGGCTGGCCGCACGACCGCTACCCGATCTACGGCAAGACCGGCACCGCCGAGCGCCCGCCGCAGCCCGACCAGTCCTGGTACGTCGGCTACTCCTACGACAAGGCCCACCCGAACGACCGGCCGATCGTCGTCGTCGCGACGATCGAGCGCGGCGGCTGGGGCGCCACCGCCGCCGCGCCGGCCGTGCGGCTCATCATGTCGAAGTGGTTCAACGTCAAGGCCGAGTTCGTCCGCGGGGACTCCCACACGCGATGAGCGCCGCCCCGACCAGCCCGATCCACGACGTCGACGACGCGCCCGTGCGCGCCGGTGGTGCCGCCTCGCGGCCGATCGGCATGGCGCTGCCGATCGACGTGCCGCTGCTGCTCGGCGTCGTCGGCCTGGCGATCTGCTCGCTGCTGACGATCAAGTCGGCGACCGTCGACGACGTCGCGGGCGACCCGAACTACTACCTCAAGCGCCAGCTCGTCTTCTTCGTCGCCGGCGGGCTGCTCGCCCTGCCCCTGCTGCGCTTCGACTACTCGCACCTGCGGCGGCTGAAGTGGCCGCTGTACTGGTTCATGGTCGCCTCGGTCGTGCTCGTCGGCGTCGCCGGCACGACCTCGCGTGGCTCCAAGCGCGTCATCAGCACCCCCTTCTTCGACATCCAGGCCTCCGAGCTGGGCAAGGTCTTGCTGTGCTGCGTGCTGGCGGCGTTCCTCGTCGACCGGGCCCGCAACCTCGGCTCGCGCGAGACGACCGTCCGCGCCGCCCTGCTCGGCCTCGTGCCGGCCGCGATCGTCATCGTCGAGGACCTCGGCTCCGGCCTGGTCTTCGTCGCGATCACGCTCGCGATCCTGCTCTTCGCCGGCACCCCGGCGCGACATCTCGGCGGCCTGCTGGCCCTCGGGATCGCGTCGATCACGCTCGTGCTCGTCGCCGCGCCGGCCGTCGGGGTCGAGGTCCTCAAGCCCTACCAGAAGGACCGCCTCACCTCGTTCCTTCACCCGTCCAACGACCTCGGGTCGGCGGGCTACCACCAGAACCAGTCGCGCATCGCCATCGGCTCCGGGGGCAAGACCGGCCGCGGCGACCACGCGACGCAGACGAAGTTGAACTTCCTGCCCGAGCACCACACCGACTTCGTCTTCGCGTCGGCCGGTGAACGCTGGGGCTTTGTCGGAGCGGCGCTCATCCTGTCGCTCTATGCGCTCGTCGTCTGGCGGGCGCTGCGCATCCTGACCATGGCGAAGAACCTGTTCGGCGCGCTCATCGCCGGCGGCATCCTGGCGATGCTGCTCTTCCAGGTCTTCGTGAACGTCGGCATGAACGTCGGAATCATGCCCATCACCGGCATCCCGCTGCCGCTCATGAGCTACGGCGGGTCCTCGGTGGTGTCCACCCTCTTGGCCATCGGCCTGCTGCAGTCGATCTACGTCCAAGGACGAGCATCCGCTGCACTCAAGGGCCGCATCACGGGCCACTGATCTCAAAAGGACACGAATCGTGAGAAAGCAAGTGCTCGTCAGCGTGGACCGCGGGGAGACCCGCGTGGCGCTGATGGAGGCCACCGGCAAGGTCGCCGGGGCCGACAAGAAGGCCTCCTCCTCGCGCGGCCGCGGCCGCGGCGCCAGCAGCAAGAAGACCGACAAGCCCAACGACGGCTGGCGCGTCGCCGAGCTCTACCTCGAGCGCCGCGGCAGCCGGTCGATCGTCGGCAACATCTACAAGGGCCGGGTCGACAACGTCCTGCCCGGGCTGGAGGCCGCGTTCGTCGACATCGGCCTCGACAAGAACGGCTTCCTGCACGTCGACGAGATCG
>JBDZVZ010000033.1:4288-39174 GCA_040255945.1 Solirubrobacterales bacterium | reverse complement strand
TCCACCACGCGCCCCCAGCGGGCAACGCGCACCGTCAACGATCTCACTGAGAAGCGCCTCAACGACGAAAGGCCCCGCTGCGCAGGGCCCTTCGGAAGTAGCGGGGGCGGGATTCGAACCCGCGACCTTCGGGTTATGAGCCCGACGAGCTACCAGACTGCTCCACCCCGCGGCGTACGGGAAAGTATAGCCCATTCGTGGCCGAACATGGACCGCATTCCGCCGCCGTTGTCCGGGTCGCCGTCGTCGACCTGGGCACGAACTCCACCCGTCTGCTCGTGGCCGATGTCGCGCCCGACGGGGCCGTCACCGAGCTCGAGCGCCGGTCGCGCGTGACGCGGCTCGGCGACCGGGTCGACGCCACCGGCCGGCTCGACGAGGCCGCCATGCAGCGCGTGCTCGCCGTCCTGGCCGACTATCGCGCCTGCATGGACGAGCACGGCGTCGCGGTCGCCGCCGGCTACCTGACGAGCGCCGGGCGCGACGCCGCCGACGGCCGTCAGTTCGCGGCGCGGATCCGCGAGCGCTGCGGGCTCGACGCCCACGTCATCGACGGCGACACCGAGGCGCAGCTCACCTACGCGGGCGCCACGAGCGAACGAGACGACGACGGCCTGTGCCGCCTGGTCATCGACGTGGGCGGCGGCTCGACCGAGCTCGTCGTCGGCCTCGACGGCGACGTCGACTTCCACGTCTCCACCCAGGCCGGCGTCGTGCGCCAGACTGAGCGTCACCTCCACACCGACCCGGCCACGGCGCAGGAGCTCGCCGCACTGCGCTCGGAGGCCGCCGAGACGTTCACGACCGCGGTCCCCCGCGACGTCCGCGACCGCGTCCAGGCAGGGGTCGCCGTCGCCGGCACCGCCACCTCGAGCGCCGCGATCCTCCAGCGCCTGGAGCCCTACGACAGCGCCCGCGTCCACGGCTTCGTGCTGCGCCGCGACGCGGTCGAGCAGCTCCTGGGCCGGGTGGGGGCCATGACCGAGGCCCAGCGGCGCCGGCTTCCCGGCCTGCATCCGGACCGCGCCGGCGTCATCGTCGCCGGCCTCGCGCTCCAGCTCGAAGCGATGCGGGCGTTCGGCCTCGACGCCGTCGAGGTGTCCGAGCACGACCTCATGCGCGGCGCCGCGCTCGAGCTCGCCGACGCCGCCCGGAGACGGCATGACAGCGGCGACGGCGCCGGGACGGACGCGGGCTGAGGGACACGTCCGCCCCGGTCGCGCGTGACGTCGGGTCGGGCCGAGCCGTCCCAGCCTCCCACCGACGCGCCGCGCCGACCGTTGTACCGACCATCCCCAATTTTGGGAAAGGTTCTGGACGTTTGTGTGATTGCCGCTTTTTCAGAGCGGGCTGGATACTGACCGGAGCCGGAGCGATCCGGCGAGGGCACCGGGCGTAGCCGCAGAAATCGGCGCCTCCCGCCGTCCGGCGCCCAGTCACTCGGCCCTCAACGGTACGTACCCCTGCCCGTCCTGACGGGGGCCACTTCGGTGGAAGCCGCCCCGCACGGGGCGGCTTCCACTGCATGTCTCAGGCGAGGTTCGACTTGCGCGGGTAGACGACCGTCGGGTCCGTGAGGACGTTGACGAGGGCCGGCTGGCCGGAGCCCAGCGCCCGCTCGAACGCGGGCTTGAACTCGTCCGGCGTGCGGACGAGCTCGCCGTGGCCGCCGAGCGCCTCGACGACCTGGTCGTAGCGGGTCTCCGGCCGAAGCTCCGCGGCCACCGAGTACCCGTACAGGAACTCCATCGGGTGCTTCTCGAGCGCCCAGATGCCGTTGTTGCCCATGACGGCGACGACGTTGACGCCGTGGCGGGCCAGCGTGTCGAACTCCATGCCGCTGAAGCCGAACGCGCCGTCGCCCACCAGCAGGACGACCTGCCGATCGGGGTGGGCGAGCTTCGCGGCCAGCGCGTAGCCGGGGCCGGTGCCCAGGCAGCCGAACGGGCCCGGGTCCATCCAGCAGCCGGGCTGGTAGCTCTCGATCATCCGCCCGGCGTAGGAGACGAAGTCGCCGCCGTCGCCGATGACGATCGCGTCGCGGTCGAGGACCTGCGCGAGCTCGGCGTAGAGCCGCATCGGGTGCAGCGGCGAGCGGCCGTCGGAGAGCTCGGCGCGCTCGGCCTCGCGCTTGGCGGTCTCCGCCGCGCGCAGGTGGGCGACCCACGAGCTCGTGTCCGGACCGTCGCCGACCAAGGCCCGCAGCGTCGCGTCGATGCCCCCGTAGAGCTCGGCGGCGACCGTCCGCGGGTGGTCGCGCACCGGCTCGGCGCGGTCGATGACCACGATGTCGGTGTCCTCGCCGAACGACTGGCCGAAGGCGAGCCGGAAGTCCATCGGCACGCCGATGACGAGCGCCAGGTCGGCGCCCTTGAGCCCCTCCCCGCGCGCCCGCGAGAAGAACAGCTCGTGGTCGGCGGGCACGCAGCCGCGCGCCTGGCCGTTGAGGTAGACGGGGATGCCGCGGCGCTCGGCGAGCTCGAGCAAAGCGTCCTCGCCGCGGCCCCAGTAGAGGTTCGTGCCGGCCATGATGACCGGCCGCTCGGCCTCGGTCAGCAGGGCGAGCACGCGCTCGACGCCGTCGGCGGCCGGCTCCTCGCGCGGGTCGTGAAGGGTCCCCTCCACGCCGATGTCCGTCCCCTCGCTGAAGACGTGGTCCATCGGGAAGTCCAGGAACGTCGGGCCCGAGTGCGGGGTCATCGCGGCGGCCAGCGCGTCGTCGACGAGGCCGGGGATGTCGTCGGGCGAGTCGGCGGTGGCGGCGAGCTTGACGAGCGGCCGCACGAACGGCACGTGGTCGATCTCCTGCAGCGACCCCATCCCCCAGCGCATCGCGGGGGCGCGGCCGCCGAGGACGAGCACCGGGGAGTTGGACTGCTGGGCGGAGGCCAGCGCGCTCATGCCGTTCGTCACGCCCGGTCCGGCGGTGAGCGCGGCGACGCCGGGCGTGCGGGTGGCCTTCGCCCACCCCTCGGCGGCGAACGCCGCGGTCTGCTCGTGGCGGACGTCGACGATGTCGATGCCCTCCTCCCGGCAGCCGTCGTAGATGGAGAAGATGTGGCCGCCGGAGAGCGTGAAGAGCTTCGTCACGCCATGGGCCTTCAGGCGGCGGGCGATGAGCCGGCCACCGTGCAGGCGGACGGCCTCCTTGGTCTTCGTGAACATGCCCGCATCGTCGCCGACGGCGGGGTCTGCGCGCTAGGGCCGACGCCTCGCAACCCGCCTCCGAAAGTCATAGGATTCCTATGAACGATGGCGCGCCCGTGGCTTCGACTCCCCCCTTCGATCGCCGCAGACTTGCGCTCGGCCGTCGAAGGGCTCGAGGACGACGTCCTCGCCCGGCTCGCCGCCGACCCGCTGGCCGCCTCCGCGCTGGAGGACCCGGCGACGATCGACAACCTCCGCGTCGGCCTGGCGGGCGCCATCGACCGGTTCGCCGACGAGGTCGGCCGTCCCGAGGTGCCGCCCGACCGCTCGCTCTTCGTCGCCCACGGACGGCTGCAGCGCGCCGGCGGCCGCAGTCTCGAGGAGATGCTCGCCTTCTACCGTCACAGCGCCCTGGCGATCTGGGGCCGGGCGGCCGAGGTCGCGCTTGCCCGCGGCGCGGCGGCCGGCACCGTGGCTGCGCTGGCCGACGCGCTCTTCAGCTTCGTCGACGAGCTCGCCGCCGCTGCGACGCTCGGCTACGACGAGGCCCGCGGCGACGACGCCGTCGCCGCCGACGCTCGCCGCCGCCAGCTCGTCCGCCTCTTGCTGCGCACGCCCCCGCCCGACGCAGCGCGCCTGCGCGAGGCAGCCGCCGCCGCCCGCTGGCCGCTGCCGGGACGGATCGTCGTGGCGACCTGCGCCCCCGCCGACCTGCCGGTGCTCACCGCGGCGCTCGGGCGCGACACGCTCGGCGACGTCGCCGGCGAGCTCGGCCTCGCCGTCGCCCCCGCCGGCCGCCGGACCGCCGAACGCGCACGCGAGGCCGGCGTGCGGGCCGGGGTCAGCGAGCCGGTCGCGCCCGAGCGGGCGGCGACGGCCCACCGGCGGGCGGCCCAGCTGCTGGAGATCGCCCGTCTCGGCCCCGCCCCCGCGGCCCTCGAGGCCGACCACCGCGCCAGCCTGCTCGTCATGGCCGACCCGGCGCTGGCCGCCGCCCTGGCCGCCGACCGGCTCGCCCCGCTGCACGACCTGCCGGCCGCCCGTCGCGCCCGTGCCCTGGAGACCCTCGCCGCCTGGGTCGCCCACCCGGGCCGGCCCCAGGAGATGGCCCGCGAGCTGCACCTGCACGTCCAGACCGTCCGCTATCGGATCGGCACGCTGCGCGAGCGCTTCGGCGACGCGCTCGACGATCCCAGCGCGCGCTTCGAGCTGGCACTGGCGCTCCACGCCGAGCGCCTCGTACGCGCGCCGACGACCGCGTGAAGACGACGCCCTTTCCCCCGCGCCGTCACCGGGGTAGCGTGGCCGAGAACCCGCAATCGAGGGCAAGGAGTCCCGAGCATGGACGACCGTCTCGAGCAGGATCCGCCGCTGCGCCGCCAGGGCGTCACGACGCGAAGGTTCGCTGCGCTCTGCGAGCAGAACTACAGCGACGCCTACCCGATGCTCGCGCCGGCGGCGGCCACCCACGTCGGCCGGGAGGACGAGGTCGACGACTTCGACGAGCAGATCCTCGCCGGGCTCGTCAACGTGTAGGACTAGATGGGCTGGAGGCGCGGCGCCGTCCGCCGCGCCCGGGCCGCCCGCACGGGTGCGTGGAGCACGACTTCGTCGGCCTTGCCGCGCAGCCGCGTCGGCCCACGCGAGACGAACCCGCCGTGCCCGCGGCGCAGCAGGCGATGCGTCGCATCGGTGATGAGCACGCCGTCACCGGTCGTGCGCGTCGCCCGCTCGACCCGCGCGGCCGTGTTGACCGCGTCGCCGATGACGGTGAACTCGACCCGGCCCCCGCCGCCGACCGTGCCGGCGACGACCGTCCCCGAGTTGATCCCGACGCCGATGCGCAGCTCGTCGCCGTAGCGCTCGCCGACGCAGTCGACGAGGTCGAGCGCGGCGGCGACCGCCCGGTCGGCGTGGTCGGTGTGATGGTCGGGCGCCCCGAAGACCTCGAGCAGACCGTCGCCGACGAACTTGTTCGCGTGGCCCCCGTGCCGGGCCAGGACGGGGACGACGAGCTCGTAGAAGGCGTTGAGCCGCGCGACCGCCTCGCTGGCGCCCACCTGCTCGGCGAACGCCGTGAACCCCCAGATGTCGACGAAGAGGATCGTGACCTCGACCTCCTCGCCGGGGATCGCCGTGCCGTGCTCGAGCACCTGGTCGGCCACGCCCGGGTCGACGTAGGCGCCGAACGCCTCCCGCAGCCGGGCCCGCTCGGCCAGCCCCGACACCATGCGGTTGAAGGAGCTCGCCAGCGTCCCGGTCTCGTCGCTGCCGAGCACCGGCACGCGGACGCCGAGGTCGCCGTCGGCGACCCGGGCGGTCCCCTGCTGCAGATCGTGGATCGGCTCGACGATCGAGCGCAGCAGCAGCAGCGAGAGCTCGAGCGAGATCGTCGCCGACACCGCGAGCGTCACGAGCACCCCGAACCCGAGCTGCTCCAGGCCGGAGTCGGCCGGGGTCGCCAGGCCGGCGATGACGACGCCGCTGATGATGTTCATCGCCGGCAGGCCGGCGAGCAGCTTCCAGCGCAGCGGCACGCTCACGCGGCCCAGCGGCGCGCCGTCGGGCAGGTCGCAGGAGACCTGCGTCAGCACCGGCCGGAGCATGAGCTCGACCGCGAAGAAGCGCAGGAAGATGCCGTAGAGCAGCACGACCGACGAGCCGGCGACGAGGATGAGGAACGTCGGCACGATGAACCGTCCGGTGAGCTCGAAGCTCAGGTAGACCGACACGGGCACGACGTAGAGGACGAACGGCACCGCCCGGCCCCACGCAGGAACTCGAGCGGCAGGCCGGCCAGCGCCCGCCAGGCGGCCAGGGCGGTGACCGGGTTGCGTTCCCCGCGCAGCCACGGGTCGGCCGGCCGCAGCAGCTTCGACACGACGAGCAGCGCCGCGCAGTTCTCGACGAACACGGCGGCCTGCGTGATGGCCGCGATGCGCCAGAACTGGGCGTCGGACAGCTCGACGTAGAGGTCGAGCATCCACAGGCCGCCGAGGACGACGAGGTGCGCGACCTGGAACTGCAGGGCCAGTGCCAGACGCGGGTAGCGCGCGCCGAACCGGTCGTAGGCCCAGCTCAGGATCGTGCGCAGCATGCCCCGATGGTGCCGCACGACGTGACCGAGCGCCAGCGGACGGCTGTGTGACGCAGGTCCACCAGCGCTCCCAATCGGTTGCGACGGATGTCCATTGTTCGCCGAAATCGGGCACGTCGTCGTGCGGACGAGGCTATGCTCGACCTGGCTGAGGGTCCGTCCCAATGACACGGCTCCGGGAGGCAGCCATTCCCTCTGTTCCACCACCCAAGCGGCACCCCTATAACCAGTGGGCGCCTGACGCGCGCGCGCTCGACCTCGTCGGCGACAAGTGGACGTTGCTCATCGTGCGCGACCTCGTCGCCGGGCCGCGCCGCTTCGTGGAGCTTCAGCGCGTCCTGCCCGGGATCTCGACCGAGCAGCTGCGCTCGCGCCTGAACCGGATGGTCGCCGACGAGCTGCTCACCCGCCAGCGCTACCGCGAGGTGCCGCCGCGTGTCGAGTACGAGCTCACCGAGCGGGCGCGTGACCTGCTGCCCGTCGTCGGGGCCCTGGCCCGCTGGGGCGCCCGCTGGGCGTGGTCGGCGCCGGGCGAGGACGAGATCATCGACATCGGCGCCGTGCTGCGCAGCCTGCCGGGGCTGGCGATGCCCGAGGGGCTGACCGGTGTCGTGGAGATCACCGTCGAGCGGCCGTCGGCCGAGCCCAAGCACTACGTGCTCATCGTGCGCGAGGGCCGGGTCGAGCTCGAGGAGCGCTCCGCGCCGGAGGCCGACGCCCGGATCGCCGGGACCGAGCGCGCCTGGATCGCGGCCCTGGGTCCCGACGCGTCCCGGGACGAGTTGACGATCGAGGGCGACGAGGACGTCGCATCGGCGGTGCTCGACGCGCTCGCGCCGGGAGCCGTGCGCGCCGCGACCGTCGCCTAGCCGTTCGTTCAGATCTCGCCGAGGCGACGCTCAACCTCGGCCTCGTCGAGCCCGTCGACGCGGATGAGCTTCTCGCGCGCGGTCTGCCCGCGCACGACGCTCACCCGCGACGGCGGGACGTCGAGGGCGCCCGCGACCAGCCGGCAGAGCGCGTCGTTGGCGCGTCCGTCGACCGGCGGCGCGCTGACCCGGGCGAGCAGGACGCCGTCCTCGCGCCGTCCGGCGAGCCGGTCGCGCCCCTTGGCGCGCGGCGTCAGGCGGATGCGCAGGTCGGCCACGTCGTGAGTCTGACAGCGCGCGCCGCAGTGCCCGGGGAGGGACTCGAACCCCCATGCCCTCGCGGGCAGCCGGGTTTAAGCCGGCCGTGTCTGACCAGTTCCACCACCCGGGCGTCAGACCGCTTGCAGGAGCGTAGCCGGGGTGTTGTCACAATGGTGGGTGAGCAAGGCCGCAACTCCGCGCCCGCGCATGGGTTTCGGGGATGCGGGCACCAACCCGCCTTCAACGCGTGGAAGTCTCAGCTCTCAAGCACCACGGCCCCGCAGGACTGCGCGGCCCGACGCCCCTGCTGCGTCTGCAGGGTGACGAGCGTCTCGTCGCCCTGACCCGCCGCGGCAACCAGGCGGCCTACGAAGCGCTCGTCGGGCGCTACCAGTCCCGGCTGCTCGCATTCTGCCGGCACATGCTCGGCTCGCGCGAGGACGCCGAGGACGTCCTGCAGGAGGTCTTCGCCGCCGCGTTCAACGCGATGGTCGCCGACGACCGCCCGATCAACGTGCGGCCGTGGCTGTACCGGATCGCCCGCAACCGCTGCCTGAACCACCTGCGCCGCCAGACGGCGATCGGCGTGGACTCGATGGACGTCCACCTCGCCGACCACGGCACGACGACCGCCGACCGCGTCCACGACCGCGAGGAGTTCCGCGAGCTCGTCGCCGACGTCCAGACGCTCGCCGAGAACCAGCGCACCGCGCTGCTGCTGCGCGAGATCGACGCGCTCTCCTACGAGCAGATCGCCGAGGCGATGGAGACGACGGTCCCGTCGGTCAAGTCGCTGCTCGTCCGGGCCCGCGTCGCGCTGGCGGAGGCCGCCGAGGCCCGCCGCATGACCTGCGACGAGGTGCGCGAGGAGCTCGGCGAGTGGGCCGAGGGGCTGAAGCGCATCAGCCCGCCGGTGCGCCGACATGTGCGCACCTGCGAGCGCTGCGGCGCCTTCAAGAAGCAGCTGTCGCAGACCAACAAGGCACTGGCGGCGATGTTCCCGCTCGGGCCGCTGCTGCTGCTCAAGAAGTTCCTGGTCACCCACGGCGCGTCGGGCGCCGCGGCCGGCGCAAGCGGTGCGGCCGCCGCGACGGGCGCCTCGGCCGTCGGCGGTGCGACCGCCAGCGGCGCGCTGTCGGCGAGCATCGGTGCGGTGGCCTCGAAGGCCGCGGCCGGCCTGGCCGCGGTGGCGATCGTCACGACCGGTGCGGTCGAGGTCGACCACGCCAAGCGCCAGCGGACCGCGAAGGCCGAGCAGACGGCGCCCGCCGTCGCCCCCGCCGCGGCCGTGGCCGCCACGGCGCCGCCGGTCGTCGTGGCCACGACGCCGCAGCCCGCCCCCGTGGCCGAGCCGCACGAGAAGGCCGAGGACACGAAGGGCAAGGCGGCCGCCACCGTCCCCGCCGCGACGACGCCGGCCCCCGCGACGACCGACGCCGCCACCACGCCCGCCGCGACGGCCCCGGCCCCGGCGACCGCGCCCGCGACCGTCCCGGCCACGCCGCAGGAGGGCTTCGACAGCACCCGCCTGCCCGACCAGCCCGCCACCGTGACGACCGGTCCGGCCCCGACCGCCGTCGTCCCGGTCACCCCCACCCCGTCCCCGACCCCGCAGCCGCCCGCCGCGTCGCCGACCACCGAGCCGCCCGCGTCGCCGGCGCCCGAGCCGCCGCCGGCGACCGCCTCGACCGACGCGCCGCCCCCGGTCACGACGGCGCCGGACGTGCCGGTCACCCCGACCGTCTCCACCCCCGGGCCGTGATCCCCGAGGGCGGCCCCGGGCCGCTCAGGCGAGCCGGTCGCCCGGCTGCGCGCCCGGCGCCGGGTCGACGAGCAGGACCGTGTCGCCCCGGTAGGTTCCGAGCGTGAGGACCTCGGACAGGACCGGTCCGACCTGACGGGGCGGGAAGTTCACGACGGCCAGCACGAGCCGGCCCTCGAGCTCCTCGCGCGGGTAGTTCGTGATCTGCGCCGACGAGCGCTTGACCCCGAGCTCGTCGCCGAAGTCGATGCGCAGCTTCCACGCCGGCCGGCGCGCCTCCGGGAAGTCCTCGACGGCGACGATCCGCCCGACCCGGATGTCGAGCTTGAGGAAGTCGTCGAACGTCGCGACCTCGGTCACGGTCGCTCGGTCCCGAAGCGGAACGAACGCAGCGACGTCTTCAGCGCGCCGTTGCGCCCGATCGACGCGGCGTTGGGCACGGCCTCGCTCTGCGCCGCCTCGAGCACGAGCTGGACGCCCTCGCGCGCGGTCGTCGTCGGCAGCAGGTAGATCCGCAGGCCGTAGATGAGGCGGCCGGCGCGGCGGTACTGGTAGACGACCTGGTAGCCCTGGATCTTGTTGATGTTCGCGCGTCCGTCGCTGCGCCAGAGGAAGCCGGGCAGCTCCCGGCCGAGGCGCAGCTCCTCCTGGGCGGCGAAGACCGGCAGGGTGCCGGCCGCGTCGCCACGGTAGGCGGGCAGCTTCAGCGGGCGGACGACGAAGGACGCCCGGTCGGCGGCCACGCGCGCCAGCTCGCCGTCGCGCGGCGTCTCGCGCTGCAGCGGCGCCCGGTAGATGAAGTTGAACGCCGGCTCGCTGCGAACGACGATCGCGTTCTCGGCCTGCTCGCCGGCGAGCACCCGCCAGGCGACCACGGCGACGACGAGCACGGCCAGCAGCGCGAGCGCCGCCTGCGCGACGCGCGGCAGCGCGCGCACGCGCGGGCCCAGCAGCTGCGGGAGCGTCGGCCCGAACTCGGGGCGCACCACCGACATCAGGGCCCGACCTCGCCGCCGGGGGTGACCTTCAGCGTCGCGCGCGCGCCGCTGTCGGTCGTCAGCGTGTAGGTGCCGGGCTTCAGGCCGTCGAGCCGGACCGTCGCGCTGCCGCCTGACAGGTCGATCGTGCCCGCGCCGGGCGCGTCGAGCTGGGCGCGCTTCGCCCCGCCCTCGACGGTGATCCGCAGCTCGACCGGCAGGAACGCCGGCAGCGTGATCGTCTTCGGCGTCGCGTCGGCGCCGTCGACGGCGATCTCGGCCGGCACGCGGACGGCCTCCTCGTCACCGGCGCCACCGGGCCGGTCCTCGGGCGCCACCGTGTCGGTGCCGGTCGTCGCGGCGGCGGGCGGCACGCCGGTCGTGGCGGTCGGCGTCGTCGGCGCGCCGGTGGCCGTCGGCGCCACCGTGGCGACCGGGGTCGTCGCCGTCACCGTCGCCCGCGCGTCCTCGTTGTCGCCCCCACAGCCCGCAAGCGCGATGGACGAAAGGACGATGGCCGCCAGTGACATCTGCCACGAGCTGCCGATCACCTTGGAGGCGAAGGAGGGATCTGCATGACGGTTGTGCATTACGACTCTCATCGTCGGCGCCTCTGGGTCGCCGGCCAGCGTTGCCACCACGGCGCGACGGGCGCGCTGCTCTCGGGCGCGGCCGCCGCGGCGATCGTCGCCGGCCGCCGTCACCTGCCGTTCGTCGCGCTCGCGGCGACCGGCGGCCTGCTCATGGCCCACGACTGGCACGACCGCGCGGTCTGGTTCCAGCCGGGCGCTCAGACCGACGACTGAGTCTACCGGCGCCCCCTGGGCGAGGCTCAGTCGGACCGGTTCGGCCCTCTGGGCCGACACCGGAAACTGAACGAGCCCTCTGGGCGAGGCTCAGTCGGACCCGATCGAGAACATCGCCTCGAGGTCGTGCTCGGAGAAGACCTCGAAGGCGACCATCGTCTGCGTGCGGCTGACGCCCGGCAGGTTGGCGAGCTGACCGGAGATGATGTCGGCCAGCTGCTCGTGCCGGCGGACGCGCACGATCGCGACGAAGTCCCACTCGCCGGTCACCGAATAGGCCTCGGCGACGCCCTCGAGCCCGGCGAGCGTGCCGCCGAGCGTCTTCAGCGCGTTGCGCTCGGCCTCGACGAGCACCACGGCGGTCGTCACAGCTCGTGCACCTGACCCGGGTCGAGGACGACGACCTGCGCGTAGCCCGCCTGCTCGACGTCGCGCTTGAACGCCTCCTCCTGCGTCTCGATCGGCGGGAACGTGTTGTAGTGGCAGGGGATGATCTGATCGGCCTTGACGAGCTCGGCCGCGACGACGGCGTCGAAGCGGTCCATCGTGTAGTGGCCGCCGATCGGCACGATCGCCAGGTCGATGTGCCCGCGGCGCGCCGGCAGGGCCAGATCGCTGAACAGGGCGGTGTCGCCGAGGTGGTAGATCCGCTTGCCGCCGATCTCGATGACGAGGCCGGCCGGCGTGTTGACCGTGCCCTTCGGCGTGGTCGACGTGTGCCAGGCCGGGGTCAGGCGGACCGACACCCAGTCGAGGTCGACGGTCCCGCCGATGTTCGGGTCATGGGTCTGGACGCCTTCCTCGGCGAGCTCGCCGGCCAGCTCGACGATCGCGACGACCGGCGCACCGGTGCGCTTGGCGATCGCCACCGTGTCGCCGAGATGGTCGCTGTGGCCGTGGGTGAGGAAGATGACGTCGGCGGCGACCTCGTCGGCCGAGGCGGCCGCCTTCGGGTTGCCGGTCAGGAACGGGTCGATGAGCACGGTTCGACCCTCGTGCTCGATGGCGAACGCCGAATGGCCCAGGTAACGGATCTGCATCGGGTGTCAGTCCTCTTCTCGCGGTTCGTCCTCGTAGAGCGCGCGCGCCAGCTCCAGCCCGACCGCGACGCCCACGAGCATGCCCAGCCGGGTCTCCTCGGCGACGAGCGTCCGGACGGCGACGAGCCGCTCGTCCGGGTCCTCCGCCTCGGCCACACCGGTGATCTGGGCCTCGTGCGCCTCGCCGAACCAGCCGCCCTCCTCGAGCGCGGCGTTCAACACGCGCTGCAGCCCGGGGGCCGCGTGGGTGACGATCTCCTGGGCGTGGGCGAAGCGCGCCGCATCGGCGCTCAGCGTCGCGACGGCGTCGTCGACCTGCTCGGCGGTGAAGCGGCGCGGTGGCACGAGCGCCAGCCTATCGGCAGGGCCGCGCACCCACGGTCACTTCGCGCCTTCGGTGCGCAGCAGCATGAGCCCGACGAGCACGCCGATGATCAGCCCGCTGTAGGTGGCGACCCAGCTCGCGTACTCGGTCGCCAGCGGCATGAGCCCGACGAGCACGCCGAGCACGAGCGCCCCGAGCAGGTCCCCGTCGTGGTCCTCCCCGCGGCGTGCGCGCAGGACGTCGGGCAGGGCCCACGCGGCGAGCATCCCGAGCGCGGCGCCCGGCGCGCCCAGCAGCAGCGCATCGGGCTCGACCGCCGCGCCGATCGCGATCCCCCCGACCCCACAGGCCAGAAACAGCCCGGCGACGACCAGCGGGCCGTGGCGCAGCTCCAGCCGCCAGCCGAACAGGGCCAGCGGCACGAGCACCGCGAGCTGGTACCAGGTGCCCGGGTAGATGAACGGCGCCACCGCCAGACGCCAGACGTCCTGGTCGAGGCCGGCCAGCGCGACCTGCGCGGGCTCGACGTAGGCGATGACGAAGAAGCCGATGAGCGAGAGGGCGACGAGCGCGACCGTCACCCACGGCTTGCGCAGCGGGTCGGCGCGGATCCCCGGCATCTCCCCCGAGCGCAGCGGCGAGAGCGCCGGACGGGGCATCCGCCGCGCAGACCGCGGGGCCGCGTCGCCGCCGCGCCGGTCGATCTTCGGCGCACGCTTGCGCAGCCGCGTGCCGCAGTACGGGCATTCGGTGATGTACGGGCTCACCTCCGACCCGCACTTCTTGCAGACCACGAACAGGTCGGGCGTCCCGGCCATCTCCGTCCGATTCTAGTCCTCGGGATCGCCCCCGGTGACCCGCACGATCGTCGCCATGACTTCGCGCAGGTCGTGGTTGGCCTCGTAGACGAGCAGCTGGCGGGCCGCGCCGTTGCCGCTCTTGAGCAGATCGTCGATCCCTGCGAGCTCGGCGGCCGACCCCAGGTCCTGGGCGTGCTCGCGCAGACGGTCCAGGAGGCGCCGTGCCAGCGAGCGGGTCGCGACCCGGTCGCTGGAGGGCAGGTCGACGAGCTCGCCCTCGAGGCCGTGGCGGGCGGCCAGCCAGCGGTTCTCGTCGAGCATCTGCCAGGGGTACTCGCCGAGATGCTGCCCGGCCTCGAAGTGCTCGGCGAGCTCCTTGACCATCGCCTGGATGAGCGCGGCCAGCGCGAGCGTGTGCTCGACGCGCGTCTGGGCGTCGCAGACGCGGATCTCGACCGTGCCGAGCTTCGGGTGCGGGCGGACGTCGTACCAGAGGTAGGTGTAGTCCTCCATGACGCCGCTGCGGACCATGAACTCGATCTCGCGCTGGTAGTCGTCCCAGTCCCGGTAGGTGGGCGGCACCCCGACCCGCGGGAACGCCCGGAAGATCGGGGTGCGCGTCGAGGCCATGCCGGTGGCGTCCGCCCGCCAGAACGGCGAGTTCGCGCTCAGCGCCAGCAGGACGGGCAGGTGCACGCGCATCCCGTTGACGACGTGGATCGCCTTGTCGGGGTCGTCGAGCCCGACGTGGACGTGCAGGCCGAAGATGAGCTCCTGGCGAGCGACGAACCGCAGCGCGGAGATGAGCTCCCGGTAGCGGGTGCGCCCGGCGATGCGCTGGTCCTCCCACATCGCGAACGGATGGGTGCCGGCCGACCCGATCGCCAGGCCGCGGCCGGCCGCGGTCTCGCTGACGCGCCGGCGCAGCGCGCGCAGCTGCTCGCCCGCGCGCGCGGTGTTCGGATGCGGCGTCGTGGCGATCTCGAGCACCGACTCCATGAGCTCAGGCTTGACCTCGCCGTCGGCGGCGTCGGGCGCATCCTCGAGCAGCGACTCGATCGCGTTGACGAGCTCCAGCGACTCGGCGTCGACGATCATGAGCTCCTCCTCGATGCCGATCGTGTAGCTCGGCCCGGTGAAGTGATGCTCCATCTGGCGGCGGAGCCTATCGAGCCGCGAATCGGGGGCGGCCGGGGCGCCATCCCCTGACTATGATCAGAGGCCTGGAAGTCCTGAACTCCATGGAGGATCACCTGTGAGCACCGCCGCCCTGACCGGATCGCGCCTCGAGGAGCTGCTCGGCGACGAGGCCGACTCGCTGCTCGGGCACAAGAGCACGACGCTCGACGCGTCCCAGCTTCATCTCCCCGGCCCCGACTTCGTCGATCGCGTCGTAGCGCAGACCGACCGCTCTCCGCAGGTCCTGCGCAACCTGCAGAGCCTCTTCAGCCACGGCCGCCTGGCCGGCACCGGCTACGTGAGCATCCTGCCGGTCGACCAGGGCATCGAGCACTCGGCCGGCGCGAGCTTCGCCCCGAACCCCGCCTACTTCGACCCGGCGAACATCGTCGAGCTCGCGATCGAGGGCGGTACGAACGCCGTCGCGTCGACCGTCGGCGTCCTGGGCTCGGTGAGCCGCAGATACGCGCACAAGATCCCGTTCATCTGCAAGCTCAACCACAACGAGCTGCTGACCTACCCCAACCAGTTCGACCAGATCGAGTTCGCCTCGGTCCAGAAGGCCTACGACCTGGGCGCGGTTGGCGTCGGCGCGACGATCTACTTCGGCTCCGACCACGCCACCCGGCAGATCGTCGAGATCGCCCAGGCGTTCGAGCACGCCCACGAGCTCGGCATGTTCACCGTCCTGTGGTGCTACCTGCGCAACAGCGCGTTCAAGCAGGACGGCGTCGACTACCACCTCGCCGCCGACCTCACCGGACAGGCCAACCACCTCGGCGTGACGATCGAGGCCGACATCATCAAGCAGAAGCTGCCCGAGAACAACGGCGGCTACAACGTGATGAACAGCCTCAACGGCAGCTACGGCAAGACGCACAAGCTCGTCTACGAGAAGCTGACGACCGACCACCCGATCGACCTCGCCCGCTACCAGGTCATCAACTGCTACCTGGGCCGCTCGCCGCTCATCAACAGCGGCGGGGCGTCGTCGGGGCAGACCGACCTCGCCGAGGCGGTCCGCACGGCGGTCATCAACAAGCGCGCCGGCGGCGCCGGGCTCATCTCGGGCCGCAAGGCGTTCCAGCGCCCGATGGCCGAGGGCGTCGAGCTGCTGAACGCCATCCAGGACGTCTACCTCAACGAGGACGTCACGATCGCGTAGCGCCCGTCGCGCACGCGTCTCGCATCTGCAACGACGCACCCATCCCGTCCGGCCCGCTCGTAGGGTCGGACGGGTGCGTCGCCTGCCCCTCCCGCTCCTGCTCGTCGTCGTCCTCGCCGCGTTCGCGGCGGGCCGGCTCTCCGGCGGCCCCGACGACGGGACGTCCGCGTCCGGCGACGAGCGCAGCGCACGCGTCGTCCGGGTCGTCGACGGCGACACGATCGTCGTCCGCCTCGGCGGCCGCGACGAGCGCGTCCGCTACATCGGCGTCGACACCCCCGAGACCGTCAAGCCCCGCACCCCGGTGCAGTGCTTCGGCAAGGAGGCCTCCGCCGCCAACAAGCGGCTCGTGGAGGGCCGGACCGTCGAACTCGTCGCCGACGTGGAGGAGCGCGACCGCTACGGGCGCCTGCTGGCCTACGTCTACCGGGCGCCCGACCGCGTGTTCGTCAACGAGCGGCTCGTCCGCGACGGCTACGCGAGCCCCATGACGATCCCACCGAACGTCCGCTTCGCCGACCGCTTCGCGGCGCTCGCACGTGAGGCGCGCGAGAACGGCAGAGGGTTATGGAGCGCCTGCGGAAGGTAGCCTTGCTGCCCGCAGATGCGCATGCGTCAGAGCCTCGCCCAGCTGGAACGGGCGTTCACCGAGCAGACCGCCGAGGATCGCGACCGCCGCGAGCGGATCCGTCGCGAGACGGAGCTGCGCGCACGTCGCCGTGAGCTCGACCGCACGCACAAGCGCGGTTCGATGCGCTTCGGCCTGCTGGTGATCATCCTCATCGCGACCGCCGTCCTCGTGACGGTCGCGATGTTCGAGACGCTGCTGCTCGTGATGAGCTGATCGCCCGGGGGGCGGATCACTTGCCGCCGGCGCCGAGCTTCTGCAGCGCGGCGTCGACCTCTTCGCGGATCCCCTCGGAGTCGCCCTCGGCCACGCCGGCACGCTCCTCCTGGATCTCGAGATAGACCTCCTTGCGGAACACCGGGATGTCACGCGGTGCCTGAATCCCGATTCGCACCTTCTCGCCCATGATCGACAGGACCGAGACCTCGATCTCGTCCCCGATCATGATGCTCTGGTTGGACTTTCGTGTCAGTACGAGCATGGTCGGACGCCTCCCAACGTCCCCGCCACCGGACGATCGATACTCGCAGGGCGGTTGCCCACATGCAAGCGGTGTGAAACTTCGAAAATGCGGGAAACGCAGAAGGACGGGAACTCTTGCGGGCAAGCCCGTGCAAAGGCACGGGTCGCGGTCTGAACGCGAACCGTGCGTCCGCCTGCCCTTCCGGGCGCCTCGCCGGGCGGGCCGACGTAGCCGCCGACCGTTGGACTAGGATCCCCTCCCGCGTTATGGCAAGACGATCGCTCCGCCCCCACCTCAACCAGATCCGCACGTGGGTCCGACAGGGCCGCACCGATGCGTGGATCGCCCACCAGCTCGAGGTCACCGTCCAGCAGATCGAGGCCTTCAAGAAGGAGAACGACCTGCTGCCCGACGGCGAGTCCGCCGATGGCACGGGCGCCGACTTCAGCCAGGAGATCGATCTCCGGGCCGAGGACGACGCGCTCATCGCCGCCGAGCTCGAGGCCGAGGCCGCGCGCCGCGCCGAGGAGGGTGACGACGACGACGGCGAGCCCGAGGACGGCGGGGACGAAGCGCCCCGCCGCCGGCGTGGCCGCCGCGGTGGCCGCAGTCGCGCGCGCCGCAAGGGCGCCGAGGCGCTCGAGGGCACGTTCGACCACGGCGAGGACGGCTACGGGCTGTGGCTCGACCCGGCGATCGCCGACAACGCGGTCTACGCCGAGCACTGGGCGGGTCACCGCCCGGTCGAGGTCGTCGTGGAGGCCGACCAGATCATCATCCGTCGCGCCGGCGAGTCGGCCGACGGCGACGACGACTGACGCCTCTGCCGCAGCGTCTGCGGGCGTTTCGCCCCGGCTAGGCTGGGGCGGGTGCCCTACGAGACGGCCGTTCAGCAGTGGCGCGACGGAGAGCTGCGGATGCGGGAGACCGCGCCCGAGCAGCGTGCCGCCCTGGAGCATGTCGTCGACCGGCTCGTCGCCGAGCTGCGCCGCAGGCTCGGCGGACCGTTCACGCTCGAGGAGCTCGCCGACCTCTACGACCGGGGCACGAGCTGGTGCACCGACGTCGCCTACCGGGTGGCGCCCGACACGCCGTGGGCGTGGGACGCCCGGACGACGGCCGATGCCGCGTTCGCGCGCTACATGCGCGACGCCACCGACTACGCGGGCGGCAAGCGCATCGACGCGCTGCCCGACGAGCCGGACTGACGCCGCCGCGAGGTTCGCCCTCTGGGCGAACACTCGCTGAGGGAACCTCGCCCCCGGGGCGAGCGTTCCTCAGTCGCCCGGCAGGCCGCTGACGACGTACGGCCGCTCGCCGGGCTTGACGAGCCCGAGTCGGCGCGCCTCGCGCTCCAGGGTGCGCGGGTCGCGCAGCGCCTGCTTGCGGGCCTTGAGCTTGGCGTTCTCGCGCTCGAGCTGCTGGACGGTCGCGTTGCGCTCATGGGACTCGCGCCACGTCCCGGCGAGGTTGATCGCCGGCCCGACCGCGAGCGCGAGGACCCCGAGGAAGACGATGAGCAGCGCGACCCGTCCGAGCCGGTCCCAGCGGATGCCCTGGGCGCGGCTCTTGCCCCCGGACACGACCCGCGGCCGCGCGCGCGGCCTGGAGGAGGCCGGAGGGGTGCGCGCGCGGACCGCGGACTGCCGTGCGGGGGACATCTAGTTGCGCGATTTCGCTGGCGCGGCCCGCGTTCCTGCTCGCGCCGACACATGGATGAGATCTGGCGTCCGCTCAGGCGGACGGGCCGGCGCGCTCGACAACGAGCCGGTCGCCGACGCTGATGGCGCCGCCGGCCTCGATGTCGGCGCGCAGGCCGCCGCGGTGCACGAGCGGCCGCAGGACGCCGCCGTCGTTCAGATGCTCCAGGTGGACGCACGGCTCGCAGAGCCGCCGCCCGCGGCACACCGCCTCGCCCAGCCGGAACGTGCGGCCGACGAGCGCGTTGAGGTCGCAGCCGCGCACGACGACGTTGCGGCGGTGGTCCAGAGGCGCGCCGCGCTGCGCCGAGAGCTCGTCGACGACCTCCGCCTCGATGAGCGTCAGCGCGCCGCCCGGGCGGCCCGGCGCGAACGTGCCGCGGTCGTTGGCGTAGCGGTCGCCCTCCAGTCCCGCCCCGGCGACCGCGACCGCGTGGTGCAGCGCCACGACCGGGGCGGCCGCGTCCGGTGCGACGACGAGCGCCTCGACGACGCCCACGCCAGGACGGCGCGCGGTCGGCGGCTCCCAGACCGAGACGTCGAGCGGGGCGATGACGAAGCCCTCGAGCACCTCGTCGGTCGTGCCCGCCGGGTCCCACACCGGCCCCGAGGGGACGCCGAACATCACCGCGGCGCGACGGCCGTCGCCGTCCCGGGCCGGGCGCAGCGCGATCCACGGCCCCGCCCAGGCGAAGTGCGCCGCGCCCGCGACCGCGACGAGGCCGAGGCCGCGCTCGGAGAGCCATGCGCCCCGCTCGGCCTCGTCGAGGGGGACGTGCGAGGCCGGCACGCCGAGCGCCGTGGCGATGCACGCCGCCAGCGTCGAGCGCTCGGTGTGCTTGGACATGGCGGCTACGAGCGGAAGACCGACCGCCCCGGATACGTCGCGTCGCCGCCGAGCGCCTCCTCGATGCGCAGCAGCTGGTTGTACTTCGCGACGCGATCGGAGCGCGACGGCGCGCCGGTCTTGATCTGGCCGCAGCCGGTCGCGACGGCGAGGTCGGCGATCGTGACGTCCTCGGTCTCGCCCGAGCGGTGCGACATGACGGCGGTGTAGCCGTTGCTGCGGGCCAGCTCGATGGCGTCGAGCGTCTCGGTGAGCGTGCCGATCTGGTTGACCTTGATGAGGATCGAGTTGCCGACCCCGGCGTCGATGCCGCGGCGCAGCCGCTCGGTGTTCGTGACGAACAGGTCGTCGCCGACGAGCTGGACGCGGTCGCCGATCTTCTCGGTCAGCGTCTTCCAGCCGTCCCAGTCCTCCTCGTCCATGCCGTCCTCGATCGAGAGGATCGGGTACGTGCCGGCCAGGTCGGCCCAGTAGGCGGCGAGCTCATCGGCCGACAGCTTGCGGCCCTCGTGCTCGAGGTCGTAGACGCCGCCCTCGAAGATCTCGGAGGTCGCCGGGTCGAGCGCGATCGCGACCTGCTCGCCGGGCGTGTAGCCCGCGGCCTCGATGCCGGCGACCAGCAGCTGCAGCGCCGCCTCGTTGGACTCGAGGTTCGGGGCGAAGCCGCCCTCGTCGCCGACGGTCGTGCCGAGCTTGCGGTTGTGCAGCGTCTTCTTCAGCGCGTGGAAGACCTCGGCGCCCCAGCGCAGGCCCTCGGAGAACGAGGACGCCCCGCACGGGACGATCATGAATTCCTGGAAGTCGACCGAGTTGTCGGCGTGCGCGCCGCCGTTGAGCACGTTCATCATCGGCACCGGCAGGACGTGCGCGCCCTCCCCGCCGAGGTAGCGCCACAGCGGCAGGCGCTCCTCCGCGGCGGCCGCGTGGGCGGCGGCGAGGCTGACGCCGAGAATGGCGTTGGCGCCCAGGCGCGACTTGTTCGGGGTGCCGTCGAGCTCGATGAGCTTGCGGTCCAGGCCGCCCTGGTCGGTCGCGTCCAGGCCGGCGACCGCCTGCGCGATCTCGCCGTTGACGTTGGTTACGGCTTTGAGAACGCCCTTGCCCACATAGTCCTGTCCGCCGTCGCGCAGCTCGGTCGCCTCGAACTCGCCGGTCGACGCGCCCGACGGGACGGCCGCGCGGCCGGTCGCGCCGGAGCGCAGGGCGAGCTCGACCTCGACCGTCGGGTTGCCCCGGGAGTCGAGGATCTGGCGGGCGTGGACCTTCTCGATCTGGCTCATGACGTCGTGTCTTCCTCGGTGAGTCGCACCTGCGCGTAGTAGCCGAGCTGGCGCTCGGGCGGCAGGTCGTTCCAGGTGGCGCCGTCGGCCTGGGCGAGACGCTCGGCCGCCTCGACGGCGCCGCGAAACCTATCGGCCGAGGACCGCAGGGCGATCTCCGGGTCGACCTTGAGCTTGCGGGCGACGTTGACGGCGGCGAACAGCAGGTCGCCGACGACGGCGTGGCGGGCGTCCGGGTCGTCGGGCGCGGCCTGCAGCGCCTCGAGCTGGGCGGCGACCGCGTCGTAGGGCACCTCCTCGACGTCGAACCCGGTCGAGGCGGTGCGCCGCTGGACCTTGCGGGCATACAGCGGCCCGGGGAGGTTCTCGGGCACCTCGCCGAAGATGCCCGGCTCGCGGCCGGTCTCGGTCTGCTTGATCGCGTCCCAGTTGCGCAGGACCTCACCGGCGTCGGCGACCTCGACGTCAGAGAAGACGTGCGGGTGGCGGCGGATGAGCTTCCGGCGCACGTGCTCGGCCACCTCGGCCAGCGACCCGGCGCCCCGCTCCTCGAGCAGCAGCGACAGGAAGTGCACCTGGAAGAGGACGTCGCCGAGCTCGTCGAGGAGCTTGCCGTCGTCGCGCCGGTGGGCGGCGTCGGCGAGCTCGTAGGCCTCCTCGAGCGTGTGCGGGACGATCGTGCGCTCGTCCTGCTCGCGGTCCCACGGGCACTCGACGCGCAGGCGGCGCGTCAGCGCGTCGAGCTCCTGCAGGGCGGCGGCGACGGCGGCGGGGTCGGACACCCGCGCGAGTCTACGCGGGGGTGAGAAGACGAAGGGCCCCGCGCTGCGGGGCCCTCCGGAAGCTCAGCCGCCGTTGTTGGCCGGCGGCGCGTTCTGCGTCGGCGCGCCCGTCGTCGCCGTCGTCGACGGCTTCGGCGCGTTCTTGCAGGAGTCGATGACGTAGCCCTTGCGGCACTCCGTCCGGTCCTTCCACTTCTTCTCGTAGTCCTTGCCGAACGTCTCGCTCTTCTTCTGCTGGTTCTGGCTGACCAGCAGCTGCTTGATCGACTCCTTGGACTGCGCCAGCGACTGCTGCGAGCCCGGCGTGATCTTCGTGACCTCGAAGACGTAGAAGCCGAACGGCGTCTTGATCGGACCGGAGAGCTCGCCCTTCTTGGCGCTGAACGTGGCCTTGTCGAGCGACTTCTCCTGCTGGCCCTTCGGCACGTCGGCCAGGACGCCGCCGTTGGCCTTCGAGCCCTGGTCGATCGAGTACCGCTTGACGACCGACTTCCACGACTCGCCGTTCTCGAGCGCCTTCCGGGCCGCGTCGGCCTGCGCCTTCTTCTTCGTCAGCACGATGCGCAGGTCGCGCTTCTCGGGCTGGGCGAAGTTCTCCTTGTTCTTGTTGTAGTACTCGGCGATCTGGGCGTCGGTGACCTTGTCGGTGCCCTTGAGGATCTTCGCGCGGAGCTTCTCGGAGATCATCCGCGACTTGATCTGGTAGAGCAGGTCCTCCTGCGTGTAGCCGGAGGTCTTGAGGAAGTTCAGGTAGTCGGAGTCCTTCGGGAAGCTCTGACGGCGCTGCTTGTCGAACTCCTTCTTGACGTCCGCGTCGGAGATCTTGATGCCCTCGTCGGCGGCCTCGCCCTGGGCCCAGGCGGTGCTGATGAAGAACTGCATGACCTGGTCGCGCAGCTGGTCGTACTGCGCCTGGCATTCCTTCTTCAGGGTCGCGTCGGTGGGCTTCGTCGAGCCCTTCGGCTGCTTGACC
Organism: Solirubrobacterales bacterium; assembly: GCA_040255945.1. Classification (GTDB taxonomy): domain Bacteria; phylum Actinomycetota; class Thermoleophilia; order Solirubrobacterales; family Solirubrobacteraceae; genus Baekduia. The sequence continues at coordinate 17,073 of JBDZVZ010000033.1, read as the reverse complement.
TTCCGCTTCTCGGCGATGCACTGCTTGAACTCCGGCGCGTCGGGAACGGGGCCCGCCGGCTGGCCGGTCTGCTGGGCGGACGCGCTGTTGGCGACCTTGATCCAGTGATCGAAGGCGGACTTCGTGATCGAGTCGCCGCCGATCGTGGCTACGGCGTTGCCGGGTACGCCGCCACCGCAGGCCGACAGGCCGACCGGGATCACAAAAAGAGCGCCCGCAAGCGCCACGTACCGACGAGGCATGTTCATAGCGTCGGGCAAGCTAGCAGGAGCCGCATGAACGCGGGCTTAATCAGTGAGGGTCGGCGTTCACGCGGCGGCGGCCACAGGCCGGTCGGCAGTGACCGCCAGCAGGGCGTCGGCGGCGGCTACGACGGCCGGGAAGCGCTGTGCCGGCTCCTTCGGGACGCGCACCGACAGCTGGGCGCGACCCGGCTCGTAGGTGGCATTCGGCAGCTGCGCCTTCAGCGCCTTGGCCGCGTCGGGCTCCAGGTCGATCGGCGTCACCGCCAGCAGCTCGCCTCGGAACGTCACCGCCCGCGCGCCCGCCTGCCCGAGCTTGATGCGCGCCTGCTGGAGCAGCAGGAGGTTCTCCAACGGCTCGGGCAGCTCGCCGAAGCGGTCGGCGAGCTCGTCGCGCAGCATCCCGAGCTCGGCGACCTCGCGAGCGCCGGCGATGCGCCGGTGGACCTCGATCTTGGCCTGCTCGTAGGGGATGTAGTCGGCCGGGACGTAGGCGTCGACGTTGACGTCCAGGCGCACCGGCTCCGGCATGTCGTCGCTCGTGTCCTGCTCGGCGGCCGCGACGGCCTCGTCGAGCATCTGCATGTAGAGCTCGAAGCCCAGCGCGGCGACGTGGCCGGACTGCTCGTCGCCCAGCAGGTTGCCGGCGCCGCGGATCTCGAGGTCGCGCATGGCGATCTTGAAGCCGGCGCCGAGCTCGGTGTAGTCCGACAGCGCGCTCAGGCGCTTCATCGCGTCCTCGGTCAGCGCCGCGTGCGCCGGATAGAGCAGGTAGGCGTAGGCGCGTTCCCGAGACCGGCCCACCCGCCCGCGGATCTGGTAGAGCTGGGCGAGGCCGAAGACGTCGGCGCGCTCGACGATGAGCGTGTTGGCCTGCGGGATGTCGATGCCCGACTCGATGATCGACGTGGCCACGAGCACGTCGGCCTCCCCGCGCAGGAAGGCGAGCATCCGCTTCTCGAGCTCCTTCTCATCGAGCTGGCCGTGGGCGACCTCGAAGCGCACGCCCGGGCACAGGCCGCGCAGGCGCTCGGCGGTCTCGTCGATCGTCTCCACGCGGTTGTGGACGAAGAACGCCTGGCCGCCGCGCGCGTGCTCGCGCATGATCGCGGTCTTGACGAGCTCCTCGTCGTACTCGCCCACGTAGGTCTTGACCGGGCGGCGGCCCTCCGGCGGGGTCTCGATGACCGAGATGTCGCGGATGCCGGCCAGCGACATCTGCAACGTGCGCGGGATCGGCGTGGCGCTCATCGCGATGACGTCGACCTTGAGCTTGAGCTGGCGCAGCAGCTCCTTCTGCTTGACGCCGAAGCGCTGCTCCTCGTCGACGACGATCAACCCGATGTCCTTGCCGCGCAGGTCGCGGCCCAGGAGGCGGTGGGTGCCGACGAGGATGTCGACCTTGCCCTCGTTGAACGCGGCGACGACCTCCTTCTGCTCCTTGGCGGAGCGGAAGCGGCTGACATGGTCGATCGTGAACGGGTAGTCCTTCATCCGCTCGGCGAAGTTGCCGAAGTGCTGCTGGGCGAGGATCGTCGTCGGCGCCAGGATGAGCACCTGCTTGCCGTCGTCGGCCGCCTTGAACGCGGCGCGCAGCGCGACCTCGGTCTTGCCGTAGCCGACGTCGCCGCAGATGAGGCGGTCCATCGGCTGGGGGCGCTCCATGTCCTGCTTGACGACCTCGATCGCGTCGCGCTGGTCGGCGGTCTCCGTGTAGGGGAACTTCTCCTCGAACTCACGCAGCCAGTCGGAGTCCTCGGGGTAGCTGTGGCCGCTGCGGCGACGGCGCTCGGCGTAGAGGTTCAGCAGCTCGCCGGCGAGCTCCTGGGCGGCGCGGCGCGCGCGCGCCTTCAGGGTCTCCCAGGCCTTGCCACCGAGCTTGGAGAGCTTCGGCTCGCCGGCCGCCGAGCCGAGGTAGCGCGAGATCTTCGCCAGCTGCTCGACCGGCATGTAGACCTTGTCGCTGCCCGCGAACTCGAGCTGCAGGTAGTCGCGGGTGACGTTCGCGACGGTCTTCGTCTCGAAGCCGGCGAAGCGCGCGATGCCGTGGTCCTCGTGGACGACGTGCTCGCCGGTGCGCAGGTCGCTGAAGGAGCGCAGCGCCCCGCGACGGCGTGCCCGGCGATCCTCGGTGCGCTCGGCGCGCTTGCGGTGGAAGAGACGGTGCTCGGGGACGACCGCGATGCGCGGACCGCCGGCGATGAAGCCGTCGCGCAGGTTGGCCACGGCGAACCGCAGGTCGCCGGGCATCGCCTCGGCGTCCTCCTCGAGCCAGTGGGCCTTCAGGCGCGCGAGGTTGTAGGCGGTGCGCTCGCCGCTGCCGCGCTGCGGCCAGGTGACGACCGTGCGGTAGTTGCTGCGGACGAGCTTCTCGAGCTGCGGCTCGGCCTCGCGCAGCGAGCGAGCGGCCAGGTCGGCGGCCTGGGCGCGGAACTCGAGCTCCTGGCCGGCGTTCAGGGCGCTGAGGCGGACGTGGGCGCGGGCGTCGAGCGCCTCCCGGACGCTGCCGGGCTTGACGTAGAGGTCGTGGGCGTCCCGGTCGTGGAAGGCGGCGCACACGTCGGTCCAGTGGTCGGCGAGCACCGGCTCGATCTCGGCCTCTTCGGCGACGATGACCGCGGCGTCGGCCGGGGCGAGATCCAGGAAGGCGCAGAACCGGTCGACCGGCAGCAGCTTGGCGACGTCGGGCCGCTCGTCGGCGTCGGTGAGCGCGGCGATCTCGGCGTCCTGGCGGTGCTCGGCGGCCAGCTCGGCGGCCGGGGCGATCTCGAGCTCGGGCAGCTCGCCGAGCGAGCGCTGCGTGAACGTGGAGAAAGAGCGCAGCGACTCGATCTCGATGTCGAACAGGTCGACGCGGACCGCGTGGTCGGCGGTGGCCGGGTAGACGTCGAGGATGCCGCCGCGCACCGCGAACTGGCCGCGGTCGTCGACCTGGTCGACGCGCTCGTAGCCGGCGGCGACGAGGTCGTCGGCGAGCTCGTCCAGGTCCACGAGATCGCCGACCTTGAGGGTGAACGAGGACGGGCGCAGCTCCGGGTCGGGGACCTTCTCCGACAGCGCGACCGCCGAGACGACGACGACCGGCGGCTCGGCGTCCGCAGCACCCTCCCCGCCCCCCTTGACGAGCGCGTCGAGCGCGGCGACCCGCAGGCCGACGAGGTGCGGCGGCGGGGCCAGGTGCGACTCATAGGCGACGCCGCGGCTCGGGTAGAAGCGCACCGGCCGCGGGGCGAGCCAGTGGCGCAGGTCGGCCGCCAGGTCGCGGGCCTGGCGGTCGTCGGCGGCGACGACGAGCGCGGGCCGCCCGGCCATCGGCCCGTCGAGGCCGTCGAGCAGCGCGCCGATGACGTACGGGCGGTAGGAGGCGGAGACGAACGCCCGCCCGCCCTCGCGCGCCAGGCGCGGGCCGTTGGGGTCGTCGGCGAGATGGGTGAGGAGCGGGCGAAGGGCCATGTGGGCATGCGCGGCGACCGCGACAGGGCGCGGCCGGGGCATGCGTCCATTCTAGGAAGGCGCCGCGCGCCTGGGCGCCGGCGCCGGCGGGCGGCCAGCCGCCGCGGGACCCGTGTCGAGTTTCGTCTCACTGTGAGACGAAACTCGACACGCGTCGCGATTCGGGCCCGAACGCGCCCGCGCACGCCCGCGCCCGAACGCACGCGCGCGCCGCCCGCCCGCGCCCGCGCCCGCGCTCGCTCAGAGCGTCTCGCGGCCCTCGACGATGCGCTGGACCGCGTCGGCGGCGCGGTCGACGAGGTCGGCGACCTCCGCCTCGGACTGGCGCCACTTGCCGAGCACATAGGCGGAGACGATCTCGGGGTCGGTCGTGTCCGGGCGGCCGATGCCGATCCGCACCCGCCCGAAGTCGGGCGAGCCGAAGCCCGCCTTCAGCGACTTCAGCCCGTTGTGGCCCGCCAGGCCGCCGCCGAGGCGCACCCGGATGTCGCCGAACTTCAGGTCGAGCTCGTCGTGGACCGCGATGACGTGGTCGAGCTCGACCTTCAGCGCACCGCGGGCGGGGCCGGCCGAGCGACCCGACTCGTTCATGTAGGTCTGCGGTGCGAGTACGCCGACGCGCGGCCCACCGACCGTCGTGCGCCCGTCGGCGTAGACCCCGGCGAACGCCTTGCGCGGCTTGCCCAGCTCCCAGCGCTCGACGAGCCGCGCCGCGACGAGGAAGCCGACGTTGTGCGGCGTGCGCGCGTACTGCGCGCCCGGGTTGCCGAGCCCGACGACCAGCCAGTCGACCGGCGCCGACGGCGTCTTGCTGCGCCCGGGCAGCCGCATGAGATGAAGCGGGCCGGAAGCGGCCCGCGGCGGCTACTCGCCGCCCTCGCCGCCCGCGTCCGCCGGCACCTCGCCGGCGCCCGCGTCCTGGGCGGAGCCCTCGGCCTCGCCGGCACCCTTGCCGACCACGCCGGTCTCGGTCTCGATCTCGTCCTCGGGCGCCTCGGCGACGCTCGGCGGAGTGACCGACGCGAGGATCGTCGCCTCGGCGTCGTCGAGGAACGTCACGCCCTGCGGCGCAGCGATCTCACCGAGCGCCAGCGCCTCGTTGATCTCGAGCTTGGAGGCGTCGACCACGATCGCTTCCGGCACGTCGTGGGGCAGCGCCTCGATGTTCAGCTCGCGCGTGACGTGCTCGAGGATGCCGCCCTGGATGACCCCCGGCGCGTCGTCGCCGCCGACGACCTCGACCGCGACCACGGCGTGGATCGGCTTGTTGAGGTCGACACGCAGCAGGTCGACGTGCATGAGCTCGCCGCGCACCGGGTGGCGCTGCGCGTCTTTGAGCATTGCCGGAGTGCCCTTGCCGCCGTCGACGCTGAGCTCGAGAACCGCGCCGCGGACGGCGAGCGCCTGGCGCAGCGCGCGCTCGGCCACGACGAACGGGACCGGCTCGTCGCCGCCCCCGTAGAGGACTCCCGGAACCTGGCCGCTGCGGCGCAGGCGGCGGCTCTCCCGGGAATGGGCGGCCTCGCGGGCGTGGACGTCGAGCTTCGTGGTCTGGTCGGCCATGGGCGGCGACACAGGCTAGCGAAGGCGGCGCGAAAACGACCGGCGCCGAACCGCCGTCACCCCCACTGCTTCGTGCTCTTGTAGATCCGCTGCACGTCGTAGAACGCCGGCTTCTTGGCCCCGGTCATCGTGATGAGGCCCTTCTGGTGGATCGGCGGGTTGGGCCACGGGTTGCCGCCCTCCCAGCCGGGGCGCACCGCGAACTCCTCGAGCGTCCACCAGATCGCGCCCGACAGCCACGGCTTCGTCGCGTAGACGCCGAAGTGGTAGTTCGCGAAGTCCTGCTGGAACGCGTAGGTGCCGCGCTCCTCGACCGGGCCGTCGCGGTTGGCCTCCGCGCCGAGCTCGGTGACGACGATGGCCTTGTCGGGGTAGCAGGCCCGGACGCTGTCGAGGTAGTCGCTCAGCAGCGTCGGGTCGGCGATCTGCCCGTTGGGCCCGACGTACCAGCCGAAGTACTCGTTGATGCCGATGACGTCGAGCGGCTTGTAGTAGGCCTGGCAGCCGGCGGCCGGGTAGCCGGCGACGGCCAGCCCGACCGGCCGGGTCGGGTCGAGCTCCTTGGCCGCCTTGACCGCCCGCTCGATGTACTCGCCCTGCACCGGCCCGGGCCGGGAGCTGAGCTCGTTGCCGATCGACCAGGTGATGATCGACGGGTGGTTGATGTTCGTCTGGACCGCGTTGGCCAGCTCCTTGGCGGCGAGCACGCGCACCGAGCGCCGCGCCAGGTACTTCGTCTTGACCGAGTACACCGGGACCTCGGTCCAGGCGAGCATGCCGAGCTCGTCGAGGCGCTCGTAGTAGTACGGGTGCAGCGGATAGTGGCTGCGCAGCAGGGTCGCGCCGGCCTCGCGCGCCCACCTGATCTGCTGCTCGCGCACGTCGTTGCCGATCGCGAAGCCCTTGTCGAGCGAGTCCTCGTGGGTGCCGAACCCGCGGAAGTTCAGCGGCTTGCCGTTGAGGTAGAGCTTGCCGTTGACGACCTTGATCGACCGGATGCCGGTCCGCACCGTGTAGGTCTCGAGCGTCCGGTCGCCCGCCGAGGCGCTGACCGACGTGTTGTAGAGGTACGGGCGCTTCGGCGACCACACGCGCGGGTTGCGCACGCCGACCCGCCGTGTGAACTGCTTGAACTCCTTGGCCCCGACCGACGCGGTGCCGAGGCTCACGCGCCGGTCGCCGAGCCGGCCGGTGACCCGGACGCGGACCGGCGTGTCGCCGTAGTTGCGCACGGTCGCCCGGTAGGTGACGTGCGCGTCGCAGCTGGCGCACGGCAGGTCGGGCAGGACCGCGACGTTCGAGAAGTCGATCCGGTCGACCTTGCGCAGATAGACCTCGCGCAGGATGCCGCCGTAGTTCCACCAGCCGCCGGTCGGCGTGCCGGTCGTCGACAGGCCCGACGGCGGGAAGTCCGTGCCGAACCGGCGGCTGTCGACGCGCACGACCATCCGGTTCAGCCCGCCGCGCTTGAGCACGCCGTTGGGCAGCCGGATCTCGAACGGCAGGTAGGCGCCGGTGTTCTTGCCGACGAGCCGGCCGTTGAGATAGATCTTGGCCCGGTAGTTCACCGACTCGAAGCGCATGACCCACGACAGCCGCTTCGACGACGACGGCAGGTGGAAGTCCTTGCGGTACCAGCCGACGCCGCCCATGAACGACTGGTCGCTGTAGTCCTTGGCGTTCCAGGCGTTCGGGACGGTGACCGGCGTCCAGCCCGCCTTCGAGGCCGACGTCGCGAAGCCCTCGGAGGCGCCGTTGCCCTTGGGGTCGGCGCGGAAGTACCACTGGCCGTCGACGAGGTAGCGCCCGGAGGCGCCGCTCTTGTAGAGGGTCTTCGTCGAGAGGCCGTCGCGGGCGGCGAGTGCGCCGGCGGGCGCGACGAGCAGGGCGAGCAGGGTCAGGGGCAGCAGGCGGCGGAGCATCACGAGGGGGGAACACATGAGGGCGACGGGCGTTGCGGCGCCGGCGGCGGGATCTCGAACGTCGGCGTCCTCAGCACGGATCCTCGTTGTCGGCCAGCGGCGCGGTCAGGCGAAGCAGGCTAACGGAGCGTCCGGTCAGCGGGTTGCCGTGGCGGCGGACCTGCACGCACTGCACGAGCGGCTCCCCCTGCTCCCCGCGCACCCAGACGACGCGACTCCATGCACGGCGGCTGCCGAACGTGTGGGCGGTGCCGGAGTCCAGGCGGGCGATGCGCACCGGCCCGCGGCCCGGGACCTTCTGCACCCGGCGCACGACGTCGCGCACGTGTCGACGGCAGTCCGCCGGGCAGACCTCGAGCTGAGCGGCGACGTCGCTGCTGTCGCCGGCGGCCTCGGCGCGCAGCAGCTCGGTGATCGCGGAGCGCTCCTGGCTCTCGACGCTCAGCCAGCGCGCCAGCGCGAACGAGACGACGAGGAAGACGGCGAGGGCCGGAAGCCCGACGGCGAACAGGACGCGGCGCGACGGCATCGGGCCGGGAGCCTAGCCCCGCCGCGCCCATGGCGACGCAGCCCCCGGTTCGGCCCCCTCGGGCCGACAGCGGAAGCTGAAACGAGCCCCCTGGGCGAGGCTCAGCCGGAGCCGTTGATCTCGAGGAAGCGGCGCACCGAGCGCTCCTGGGCCTCCAGCCGTTCGGCGAGCTCGCGCGCGTGGTCGGCGGCGCGCGCCGCGAAGTCCTCCAGGCACGCCTCCGGGTCGTCGGGCAGCGCGTAGACGTGAGCGACGTCCTGCTGGGCGCAGGCGATGCCCATCGGCGGCAGGCCGTCGGCGAGCGTCCGCGCCCCGCAGACCGGCAGGACCGTGAGGTGCTTCTCGGGCGCGACGAGCGCGACCGGCATGAGCCGATGGGCCGGCAGCGGGATGTCGAGCGCGACCGAGCGATGGACCTCGACCTCGGACTCGGCCAGCTCGCGTAGCGGGCCGGCCCAGATCGCCAGGACCGTGTCGGCGGCCTGCAGCGCGTCACGCAGCGTGCGCGCCTGCGCGGCATAGGACTCCCGCGCCTCCTCACGGCTGGCCGCCTCACCGAGATCGAGGTCGACCGGCACCCGCAGGAGGTCGCGCGCACCGAGCTGGTCACCCTCCCCGTGGCCGCCGTTGGCGACATAGGTCTGGATGGTGCCGAGGTCGCGGCGGCCATGGAAGACGACGGTGAGCGCGTCGGCGAGCGCCAGGCCGCCGACCTTCAGGGCGACGGCGGCCGCCGCGTCGGGGTCCAGCAGCGCGCGGCGCAGGAGGTCCTCGGCGAGCCCGTCGTCGCCGGAGCCGGGATCCTGCGGTCGGTCGTTGCGCTCCTCCATGGCCTCCCTCCCTGTCTGGCCTACCCGGATGATCGGCCGCTCGGACGCGTCCTGCAACCGGTGGGCGGGCTCGGCATCCGCCGGCGCCGAGCGTCCGGCGCGCGCCCAGGGGGTACGTTGACGGCCATGAAGCTCGCCTACAAGCCGATCGGCATCCTGCTGGGCCTGATCGCCGGCTTTGCCTCCAAGAAGCTCTTCAACGTCGTGTGGGGCATCTTCGACGACGAGGAGCCGCCGAAGCCGACGACCCAGGAGGCCGACTGGCCCAAGGTCATCGCCGCGGCCGCGGTCCAGGGCGTGACGTTCAAGGTCACGCGCGCCGCCGTCGACCGTGCCGGGGCCAAGGGCTGGGATCACCTCTTCGGCGTGTGGCCCGGAGAGAAGTACCAGGAGGAGTCGCAGGCCGCCGAGGCGGTGCGCTGAACCCGCGCATCCGCCCCGACGACCCACGGCCCTCAGCTGGTGAACGCCGCCTGCGTGTCGCTGCGCAGGCGGTTCTGCGCGGTCGTGCCGAACGTCCCGCCGAGGCTGATCGACGCGAGCCTCAGCGACGCCTGCGTGACCCCGACGTCGAACGCCGTCGCCTTCGCGCCGTTGAGCTGCACGCGGCCGGCCACGGTGGCCGACAGGTCGTAGGGCAGGAAGAGCAGCAGCGTGCCGCTCGCGTTGCCGGTCGCGGCGAACGACAGCTCCAGACCGTCCGTGCCGCACGACGCGCACGTGTTCGTGATGCGCGCCGAGATGTCGGTCAGCGACGTGTGCATCGTCGTCATGAAGTTCACCCGTGCGGTCGACAGGTCGATCGAGGCGGTCGCGATGCTCGCGTCGTAGTGGACGACGCCCTGCTTGGCGCTGATCGTCGCCCGCAGCGCGCCGCCGTTGAACGTGGCGCTGCTGCCGATCCGGCACGACGATGCCTTGCCGGTCAGCTCGAGCGACCAGTTGGCGCTGTCGGTCATCGAGCCGGCCGCGCCCGCGTCGATCGTGCCGCCGGTGCACGCCATCCGCAGGCCGCCGCGGAACGCGATCGTGCCGTTCGCGAACGAGAGCGAACCCTCGGTGAGCGTCAGCCCACTGCCGAGGGAGACCGGCCGGGCCAGGCCGCCGCCCAGCTCGTAGGTCAGCGAGCCCTCGGGCGTGGTGCGCGCGATCGAGCCGTGGGCGCCCAGCGAGACGCCGCCGATCGACAGGTCGTCGAGGCGGAAGGCGAGCGAGAACGTGCCGTCGTCGGCGACCGCGCCACCGAACGACGCGCCCGGCGTGCTCGCGTCGACCGAGGCGCGGAAGCCGTCGGGCCCGGTGTGGGCGCGCAGGGTGACGTCGAAGACGTTCTTCGTCGGCACCAGCGACGTCTGCATCCGCGCGGTCGCGTCGACGTCGACCGAGAGCGCCCCGGCCTTCGAGCTCAGCGTCAGCGCGCCGCCGGAGCCCGGCCCGAAGGCCAGCTCCTTCGTCGCCCCGCAGCCCTGCGGGCCCGCCGCCGCGGCGCCGCGCAACGACCAGTCGCCGGAGGTCGGGATGTCGGGGATCTCACCGTCGATGGACGCGATGATCGTCCCGCCGGCGGCGCAGTCGAACTGGATGGCGCCGCCGAGGTGCAGGGCGTCCTGGGTCCAGTCGAGGTCGGCCCGGGTGAGGGTCGCCCCGTCGCCGAGCGGAACGTTGGCGACCGAGCCCCGCAGCGCGTAGGTCACGGGCCCGTCGGGCGTCTTGCGGCCGATGCCGCCGTAGGCCTTCGCCGTCGCGCCGTGCGCGAGCTCGACCGTGGCCGACGCGTAGAGCGAGAAGGTGCCGTCGGCGGCGACGCTCCCGCCGACCGAACCCTGCTTGGACTCGAACCACATCAGGATCGAGTTGTCGGCCGCCTGCATGCCGAGCGAGATCGCCGCCCGGCCGTCCCACTCGTCGCCGCCGGGCGGCAGCGCGGAACCGTGCATCGTGCCGTCGAGCATGAGCTGGCCGCGCGGATCGCCCCCCGCCGCGCCGAGGCTGCCGTGGACGCCGCCCGCGGTGAGCAGCAGGCCGTCGCTGAGGCCGCAGCCGTCAGGCCCGACGTCGCCGTCGAGGCTCAGCGACCAGTGATCGACGTCGGCGAGCGCGCCCTTCGCGGTCATGACGATGTCGCCGCCCGCCGTGCACTGCTGCTCGACGCTGCCCTCGACGCTCAGCCCGGACTGGTTCCAGCGCAGCAGGCCGGAGCGCAGCACCGAGGTCGGCGTGAGGCGCAGGTCGCTCATCCGGCCCGTGATCTCGGCGGTGTCCGGGTTGAAGATGTCGGCGCCGCTGAGCTCCCCGGAGACCGAGAGCTTCTCGCCGTTGAACGGATAGTCCTCGAGGTAGGCGCCGAGCTTGTAGCTGCCGTCCCAGTTGATGACGCCCTCGAGGCGCGTGTAGTTCGAGGTGCCCAGGACGGTCACGCCGGTGTCGGTGAGCTCGAGCGTCCAGGTCCATGGCTCGCTGCCGGGCGGCAGCGGCGCGACCGAGTCGGGCGTCGGCGGCTCGTCGGCCGCGGCGGTGGTGACTGCGGCGGCGGCCATGAGGCGCATCGGCTGGGTGGGTGCCGCGGCCGGTGCGAGCGTGCCGGCCGGCTCGACGGCGCCGTCGCGGGTGAAGCGGATCGTCACCGGGGCGTCGGGCCGGGCGGTGAACGGCTTGGCGGTCAACGACGGGGCGGCGGTGAACGTGCCCGCCGTGAGCTCGAGGCCGTCCGGGGTCGCGGTGCCGGTGGCGGCGGTGGCGGTGAGCGCGCGACCGAAGTGGATCGTCGCGCCGCTGAACGACACGGTGCCGCTCGTGCAGGTCCCGGTGGCGCTGAGCCGGCCGGCGGTGAGCGACATCGTCGGCGAGAGGGCCACGTCGGCCCCCGCGCGCGCGTCGTGCAGGGTGCAGAACGGGTCGGTTCCGGCGGCGGAGGCCGATCCGACGGTGAACGACAACAGGCACAGCGGTACGAGCGCGAGCGCTCGCCGCACCGACGTGAGCACGGCGCAGCCTCCCCCTTTGAGGTCCTCATCCAGGTGACCGGGCGGCCCTCCTCCGCGCAGGTCAGGGTGATGACGCTACGCATTCCGGTGTGAGCGGGGCGGGGGCATTTCGTGCCCCCTGGCCGGCTACCGCAGGATGAAGCCGCCCGCGCCGCCGGCGCCGAACGCGTTGCCGAACGCGTCGCCGACCCCGCGCGGGCCGCCCGCATGACATTCGGTCCGCGGGTCGGCGGTCCCGGTCGCGGAGATCTCCGCGTAGACGCGCTGACCGGACGGGACCTCGGCGAACCGGGTCGACAGCGGCTGGACGAACACGCCGACGACGTCCTGGGTGCCGCGCTTGCGGATGACGCGGAACGCGGCGTCGCCGCGCGTGCCGGTCGTGTGGACGTAGGTCCTCGTCGCGGGGGTGAGCGCAGCAGCGCGCACGGTCGCCGGGACATCAGGCGCCACGACGAGGCGCGGCCGGAACGTCACGCGGTGCCGGCACGAGTTGTGCGTGTCGAACCGTGCGGTGCGGGCGTTCAGCGACGAGGTGCGCTGCCAGGAGTGCGGGACGACGAGTCGCTCGCGGACGACGCCGGTCAGGCCGGCCGCGCCCTCGATCGACACGCTGCCGGAGACCGAGAGCGTCCGCAGCGTGCTCGTGTGCCCACGGAATGGGACCTTGATGGCCGCGAGGGCCGCGCCGGCCAGCGCCAGACCGGAGAGGACGACCGCCAGGACGAGAAGTGAGCGCGAACGACGAAGCATGCCCCGACCGTAAGCGGCCGGACGCGGCGCAACGTCCGCGGTTCGGTGCAGGATCGGTGCGGGTTTCCCCTGTCAGCCGCCGCGGCGCAGGACGAACCCGCGTGCGCGCAGATCCTCGAGCGCGACCTCGAACGTCCCGTAGTCGTGGGCGAGCAGCAGGTCGATCGGGCACCCATGCCGGCCGGTCGCACGGACCCAGCGCTTCAGCGCCTGCGGGTGGATCTCCGCCGCGACCTCCTCGGTGAGCGCGAGCAGGAGCGGCAGCTGCGGCTTGTGGTCGAGGTCGCCGGCGACGACCTCGAGCGGCTCGGCGCCGAGCGCGCGCAGCAGCTCGTCGTCGGTGAGCCCGAGCCGGTCCTGGAGGAGTGCGGCGGCGGTGGAGGTCAGCGGCTCAGAAGAGCTGGTTCTCTCCGCCCGCAGCGGAGATGCCAGCGGGGTAGCAGGCCATCAGAACAGCTGGTTCTCTCCGCCCGCAGCGGAGATGCCAGCGGGGTAGCAGGCCATCAGAA
>JBDZVZ010000033.1:0-4188 GCA_040255945.1 Solirubrobacterales bacterium | reverse complement strand
CAGCTGGTTCTCTCCGCCGAAGACCTCCGACACCGAGTCGTCGGTGAAGATCCGGCGGATCGAGTCGGTCAGCAGGTCGGCGCACGACAGCACCTGGATGTTGTCGGGCGCGCCCTCCCGCAGCGGGATCGTGTCCGTGACGACGATCTTCTCGAAGCCGGCGGCCGCGAGGTTCTCGTAGGCGTTGCCCGAGAACACCGGGTGCGTCGCGGCCGCGAAGACGCGCGCGGCGCCCTCGTCCTTGACGGTCTGGGCGGCGGCCTTCAGCGTGCCGGCCGTGTCGATCATGTCGTCGACCAGCAGCGCGGTCTTGCCCTTGACGTCGCCGATGACGTAGCCGATCTCGGCGACCTGCTGGGCCGGACGCTCCTTGTCGAGGATCGCGAGCTCGGCGCCGAGCTTCGAGGCGAACTTCTTGTTCAGCTTGACGCGGCCGGCGTCCGGGGCGACGACGACGAGGTCGTTGAGCTGCATGTCCTCGAAGTGCTGCGTGAGCATCATCAGCGCGGTCATGTGGTCGACCGGGATGTTGAAGAAGCCCTGCACCTGGCCGGCGTGGAGGTCCATCGTCAGGACGCGGTCGGCGCCGGCCGCCTCGAGCATGCGGGCGACGAGACGGGCGCTGATCGGCTCGCGCGGGGCCGACTTCTTGTCCTGGCGGCTGTAGCCGTACCACGGGGTGACGGCGATGACACGGTGCGCGGAGGCGCCGATGGCCGCGTCGATCATGACCAGCAGCTCCATGAGCGCGTCGTTCGTGCTGATGCCGGTCTCGGGGTTGGCGCAGATCGGCTGGATGAGGAAGACGTCGGCGCCGCGGATGGACTCCTCGTAGCGGCAGTAGACCTCGCCGTTCTTGAAGGTCTTGAGCGTGACGGGCCCGATGTCGACGCCCAGCTTGCCGGAGATGCGGGCGGCCAGCTCGGGGTTCGAGCGACCGGAGAACAGCATGAGCCGCTTGTCGTAGTCGATGGGAAGGCTGGTCGCCACGGGCGCGCTCTGCGGAATGTGCACGGCAGCGTCCATCGTACGCCCGTTGGCTGACGGCTTGAGCGGCAGCTGAATGCTCATGGGGTCCTTCGTCTACTCGCGGTCCGCGTAACCCTCGATGTTTGTCTGCCGCGCCCTGGCGACGGCGAGTGCGCCGTCGGGGACGTCCTGCGTCACCACCGAGCCAGCCGCAGTGTATGCCCCTTCGCCGACCGTGACCGGCGCGACGAGCGTGGTGTCGACACTCGTTCGGGCGCCGGCGCCGATCGTCGTACGCGCTTTGACCTTCGTCTTGGCGTTGTAGTTCGCGGTGATCGTGGCCGCCCCGAGGTTGGCGCCCGGGCCGATGTCGGCGTCGCCGACGTAGCTGAGGTGCGGGACCTTCGTGCCCGCGCCGACGTCCGAGTTCTTGATCTCGACGAACGTGCCGGCCTTCGCGCCCTCGCGCAGGACGGTGCCGGGGCGCAGGTAGGCGAACGGGCCGACGCTCGCGCCCGCCTCGAGCTCGGCCTGGTCGAGGTAGGAATGGCGGACCGCGGCGCCGTCGCCGATGCGGCTGTCGATGATCGAGCTCGCCGGCCCCAGGCGGGCGCCGCCGCCGACCACGGTCGCACCCCGCAGGTAGGTGGACGGCTCGACGACGGTGTCGGGGCCGATCGTCACCTCAGCGTCGATGAGCGTCGAGGCCGGGTCGACGATCGTCACGCCGGCACGCATGTGCTGTTCGTGGATGCGGCGCTGGGCGATCGCGCGGACCTCGGCGAGCGCGACGCGGTCGTTGACGCCGAGGACGAGGCCCGGGTCGTCGACGACGTGGGCGGCGACGGTCTCGCCCTCGTCGCGCAGGACCGTCAGCGCGTCGGGCAGGTAGCGCTCGCCCTGGGCGTTGTCGGTGCCGACCTTCGGCAGCGCCTGGGCCAGGGCCGGGCCGTCGAAGCAGAAGATGCCGGTGTTGACCTCGCGGATGGCGAGCTGCTCGGGGGTGGCGTCGCCGGCGGCCTTCGTCTCGACGACGCGCTCGACGTTGCCGTCGGCGTCGCGGACGACGCGCCCGTAGCCGGTGGCGTCGTCGAGCTCGGTCGTCACCATCGTCGCGGCGGCGGTGCCGGCGGCGTGGGCGTTCACGAGGGCGGCGATCGCCTCGGCGGAGACGAGCGGCACGTCACCCGACAGGACGACGACGGGCGCGTCGCCGTCGAGGTGCGCGAGCGCGGCGAGCACGGCGCCGCCGGTCCCGTCGGGCACCGGCTGGACCGCGGTCGTCGTGCCCTCGGGCAGGGCGGCCGACAGGTCGACGTCCGGTGAGCCGACGACGACGACGGTCGCCGCGCCGGCCTCCTGCGCGGCGAGGACCGGCCAGGCGACCATCGGCCGGCCGCAGAGCTCGTGGAGGACCTTCGGGAGGGTGGAACGCATCCGCGTCCCCTGTCCGGCGGCCATGACGACGGCGTTGAAGGTGGGCACGGGGAGAAGGCTAACCCCGGGCGCGAGGCTGGGGGGCTCGGACTTGAACCGAGGCCTCAGGCTTCAAAGGCCCGCGGGCTGACCAACTACCCCACCCCCCAACGTTCGTCGCGCGCCCCATGATCGCAGGCTTCGTTTCCGTCCGGATACGAACGTATGTTCGTATCATGATCGGACCACGATACACGGAGGAGGAGGCCCGGGAAGCCATCGCCGTCTCGCACTCCTGGGCCGAGGCGCTGCGGCGGCTCGGCATGCGCACCGGCGGGGACAACGGCAAGACGCTGCAGGCCTACGCCAGACGCTGGAGGATCCCGACCGAGCACTTCGATCCCAGCGCCGCCTCGCGGGCCGCCCTCGCCCGCGGCCGGCGGACGGCGAAGCCCCTGGAGGAGGTCATGGTCAAGCACTCGACCTACCACCGCGCCAAGCTCAAGGAGCGCTTGTACGACGAAGGCCTCAAGGCGCGCTGCTGCGAGCTCTGCGGGCAGGACGAGCTGTGGCGGGGCCGTCGAATGTCTCTGATCCTCGACCACATCAACGGCGTCGCCGACGACCATCGCCTGGAGAATCTCCAGATCGTCTGTGCGAACTGCGCGGCGACCCTGGACACACCTTGCGGCAAGCAGAAGCGGCTCTATCGCTCTTGCCAGGGCTGCGGCGTCGAACTGGCCTCCGGGAAGCGCAAGTACTGCTCGCTGCAGTGCTTTCACGTCCACCGCCGGGACGTGCCGCGGCCGGATCTCCGCCGCGTCCCGCGGCCGCCCTACCAGCAACTCGTCCGCGAGGTCCACGCGATGGGCTGGTCGGCGGTCGGCCGCCGCTACGGCGTCAGCGACAACGCCGTGCGCAAGTGGGTGCGCCAGTACGAGCGCGAGCAGACGGGAGCCGAGGACGAGCGGCTCGACGAGGCCGCCTGAGGTCAGGCCGGCGGGGCGAGCAGGTCGCGCAGCTCGGGCGCGGCGGTCGGGTCGGCGAGCAGCGCGCGGGCATCGGCCGGAGTCGTCAGGCGGCGTTCCGGCCGCAGCATCCCCACCTCGCCGCCGAGCCGGAGCGCGGTCGCCGCCAGCCCGTCGAACGAGTCGCCCACCGCGGCCAGCAGCTCGGGGTCGGCCCGTGCCAGGCCGACGAGGAACGGTGAGCCGTCACCCGACAGCGCGGCCGTCAGCAGCACGCCGGCCCGGAGGTCGTCGAGCGCGCCCTCGGCGTGGCCGGCGCTCAGGCCCGGCACGTCGGGAGCAACGAGCAGCACCGGCCCGGACTCGCCGCCGAGCCGGTCGGCGAGCTCGTCGCCGAGGGCGACCTCCAGCGGCTCGGCGCCGCCGGCGGCCTCGCGGGCCCACGCGAGCGTGCGCTCCCGCAACAGCGCACGCAACCGCTCGTGGCGCTCCGCACCGATCGCGCCGCGCAGAGCGTCGTCCGACGGCGCGGCGAGCGCGTCCAGGACGACGACGACCGTCACGCCCGGAACTGTAGGCGGACGGGTGGCGCTCAGCGGGCCGACGACGGGATCGCCGCGTTGGCGGCGACGTCGGCCCCGTGCGGCGGGCAGTCGTCCGCCGGGGCGGACTCGGGCGCCGGCACGACCGCGGCGGGCTCGGCCGACGGGGCCGGGGCCGGATCGGCCGGGGCCGGATCGGCCGGGGCCGGATCGGCCGGGGCCGGCGCGGGCCCGGGCGCCGGGGCCGGCGCGGGCTCCGGCGCAGGGGCGGGAGCGGGCTCGGCCGGAGGCTC
>JBDZVZ010000142.1:0-2478 GCA_040255945.1 Solirubrobacterales bacterium | reverse complement strand
TGCCCGTCGGGCGCGATGTACAAGCGCGAGGAGGACGGCATCGTCCTCGTCGACCAGGAGCGCTGCCGCGGCTGGCGCTTCTGCGTCTCGGGCTGCCCGTACAAGAAGGTGTACTTCAACCACCAGACCGGCAAGGCCGAGAAGTGCACGCTCTGCTACCCGCGCATCGAGATCGGCCAGCCGACGATCTGCTCGGAGACCTGCGTCGGGCGCATCCGCTACATCGGTCTGGTCCTCTACGACGCCGACCGCGTCCAGGAGGCCGCCTCGGTGCCCGACGAGAAGGACCTCCTGAACGCCCAGCGCGACGTCTTCCTGGACCCCGAGGACCCGGCGGTCCAGGCGGCCGCCCGCGCCGACGGCATCCCTGAGGACTGGCTGGAGGCGGCGCGCCGCTCGCCGGTCTACGACCTGGCGATGCGCTGGGGCGTGGCGCTGCCGCTGCACCCGGAGTTCCGGACGCTGCCGATGGTCTGGTACGTGCCGCCGCTGTCGCCGGTCGTCTCGACGCTGGAGACCGACGGCTACGAGGCCGACCCCGACGACATCTTCGGGGCGATCGACCACCTGCGGATCCCGATGCAGTACCTGGCCAACCTGCTCAGCGCGGGCGACGTCGACGTCATCCACGGCGTCCTGCACCGACTGGCGGCCATGCGCTCCTACATGCGCAAGCGCGAGGTGCTCGACGAGGTCGACGAGGCGCTGCCGGCCCGCGTCGGCCTCACGGGCCCCGAGCTCGAGCGGATGTACCGGCTGCTGGCCATCGCCAACTACGAGGACCGCTACGTCATCCCGCAGGCGCACGCCGAGCTCGGCGACCGGCTCATGGAGCAGCAAGGCGGCTGCGGCCTGGACTTCGCGGGCGGCCCCGGCAACTGCGGCGCCGTGGACCAGCGGCCGGCCACCGCCTCGCCGGTGATGCCCGTCGACGGCGAGAACTTCCACCTCGTCGACATCCTCACCCGCGAGGAAGGCCGCAACCCGTGAAGCTCCTGCGGCGCCCCGGCCGGACGGACGAACACCCCGCGGAGCGCACGGCGGCACAGCAGCGGCCGCCGTGGGCGCTGCTGTCGTTGTTGATGCGCTACCCCGACGAGCGCGTCATGGCCGCCGAGGCGCAGCTCGCCGACGAGCTCGCCGCGCTGCCCGACGGCGAGCTGCGCGACGCGCTCGCCGCGTTCCTGGCGACGACGGGCGGCTCGCTGACCGAGCGCCAGACGCACTACGTCGAGACGTTCGACCTCAAGCGGCGCAACAGCCTCTACCTCACGTACTACAGCCACGGCGACACCCGCAAGCGCGGCATGGCGCTGCTGCGCCTGAAGAAGCTCTACCGCGCCGACGGCCTGCCGATGGACAACGCCGAGCTGCCCGACCACCTCACGGTCATCCTCGCGTTCGCCGCGCTCGCGCCCGCCGGCCACGGCGAGGCGGTGCTCGCCGAGCACCGGCCCGCGCTCGAGCTCCTGCGCCGCTCGCTGCACGACCTCGACAGCCCGTACGCCCACCTGCTCGACGCGATCGCGCTCGGCCTGGGCGCGCTGCCCGCCGACGACGAGGACGCGCTCGTGCGCCTCATGAAGGAGGGGCCTCCCGAGGAGGACGTCGGACTCGAGCCCTACGCCCCCGGAGACGTCATGCCCGAAGGAGCCCACCCGTGATGAGTGCCGGCGAGATCCTGCTGTGGATCATCCTGCCCTACGCGGCCGTGGCGACGTTCGTCGTCGGCACGTTCTGGCGCTACCGGACCGACCAGTTCGGCTGGACGAGCGCCTCCACGCAGCTCTTCGAGCGCAAGATCCTCGGCTGGGCCGGGCCCGCGTTCCACTACGGCGCGCTCGCCGCGATCGGCGGCCACGTCGTCGGCCTGCTCATCCCGAAGTCGCTGACCGAGGCGATCGGGATGTCGGAGAACACCTACCGCTGGTTCGCGGCGATCGCCGGCGGCGTCGCCGGCCTCATCGTCGTCGTCGGCTTCGTCGGCCTCGTCTACCGGCGGGCGACGAACCTGCGGGTCAAGCGCACGACATCGCGCACCGACCTGCTCGTCTACTTCCTGCTGACCGTGCTCATCGCACTCGGCTGCTGGATGACCTACGGCCACAACCTGCTGACGAAGTCGCCCTACGACTACCGGGACAGCATCTCGGTCTGGTGGCGGTCGCTGTTCTACCTGCAGCCCGACGTCTCGGCCGTGCAGGGCGCGAACGTCATCTACCAGATCCATGCGATCGTCGCCTGGGCGTTCTGGGCGCTGTTCCCGTTCAGCCGCCTCGTGCACGCCTGGAGCATCCCGCTGCAGTACCTCGGCCGCCCGTACATCCTCTACCGGCGGCGCTTCGCCGGGAGTCCCGCGCGCACGCGATGACCGACGACCGGCAGGCCGGCCGGCAACTGCTGCTGGCGACCGTTGCGTTCGCCGTCTGCTTCTTCGCGTGGTCGCTGCTCGGGCCGCTAGCGCCGGACCTGCAGAAG
>JBDZVZ010000032.1:0-39188 GCA_040255945.1 Solirubrobacterales bacterium | reverse complement strand
TGGAGCCGATCGACGTGCCCGCGGGCCGCTTCGCGATCGCCTCGGACCCGTTCGGCGCGACGTTCGGGCTCATCGAGGGGCAGTTCGACGCCTGAACCGCGCCGGCCAGGCTTGCTGCGTTGCGGTCGCGCTGGCGCTGGGGGGCGTCGGGGGCGTAGCGCGCGGGGCGCCGCGGGGCGCCGCGGGGCGGGACCACTGTCGAGTCTTGACTCGTAGTGAGACGAAACTCGACAGACGTCCCACGGTCGGGCGGTCCGTCCCGGCGGGTGCCTACGCTCCATGACCCCCATGGCGCGACCGACCACCGTCCACGTCTGCAGCGACTGCGGCCACTCCGAGGCTCGCTGGCACGGCCAGTGCCCGGGCTGCGGCGCCTGGAACACGCTCGTGGAGGAGCGGGCGCCCGCGGCGAGCGGGCGCGGCGGCGGCGCCGCCCGGCGCTCGGCGGCCGCTGCGGCGCCCCAGCCCGTCGCGCTCCGTGATGTCGAAGCCGAGACGACGGCCCGCCTGTCGACCGGCATCGGCGAGCTCGACCGCGTCCTGGGCGGCGGCATCGTCCCCGGGTCGCTCGTCCTGCTCGGCGGCTCGCCCGGGATCGGCAAGTCGACGCTCACCGGCATGGTCCTCGGCAACCTCGAGACGGCGCAGCGCCGCACGCTCTACGTCTCCGGCGAGGAGTCGGCCGCCCAGATCCGGCTGCGGCACGAGCGCCTGGAGACCGACGGCTGCCGCGCCCTCGACGTCCCCGTCCTCGCCGAGACCGACCTCGACGCCGTCCTGGCCACGGTGGAGGCGACCCGGCCGGAGGTCTGCGTCATCGACTCCGTCCAGACCCTGTATGCGCCGGAGCTCACGGGAGCGCCAGGATCCGTCGGCCAGGTGCGCGAGGTGGCGGCCCGCGTCATGCGGGCGGCGAAGACCGCCGGCACCGCCGTCGTGCTCGTCGGCCACGTCACGAAGGAGGGGTCGATCGCCGGGCCGCGCGTCCTCGAGCACCTCGTCGACTGCGTGTTGCAGTTCGAAGGCGAGCGCGAGCGCACCTACCGCACGCTGCGGGGCCTGAAGAACCGCTTCGGCTCCACGAGCGAGACCGGCGTCTTCGAGATGCGCCAGGGCGGCCTCGTCGAGGTGCTCGACCCCAGCGCCCGGTTCGTGGGGGAGGCGACCGGCAAGCCGGGCAGCGTCGTGCTGGCCGCGATGGAGGGCAGCCGGCCGCTGCTCGTCGAGGTCCAGGCGCTCGTCTCGCCCAGCGAGCTCGTCCCGCCCCGGCGGGTCTGCACCGGCATCGACCGCAACCGCCTCGCGCTCGTCCTCGCCGTCCTGAGCCGCCACGCGAACGTCGGCACCGGCAGCGCCGACGTCTTCGTCAACGTCGTCGGCGGCGTGCGGGTCGACGAGCCGGGCGCCGATCTCGCCGTCGCCCTCGCGGTGGCCAGCGCGGCGAAGGGCGTCGCGCTCGGTCGTGACGACAAGCCGCTGGCCTGCTTCGGCGAGCTCGGTCTCACCGGCGAGCTGCGCACCGTCGGCCACCCGGAACGGCGGCTAGAGGAGGCCGAGAAGTTCGGGCTCGGCGAGGCGTTGCACCCGGAGTCGGCTCGCACCCTGCGCGAGGCGGTGCGCTCGGCGTTCGCGGCGGCCGAGCCGGTGGCCGCCTGAGGGACGGGCTCGGCCGCGCCGTCAGGACTGGCTCTCGACCGCTTCGGCGCGACCGTCGCGCTCGTCGCCGTCGAACTCACCGTCCATGACGCCGACCGCGCGCAGCGCGTAGAGCTCGTGCGCGTGGGCGACCTGCTCGGCGGTCAGCGACCGGTCTGGCGAGAACCAGACCGGTGCGAACTCGCACATGGTTGTGATGGCGAAGCTCACGGTGAGGGTGTCGGGCACCTGGAACAACCCGGCGCGCACGCCGTCCTCGATGATCGCCCGTACGCGGTCGAGATGGAGGCGGTTGAGGTTGCGCAGGTCGCGCAGCCGGTCGGCTGACAGCGAGCGGGACAGCTGGCCGACCGTGAGGCTCGTGTCGACGTGGGTGGCCTGGATGCCCTCCAGGCGCAGCAGGGTGTGGATGTGCACGACCCTGCGCAGCCGTTGCACCGCATCCTCGTGGACGTGCCGGCCCATCTCGCCGTCGACCTCGAGCTCGAAGCCTTCGTAGGCGGCCCGGAGGAACTCGAAGAGGATGTCCTCCTTGTTCTTGAAGTGCCAGTAGAGGGCGGCGGGCGTGATGCCGACCGCCGATGCCATCGCGCTCATGCTCGTCCCGGCGTAGCCGTGCTGCTGGAACAGGCGGCCGGCCGCCACGAGGATCTGTGTGCGCATCTCCGTCGGATGCTCGGGAAACCGCTCACGGATATGGAGGAATCGCATGCAGGAACCGGCTTCTCGACGACTGCGACGGGACACGCTACATCGAACCAGCGAGCGTTCCGAACCGGGAGCCGGCGGCGACGCACATCACCCACCCGGGGGAGCCGGGCCTCGCAGGGTTGATCCGGCCGCGCGCCGTCGTTGCGTCCAGGCGGTTGACGCCCGTCCGCCAACCGGCTTAGGATCCCCCTAATGGTCGTTTAGTCAACGGAGGAGACAGGACACCATGGCCCATGCGGCAAGCCTGAACGGAGGAAGCGATCCGGCCGGCGCGCTCCGGCTGGCCCGGACCCTGCACGACACCGTCGTACAGCGGTTGTGCGGCCTCTCGCTGCTCCTCGAGCCCGACTGGGCCGCGGCCGACCAGCGCCAGCATCTCTGCCGCCGCGAGCTGGCGAGCGCGTTGAGCGAGATGCGCAGCGCGCTCGAGGTGTGCTTTGCGGCCGACGCCCCGCCCGACGGCCCGGTCAGCGCGCCGGTGCAGGAGCTGGAGGCTCTGTGCTGCGAGCATCCCGGCGTGGCCGTGGTCCAGCGGGGCCTGCGGCCGGCACGATCCAAGGCGGTCTGCCACCTGCTCGACGCGGCGATCGCCGAAGCGCTGCGCAACGCGCGCAAGCATGCCGCCCCACGGCATGTCGAGGTGGGCATGGAGGTCGACGACGCGATCACCACGCTCCGGGTCCACAACGACGGTGTCGGCGCGCGTTCCCGGCCCGCCTCGCACGGGACCGGCCTCGGCCTCCGTCTGCTGGCGACCGAGGCGTCGCTGCTCGGCGGCACGGTGCGCTCGACCTCCTGCGACGCGTCGGCCTGGCGACTGGAGCTCACGCTTCCGACCAGCGGCATCGCGGCATGACGCCAGACGGTCCGCGCGACCGGCGCGTGCTCGTCGTCGACGATCACGCCGTCGTCAGTGTGGGGCTCAGAGCGCTGCTGGGCACCCAGAGCTGGGTGGCGCGCTGCGTGGCGGCGGTGGACCGCCAGGAGGCTCTGAGCCTCATCCAGCGCTATGAGCCCCACCTCGCGCTCGTCGATCTCTTTGTCGGGCCCGACTCCGGCGTCGACATCTGCCGGGCGATCAAGGAGCGTGCGCCCGAGGTGTCGGTCGTGCTCATGTCCGGCACGGGCCGCGTGTCGCCGGCGGTGGCTCGCGCCGCCGGGGCGGTCGGGTTCATCGCCAAGACCTGGCCACCGCCGAAGCTCATCGCGGCCGTCCACGCGGCGGCGAGCGGACGGTCGGTCTTTGCCACGGCCCCGCCGCCGCCGCCCGACGGCGAGCTGTCGGCGCGCCAGCTCGACGTGCTGCGCCAGATCACGCGCGGGGCGAGCAACCCCGAGGCCGCGCGCGCCCTGGATCTCTCGCCGCACACGATCAAGCAGCACACGAGCGCCATCTACCGCAAGCTCGGCGTCCGCAACCGCGCCGAGGCGGTGCGCTACGCGCAGAGCATCGGCCTCGTCGACTAGTCCTCAGCCGTACAGGGAGTCGAGGAGCTGCCGGTGGCGCTCCTCGACGACGCTGCGCTTGACCTTCAGCGTGGGGGTGAGCTCGCCGGCCTCGACCGAGAGGTCATGGTCGAGGATGGCGAGCTTCTTGGCCTGCTCGACCGGCGCATAGCGCCGGTTGGCCCGCGCGAGCTCGGCGTCCACGAGCGTACGGACCTCGGGATGCGCGGCCAGCGCATCCAGCGACGTGTCCTCGATGCCGCGCGCACGTGCCCACGGGACGATCTGATCCTCGTCGAGCGTGACGAGCACGACCGGATAGGGCCGGCGGTCGCCGTGCATCACCGCCTGCGAGATGTAGGGGCTCTGCTTGAGGTCGTTCTCGAGGTTGGCCGGCGTGATGTTCTTGCCGCCCGCGGTGATGATGATGTCCTTCTTGCGGCCGGTGATCGTGATGTAGCCGTCCGCGTCGATCGTCGCGAGGTCGCCGGTGCGCAGCCACCCGTCGACGAACGCCTCCGCGGTCGCCTCCGGGTTGTTGTGGTAGCCAACGAAGACGTTGGGGCCCTTGATGAGCAGCTCGCCGTCGTCGGCGATCCGCGCCTCCACGCCCGGGTGAGGACGCCCGACGGTGCCGGAGCGCCGGTTGGCGGGGCCCATGCCGGTGGCCGAGGTTGCCGTCTCGGTCATGCCGAAGCCGTCGAGCACCGGCACGCCGCAGGCCCAGAAGAAGTCGAGGATCTCGGGGGCGATCGGCGCCGAGCCGGTGTCCCCGGTCCGCAGCCGGCCGCCGAAGAGGTCGCGGACGGGCCGGAACACGCGCGCGTCGAGCTCGGCGTACTCCTCCGCCAGCTCGTCCGGGATCGGCTCGCCGGCGACCCGCAGGTCGTGGTAGCGGCCGCCGACCTCGGTCGCCCGGACGATCGTGTCGGGGTCGAGGTCGGCGGTGCCGAGCGCGTAGAGCTTCTCGAAGATCCGGGGCACCGACGGTAGGAACGTGGGCCGCACCTCGGCGATCTCGCTGAGCAGCCGTCGCTTGTCGCGGCTCCAGTAGGCGATCTGCATGCCGCAGTCGAACGTGGCCAGCTCGACGAGGCGCGCGAATGCATGCGCGAGCGGCAGGAAGAGATACACGACGTCCGCCTCCATGCTGAGGGTCTGGACGTCGTTGATCATGTCGGTGACCGAGCGGTAGTTGCCGTGGGTCAGCACGCAGCCCTTCGGCGGCCCGGTCGTGCCCGACGTGTACATGAAGGTGTACGGGGCGTCGGGGGTCACGGCGTCATGGCGCCGCTGGAGCTCCGCCGCGCCATCCGGCCGCGTGCGGCCGCGGGCGCAGAGCTCGTCGAGGGTCGTGGTCGCGCCGGTCTCGGGGGACGGGTCGATGACGATCACCTCGCGCAGCTCGGGGAGGCGGTCCCGAGTCGCGGCGACCTTGGCGAGCTGGACGGCGTCTTCGCAGATGATGGCCACGGCCCCGGAGTCGCCGATGACCCACTCGCACTCCTCGAGGGAGTTGGTGGGGTAGACCGACACGCTGACGGCCCCGATCATGGCGATCGCGAAATCCAGGTAGGTCCACTCGGGGCGGGTGTCGGCGAGCAAGCACACCCGGTCGCCCGGTCGGATGCCGAGGTCGATGAGCCCCAGAGCGGCTGCCTGGGCGATCTCACCGACCTCGGCGTAGGTGACGTCGCGCCACGTCCCGTCCGGCAGGCGGTGCCGGACCGCCGGCCGGCCGCCGAACAGCTTGACCGCTCGCGGGAGGAGGTCCGCGATCGTCATCGAGCTGGTCGTCACCGCCGCTGAGCCGACGGGCGTGGTCGCGTCCATCGTTGTGCTAGTCCTCGGTGGCCGCGACCGCGGTGATCTCGATCAGGCCGGTGGGGACGACGAGCTTGTCGATGCCGATGTAGGCCGCGGCCATGCGGTGCAGGTCGTGCTCCTTGCTGGCCTTGCCCAGGCCCTTGTAGACGGCGGCCATGTTCTCGTCGTTGTGGCCGACGACGAACAGCGTCAGGTTGACGATGTCGCGCGCGGTGGCGCCGGCCGACTCGACGGCCGTGATGACGTTGTTGAGCGCGAGGTAGGTCTGCTCGGCGTAGTCGCCGTCGGCCAGCATCTCGCCCTTCACATTGCAGGCCACCTGGCCGGCGATGTAGATGAGCTTTGCTGACGCCGGAACCACGGCGGCATGGGAGAACCCGTATGGCTTGACCAGCTCGGGCGAGTCGATGTAGGTGACGGACATGCGCACGAAGCTAGAGCGCGCAGGCACGCTGGGTCCCGGGTGAGGCACATCGATATGCCCACCTGGGGGAAGGCGCGGGGAGCACGGCCGGCGGGACGGCATCCCCCGCCTGGGTCATCCTCGCCGCGGCACGGTGGTCGGGCGTGGTCGGGCTCGGAGAGCATGGCGCCCTCGTCGCCCTGGAGAGGGCGTGAACCCGCGGTGGAGGAAGTGACGTACATGACGCAGGTGGATGTCGCAATCGTCGGCGGCGGCCTCAGCGGTCTGACGGCGGCGTGGGAGCTCGTCAGGCAAGGCCATGACGTCGAGGTCCTGGAGGCCCAGGATCGCGTTGGCGGTCGGACGTTCAACCGCACGATCGCGGGCGTCACGGTCGACGGCGGCGCCGCGTACGTCGGCATCCGCCAGACCGCGCTGCTCGCGCTGGCCGAGCAGCTCGGGGTCGACATCTTCAGCGTCCCGACCCGGGGCGAACCGGTCCTCGTCGTCAAGGGCGAGCGGGTGGAGGGCGGTGCCGCCGACCTGCCCGACCAGGACGCCCGCCAGTACGACGCGCTCCTCGCGGCGCTCGAGGAGCTCATCGCCTCGGTTGACATCGAGGAGCCCTGGAAGACGCCGGACGCCCGCCATCTCGACAGCCTCTCGGTCGACGCCTGGGCCGCCGAGCGCGGCATCACGTCGCGACCGGCCATCCGCGTGCTGAGCATGACGCTCATCACGGTGCTCGGCAGCGTCGCGTCGCGGATCTCGGCGCTGTGGGCCGGCTGGTACTTCGCCCAGGGCGGCGGCTACGCGTTCCTGACCAACCCCCACGGCGGAGCGCAGGAGGCGAAGTTCGTCGGCGGCTCGCAGTCGGTGTCGCTGCGGCTCGCCGAGGAGCTCGGCGACCGCGTCTCCCTCGACTCGCCGGTGCGCCGGATCATCACGGGCGACGACGGCGGCGCGACCCTCGACCTCGGCGACCGCCAGGTCCACGCGCAGCGCGCCATCGTCGCCTGCTCCCCGTCCGAAGCGGCGAAGATCACCTTCGAGCCCGGGCTGCCCGAGGCGCGCCAGAAGCTCAACGAGGGCTGGCTGCTCGAGGGGACCCACAAGCCGTTTCTCGCCTACGAGCGAGCGTTCTGGCGTGACCAGGGGCTGTCGGGCGAGATCAGCTCCGACGGGGCCATGGGCGTCGTCATGGACGCCAGCCCGGCCAGCGGACGTCCGGGGCTGCTGCTCGCCTTCACCGACGAGGCGAAGATGCCCAACAGTCCCGAGGGCCGTCGCGACGGCATCGCCGCCGACCTGGCGACCGTGCTCGGCGACGAGGCGCTGAACGTCATCGACTACGTCGAGACGGGATGGCGGGAGAACCCGTGGATCTCGGGCTGCGTCTCGCCCCTGCCGCCGGGCTTCCTCGTCGATCTCTGGCCCACGATGAACGACCCGGTCGGCCCGATCCACTGGGCCGGCACCGAGACCGCCCGACGGAGCGCCGGCTACATGGACGGTGCGGTGCGTGCCGGCCAGCGCGCCGCCGGCGAGGTGGCGGCGCAGCTGACCGCGGTGCCCGTGTCATGACGACCCCTGAAAGCACGAGGAGAGAGCCGGTGCGCGGACGTTCGACGGTGGCCGCGATCGCGGCGATGACGATGGCGGGCGCGCTCGCGGCGGGCTGCGGGTCGGACGACTCGTCGCCTGCGGCCAGCGGCGCCAAGGCGTCGGAGAAGGCCCCGCAGGCGGTGTCGATCGTCATGCGCAACGACGTCGACACGTTCGACCCCTACAAGAGCACGCTCGACTCGGGCCCGAAGCAGATGTACGAGGCCATGTACGACACGCTCGTCCGTCCCACCGGCGGCGAGGACCACGGCGTCGAGCCGGCGCTGGCGAAGTCGTGGAAGATCACGCTGACCTCCGGCACCTTCCAGCTCAAGGACGGGCTGACCTGCGCCGACGGCTCGCCGCTGACCGCGACCGACGTCGCGAAGTCGCTGCGCTACCTCGCCGACCCGAAGACCGGCTCGCAGCTGACCAACCTCGTCTTCGGGCCGGGCGGCGCCAAGTCGGTGACCGCCGACGACGACGCCAACACCGTCAAGATCACGCTGAACAAGCCTCACCCGGACCTGCTCGGGCAGATGCAGTTCTCCTTCATCATCTGCCCGAAGGGCCTGGCCGACAAGAAGGCGCTGGCGAGCTCCGGCGAGGGCGGCGGCAGCGGGCCGTACCGCCTCACGACGCTCAAGCGCGACGACCACTACGTCCTGGAGCGTCGCGAGGACGCGGCGATCGACGACCCCGAGAAGCTGCCGGCGAAGGTCACGCTGCGGGTCGTCGCCGACGACACGACGCGGGCCAACCTCGTCGACACCAGTGAGGTGGACATCGCGGCCGTCCTCGGTCGCGACGCCGAGCGCCTGAAGCGCCAGAGCGAGCCGGTCGAGGGGCGCGGCTACCTGTCGGACTCGCTGCTGTTCAACCGGGCCAAGGGCCATCCGGGCAACGACCCCAACATCCGCAAGGCCGTGGCGCACGCGGTCGACGCCAAGGCCTACACCCGCGCGGCCACGTTCGACGTCGGCTATCCCGTCGACACCCAGTACACGCCGAACCTGGAGTGCTACTCGAAGGAGAACGGGTCGCTGACGCCGCCGTTCGACCTCGCCCAGGCCAAGGCTGCGCTCGCGGAGGCCGGCTATGGCTCGGGCAAGAAGCTCACGCTGAAGGTCGTCGGCTATGACGCCCAGAACTCCGGGCCGGAGTACCTGGGTGACGCGCTGCGCAAGGCGGGCATCGACGCGAAGGTCAACAAGACGACGTTCGAGCAGCTCGTCGGGATCATCTGGGGCGGCAAGGGCGACTGGGACGTCATGGTCTTCCCGTTCGTCTCGGCGGCCGGCATCCCGTACACCATGGTCAACCAGATCAGCTACGCCTTCGGGACGGCCGCGCTGAACCCCGGGCAGGTCAAGGACACCGAGTACGACAAGCTCGCGCTGAAGGCGGCCGCCACCGAAGGCGACGAGCGGTGTCAGATCTGGCAGGACGCCGAGAAGGTCCTGCTGCGCAACGTCGACGTCAAGCCGCTCACCGGCCCGGTGGCCGCCTGGTTCCAGAAGGGCGGCCTGGCCTTCGAGGCCAACATGACCCAGGTCAACCTGCGAAGCATCCGCACGACGGACTAGGAGCGCAGCCATGGCAGAGCATGAGCGACACGACGTGGTGGTCGTCGGGGCCGGCATCAGCGGCCTCGTCGCCGCCACCGAGCTGGCCGACCGCGGGATCGACGTCGTGGTCGTCGAGGCCAAGGACCGCGTCGGCGGCCGCACGTACAACCGCACGATCGCCGGCCTGACCGTCGACGGCGGCGCCGCGTTCGTCGGGCCCAAGCAGACCGCGCTGCTGGATCTGATCGGCAGGCTCGGGCTGGCCACCTATGACGTGCGCCCGACCGGCGACAACCTGCTCGTCATCGAGGGCGAGCGCAGCGTCAACCGGCCGGACTCGCTCTCGGAGGACGACCGTGCGCAGTTCCGCACCGCGATGCGGGCGGTCAACGCGCTCGCCGACTCGATCGACGTCGACGAGCCGTGGACCACACCGGATGCCGCCCGGATCGACGGCCTCTCGCTGCGCGAATGGGTCATGGAGCAGGGCGTCGAGTCGCGCCTGGCCCTGCACCTGCTCGACATGAGCATCCTCTCGGTGCTGGGTCGGCCGTCCGCCGAGCTTTCCGCGCTGTGGGCCGGCTGGTACTTCGGCCAGGGCGGCGGGCTGAAGTTCCTCACCGGCATCGAGGGCGGCGCCCAGGACCAGAAGCTCGTCGACGGGACGCAGTCGATCTCCCTGAAGCTGGCCGAGGGCTTGGGCGGTCGCGTCAGGCTCGAGTCGCCCGCGCGACGGGTGGCGGTCGACGAGGACGGCGCGGTCGTCGACGCCGGCGACAGCGAGTTGCGCGCGCGGCGGGTCATCGTCGCCTGCTCGCCCGCCGAGGCCGCGAAGATCACGTTCGAGCCCGCGCTGCCCGACGCGCGCCGGCGCCTGAACGAGGGCTGGGTCATGACCGGCGGGCACAAGCCGTTTCTCGCCTACGAGCGGGCGTTCTGGCGCGACCAGGGCCTCTCCGGGCAGATCCTCGCCGACGGCGCGATGGGCACGGTCATGGACATGGGTCCGGCGAGCGGGGCTCCCGGCATCCTGCTGGCGTTCACCGACGAGCGGGAGCTGCCCGACAGCCCGGAGGGGCGGCGTGACGCGATCGCCGCCGACCTGGCGAGCGTCCTCGGCGACGAGGCCCTGAACGTCATCGACTACCTCGAGACCCCGTGGGAGGAGGACGAGTGGGTCACCGGCTGCGTGTCGCCGGTCCCGCCCGGCCTGCTCGTCGACCTGTGGCCGACGATGAACGATCCGGTGGGGCCGATCCACTGGGCGGGCACCGAGACGGCGCGGCAGAGCGCCGGCTACATGGACGGCGCGGTCCGCGCCGGTCAACGGGCCGCCGCGGAGGTCGGCGACTCGCTCGGCGACCGGCCGCTCGCGACCCGCGACTCGACGGCGTAGCGGGGAAGGGCCGACCGAGGGCACGACATGAAGTGGCGCCGCTTCCTCCTCGTGCGATCGGCCCGGCTGGTCGCCGTGCTGGCGGCGCTCGTCGTCCTGACGTTCCTCATGGTGCACCTCGTGCCGGGCGACCCGGCCCGGGCGATCGCCGGCACGAACGCCACCGAGGCGGCCGTCAAGCAGACCCGCCAGGAGCTCGGCCTGGAGCGCTCCCTGCCGCGCCAGTTCCAGCACTACGTCAGCGATCTGTCACACGGGAGCCTGGGACAGTCCTACAAGACCCGTGAGTCGGTCAACGCCGTCATCGCCGACCGGATCGGGCCGACGGCGCAGCTGGCCGTGTTCGGCATGGTGCTCATCTGCGTCATCGGCATCCCGCTCGGGTTGATCGGCGCCGTGCTGACGCGCTCCGGCGGGCGCGGCTTCGAGGTCGGCTTCAGCGCCGGCACCGGGGCGATGGCCGCCGTCCCGCACTACCTGACCGCGACGTTCCTGGTCTTCCTCTTCGCCGTGACCTGGCAGCTGCTGCCCGTCGCCGGCGCCGCGACCCTGAGCGCCGCCGTCCTGCCGGCCATCGCGATCGCGCTGCGTCCGGCGGCGATGGTCGCGCGCATCGTGCGCGTGCGCACGCTCGAGGTCCTGGAGCAGCCCTACGCGCGCGCCGCGCGCAGCAAGCGGCTGTCGGCGGCGACGTTCTACGGACGCCACATCTTCCCCAACGCGATGACGAGCACGTTCGCCCTGGCCGGCGTCCTGTTCGCGAGCCTCGTCGGGGGCGCGGTGGTCGTCGAGCAGGTCTTCGCCCGCCCCGGGCTGGGCACGACGCTCGTGCGGTCGGTGCTCGTCGGCGACTACCCGGTCGTGCAGGGCATCACGCTGCTGCTCGGGGTGACGGTCGTCGTCGTCAACGCGCTGGCCGACGTGCTGCTGGCGATCGTCGATCCGCAGACCCTGGAGGGCGAGTCGTGACGATGCGGTCCGACGCACCGTGGCGGCGGATGGCCGGCGCGTTCTTCGCGTCGCCCACCGGCGTGCTGGCAGCCACCGCGGTCCTAGTGCTCGCGGTGCTGGCGGCCCTCGGACCCGGCGGCTTCGGCGCCGGCGCGACGACGACGGATCTCGCCCACGCCAGCGAGGGCTCGACCGCGGCCCACATCCTGGGCACCGACGGGCTGGGCCGGGACATCCTCCAGCGGACCCTGGCCGCCACCCGGACCTCGCTCGTCCTCGCGCTGATGGCGGTCGCGATCGCGGTCGTCGCCGGCCTGCTCATCGGCGGTCTGCTGGCGGCCTCCGGACCCCGTGTGCGCCGGCTGGGCGCGACGGTCATCGACACGCTCATGAGCTTCGGCGACATCCTGCTGGCGGTCGTCGTCGTGGCCATCGTCGGGGTCGGCGCCCGCGGCGCGGTCATCGCGGTCGGGGTCGCGTTCACGCCGAGCTTCGCGCGCTTCACCTACAGCCTCGTGTCCGGGGTGATGGTCCGCGAGTACCTCCAGGCCGCACGCGTCGTCGGGGTGCGGCGCCGCGGCGTCCTGTCGCGCTACGTCACCCGCAACGTCGCCGACAGCATGATGATCGTCGGGTTCACGGCCGTGGGGGAGGCCGTCATCGCGATGTCGTCGCTGAGCTTCCTGGGGCTCGGCATCCAGCCACCGGACTTCGACTGGGGCCAGATGCTCACCGACGGCGTCAAGAACTTCTACCTCAACCCGTACGCCGCGCTGGCCCCCGCCGTGATGATCACCCTCACGGGGCTGGCGCTCTCGCTGCTGGGCGACGCGGCCGCGCGGGCGGTCAACCCGGTCCTCTGGGACGAGCGGCCCCGATTGCTGCGCCTGCGTCGACGTTCGGACGCGGCCGGTCGAACGGCCGGCTCGGAGGCGGCGGAGGTCGTGGGGGAACGGGTGGTGGGACCGTGACCGCGCACGAGGCGCTGCTGGAGATCGACGGGCTCACGGTGAGCGTCGCCGGCAGCGACGCGCAGCCGGTGCGCGACGTGTCGTTCTCGGTCGGCCGCGCCGAGATCGTCGGCATCGTCGGCGAGTCCGGCAGCGGCAAGACCCTCACGTCGCTGGCGATCGCGCGGCTGCTGCCGCGCAACGTGACGGCCCGCGCCGACGTCCTGCGCTTCGCCGGCCACGACCTGCTCGCCGAGAGCGAGCGGGACCTCGCCGGCGTCCTGGGCACGCAGATGGCCATGGTCTTCCAGGACCCGATGTCCTCGCTGAACCCCGCGCGGCGGATCGGCTCGCAGATGGTCGAGGCGGTCCGCCGCCATCGCGGCCTGTCGCGCCGCGAGGCGCGGGAGCTCGCCGTCCGCCGCCTGGCGGAAGTCCGCATCAGCGAGCCGGAGCTGCGCCTGCGCCAGTACCCGCACGAGCTGTCGGGCGGGATGCGGCAGCGGACGATGATCGCGATGGGGCTCATGAGCGAGCCGGCGCTCATCGTCGCCGACGAGCCCACGACCGCCCTCGACGTCACCGTCCAGGCCCAGGTCATGGAGCTGCTGTGCGAGCTCAACGAGCGCCAGGGCACCGCCGTTCTCATCATCTCCCACAACATCTCGCTGCTGTCTGAGGTCTGCGACCGGCTCATGGTCATGTACCGCGGACGCCTCGTGGAGCAGCTGACCGTCGACGAGCTGTTGGCCGGGCCCAAGCACCCGTACACCCAGGCGCTGATGCGCGCGGTGCCCGACCTGTCGACCGACCGGACGCGCGAGCTGGCCACGATCACCGACGGCGGCCTGCCCGCCGCGGAGGTGGCCGATGCTTGACGTCCGCGGGCTGGTCGTCACGTATCCGGGGCCGCCCCCGTTCACTGCGGTCGACGGCGTCGACCTGCGGGTGGAGGCCAGCGCGACGACGGGCCTCGTCGGCGAGTCGGGCTCCGGCAAGTCCTCGATCGTCCGCTGCATCATCGGGCTGAGCCGGGCGAGCGCCGGTCGCATCACGCTCGGCGACGAGGACGTCACCAACGCCCGCGGCCGCACGCTGGCGTCGCTGCGCCGGCAGGTCCAGCTCGTCTTCCAGGACCCGTACGCCTCGCTGAACCCCCGCATGGAGATCGGCCAGGCCGTCCAGGAGGCGGCGAGCGTGGCCGAGGGCTGCCGGATGTCCTCGCCGCGCTGCCGGGCGGCGGCACACGAGCTGCTCGACCTCGTCGGGGTCCCGGAGGCGCTGGCGCAGCGCTACCCGCACCAGCTCTCCGGCGGCCAGCTGCAGCGCATCGCGATCGCGCGCGCCCTGGCCACGCGGCCGCGGCTGCTGCTGCTCGACGAGGTCACCGCCTCGCTGGACGTCTCGGTCCAGGCGCTCATCCTCAACCTCCTGCGCCGCCTGCAGCGCGAGCTCGACCTGTCGATGCTCTACATCTCCCACGACCTGTCGGTCGTCCGCTATCTCAGCGACCACCTCTACGTCATGCGCAAGGGCCGGATCGTCGAGCAGGCGCCGGCGCAGGCGGTCTTCGACGCGCCGCGGCACGCGTACACCCAGGAGCTGCTGGGCGCCGTGCCGACGCTCGGCGGCAACCGCTGGCGCGGGCGCCGCGCCACCGTGGCCGTTCCCCCGCCCGGGGGATGAGCAGGCGCGCTTCGTTGGTGAGCAGCGCCGAACGGCGATGTACTGCCCGCGTCCCGTTCCACGATCCAGCGAGCGCCCATGACCCCCATCTCCCCGTCCGATCGCCTCACGTGGGAGCGGCAGATCCCCCTGCGCTACACCGACCTCGACCTGCTCGAGCACGTCACCGCCGCGATGTACCTGGTGATGTTCGAGGAGGCGCGCGGGGCCTGGATGGCCGAGGCGCTGGAGGTGCGTTTCCCGATCTACGTGCTGGCCCACCAGCAGATCGACTACGTGCGCGAGGTGGTCTACGAGGACAGCCCGGTGACGATCAGCGTCGCGCCGGTGCGCCTTGGCCGCTCGAGCGTCTCGATCCACGAGCGGCTTGTCGCCGGAGACGGCGAGCTGCGCGCCATCTCGCGCGCCACGCTCGTCATGTGGGACCTCGACACGCGCGTGCCGCGGCCGCTGCTCGACGACGAGCGGGAGCGCCTGGAGCGCTACCTCATCGACGAGCCGGAGGTCGCCGCGTCGTGAGCCGTCGCCCCTGAGCCGGCCGCGGTGGCTGTCTTCGCTGCCCTGCGCGCGCCGGGCATGGCGCGCACGATGGCCCTCGCGCTGCTGGCCCGCGTGCCGCTCGGCGCACTCGGCCTGCTCGTCATCCTGCAGATGCGCGACCGCGGCCAGTCCTATGGGCTGGCCGGCTTGTGCGCCGGTGCGTGCGCGCTGGGCATGGCGGGCGCCGCCGTCGTCGTCGGACGGCTCATCGATCGTCGCGGGCAGACCGTCATGCTCGTGGCGTGCTCGGTGCTGGTGGCGGCCGCGTCGATCGGGTTCGCGGCCACGCCGTCGCACGCGCCACGAGCGGCCTTCGTCGGAGTGGCGTTCGCGGTAGGCGCCGCGCAGCCGCCGGTGGCCGCGTGCGCGCGAGTTCTCTGGCAGCGGATGCTCGACGCGCCGGCGTTCACCGTCGTCGTGACGGTCGACGCGACGCTGCAGGAGCTGGCGTTCGTGCTCGGGCCGGTCGTGCTGGTGGCGGTGGCGACCGCGATCGGGCCCGGCGTCACCCTGGGGGTCACGGGCGTCCTGCTGGCGGCGACGACGCTGGTCTTCGCCCTGCTGCCGGAGACCCGCCGCCTCGGCGTCGCCCGCGACGGGCCGGCGGGCTCGCCGCTCGGCGCGCTGGGCAACCCCGGCATCCGCACGCTGCTCGTCGTCACCGGCACGCTGGGGATGGCGCTCGGCGCCGTCGAGTTGGGCATCGTCAGCAGCGCCGAGCATCACGGCGCGCGCGGCGCCACCGGCCTGCTGTACGCCGCGTGGGGCATCGGCAGCTTCGTCGCCGGGCTACTCGCCGCCCGCTACTGGTCGGGCGGCGATCCGTCCCGGCGCGCGGCCGGGCTCATGCTGGCGCTGGCCGCGTCGCTGACGCTGCTCAGCGTCCTGCCGGGGATGGTGCTGCTGACGGTCGGCCTGGCCATCTCGGGCGCGACGATCGCCCCGCTGTTCGGGGTCACGTACTCGCTGGTCGGCCTCCATGCGCCTCCCGGCATGGCGACCGAGTCCTTCACCTTGCAGACGACCGCGCTGATGGGCGGAGCTGCCGGCGGCGCGGCGCTGGCGGGGGGTGTCAACGGCGCGGTCGGGCCGCCCGCCGTGTTCCTCGCAGCCGCGGCCGTCATGGTCCTCGGGGCGATCGCCTACCGCCTGTTGGGCCGGGCGCTGGATCCCGAGCTCGACGACCGCGCACGGCACGGCGAGGAGGCATAGTGGGCAGGGAGATCAGCGGAGCCGACATCGACGAGAGCGCGCGCTCCTGGGGTATGACGCTCAGCCCCGACGAGCGAACGACGTTCGCCGCGCTCATGCCGGCGCTCATGGAGTCCATGGCGTCGGTCGACGCCCTGCCGTCCGGCGTGCCGGCGCCCGTCGAAGCAACGCGCGAGCTCGAGCCGTCGGTTGCCGGCCGCGACGATCCGCTCAATGCCGTCGTGCGCTGGTGCCGTGTGACGACGGGCGCGCAGCGCGGCGCGCTGTCGGGCCTGCGGCTGGCGGTCAAGGACTGCATCGCCGTCGCGGGCGTCCCGCTGACGGGCGGCTCGGCGCTGCTGGGCGACTTCGTGCCGACCGTGGACGCGACGGTCGTGCAGCGCGCCCTGGGGGCCGGCGCCGAGATCGTCGCCATCACGAACATGGACGAGCTGGCCATGGCGGCCACCGGCGACTCGAGCGTGTACGGGCCGACGCTGTGCCCGTTCGACCGGGCGCGGACAGCGGGCGGCTCGTCCAGCGGCTCGGCGGCCGCCCTGCACTACGACGGCGTTGACCTGGCGCTCGGCACCGACACCGCCGGCTCGGTGCGCATCCCGGCCGCGTGGTGCGGCGTGCTCGGCTTCAAGCCGACCCACGGACTCGTCCCGTTCACCGGCGTACTCGTCATCGACCGACTCTTCGACCATGTCGGTGCCATGGCGAAGAGCACGGTCGAGCTCGCGCGCCTGCTGGACGTCATCGCCGGCGTCGACGGCCGCGACCCGATGCAGCGCCCCGACCTGACCCGCCTCGACTTCGGCGCGGCCGTGGCGCGCGCGCCCGCCTCGCTCGACCGGCGGCGGATCGGCGTTCTCGGCGAGGGCTTCGCCCAGGCGCTGGGGACCGACGAGCGGGTCGCCGCCGCGGTGCGCGCGGCTGCCGCGGGGCTGCGGGCGGCGGGTGCCGACGTCACCGACGTCTCGGTGCCCGAGCACCTCACGGCAGACCCCATCGTGATGAGCATGCTCGCCGAGGGGTTCGCCGCCACCCTGGCCGCCGGCGGCAACGGCCACCAGCTTCAGGGCCAGTACTGGCCGGAGCTCGCCACCGCCGTCCACGACGGCCTGGCGCGCCGCGCCTCCGGGCTGTCGCCGCAGATCAAGCTGGCGCTGCTCGCCGGCACGCACCTGCAGCGGCGCATGTCGGGTGCCTCCTACGCCAGGGCCGCCAACGCGCGACGCACGCTGACCGCGGCGTACGACCGGGCGCTCTCGGAGCTCGACGCGCTCATCATGCCGACCACACCGGTGCTGCCGCTGGAGGTCGACGACGCGCTTGCGTTGGGCGACCGCGTCATGCGTGACTTCGGCCCCACCGCCAACACGTCGGTCATGAACGTCACCGGCCACCCCGCGATGTCGCTGCCGATGGCGTCGGTCGACGGCCTGCCGGTGGGGGTCATGGCCGTCGGCCGGCGCGGCGAGGACCATCGCCTGCTTGCGCTCGCGCGGACGATCGAGCGGGCCGTGGGCTGGGTCGCGATGTGACCGTCGCGCAACGGGTTCCCCCGGCCGGGGGAATCCGCCGCGCGGACGCTTCCCGAGGGCGCTCGACGCTGGTTTGGTGGGCGCCACCAGTCGAGACGACGGAGGCCAGAGGTGCGAGCACGCAGCAGGTGGTTGACCGGAGTGGCGATGGGCGCGGCGACGCTGCTCATCGGCGCTGGATGTGCTGACAGCAGCGACGACAAGGCGTCCTCCGGCGGCAAGCAGGAGATCACGATCATGGCGGTCGGGCCGATGAGCGGTCCCAGCGCCGCGGTCGGCGAGGACATCCTCAACGGCGCCAAGCTGGCGGCCGACCACGTCAACAGCCAGGGCGGCATCAAGTCCGGTCCGCTGAAGGGCTCGACCCTCAAGGTCGTCGCCGGTGACACGAAGGCCACCACCGAAGGTGCGGCCGCGCTCGGCGCCCGGCTCGTGCAGGAGAGCAAGATCTGGACGATGGTCGGCTTCGCCGACAGCGGCATGACGCAGGCCGCCGCCCAGGTCGCCGCCCGCGCCGGGCTCGGCGTCGTGTCGGTCAACGGCTGCTCCGACGTGCTGACCGAGAAGCTCGACAACGTCGCCGTCGGCTGCCCGAAGCTGCAGAGCATCGCGGCGACCGCCGTCGTGTTCGCCAAGGACCGGGGCCTGACCCGGGTCGGCACGATCGCCAACGACCTCGCCTACCAGAAGGACTACGACGCGGGCGTCAACGCGGAGGCCGAGAAGCAGGGGGTCGACATCGTCACCCGCCAGGTGTTCTCGGCCAGCGGCACGACCGACTTCTCGGCGCTCGTCGAGAACCTCAAGAAGGCCAACGTCCAGGCGGTGCTCAACGGCGGCGTCGAGGCCGAGGCGGGCCGGATCCTGGCCACCATGCGCCGTGCCGGGCTCAACGTCCCGTTCATCGACTACACGGCGGCCGGCTGGGGCAAGGTCTTCCAGGGCACGGCGAGCAAGGCGATCACCATTGGCGACGGCGCCTTCGCCCTGATGCCCGGGCAGATCTTCTTCACCGACAACAGCCTGGCCAAGCAGATCTCCGACCAGTTCGAGGACCGGCACGGCAAGCAGATGACCGCACCCGCGCAGTACACGTTCGACGGGTTCATGGCGGTCGTCGGGGCACTCGAGGCGGGAGCCTCGAACCGCAAGGAGATCATCCAGTACATCCCCAAGGGCACGGCCGAGGGGATCCAGGGGCCGATCGAGTACGGCGAGGGCAAGGACCTCCGCGCCGGCCACGCCCTCATCACGATGGCCGAGCTGACGGGCAACGCCGAGCAGCCCTACAAGGAGGCCGCGATGTTCGACATCCAGGGCACCGAGATCAAGGCCGTCGACAAGTAGCCCAGGATGACGCCGTCGATCCTGCAGAGCCGGACCGGTCGCGCGGTTGAATCCGCGCGGCCGGGCGGCGTCGGCCGCCGTGGCGGCAGCCGGGCCGTGTGGGCGGTGGCGGTGCTGGTGGCCGCCTGCTACCTGGCGCCCGCCTTCCTGACCTCGGTCTTCCAGCTGCAGGTCCTGACCGTCACGTTCCTCAACGCGGCGCTGACGGTCGGTGCCGTCCTGGCGCTCGGCTACGCGGGCCTGCTGACGCTCTCGCACGGGACGCTCTACGGCGTCGGCGCCTACATCACCGCTTCGCTCATCACCGACCACGGCGTGCCGTTTCCGGTCGCGTTCCTGCTCGCCGGCGTCGGCGGGGCCGTGGGCGGCCTCGTGCTCGGCATGGCCAGCAAGCGCGTCCGCGGCGACTACTTCGCGCTGGTCTCGCTGGCGTTCACGATCGCCGTCTACGAGCTCATGCTCCACTGGGACGCGGTGACCCACGGCGCGTCGGGGTTCTTCGGCATCCCGGTCACGAGCCTGTTCGGCGTGCAGCTGTCGGGCTTCTCGGCCGGCTACTACACCTGCCTCGTCCTGCTGACGCTCACGACGCTCTTCGTCTGGCGCTTCAGCCGCACGTTCGCCGCCCGGGCCATGCTCGCCGTGCGGTTCGACGACTTCGCCGCCGAGAGCATGGGCATCAACGCCTTCTTCACCCGGCAGCTGGCGATGGCGCTCAGCGGCGCGCTCGCCGGGTTCGCGGGGGCGATCCTCGTCGCCACCGCGGTCTTCGTGGCGCCGGGCAACTTCAACCTGCTCGCCTCGTTCAACATCGGCCTGTGGGTCATCATCGGCGGCATGGCCAGCATCCCCGGCGCGATCGCCGCGGGCGGGCTCATCACCCTGCTGACCGAGGAGTTCCGCTTCCTGAGCCACGTCAGCGTCGGCCTCCTGGGCGTCCTCGTGCTCATCGCCGTCTACACACGGGGCGGCGTGCTGTCGGACCTCGTCGCCGACCGGGTGGCACGCCGGCACGGCCGGCGCCTGACGTCGGAGGCGCCCCGTGCTTGAGTGCCGCGAGATCTCCAAGCACTTCGCCGGCGTCGTCGCCCTGGACTCCGTCGATCTCACGGTCGGCGCGGGCGAGATCGTCGGGATCATCGGACCCAACGGCTCGGGCAAGTCGACGCTCGTCAACGTCATCAGCGGCTTCCTGCCGCCCGACGGGGGCGAGGTGCTGCTCGGCGGCGAGTCGCTGAGCGGGCTGAGCCCCACGGCCGTCCGGCGGCGGGGTCTGGCCCGGACGTTTCAGAACCTGCGCCTGATCGAGCCGATCAGCGTCCTGGACAACCTGCTCGTCGGCCTGCACCTGAAGTACACCAACAACAACGACCGCTACTGGCAGTGGCTGCCTGCCACCTTCGGGGGCCGCCGGGCGCGGCAGGTCGACCGCGAGGCGCGGGAGCTGGCCCACCGCATGCTCGAGGAGGTCGGGCTCGACCACCTCGCCTCCGAGCGGGTCTCCAACCTGCCCTACGGCCAGAAGAAGCGCCTGGAGCTCGCCCGCGCGGTCGCGCTCGAGCCGCGGATGCTGCTGCTCGACGAGCCGACCGCCGGGCTGGAGCCGACCGAGGCGCACGAGCTCGTCCGGCTCATCGTCGACGTCGTCGCCGCCTCCGCAGAACGCGGTCTGCTGCTCATCGAGCACCGGCTCGAGATGGTGCTGGACCTCTGCGACCGGGTCATCGTCCTCGACAGCGGCCGCAAGGTCGCCGAGGGCAGCTCGGAGGCGATCGCCGGCGACCGCGACGTCATCCGGGTCTACGTCGGCGACGAGGGGGTGTCGGATGCTGCTGAAGGTTGAAGGGCTTCACGCCGGCTACGGGCTGACCCGGGTGCTGTCGGGCCTGTCGTTCGCGGTCCAGGCCGGCTCGGTCGTCGCCGTGCTCGGGCCCAACGGCGCGGGCAAGAGCACGCTGCTGCGGGCCGTCTCCGGGATGCGCGTCCCCGTGGCCGGCCGGATCCTCGTCGAAGGCGAGGACCTGACCGGCTGCGCGGAGCACCGCTTCGTCCGCGCTGGCGTCGTGCACTGCCCTGAAGGTCGCCGGATGTTCCCCTACATGTCGGCCGAGGCCAACGTGCGGATCGGCGGCTTCACCCGAAGCGATCGCCAGCAGCTCGACCGCGACGTCGACGACTTCTTCGATCGCTGGGACGCGATCTCCGAGCGCCGCAGGACGGCGGCCGGACAGCTCAGCGGCGGTCAGCAGCAGCTCGTCGCGCTCGGGCGCGCGCTCATGGCCCGGCCGCGGCTGCTGCTGCTCGACGAGCCCTCGCTCGGCCTCGCGCCGGTGGCGGTGCAGCAGATGTACGGGGCGCTGCGGGAGCTGGCCGCACAGCGCCAGTCGATCCTGCTCGTCGAGCAGAACGCCCGCCACGCGCTGGCGCTCGCCGACCAGGTGCTGGTGCTCGTCGGCGGCGAGATCGTGCACGCCGGACCGACCTCGGAGGTCAGCGCGGAGGACGTTGCCGGCATGTACTTCAAGAGTCCCGGCGAGGGGGCAGCAGCATGACGACGTTCCTCCAGCAGGTCATCAACGGACTCGGCGCCGGCGGTCAGTACGCGCTGTGGGCGGTGGGCTACGGGCTCGTCTACCAGATCCTCGGGCTCATGCACTTCGCCCACGGCGACACGCTGATCTTCGCGACGTTCGTCATCTTCGCCCTGCTGACCGGCGGCGTCCCGTTCCCGATCGCGCTCGTGCTCGGCATGGCGGTGGGGGCGCTCATCGCGATGGGCATCGAGAAGTTCGTGTACCGCCCGCTCGTCGGACGCAACCAGCTGCTTCTCGCGTTCGTGGGGGCGCTCGGCGCGGCCTACATCTTGCGCAACGTGGTGACGTTGATCTGGGGCGTGCAGACGAAGGTCTTCCCGTACGAGTTCCTGTCGAACTCGCTGCTGCACGTCGGTGGGCTGCGCATCCCGGTCCTGGCGCTCGTGAACATCGGCTGCGCCGTGGCCGTGATCGTCGCCTTCGAGGTGTTCCTGTCGCGCTCGCGCAGCGGGCAGTCGGTCGTCGCCGTCGCCCAGGATCGAGGCGCCGCCGCGCTCATGGGCATCAAGGTCGGCAAGGTCGTCGCGCTCGTCTACGGTCTGAGCGCGGTCGTCGGCGTCCTCGGCAGCGTTCTGTACGTCGCCCAGTCGCGCAGCCTCGACGTCGCGCTCGGGTTCGACATCACCTTGAAGGCGTTCATCGCCGCGATCATCGGCGGCATCGGCTCGATCCGTGGCGCGCTCATCGGCGGTCTCACACTCGGCGTCGTCGAGGCGCTCATCCAGGGCTACATCTCGACGCTCATGCTCAACGCGCTGCTGTTCGGGATCTTGATCGTCTTCCTGCTCGCCCTTCCCAACGGCTTCATCGGACGACGAGAGGCGGTCCGGCTGTG
Organism: Solirubrobacterales bacterium; assembly: GCA_040255945.1. Taxonomy (GTDB): domain Bacteria; phylum Actinomycetota; class Thermoleophilia; order Solirubrobacterales; family Solirubrobacteraceae; genus Baekduia. Next base: position 16,932 of record JBDZVZ010000032.1, on the reverse strand, counting down.
AGCCGCGACACGACCGCCACCAAGGAGGCATGACTGCGTGCATCACCACGGTGTGTTCCTGCCCAACCGGCCGGCGCCGCTCGCCGGACCCACCGAGGTCCTGCTGGCGTCAGAGCGCCGGGATCCCGATCGCGAGCTGCTGCGCTGGCTGGAGGGCAGCTGGACCGTCGGCCACTTCGCCGACCGGGCGCGGCGTTGGGCGCGCCTGCTCGCTGACGCCGGCGTGCAGCGCGGCGATCGCGTGGCGATGATCGCCACCAACGACCCGGACGTCCTCGCCCTCCAACACGCCGCCTACGGGCTGGGCGCCGTCGAGGTGCCGATCAACGCCGAGCTGCGCGGCAGCATGCTCGCGAGCGTCCTGGCCGACGCCGACCCGAAGGTCATCGTCGTCGAGGAGGCCCTGGTGGCGGTCGCCACGGCCCACGTCCCGGCGACGAGCGCCGTCCTGGCGCTCGACGACGCGCTGCGAGCGCGGGCCGGCGCGGCGGAGCCGCTCGAGCTGTCGACGTCGCGGCCCGGGGACCTCGCCTTCATCCTCTACACGTCGGGGACGACCGGACCGTCGAAGGGCGTCATGCTGCCCCACGGCTACCTGCCGAACATGGCCGCGACGTGGGTGTCGACGATCCGGCTGACCGCCGCCGACGTGTCGTACTTCCCGCTGCCGTTCTTCCATGTCGACGGCCACGTCATGCTGACGGCGGCCCTGCTGTCCGACAGCGTGCTGGGCTTCGTCAAGCGCTTCAGCGTCAGCCGGTTCTGGAGCGAGGCGGCCGCGCTCGGGGCGACGTACTTCGGCGCCGTCGGCTCGATGGGCTCCGCCCTCGTGGCCCGGCGCCCCGACACGTTGCCGGAGCACAACCTGCGCCTCGGCGTGCTGGCGCCGATCCGGCCGGAGGTGTACGCGTTCTTCGAGGACGAGCTCGGCATCCCGCTGCTGGAGCCCTATGGCCAGACGGAGGCCGACGGCGTCACCTACAACACGCTCGACCGCCGCCGGCGCGGGAGCATGGGGTGGCCGGCCTGCGGCTTCGACGTGCTCATCGCCGACGAGGATGACCTGCCCGTGCCGACCGGGGAGGTCGGGCGACTGCTCTACCGGCCGACCCGTCCGCACATGATGACCAGCGGCTACTGGCGTCGGCCCGACGCAACGCTCGAGTCCACGCGCAACCTCTGGTGGCACACCGGGGACCTCGCGCGCGTCGACGAGGACGGGTTCTTCTGGTTCGAGGGCCGCGCGACCGACAGCCTGCGGCGGCGCGGCGAGAACATCTCCGCCTGGGAGCTGGAGGCCGCGATCAACCAGGCGCCCGGCGTGCTCGTGAGCGCCGCCATCCCGGTCGCCGACGAGATCGGCGGGGAGGACGAGATCAAGGTGTTTCTCGTCGTCGAGGAGCCCGACGGATGGGATCACGACGCGTTCTTCGCCTACTGCCGCGAGTCACTGCCGCAGTTCGCGGTGCCGCGCTTCATCGAGGTCGTCGACGAGGACGCGCTGGTGCGCGGGCCCGGCACGGGCTCGATCCAGAAGCACCTGCTGCCGCGCGAGAACACGGCCCGCACCATCGACCGAGACGCGGTGCACTCGTGAGCGGGGCCAACGGCCGCCGGCTCGGCATCGAGCTGCCGCCGGACCTCACCATGTCCGAGAAGGTCGACCTCGCGGTCTGGGGCGACCGCAACGGGTTCGACGACATCTGGGTCGTCGAGATCTCCGACCCCGAGCCGTTCGTCATGCTCACCGCGATCGCCGCGCAGACCGAGCGGGTCAGGCTCGGCACGGCGATCGTCCCGATGGGCACCCGCACCGTGCCGCTGCTCGCCTCCGCGGCGGGCTCCATGTCGGAGATCTCCGGGGGGCGCTTCGCCCTCGGCCTGGGCGTCTCCAGCAAGGCGATCCTGCACGGCTGGCACGGGATCGACCCCGGCCGCCCGCTCGGTCGCACGCGCGAGACGGTCGGGCTGCTGCGCGACGTGCTGGCCGGCGGGCGCTCCGACGTCGACGGCGAGTACGTGCGCTCCAAGGGCTTCCGCCTGCGGCGCCCGCCCGAAGAGCCGCCGCCGGTCGTCCTGGCGGCGATGAACCAGAAGATGCTCGAGCTCGCCGGCGAGATCGCCGACGGGGTCCTGCTGAACTTCCTCTCGGTCGACGCGGTGCCGCTGGCGCTCGACGCGGTCCGGCGCGGCATGGAGCGCGCCGGCCGGACCGAGACGCCCGAGCTGGCGATGATGGTGCCCTGCACCGTCACCGACCGGCCCGACCAGGCGCGCCGGCTGTTCGCCGACGCGGTGGCGTTCTACCTCAGCGCACCGCCCTACCAGCGGGCGCTCACCTGGTACGGATGGGGCGAGGAGGTCGAGCGCGCGAAGGCGGCGTGGGCCACCGGCGACATCGAGCGCGTTCGCAGCGGCGTCTCCGACGAGTTCATCGACAGCCTCGGGGCGTTCGGCTCGGCCGAGCATTGCCATGCCCGGCTGCAGGAGTACTGGGACGCAGGCATCGGCACGCTCTCGCTGAGCCTCGCCGGCGACCCGCTCGAGACGCTTCAGCACTTCGCGCGTTGACGCGCACGACCGACGACCACAGAAGGAGACAGAACCGTCATGGCGTTCAGCTGGGCTGAGCAGATCGAGGAGCTGCACGAGCGGCGGACCGCCGCCCTGGAGCTCGGAGGTCCGGAGCGCATCGCCCGGCGTCGGCAGCAGGGCCGCGGGACCATCCGCGAGCGGGTGGCGATGCTGACGAGCCGCTTCCAGGAGGTGGGCATCCTCGCCCGCTATCCGGAGATCGACTCGGCCGGCGGCCACCAGGAGAGCCTGCCGTCGAGCTACGTGGCCGGGCTGGGCGAGGTGGACGGCCGCGCGGTCGCGGTCGGCGGCGAGGACTTCACCGTGGGCGCAGGCGCACCCCAGATGTATCTCGACCGCGCCAAGGGCGGCATGGGCGGCTTCGTCGAGGACCTCGCCCACGAGTACCGCATCCCGCTCATGCTGTTCTGCGAGGGCATCGGCGGCGACGTCGGAGGCATCGACCTCGCCGGCCACAGCTACCTCGTCAGCTCGCACAGCTGGGGGCGGTCGATCGAGCTGCTCTCGGAGGTGCCGGTGATCGTCGGCATCCTCGGCGCCGCGGCCGGCGGCACCGCCGGGCGCGCCGTGCTCAGCCACTTCAGCGTCGCCTCCAAGGGCAGCGTGCTGTTCGCGGGCGGGCCGCCGCTCGTGCGCCGCGCGCTGGGCCGCGACATCACCAAGGAGGAGCTCGGCGACGCCGAGATGCACACCCGCGAGTCGGGCGCGATCGACAACATCGCCGAAGACGAGGCCGACGCGGTGCGTCAGATGCGCACCTTCCTGTCCTACCTGCCTCAGAACGTGTGGGAGATGCCGCCGCGCATCCCGTGCGACGACCCGGTCGACCGGCGCGACGACGAGCTGCTGGAGGTCGTCCCGGAGAACCGGCGGCGGCCGTACAAGATGCGCCGCATCCTCGAGCTCGTCGCCGACCGCGACTCGGTCTTCGAGGTCGGACCGGGGTGGGGCAGGGCGCTCATCACCTGCCTGGCCCGGGTCGACGGGATCCCGGTCGGGATGATCGCCAACAACCCGATGCACCTGGCCGGCGCCCTCGACGGGCCGGCCGCCGAGAAGCAGGTGCGGTTCATCGACATGTGCAGCACGTTCCACCTGCCGCTCGTCTACTTCGTCGACGTGCCCGGGTTCATGGTCGGGCCGGACGCCGAGCGCGGCAACGTCGTGCGCAAGGGCATGCGCGCGATCCAGGCGCTGCACGAGTCTCGCGTGCCGCTCATCAGCGTCCACGTCCGCAAGGCCTACGGCATGGCCGGCCAGGCCACCGCGAGCATCGACAAGCTCGGCATGCGCGTGGCCTGGCCCAGCGCCGAATGGGGCGACATGCCGATCGAGGGCGGCGTGGAAGCTGCCTTCCGGCGCGAGATCGACGCCGCCGAGGACCCTGAGGCCTTCCGCCTGGAGGCCGAGCAGCGGCTGCTGGACGCCTCGAACCCGTGGAAGACCGCCGAGGCGTTCGGCATCGAGGACATCATCGACCCCCGTGAGACGCGGCAGGTCGTCGCGTCGTTTTTGAACCCGGCCTTCGCGTCCATGGCGAGCCGGTTGGGCCCCCGCAACCACTGGCGCATGCGCCCCTGACGAGGAGAGCAAGAGCAATGGCAACCGTCACGTCACCCGTGGCCGGATCGGTGTGGAAGATCGAGGTCGCCGTGGGCGACAGCGTGGAGGTGGGCGACGAGCTCGTCATCCTCGAGTCGATGAAGATGGAGATCCCCGCCGAGGCCGAGGATTCCGGCACGGTCGCCGCGATCCTCTGCGAGGAGGGCGGGCAGGTCGTCGAGGGCGACCCGCTCGTGGAGCTCGCTTGAGCCGCCTGGACGGGCGCACGGCGATCGTCACCGGCGCCTCGCGAGGCATCGGGCTGGCGGCGGCCGCCTCGCTGGCGGCCGCCGGCGCGAACGTCGTGCTCACCGCCCGCACCCAGGAGGCGGCCGACGCCGCGGCGGCGACGCTCGGCCCCCACGCCGTCGGCGTCGCCGCGCACGTCGCCGACGAGCATGCGGCGCGCGCGTGCGTCGAGCTGGCCGTCGACCGCTGGGGCGCCGTCGACATCCTGGTCAACAACGCCGGCACGAACCCGGCCTGGGGGCCGGGCGTCGGCGTCGATGCGCCCCGGTTTGCCAAGACGTTCGAGATCAACGTCTGGGGCCCGCTGCTGTGGACGTCGCTGGTCTGGGACGCCCACATGCGCGAGCACGGCGGCGTCATCATCAACAACGCCTCGCTGGGCGGCATCGCCGTCGGGGCCAACATGGGCGTCTACCACGCGTCGAAGGCGGCGCTCATCCACCTGACGCGCCACCTGGCGCTCGAGCTGGCCCCGAAGGTGCGCGTCAACGCCGTGGCCCCCGGGGTCGTGCGCACCCGGCTGGCCGAGGCACTGTGGAAGGACCACGAGGATGCCGTCGCGGACCGGACGCCGCTCGGGCGCATCGGCGAGCCCGAGGACATCGCCGAGGCGGTGACGTTCCTGGCCGGCGACGGCGCCTCCTGGATCACCGGCGAGACGCTCGTCATCGACGGGGGACAGGGATTTGGCGCCAGCGAGCCCGAGCCGACCCCGAAGGGCTGACCTGCCACCGGCCGCGGAGGAGCGGTGCGGCCGGCGGCAGCGCGTCAGCGCGTCAGCGGGTCGCGATCCCGCCGTCGACGATCGTCGTCTGGCCGGTGACGAAGCTGCTGGCCGGACTGAGCAGGAAGCCGATCGCCCCGGACATCTCGTCCTCGGCGCCGACGCGGCCCAGCGGCGTCTCGTCCCACGCCCAGCTCGGCAGCTCGCCCTGGTCGTCGGCCAGCCCCTGGGTCATCTCGGTCACGAACAGGCCGGGAGCCACCGAGTTGACGCGGATGTTGTAGCGCCCCCACTGCGAGGCCAGCTCGCGCGAGAGGCCGACGAGGCCCGCCTTCGAGGCGACGTAGCCCGCCTCGGGCATGTGGCCGTGCGAGCGGAAGCTCTGCACGGATGCCACGTTGACGATCGAGCCGCCGCCCTGCTCGCGCATGTGGCGGGCGGCCAGCTGCGAGAGCGCGAACGGGGCGACGAGGTTCGTCTCCAGCGTGGCGCGGACGTCGTCGACGGTCTCGACGAGCGCCCGGCCGCCGCGGGCGATCCCGGCGTTGTTGACGAGCCCGTCGATGCGCCCGTGGCGGCTGACGGCGGCCTCGATGATCGCCGCGCGGTCGTCGTCGCTGGTGACGTCACACGCGACCGGTGTCACCTGGGGACCGCCGTCGAGCTCCTCGGCGAGCCGCTCGAGCCGGTCCCGGCGCCGTGCGCCGAGGACGAGGTGGGCGCCGTAGGCGTGCAGCGACCGGGCGACGTGCTCGCCGATGCCCGAGCTGGCCCCGGTCAGGACGATGACGAGCCCCTCGAGGTCGATGATGCCTCGGCGGGCCGGTGCGGACTGTGCGTCGGCGCTCATGTGCTCTCTCCTTGCTGGCGATGGTTCATCGCGCCGACGCTAGGTACGCCGTCTCGAGCCGGTCAAGGGACCGCCCGGCGGGGTCCCCCGAATGGGCCGTCGGCGCCCACCGCTCACGTCTGTGCACAGCTCCACCACCCGCCGGGCCGTTTTCCTCAAGCCCTGGTAAAATCGGGGTCGATGGCAGCACGATCCGGGGATGAGCTCCATGAGCTCGAAGGCCGCCAGGAGCCCCGGCTCGTCAAGGCGCTCGAGATGGTCGCTCCCGGCACCGCGCTGCGGGAGGGCATCGACGACATCGTCCACGCGGGCACCGGCGGGCTGCTCGTCATCGGCGACCAGGAGGAGCTCAGCTTCCTGTTCTCGGGCGGGCTGAAGCTCGACGTCGACTACACGCCGGCGCTGCTCTACCAGCTCGCCAAGATGGACGGCGGCATCACGCTGAACGCCAACGCGACGAAGATCGGGATGGCGAACGTCCAGTTGACGCCCGACCCCACGATCCTCTCGCTGGAGACCGGCACCCGGCATCGCACCGCCGAGCGCGTCTCCAAGCAGAGCGACGCGATCGTCATCGCGATCTCGCAGCGCCGAGAGGTCGTCTCGCTCTACGTCGACGGCGCGAAGTACATCCTCGAGGACATCCCGGTCGTGCTGGCGAAGGCCAACCAGGCGCTGGCGACCCTCGACAAGTACCGCACGCGCCTCGACCAGGTCTCGACCCGGCTGACCGCCCTGGAGTTCGAGGGCGGCGCCACCCTGCACGACGTGCTCACGGTCCTCCAGCGCTCCGAGCTCGTGACGCGCATGGCCGTGGAGATCGAGCGCTACATCGTCGAGCTGGGCACCGAGGGCCGGCTCATCGAGATGCAGCTCGAGGAGGTCATGGTCGGCGTCGCCGCCGACAAGGCCGCCCTCATCCACGACTACCTGGCCGACGACTCCGACGAGACGTTCGCGGCCGCGCTCGACCAGCTCGGGCGCATGCCCCATCAGGATCTGCTCGATTTCGGCCGCCTCGCCGAGCTGATGGGCTACGACAGAAAGCTCAACACCCTCGACTATCCCGTGTCGCCGAGGGGCTTTCGGATCCTCGGGCGCATCCCGCGCCTGCCGAAGCTCGTCGTGGCGCAGATCGTCAAGGAGTTCGGCGGCTTGGACGAGCTGCTGGCCGCCACCGACGCGGAGCTGGAGACCGTGGAGGGCGTGGGAGAGATCAGGGCGAAGGACATCCGCGAGGGCCTTCGCCGCCTGCAGGAGATCAACCTCGTGGATCGCTACCTGCAGACATGAACGTGGCCGTCCGCAATCCAGCGGCGACCCGACCTAGGAGGACCATCATTCCGAACAGCACCGAAGAGCAGATCATCGACGAGCTGGAGATCGAAGAGGTCACCGTCGTCAACATCGAGTTCGAGATCGGCGACAACGTCGTCTATCCGCATCACGGTGCGGGGCAGGTCCTCAAGAAGGAAGTCAAGAAGATGTTCGGTGAGGAGCGCGAGTACCTCACCATCAAGATCCTGCACAACGACATGACGGTCATGGTCCCGTGCGAGAACGCCGGCCTGGCCGGGCTGCGCCGGGTCATCGACGAGGAGACCGTGCAGAAGGTCCTCACCGTCCTGCAGGACGAGATCTCCGAGATGCCCAAGAACTGGAACCGCCGGTTCAAGCACAACCGCGACAAGATCAAGACCGGCGACATCTACGAGCTCGCCGAGGTCGTGCGCAACCTCGCGATCCGCGAGCACGACAAGGGTCTGTCGACCGGCGAGAAGCAGATGTTCACCCGCGCGAAGAAGATCCTCGCCTCCGAGCTCATGTACGCGCTGGAGAAGGACGAGGACGAGGCCGAGGAGTACCTCGACGACCTGCTGAAGTCGTCGGCCGAGCGTCTCGCCGCCGCCGCCGCGGAGTAGGACCTGATGTCTGCGGTCGCGCTCGTCGTGGCCGCCGGACGTGGTGAGCGCCTTGGGGCCGACGGTCCCAAGGCGTTCGTCATGTGTGGGGGCCGTCCGCTGCTGGAGTGGAGCATCGACGCGCTGCGCGCGGTGCCCGAGATCGAGCACGTCGTCGTGGCGCTGCCCCCGGGCGTCGAGGCGCCGCCCGGCACCTCGGGGGTGAGCGGTGGCCCCGAGAGATCCCACTCGGTGCGCGCCGCCCTGCAGCACACGCTCGCCGGCGACCCGGTCCTCGTCCACGACGCCGCCCGGCCGCTCGTGACGCCCGAGATCATCCGGGCGACGCTGGCGGGCCTCGACGGCCACGACGCCGCGATCGCGGCCGCGCGCGTCATCGACACTGTCAAGGAGTCCGCCGACGACACGACGGTCGCCCGCACGCTCGACCGCGCGCGCCTGTGGGCGGTTCAGACCCCGCAGGTCTTCCGTCGCGACGTCCTCGAGCGGGCGCTCGCCCAGCCCGACGAGGTCCTCGCCGCGGCGACCGACGACGCGTCGCTCGTGGAGGCCATGGGCGGCACCGTCGCGCTCGTCGCGGCGCCCCGCGAGAACCTCAAGGTCACGACGCCCGGCGACCTGCGCATCGCCGAGGCGCTGCTGGCCGGGCGGCGCTGACGGGCCCCTCTCCGCAAGAATCGGGGTCCCGTGCTGACCGACTACCACGTCCACCTGCGCCCCGACGAACCCGGGACGACCGCCGAGAGGTACTTCACCGCCGCCAACGCGCAGCGCTACCGCGAGGCGGCCGGCGAGCGCGGCATCGCCGAGCTCGGCGTGGCCGAGCACGTCTACCGCTTCAAGCAGGCGCTGGCGGTCTGGGACCACCCGTACTGGACCGACAACGCCCACGACGACCTCGACGCCTACTGCGCCTTCGTGCGCGACGAGACCGACCTCAAGCTCGGCATCGAGGCCGACTTCATCCCGGGGCGTGAGGAGCGCATGCGCGACCTGCTCGAGGCGCGCGAGTGGGACTACGTCGTCGGCTCGATCCACTTCCTCGGCGACGGCGCCCTCGACTACGCCAAGTACGACGTGTGGACGTCGGGCCGCAGCGCCGACGAGGTCTGGAGCACGTACTTCCGCTGGCTGGGCGAGCTCGCCGCCACCGGCATGTTCGACATCCTCGCCCACCCCGACCTCGTCAAGATCTGGGGACCCACCGACGCGCAGCGCCCGTGGCCGGAGAAGGACCTGCGCTTCTACTACGACCTGGCGATGGAGCAGATCGCCGAGTCGGGCATCGCCGTCGAGGTGTCGACCGCCGGGCTGCGCAAGCCGGTCGGCGAGATCTACCCCGACCGCGCCTTCCTGGAGATGGTCGCCGACGCCGGCAACCCGGTCGCGCTGTCCAGCGACGCCCACACGCCCGACATCCTCGGCCACGAGTACGAGCGGGCCGTCGAGCTGCTGGCCGACGTCGGCATCACCGAGCTCGCCGTCTTCGAGGGCCGCCAGGTCCGCCGGGAGCCCCTCGGGTGACGCCTGCCGTCCGCACCGGCATCGGTTGGGACTCGCACCGCCTCGAGGCCGGCCGCCGGCTCATCCTCGGTGGCGTCGAGCTCGAGTACGACAAGGGCCTGGCCGGCCACAGCGACGCCGACGTCCTGACCCACGCGGTCATCGACGCGCTGCTCGGCGCCGCCGGGCTCGACGACATCGGCGCCCGGTTTCCCGACACCGACCCGCGCTACAAGGACGCCGACTCGATGGCGCTGCTGCGCGACGTCGTCGGCCGCGTCACCGCCGCCGGCTTCGCGCTGGGCAACGTCGACACGACGGTCGTCATGGAGCGCCCGAAGCTCGCCCCGCAGCGCGCCGCGATCCGCGCCTCGCTGGCCGACGGCCTCGGGCTGCCGGCGGAGCTCGTCAACGTCAAGGCCTCCACCGGCGAGGGCCTGGGCTTCGTCGGGCGCGGGGAGGGCGTCGCCGCGCTCGCCGTGGCCACGCTGACGGTCGTGTCCTAGCCTGCGATCGTGATGCACGGCGAGCTCGTCATCCTCGCCGTCCTGCTGGCGGCCGGCGCGTTCCTGCTGCTCGCCTCGCGCACCGGCACCCCGTACCCGATCCTGCTGACGATCGGCGGCACGATCATGGCGCTCATCCCGGGCGCCGGCCACGTCGAGCTCGACCCCGACCTCGTCCTGCTCGTCTTCCTGCCGCCGCTGCTGTACTCGGCGGCGTTCTTCACGTCGCTGCAGGACCTGCGCGCGGCGGCGCGCCCGGTCGGCCTGCTGGCCGTCGGCCTCGTGGCGGTCACGACCGTCACGGTGGCGGCCGTCGCCCACGCCGTCATCGACGACCTCTCGTGGTCGGCGGCGTTCGTGCTGGGCGCGATCGTCTCGCCGACCGACCCGGTGGCCGCCGTCCAGATCGCGACGCGGGTGCGCGCGCCCCGCCGCCTGGTGACGATCGTCGAGGGCGAGAGCCTGGTCAACGACTCGACCGGGCTCATCGCCTACAAGTTCGCGATCGCGGCCGTCCTGTCCGGCACGTTCTCGGCCTGGGAGGCGCTCGGCGACTTCGTCCTGGGCGCGACGGCGGGCGTCCTCATCGGCCTCGCGGTGGGCTGGGCGATCGCCGAGCTGCGCCGCCACCTCGATGACGCACCGGTCGAGATCTCGATCTCGCTGCTGACGCCGTACGTCGCCTATCTGCCGGCGGAGGCGCTCGGCGTCTCGGCCGTCCTGGCGGCGGTCACCTCCGGCCTCTACCTCGGCTGGCGCTCCCCGGAGCTCATCACGCCGTCGACGCGGATCCAGTCGGTGAGCTTCTGGGAGATCCTCGTCTTCGGCGCGAACGTCACGCTCTTCGTGCTCATCGGCCTGCAGCTGCCGTCCGTCGTGGAGGGACTCGACGGCTACGGCGTCGGCGAGGTCGCCCTCTACGCGGCCGCGGTCTGCGCCACGGTCATCGCCACGCGGTTCGCTTGGGTCCTGCCCTACAGCATGGCCTCCCGGCTGCTGGCCCGCCGCCGCGGCGTCGTCGACGACGAGGAGCTGCGGCTCGCGGCACTGCTGGGCTGGTCGGGCATGCGCGGCGCCGTCTCGCTGGCCGCGGCGCTGGCGATCCCCCTGACCACCGACGCCGGCGCCGCCTTCCCGCAGCGCGACCTCATCATCTTCCTCGCCTACGCGGTCATCCTCGCCACCGTCGTCGGCCAGGGCCTGACGCTCGGCCCGCTCATCTCGTGGGCGGGCATCTACGACGACGAGGAGGAGGCGGCCGAGCAGGAGGCGGTCGCTCGCATCGCCGCGGCGCGCGCCGCGCTGGGCCGCCTGGACGAGCTCGCGGGCGAGCCGTGGGTGCGCGAGGCGACCGTCGAGCGGATGCGCAACCTCTACGCGTTCCGGATCCGCCGCTTCGAGTCGCACCTGGCCAAAAGCGACGACGACGGCGAGATCGAGGCCGGCTCGCAGGCCTACCAGCGGCTGCGACGCAAGATCCTCGAGGCGGAGCGGGCCGAGATCGTGCGCCGACGCAACCGCGGCGAGATCACCGACGACATGATGCGCCGCATCGAGCGCGACCTCGACCTGGAGGACGCGCGCCTGGAGATCTAGGGAAGCGAAGCTCGCGCTAGCCGGCGAGCTCGGCCGGGGAGACCGCCGCGCCGGGTACGCCGTTGCGCCGAGCGCGCAGCGGCAGCATGAGCTGGAAGAGCGCGCCGCCCTCTGGGGCGTCGCCGACCGTGATCGTCCCACCGTGCAGCGACGCGATCTCCCGCACGAGCGCGAGCCCGAGCCCGGTCCCGCCGCGGCCGCCGGTGTGGAACCGGCGGAAGATCGCTCCGCGCGCCTCGACCGGCACGCCGGGCCCGTCGTCGGCGACGTCGATGACGAGCGTGCCGGGCATGGTCCGCAGGCTGCAGCGGACGCAGCCGCCGGCGGGCGCGTGCGCGATCGCGTTCGAGAGGAGGTTCGTCAGCGCCGAGGTGAGCTTGTCGCGGTCGACGAGCGCGGGCAGATGCGGTGGGGCGGCAACCTCGAGTGTGAGGTCCCGGTCGGCGGCCAGCTGCGTCACGCCCTCGGCGCACATGCGCACCATGGCGGCGACGTCCGAGAGCGACGCCTCGAGCTCGAAGAGACCGCCGTCCATCCGCGCGACGAGCATCATGTCCTGCACCTGCCGCAACATCGTGTGGGCGTTCGCGCGGATCCGGGAGACGTCGGCCGCTTCCTGCCCGTCGAGCCGCCCGCCCGCTTCGAGGCGCGCGCACAGGCCGAGGATGATCGAGAGCGGCGTCTTGAGCTCATGGCCGAAACCGGCCAGGCGGTCGTTCGTGGCGGCGGCGTCGTGCTCGGAGCGGGGTGGAGTCCGCCCGAAGGTCATCAGCCCTCGCGTCTCCCTTCTGGACATCGGTGTCTCGGAAAACGTCGGAGTCCATTCAACCCGTCCGAAGGTCGAGTTGGTGGGGCAACTTCGTGCCCCACCAGGGCGTGCAGACCTCCCGTAACCCTCCCAACGGGTGGGGTCGAAATATACCCTACGGTGAGCAATGCTGTCTTTTTGGCTATCCTCATGGCAGCGTCGGCAGCGGGAAGCCGGCGCCAGGGGACAGGACAAGGGGATGGACAGGCACACGGATGGGGATCCACCGCTCCGGGTCATCGTCGCCGACGACGACCCGCTTGCGCGTCGAATGCTGCGGGACGTCCTGCAGCTCGGCGGCATCACGGTCATCGCGGAGGCCGCCAGCGGTCGCGAGGCGGTCGAGCTCGCGCTCTACTACCGCCCCGACGTCGTCGTCATGGATCTCATCATGCCCGGCGTCGACGGCCTCGCCGCCACCCGGCAGATCGCCGAGGCGGCACCGGAGATCCGCATCGTCGTGCTCACCTCCAGCGAGGACGACGAGGTCGGGCTCATGACGCTGCGGGCCGGGGCCACGGGCATCCTCGGCAAGGACGTGGGCACCGAGGCGCTCATCCGCGCGCTGGAGCGCGCGCACGCGGGGGAGGCGGTCGTCTCGCGGCGCATGACCATGCGCATCATCGAAGACCTGCGCTCGGCGCGACCCGACCGCGCCGGCATGCGCCCGGTGCGCAGCCCGCTGACCTCGCGTGAGTGGGAGGTGCTCGACCTCCTCTGCCAGGAGCACGGGACCGAGGCGATCGCCGACGAGCTCGTCGTGTCCGTCGAGACCGTGCGGTCGCACATCAAGAGCGTGCTGCGCAAGCTCGGCGTCGCCTCCCGCCAGGAGGCCGTCGTTGCCGCCTCCCGGCTGCGGGCGGGCGTCTCGGACGGCGAGCTGTCGGAACACTGATGCGCGTCGAGCAGCGCGAGGCCACGGCACAGCTCGAGGCCTACGCCGCCATCGCCGCCCACCAGATCGGTGAGGCCGTCGCCCTCGTCCGCGGGGGCGCCGCCGCGCTCCTCGATCCGCGTGAGCGGTCGACCGAGCCGGCCGCCGAGGCCCTCCGCGCCCTCGAGGCCGGCGCCGACCGGGCCCAGCGGTTCGTCGACGACCTGCTCGACTACCGCGCCGCCGGCCGGCCGGGCGACGGCGCCGCCGCCGACCTCGCCGCTGCGCTGGCCGGCGCGACGCGGGCGCTCGCAGTCGACCTCCAGCGCGCCGGCGCCGTCGTCGTGGGCGGGCCGCTGCCGGCGGCGCCGCTGACCGACGAGGCCGCCCGCCTGCTGCTCATCCATCTCGTGCGCGCCGCCCTGGCCGCCGGGGCCGACCGCGTCGAGGTCTCCGGCGAGGCGGCCGACCGCGCCGTCACGATCACCGTCGCCGACGACGGCACGCCGCTGCACGACGCCGACGCGGCGCTCGAGCAGCTCGGCCATCCGCGCGGCCGCGGGCCGCTCGTCGGGGCCGGCCTCAGCCTGCTCATCGCCCGCCGCGCTGCCGAGACGGCCGGCGGGGAGCTGGCCCTCGGCGTGGACGCGTCGGGCCACCCCCTCGCCACCGTCACCCTGCCGGCGGCCGGCCCGAGCTAGCCCATGGTGCGCGTGCTGCTCTGCGACGACACCGACGAGCTGCGCGAGCTGGCGCGCTGGGCCCTGCAGCGCACGACCGGGGTCGAGGTCGCCGGGGAGGCCGCCGACGAGCAGGGCGCCGTCGCGCTCGCCGCGGCGCTGGCGCCGGACGTCGTCATCTGCGACCTCGACATGCCGGGCGTCGGGCCCGCCGCCCTGCTGCGCGGCCTGCGCGACGCCGCGCCGGCCTGTCGCATCGTGACCTTCTCCGGCTACGAGCCGACGGCGGCCGCCGCGGAGGCCGCCGAGACGGTTGCTGCGCACGTTCCGAAGACCGCGGGGCTCGACGCCCTGTGCCTGACCGTTCTGGAGGTGGGATCGTGAAGGAGCTGACACGGACGCCGGAAGGCGCCATACTGGCGTCGATGCGGGGAATGCAGACGGGGCAGGCCGTCGCGCCGCGCGTCGTCGTGTGCGACGACGACGAACGACTGCGGACGGAGATCCGCGCCGCCCTTCAGGACGCGGGCATCATCGTCATCGCCGAGGCCGCCAACGGCCGCGACGCGATCGATCTCGCGCTGCACTTTCGCCCCGACGTCGTCGTGCTCGACGTCGTCATGGCCAACGTCGACGGGCTCGCGGCGACGCGGGCGATCGTCGAACGGGCGCCCGAGGTCCGCATCCTCCTGCTCACCGCCTCCAACGACGCCGAGCTCGGTCTCGTCGGCCTGCGCGCGGGCGCCGCCGGCCATCTCGTCAAGGGCCTGCCGATGGAGGAGCTCGTGGCCGCGGTGCATCTCGTCGCCGAGGGCGAGCCGGTCGTCGCCCCGGGCGTCACGCGCCGGCTCATCGAGACGCTGCGCGCCCTCCCCGACGGCGGCCTCGGGGTGCGGCCGGTGCGCAGCTCGCTGACGCCGCGCGAGTGGGAGGTCCTCGACCTCCTGTGCTCGGGCCAGACCGTCGACGACATCGCCGAGCAGCTCGTCCTCGCGCGCGACACGGTGCGGACGCACGTCAAGCGGCTGCTGCGCAAGCTCGGCGCCCACTCGCAGGCCGAAGCGGTCGAGATCGCCAACGGCATGCGCTCGACGTTCACCCCGACCGTCCCGGCCGTGCCCGAGGACCCGGTCGGCCCCCGCCGCTAGCACCAGCCACCCCATCCGGCGGGGGACGCTCCTCCCCCATCGGAGGAGCGGCATTCCGTCCCTTTGGGGAGGAACGTTCCCCTGGCGGGGAGCGGATTTCCCCTCGATGCGGACTCCCGTCTCGCGGAGCATTGCACCGTGCAGGGATCGTCACCTCGCGGTGACGAGCACGGAACCGCAACAGGATCGGGGGACCACATGAAGCGGTTGCTCATCGTCGCCGACCACACGTTGGTCGTTCATGCCGTCCGGCTGGCGCTGCGTCAGACGGCCGGCTTCCAGGTCGCGGGGTTCGTCGACGGTCGTGAGAGCGTCGTCGGCCACCTGCGGTCGGTACGCCCGGACGTCGTCCTCGTCGACGACATGCAGAACCCGGGGCATCCCATCGCCCGGCTGCGCGAGATCGCCGAGACCGCGCCATCGGCCTGCGCCGTCCTGCTGACGCTGCGCCTCGAGGACGCGTGGCTCGACGAGGTCTTCGCCGCAGGGGCGACGGCCGTCGTCTCCAAGGCCGTCCATCCGGTCGCGCTGGGGACGCTCGTGCGCGAGATCGTCGGCGGCAACGTCGTCCACCGGCCGCGCCGCGCGAAGGTGTCGGCGGGCACCGGCGACTGCCCGCTCACCGCGCGCGAGCTCGAGATCCTGCGCCTGGCCGCGCAGGGCTACACGAACAGCCGCATCGCCCGCCAGCTGTGGGTGACCGAGCAGACGGTGAAGTTCCACCTGTCGAACACGTACCGCAAGCTCGGTGTGGCCAACCGCACGGAGGCGTCGCGCTACGCCCACATGCACGACCTGGTCGGGTCGGAGGTCCAGCTGGCCTCCTAGGACGCCGACGGCCGGCCACGCGCGAACCGGCACGTCCGCTTGCCGGTTCGTTGGGCTTCGTTAAGAGCGCCGCCGGGGCGCCCCGCACCGGGCATACCCTAGGGCTGCCGTGCTGGTCGACGAGCGCACTGCCGCCACCCGGGTACCGCAGGCGCTGTTCCCCACGGCGCTGGCCGCTGCGCGCCGCCACGGCGCGTGGACCCTGGTCGCGGCCAGCGTCGCGCTGGCGGCGCTGAGCCTGCTGGCGCCCAGCGCGCCCACCTACGACCCGTGGGCCTGGATCATCTGGGGCCGCGAGGTCGCCGACCTCGACCTCGTCACGACCACCGGTCCGTCGTGGAAGCCGCTGCCGGTCGCCTTCACGACGGTCTTCTCGTTCTTCGGCTCGATCGCGCCTGACCTCTGGCTCGTCGTCGCGCGCGCCGGGGCGATCGCGGCGATCGTGCTTGCCTTCCGGGTGGCGCGCCGGCTCGGCGGCGGCATCGTCGGCGGGGCCGCGGCCGCGGCCGCCCTGGCGATCGCGCCGTGGTGGATCCGCAACGCCGCGCTGGGCAACTCCGAGGGGCTGCTCGTCGCGTTCGTGCTCGCCGCGCTCGACCGCGAGCTCGCCGGCCGCCGCCGGCAGGCGTTCCTGCTCGCCTGCGCCGCCGCGCTGCTGCGCCCGGAGGTGTGGCCGCTGCTCGGCGTCTACGGGCTGTGGATCATGTGGCGCCGCCACCTGCCGGTCCGGCTCGTGCTCGGGGCCGGCGTCGTGGTGCTGGCGCTCTGGCTGCTGCCCGAGTGGTGGGGGTCGGGCGACCTCCTGCGCGCCGCCCATCGCGCCAAGGACGTCAACCCGGGAGCGCCGACCTTCGCCGAGAACCCGGCGGTCGCGGTGCTGGAGGCGGCCGGCGAGATGCTCACCGTGCCGCTGCTCGTCGGCCTGGCCGCGGCAGCCGGCCTACTCGTCGCGCGGCGCGACCGGATGCTCGCGCTGGTGGGCGGCCTGGCCGTCGCCTGGCTGGCCATCGTCGTCTACATGACCTCCGACGGGTTCTCGGGCAACCA
>JBDZVZ010000031.1:0-39373 GCA_040255945.1 Solirubrobacterales bacterium | reverse complement strand
ACACGCCCGACGGCGCGTCGATGCTCGGCGAGGTCGGCAACATCCTCGGCACGAACTACATCAACGCCCTCGCGCAGATGGTCGCCATGGAGCTCGAGCCGGCGCCGCCGCAGGTCGTCCAGGACATGCTCGCGGCGATCCTGCAGACCGTCCTGCTCGGCCGGGGGGAGGACGTCGACGCCGCGCTCATCCTCGACTCCGAGATCATCGTCGAGGACGAGCAGTGCTCGCTCTCGTTCCTGCTGCTGCCCGCCACCGGCGGCGTCCGCGACATCCTGGGGCGGCTGGGGCTCTAGGCGATGGAGAGCGTCGTGCGCATGGGTGAAGCCGCCGCTTCCTGCTCCCCGGGCGACGTCCTGGCCTGCATCGGGCTGGGCTCGTGCATCGGCCTGACGCTGCTGGACCGCTCCGGCGGCGTCGCCGCGCTCGCGCACGTCATGCTGCCCGAGGCCTCCCAGCCCGCGCCGCCGCAGCCGCACAAGTTCGCCGACCTCGCCGTGCCGGCACTCGTCGACCTCATGCTCGCCCACGGCGCGGCCCGGGTCCGCCTGGAGGCGGTCCTCGTCGGCGGCGCCGCGATGTTCCAGCTCGGCGGCAGCGGCCAGGACATCGGTGCCCGCAACGACGCGGCGATCACCGGCCTGCTCGACGAGCTGCGCATCCCCGTCGCGGCGCGTGCCACCGGCGGCGGCCGCGGCCGCACCATCCGCGTCCACGTCGGCCCGCAGCCGGCGATCACCGTCCGCGAGGCCGGCGGGCGCGACGAGACGCTGCTGGGCACCGTGCCCGAGGCGGCCCAGCCGATTCCGATCCGACGGGAGGTCGTCGCATGAGCGGGTTCCTCGACAGCAACGAGATCGAGCAGCTGTTCGCCGCCGCCAGCGAGGGCAAGCTGCCCACGGCCGACCACGCCGACGAGCACAAGGGCCGCCGCGCCCGCTGGCTGCGCACCGTCGACTTCACCCGGCCGACGAAGTTCTCCACCGATCAGGAGCGGCGGATCCGCCGCGCCCTGGACACCTTCTGCGAGCGCGTCGCCACGCGCCTGGTCGCCGAGCACCGCACCGCGATGGAGCTCGAGGTCATCGACGTCGGCCAGCACACGTGGATCAACGCGTTCGGCCAGGTCCCCGAGCACTCGCTCTACATCACGCTCGAGACCGCGCCGCACCCGGGCCGGATGCTCATGGCGGCCGAGCTGCCGATGGTCCTCCTGGCGCTCGAGCGCATGCTCGGCGGGCGTGACCCGTCGCCCCGAGACCGCGAGCTCACGACGATCGACCTCATGGTCGCCGAACGGCTCTTCGGCACGATCGTCGGCGAGCTCTCCCAGATCTGGTTCGACATCTCCGAGATGACGTTCGGGATCGCGAACGTCGACACCCAGGGGGAGACCGTCCAGGTCGCCGCCGGCTCGGAGCCGACGCTCGCCCTGACGCTCGAGGCGCGCATCGAGGGCATCTCGGCCACGCTGACGCTGCTCGTGCCCTACGCGGCGATCGCCCCGGTCGCCAGCGCGTTCTCCCGTCACGAGGAGGGCGGCGCCCAGTACGACCCGCAGTCGTCGGCCGCCGTCCATCGCAGCATCAGCCTCGTCGACGTCACGCTGCGCGCCGAGGTCGCCGACACCGTCCTGGCGCTCGAGGACGTCGTCGCGCTCAAGCCGGGCGACGTCGTCCGGCTCGATGCCCCGGCCGACGCCGAGGTGACGCTCTACGCCGACCGCACCGCGGTCCATCACGCCCGCGCCGGTCGCAGCGGCAAGTACCGCGCGGTCCAGATCACGACCCCCGTCACCCCGGAGCCATGAACCCCGAGCACGCCCTCAACCGTCTCGGCGCCTCCACGTCGGAGGCCGTCCAGAACACGCTGCGGATGTTCGCCCCGGAGGGCGTCGAGCCGGGCGAGGTCAAGGTCCTCGCGCCGGGCACGTCGCCGTTCGCCGGCATCACGACCCCGTCGATCGCCGCCGACGTCTCCTACGTCGACGGTGTCACCGGCGGCAACGTCCTCATCATCGGCATCGAGGGGGCCCGCCGCCTGGCCGCCGCGATGATGGGCGCCGACCCGCTGGCCGTCGAGGCCGGGGGCGAGCTGTCCGAGCTCGAGTTCTCCGCGGTCGGCGAGGCGATGAACCAGATGATGTCGGCCGCCGCGATGGCGACGAGCTCGGTGCTCGACGCCGAGGTCGAGATCGCCCCGCCGGAGATCCGCACGCTGGAGACCGCCGCCGACATCGGGCAGCGCTGGGAGCACTCCGGCCACTCCACCACCGTCACCTTCACGTTCTGCGGCGCCCCGTGCCTGCTCGTCCAGCTCGTCCCGAACGCGTTCATCGTCCGGATGACCCGCGCCCTGGAGGAGCAGACCGAGACCCACCACGAGGGCGCCCCGCTCGGCGACGCGCTGCGCGACGTGCGCGTCCGCGTCTGGGCCGAGCTCGGCCGCACGCGGATGTCCTCGGGGCGCATCGTCGAGCTGCCCGGCGGCGCGGTCGTCGAGCTCGACCGCGAGGTCGACGAGCCGATCGACCTCTACGCCGACGGCATGCGCTTCGCCACCGGCCGGCTGCTCGTCACCGACGACGGCAGCCTGGCGATCCGCGTCGAGGAAGTCCTCGGCGCGAACCGGACCCACCCCGACGGGGCCGAGTCTTCAACACCAACCACTGATCCGAGCACCACGGAGGTCTCAGTCTGATGGCACGCGTACTCGTCGTCGACGACGCCGCGTTCATGCGCAAGATGGTCACCGACGCCCTCAGCGGCGGCGGCCACGAGATCGTCGGCGAGGCCGGCAACGGCGCCGAAGCGATCCAGCAGTACCAGGAGCTGCGCCCCGACGTCATGACCCTCGACATCACGATGCCCGAGAAGGACGGCCTGGCCGCCCTGAAGGAGATCATCGCCGCCGACCCGGGCGCGAAGGTCGTCATGTGCTCGGCGCTCGGCCAGGAGTCGAAGGTGCTCGAGTCGATCAAGCTCGGCGCCAAGGACTTCGTCGTCAAGCCGTTCCAGCCCGACCGGGTGCTGTCGGCGATCGACAAGGCCCTCGCCTAGCCCCTGAAGATCGGCGCCGACCGGCCGACGACAGGGAAGATCCCTCATGAAGGCTGCCTCCGCCATCGGCATCGGCGCGGCGTGCACGATGATCCTGCTCGCCGGGATGATCGAGGGCGTCGCGATTCCCGCGCTGTTCAACATCCCCGCGTCGCTCATCGTGTTCGGCGGGACCGGTGGCGCGATCCTCGGCGGCGTCGGGATGAAGCGCTTCGCGCTCATCCCGAAGCTGTACATGAAGGCGTTCACGTCCGATCCGCCCGACCTGTCGGCGCGCATCACGAACGTCGTCTCGTACGCCGAGCGCGCCCGCAAGGACGGCCTGCTGGCCCTCGAGGAGGAGATCGAGCAGATCGACGACGCGTTCCTGCGCAAGGGCATGCAGCTCGTCGTGGATGGCACCGACCCGGACCTCCTGCGCGAGATCCTCGAGAACGAGACCGACGCGATGGCCGCCCGCCACAAGGACGGTTACTCGGTCTTCGAGAAGGCCGGCGGCCTGGCGCCCACGATCGGCGTGCTCGGCACCGTCGTCTCGCTCGTCCACGTGCTGGGCAACCTCTCGTCGCCCGAGACGCTCGGCCCGATGATCGCCGGCGCGTTCATGGCGACGCTCTACGGCGTCGGCTCGGCGAACGTCGTCTACTTCCCGGTCGCCTACACGCTGCAGATGCTCTCCAAGCAGGAGGTCGACGAGCGCAACCTCATCATCGAGGGCATCATGTCGATCCAGGCCGGCGACAACCCGCGCGTCGTCCAGGAGAAGCTGCTGAGCTTCATCCCGCCCGCTGAGCGGGAGGCCGTGCAGAACGGCGGCCAGTCCGGCGCCGGCGCCGCCGCGGCCGCGGCGCCCGCCGCCCAGGCGGCCTAGCGAGCCGATGGCCAGGCACGGCAAGAGACGCGGTCACGACGACCACGGCGAGCACGTCGACGAGCGCTGGCTCGTGACATACGCCGACCTCATGACGCTGCTCGTGGCCCTCTTCATGGTCCTGTGGTCGATCTCGGCGGTCAACAAGTCGAAGTTCGAGTCCCTGCAGCGGTCGCTGTCGGAGGCGTTCTCCGGCAAGGTCGTCCCGGGCGGCCACGCGATCATGCAGAGCGGCGGCTCGAACAACATCAAGACGCCGTCGGCCAACGAGCCGTTCAGCTCGCTGCAGCCCTCGACCGGCGGCACGACGTCCGAGACGACGTCGCGCAAGGGCGCGGAGGCCGAGGAGCGCAGCCTCAAGGAGGTCCAGAAGCGCATCCAGGAGATCGCCAAGCGCGAGGGCATCAGCGGCAAGGTCCAGGCGCGCCTGACGAAGGACGGCCTCTTCATCCGCGTCCTCACCGACGACCTGCTCTTCGACAGCGGCTCGGCGACCGTCAAACCCCAGTCCGACCGGCTGCTGGGCTCCATCGGCCGCGTCCTGGCCAGCGAGGGCAGGCACCCGATCCGCGTCGAGGGCCACACCGACAACGTCCCGGTCTCGGGCCTCTACCCGTCCAACTGGGAGCTCTCGGGCGCCCGTGCCGCCGGCATCGCTCGCGCGTTCATCGGCGCAGGGGTGCGGCCGAGCCGTCTGACCGCCAGCGGCCGCGCCGACCTCGACAGCGTCGGGTCCAACAACACCGAGGCCGGCCGGACGCTCAACCGCCGCGTCGAGATCCTCCTGCCGCGCATGGCGACGCTGCCCAAGCTGCCCACCTCGAAGTCCTCCCGCTCCACCACCTCCACCCGCTCCTCCCCTGCCTCGAAGTGATGTCCAAGCTCAAGATCATCATCCCCATCCTGCTGCTCGCCCTCGGCGGCGCCTACAAGTTCGCGATCGCCAAGCCGGCGCCCGAGCCCAAGAAGAAGGTCGACGGCGAGGTCTACGTCCTGCCGAAGGACTTCCTCATCAACCTCGAGGGCGGCCGCTTCGCCAAGCTCGGCGTCGCGCTCGTCTTCAAGCACGGCTTCACCGCCGCGCCGGCCGGCGAGGCGCACGGCTCGGCGAGCCCGGTGCCCGAGGGCTACGGGGTCCTGCCGCAGGAGGCCATCGTGCGCGCGATCGTCACCGACACGCTCACCGACCAGGCGCCCGACCGGCTCACGAGCGAGAAGGGGCGGGCCAAGCTCCAGCGCAAGATTCTCAAGCGCCTGGGCCAAGAGACCGATGTCAAGGCCGACGAGGTCCTGTTCACCGACCTCGCCGTCCAGTAGCCAGAGGAGAACGTCATGGCATCCGATGTGGAGTTCACCCCGCTTCCCGACGGCGGCGCCGCCGCCGGAGCGCCGAGCCACGAGGTCGACCTCGGCCGCCTGACCGACGTCTCGGTCGAGCTCGCCGTCGAGGTGGGCCGCACCCGCATGTCGCTGGGCGAGACGATGGCGCTCGGCCCCGGCTCGGTCGTCACGCTCGACCGGCTCGCCGACAAGCCCGTCGACCTGCTCGTCAACGGCCGTCCGATCGCCCGCGGCGAGGTCGTCGTCATCGACGAGCAGTTCGGCCTGCGCATCACCGAGGTCGTCGGCGTCGAGCGTTCGACCGCCGCCGTGCCCTTCTCGCCCGAGGCCGTCGCCCCCGCGCCGGCCGAGGTGGCCGTCGCGCCGGAGCCTCCGGCGGCCATGCCTGAAGCGGCCTGACCCTCGCGCAGCGCAACCCGGGGTCAGACCCGTTCCGTTGCAGCGCTGCCGGGTTCCGCCGGCACGCCCGCTGCAACGGAACGGGTCTGACCCCGATGGCGGTTGCGGCTGTGGCATCGAACGACCGTCCAACGTCGCCCCTCAAGTCGGGCGGTGAGCCGCCGATCTAGGGATTGGCTGGTCGTCCCTCCCGACCTCCTTCCCTCCAGTGACGAGACGTCGTTCCCTCACGGCTGCGTGCGCAGCCGCCACTTCCCTTGTCCTGCTCGCGCCCGCGACCGTGTTCGCGGCCGGCGCGAAGGACCCCTACGGCGAGAACACGCCGTTGAAGCTTCCGGCCGACGACTCGGGCGTCCACGCCCAGGTCGGCTCCGGCGGCGGCTCGCTGGCCCGCACGTTCGTCGGCCTCGCGGTCGTGGTCGCCGTCATCTACGGCCTGACCTGGGTCATGCGGCAGATGAAGGCCTCGCGCGAGGAGCGCTCGGTCGGCTTCGGCCTGAGCGCCGAGGCGAGCGTCCCGCTCGGCCCCGGCCGCTCGGTGCACCTCATCCGCGCCGGGCGCGAGCTCGTCCTCGTCGGCAGCGCCGAGCAGGGCGTCGTCCCGATCCGCACCTACAGCGAGGACGAGGCGCGCGAGCTCGGCCTGCTCGCCCCCGAGCAGCTCGAGGCCGGCGACGTCATCGACAGCCGGGCGCGTCCGGTCGGTCCCGGCGGGCTCGTCGGCGACCTGCTCTCCAAGCTGCGCGAGAGGACGCTGCGATGACCGCCGACGGCGGCAACGCCGTCCAGCTGCTCATCCTCATCGGGGCGGTCACGCTCATCCCGGCGATGCTCTTCTGCGTCACCGGGTTCACGCGGATCCTCGTCGTCCTCGGCTTCATCCGCACCGGCCTGGGCACGCCGACCGCGCCGCCCAACCAGGTCCTCGTCGGCATCGCCCTCTTCCTGACGATCTTCGTGATGGCGCCGACGTTCACGCAGGTCAAGACCGACGCCATCGACCCGCTCACCAAGGGCCAGATCACCCAGGAGCAGGCGCTCGACCGCGGCCAGAAGCCGCTGCGCGAGTTCATGTTCCGCCAGACGCGCACGAAGGACCTCGCGCTCTTCGTGAAGCTCGCGAAGATCGACCGTCCGAAGACGCGCGCCGACGTGCCCACCCACGTCCTCATCCCCGCCTTCATCATCAGCGAGCTCAAGACGGCGTTCCAGATCGGCTTCTTGATCTTCCTGCCGTTTCTCGTGATCGACCTCGTCGTCGGCTCCACGCTCATGTCGATGGGCATGGTGATGCTGCCGCCGACCTTCATCTCGCTGCCGTTCAAGATCCTCCTGTTCGTCCTGGTCGACGGATGGGACCTCGTCACCCGCTCGCTCGTGGAGTCGTTCCACTGATGAACCAGGACACCGTCATCAGCCTCGCCGTGCAGGCCACCACCCTGTCGCTGAAGCTCGCCCTGCCCATCCTGCTCGTCGGCCTCGTCGTCGGCCTGATCATCTCGATCATCCAGGCCGTCACGCAGATCCAGGAGCAGTCGCTGGTCTTCATCCCGAAGGTGCTCGCGATGGCCGTCGTGCTCGTCGTCGGCGGCCCCTGGATGCTCAACCAGCTGCTCGGCTTCACGGCCGAGCTGTGGTCGTCGATCCCCAACTACGTCGGCTGATGCCCGACCTGCGCCAGGGTGGGACGGAGCTGCTGGCGCAGTTCGGCGAGCAGCAGGTGCTCGCCTTCTTCCTCGTGCTCGCACGGCTGTCGCCGCTCTTCGTGCTCGCCCCGCTGTTCTCGAGCAAGATGGTTCCCGCGCGCGTGCGCGGCATCATCGCCGTCGCGCTGGCCATCGGGCTGTCGCCGGTCGTCCTGCGCGGCGGCACGCTGCCCACCGATGTGCTGAGCATCGGCGAGCTCGTCGCCAAGGAGATCCTCGTCGGCTTCTCCTTCGCGTTCGTGCTCGGCGCGCTCTTCGCGGCGGTGACCGTCGCCGGCACGTTCCTGGACTACATGATCGGCTTCTCGTTCGGCGGCATGGTCGACCCGTCCAACGGCGTTCAGTCGACGGTCCTGAGCACGACCTACGGACTCGTCGCGGTCCTGATCTTCATCGCGATCGGCGGCGATGGATGGGTCATCGAGGGCCTCGCCCGCACCTACGACGTCGTCGGGCTCACCGACTTCCCGTCGCTCGGCCACATGGTCTCCGGCGCCGGGGAGGCGTTCGTGAAGATCTTCACGTCGGCGGTGCAGATCGCCGGCCCGGTCATGCTCGCGCTCGTGCTGACCGACGCGGCGTTCGGCGTCATCTCGCGCGTCATGCCGCAGCTCAACGTCTTCCAGGTCGGGTTCCCGGCGAAGGTCACGTTCGGCCTGCTGCTCATCGGCGCGACGCTGCCGTTCTTCGCCGGCTGGCTCGCCGACGAGCTCCAGACCGACGTCGGCGTGGCCCTCCGAACGCTGCGGGTGGGGTGAGCCATGGCGGGGGAGAAGACCGAGAAGCCGACACCGCGGCGCCGAGCAGAGGCGCGCGACCGGGGCACCGTCGCCAAGTCCCAGGACCTCCAGGGCGCGGTCATCCTGCTCGGCGGCATCTTCGCGCTCGGCATCGCCGGCCCGCGGCTCGCGCAGGCGCTCGGCGACGTCATGCGCGGCGCGCTCGTGCAGGCCGCCGACCCGTCGGTCGTCCAGACCTCGTCGGTCGGCGCCGTCCTCGGCTCGGCCCTCGGGCCGCCCGCCCGCAGCGTGGCGCCGATCCTTCTCGTCTGCGCGCTGGCCGCCATCGTCATCGGCGCCCTGCAGGTCGGCATCAAGCCGCACCCCAAGGTGCTGCGGCCCGACCCCAAGCGGCTGAACCCGATCAACGGCTTCAAGAACCTCTTCGGCCCCAACGCGCTCTTCGAGACCGGCAAGAACCTCCTGAAGATCGTCGTCGTCGCCGCGGTCGTGCTCGCGTCGCTGCTGCCGCACCTCACCGAGACGGCGGGTCTGCTGGGCATCTCGCCGATCGAGCTCTCCTCGCGCATCGCCGGCGAGCTGCGCGCGATCGCGCTGCGCGCCGCGCTCGTCTACCTCGTCATCGGGTTCATCGACTACTTCTACCAGCGCTACCGCACCGAGAAGTCCTTGAAGATGGACAAGCAGGAGGTCAAGGACGAGGCCAAGAACCAGGACCTCCCGCCCGAGATCAAGGGCGCGATCCGCCGCCGTCAGATGGAGGCGGCGCGCGCCCGCATGATGGCCGACGTCCCGACCGCCGACGTCGTCGTCACGAACCCGACCCACTACGCCGTCGCCCTGCGCTACGACGGCCAGAGCGCGGCGCCGGTCGTCGTCGCCAAGGGCATGGACCATCTCGCCTTCAAGATCCGCGAGATCGCGGGCGAGGCCGGGGTGCCGATCGTGCCCGACCCGCCGCTGGCCCGCTCGCTGCACGCGACCGTCGAGGTCGGCCAGGAGATCCCCGAGGAGCTCTTCCAGGCCGTCGCGCAGGTCCTCGCCTACGTCTACCGCATCGCGAACCGCAGAAAGCTCGCCGCTGCATGAACGACATCCTGAACAAGGTCTCGAAGTACACCGACCTCATCGCCGCCGGTGTCGTGGTGATGGTCGTCGTGATGATGATCGTCCCGCTGCCGCCGCTGCTGCTGGACCTCCTCATCACGCTGAACATCTCGGTGGCGCTGGCGATCGTCGTCACGACCCTGTACATCCCGCGGGCGCTGGACTTCTCGGCGTTCCCGTCGCTGCTGCTGCTCACGACGCTCTTCCGGCTCGCGATCAACATCAGCGTGACCCGGCTCATCCTCCTGCACGGCGACGCCGGCCACGTCGTCGAGGCGTTCGGCAACTTCGTCGTCGGCGGCAACGTCGTCGTCGGCCTCGTCGTCTTCCTCATCCTCGTCGTCATCCAGTTCGTCGTCATCGTCGCCGGCGCCGGACGCGTCGCCGAGGTCGGGGCGCGCTTCACCCTCGACGCGATGCCCGGCAAGCAGATGGCGATCGACGCCGACCTCAACGCCGGCACGATCACCGACGAGGAGGCCAAGCGGCGCCGCGAGGTCATCGCCCAGGAGGCCGACTTCTACGGCGCGATGGACGGCGCCTCGAAGTTCGTCAAGGGCGACGCGATGGCCGCCGTGCTCATCACGCTCATCAACCTCATCGGCGGCATCGTCATCGGCGTGATGATGCAGAAGCGGTCGTTCGGCGACGCCGCCCACCACTTCTCGCTGCTGACGATCGGCGACGGCCTCGCCGCCCAGATCCCGGCGCTGCTCATCTCGGTCGCCACCGGCATCATCGTCACGCGGTCGGCGTCGGACAACGACCTCGGCCGCGACGTCGCCAAGCAGATCACCGGCCAGAAGAAGGCGCCGATGGTCGCCGGCGCGGTCATCTGCCTCATGGCGCTCGTGCCGGGCCTGCCGAAGATCCCGTTCATCGTCATCGGCGTCGCCTTCTTCCTGATCGGCCGGTCGCTCGGCAAGGCGGCCGACCAGCAGGCCGCCAAGGAGGCCGAGGAGGCGGCCGTCGCCGCGGCGGCGCCGGTCATCCCGGCCAACCCGCGCGACCAGGTCCAGGACGCGCTGACCCTCGACCCGCTCGAGCTCTGCATCGGCTTCGGGCTGGTGCCGATGGTCGACGGCTCGGCGGGCGGCTCGCTGCTGCAGCGCGTCTCCGCGGTGCGCCGCCAGATCGCCGCCGAGGTCGGGACGATCATCCCGTCGGTCCGCATCCACGACGAGGTCGGGCTGCAGAGCCACGAATACGTCGTGAAGGTCCGCGGCACCGAGGTCGCCCGCGGCCACATCATGGCCGGCCACCAGCTCGCCCTGGACCCGGGCGACGCGGTCGGCACGCTCGCCGGGGTGCCCACGACCGAGCCCGCCTACGGCATGGCCGCCGTGTGGATCCCGGACGCGCAGCGTGCCGAGGCCGAGGCGCTCGGGTACACGGTCGTCGACGCCGAGAGCGTCGTCGTCACGCACCTCACCGAGACGATCCGGCGCCACACCGCCGACCTGCTCACCCGCCAGGACGTGCGCATGCTGCTCGACACGCTCAAGGAGACCAACGCGGCCGTCGTCGACGAGGTCATCCCCGACCTGCTGTCGGTCGGCGAGCTGCAACGCGTCTTGCAGGCCCTGCTGCGGGAGGCCGTGTCGATCCGCGACCTCGGCGCGATCGTCGAGGCCGTCGGCGACCGGGCGCGCGTCACCCGCGACCCGGACCTGCTGGCCGAATACGCCCGGCAGGCGCTGGGCCGGACGATCGTCACGCCCTACCTCGACGCCGAGCGCACGCTGCGCGCGCTGACGCTCGACCCGACGACCGAGCAGGAGGTGTCGGAGTCGATCGCCCAGACCCCGGACGGCGAATACCTGGCGATGGATCCCTCGCGCGCGCAGGCTTTGGTGCACGCGTTGTCGAACCATGTCGACCAGGCCGTGGCCCGCGGCCGCCGACCGGTGCTGATCTGCTCGTCGCGCGTGCGGCGGCACCTGCGGCGGCTCTGCGAGCAGGCCCTCCCGCAGCTCTCGGTGTGCGCCTACAACGAGATCACGCCCGGGATCAGCGTTGAGACCATCGGAGTCGTTGAAGCATGACCCAGGAATCCCCGACCTACACCTACCGCGGCCGCTCGCTCGAGGAGCTCGTCCCGCGGATCCGCGAGGAGCTCGGCGACGACGCCGTCATCATCGGACGGCGCGAGACGACGTCGGGCGGCGTCGGCGGCTTCTTCGCCAAGCGCGAGATCGAGGTCGACGTGCGGCCCGGCGAGTCGACCGCGGCGGCCCAGGCGTTCCGCGAGCAGCTCGCGGCCGCCCACCAGCGCCAGGAGGAGGAGGCCGAGGACCTGCGGCCGCGGCCGGAGGTCGGACCGCAGATCGACGCGCTGCCCTCGGCGGCCGATGTCAGCGTCGACGACCTCTTCCCGCCCGCCCCGCCCCAGCAGTCGCGCGGGCTGGCGGCGCTCTTCAACGCGGGCCTGGAGCCCGAGGACGACGAGCGGGCGCTGCGCGCGGAGCGCGCGCCCGAGCCGCCCGCGCCCGCGCCCGCGCCCGCGTCCGCGGAGCCCGTCGTCGACGTCGACCAGCCGACCGGAGCCTTCGACTTCCTCCAGGCCACGACGCCCGTGCCGGAGCCCGAGCCCGAGCCGGTGATGGACGCCGAGCCGGTCATGGACGCCGAGCCGGTCGTCGAGGAGCAGGAGCTCTTCCTCGAGCCGCCGTCGCACCCCGACCCCACGGTGCCAGGCACCAGCGTGCCAGGCACGGCCGCGGCGGTTCCGGTCGGGCCGGTGGCGCGCGACGCCGCGGCGCGGATGGCCGGCCGCGGCCTGCGGCCCGAGCTCGCCGAGACCGTCGCCACCGAGGCGATCCTCGGCCTGCTGCCCTTCACCCCCGACGCCGACCCGCGCGAGCTCGTCCTCGAGGCCCTCGCGCGCCGCATCCCGATCCTGCCCCTGCGCCACGGGCCGGGCGTCGTCGGCTTCGTCGGCCCGGGCGGCGCCGGCAAGACCCGCTGCGTCGCCCGCCTGGCCGCCGCCTATGCCCGCCACAGCGACCTTCCCGTCGCCGTCGTCACGTTGCACAGCCCCGACGAGGGCTCCGAGCTCACCCGCCTGCTCGCCCCCTACGGCACCGACCTGCACGCCGTCGCCTCCGGCGCGGAGGGCGCCGCGAAGGTCGCCGGGCTGCGCGGCGAGGGCCTCGTCATCGTCGACACGCCCGGCGTGAGCCCGCGCAACCCCGGCGAGCTGCAGGCGCTCGGCGCCGAGCTGCGGGCCCTGGCCCCCGACGAGCTGCACCTCGCGGTCCCGGCGACGATCGGCCCCGACGCCGCCCGCGAGCTCGTCCGCGGCGTGCGCGAGCTCGGCGTCGACGCGCTCGCGCTGACCCACACCGACGAGACCGAGCAGCTCGGCACGGTCATCGGTCTGGCGATCGACGCGCGCCTGCCGCTCTCGTACCTCGCGCGCGGTCAAGCGGTCGACGCGGGCCTCAAGCCCGCCGCCGCCCTCGAGCTCGCCCGCTGCCTGGTGCCATGAGGCGCCTGCTGCCCCAGCCCGGCGACGAGCTGCTGCTCAGCGTCCCGCAGAGCGAGCAGGTGCTGGCGCGTGTCGACGGCGAGGGGCCCGGCTGGTACGACCTGACGCTGCTGGAAGTGCCCGCGACCCCGCAGGCGATGCTCGAGCGGACCGCGCTCATGCTCGAGTTCATCAACGACGACGGCGTCGCCCGCCTGCATGGCCGCCTCGACGGGCACGGCGCCCAGCACCGCGACATGGTGCGCTTCTCCCACAAGGGCGGCCGGCCGCAGCTGCTGCGCCGCCGCGAGTTCGTGCGCGCGACGGTGACGCTGCCGCTGGAGCTGACGCTCTCCGGTGACGATCAACCGGATGTGACCCAGGCGCAGGCGCTCGACATCTCCGGCGGCGGCATGCTCGTCAACGGCATCACCGGCGCACGCGTCGGCGAGCCGGTGAAGTTCGCGCTCAAGGTCGACCCGGACGAGCCGCCGATCCGCGGCACCGGGCACGTCGCCCGCGTCCTCGACGGCTACCGGGCCGGCATCCAGTTCGACTCGCTCGACGAGACCGAGCGCATCCGCGTCACCCAGCTCGCCTTCGAGATGTCGCGCGAGCAGCGCCGGAGGATCACCTGACGTGAGCGCCGCGGCCGACACGACCGGGATCCGCCTGAGCGCCCACCCGCGCGCCCGGCGCCACATCGCCGCCGCCAAGGCGTGGGGTGGGCTGGGGGCGTTCGGGCTGGTCGCGCTGCTCTCGCAGCGCGCGGGGCTGCCCTTGGGCGACCTGCTCTGGCGTTCGCTGGTCGGCGGGATCGTCGGCTATGTCGCCGGCTGGGCCCTGGCCGTCGTCGTCTGGCGCCAGCTCGCGCTCGCCCAGATCGAGAGCCTTCGCCGTCAGCTCATCGCCGACGCGGAGCGCCGCGAGGCCGAACGTCAGCGTCGCGCCGAGGATGCCGCCGCGCAGGCCGAGCAGGCCCGGGCCCAGGCGGGCGCCGGCTGACCGCGAGGCGCTGACCGGTGACCGAGCGCATCGACCCCCTGCGACCGATCGAGCGGCGGACCGACGCCGTCCCGGCCGTCCGGCGCAACGAGAGCTCGACCGAGAAGCGTGGCCACGACGGCGCCGGCAAGCGTCGCAGGCCGCCGGGCAAGCCGCATCGCGAGCCGCCGCCCGACGACGGCCGCCCGCACATCGACGTGACAGTCTGAGCGCGGACGACGAACGTCCAGATCGTCTGGACGCCGGCTCAAGCGACAGCAGCGCAGGGCCGATCATCAGGCCCAGACACAGAGAGCGACATGGAGTCGCTCTGGGGCACCCGACTACGTCATCAAGGAGATCGACGCATGTCCCTTCGCATCACCACCAACGTGGAGGCGTTCAACGCCTACCGCCACCTGAACAACATCTCGTCTTCGGTTTCGAAGTCGATGGAGCGCCTGTCTTCGGGCTACCGGATCAACAAGGCCGCCGACGATGCCGCCGGCCTGGGGATCTCCGAGGGCATGCGGGCGCAGGTCCGTGGCCTCGCCATGGCGCAGCGCAACATCCAGGACGGCGTCTCGCTCGTCCAGACCGCTGAGGGTTCGCTCGACCAGGTCCACTCGATGCTCCAGCGCATCCGCGAGCTGGCCGTCCAGTCGAAGAACGGCACGCTCTCGCAGGCTGGCCGTGACGCGATCCAGACGGAGATCAACCAGCTGGCGTCCGAGGTCGAGCGCATCGGCTCGTCCGCCGCGTTCAACGGCATCACGCTGCTCGGCGCGAGCGGCTCGGTGACGTTCCAGGTCGGCGCCAACGACGGCCAGACCATCTCGGTCTCGCTGATCAGCCTCGGCACGACGCTCGGCACCGCGTACTACTCGCTGTCGACGACGGGCACGGGCGACATCTCCGAGATCGACACCGCCATCGCCGCGGTGAGCGCCCAGCGCTCCACCTTCGGCGCGGTCCAGAACCGGCTCGAGAACGCGCTGAGCGTCGCGGGCGCCTACCAGGAGAACCTGACGGCGGCCGAGTCGCGCATCCGCGACGTCGACATGGCCGAGGAGATGGTGAACCTCACCAAGAACCAGATCCTCGCCCAGGCCGGCCAGTCCATGCTGGCGCAGGCCAACCAGGCGCCGCAGCAGGTGCTGCAGCTCCTGCGCTAGTCCGGGAGCCCACCCACCTCCGGGGGCCTGAGGCCCTCAGGGGACGGATCAGTGCGGACGGGCGGCCAGGGATGGCCGCCCGTCCCGCGTTGATCGGCGCCTGACGAACCCGGTTCAAGTCGCGCCGGCGTCGGCCGACCGTCCCGGGGGAATGAGCGTCGAGGCCGTCATGGCCCGCATCGAGGCGCTGCACGGCGCCCTGCAGCCCGCTGCACCCCCGCCGCCCGTCGCACCGGGCGGCTCGTCGTCGTTCGCGACGACGCTCGCCCAGCAGACGGCCGCCCCGCTGGCCACTGCCGCCGCGCTGCCGCCGGGCGCCACCGCGCAAGCCGGGTCGTCGGCCGGCCTGCGGGCGCTCCAGGCCGCCCAGGCCGAGGTCGGGGTCACCGAGCAGCCGCCCGGCTCCAACGACTCGCCGCGCATCGCCCAGTACCGCCAGGCGACCGCCGGCAGCGGCGTCGGCCCATGGTGTGCCTACTTCGTCTCGTGGGCGGCCCAGCAGGCGGGCGCGCCGCTCGGCGAGGCCGGCCAGGGCTTCGGCGCCGTCGCCTCCGCGTGGGATTGGGGCCAGCGCACGGGCCGCGCCGTCCCGGCATCGTCGGGTCCGCCGAACCCGGGCGACCTCATCGTCTGGAACGGCACCCACATCGGCATCGTCGAGTCCGTCGACGCCGACGGCAAGATCCACACCATCGAGGGCAACTCCTCCAACATGGTCACCCGCCGCGTCCACGGCCCCGACGGCGACGGCGCGACCGGCTGGGTCCGCCTCGGCTGACGCCGCTCAGCCGTCGACCAGGTCCGGGTAGGCCTTGCGGACATCCTGGTCGAAGGTCTCGAGCCGAACGTCGTCGCTGCCACCTCGCTGTGCGGCCAACGCCGTGGCCACCGCGAAGGCGTCTGGAAGCTTGAGGTTCTTCTCGGCTCGCACGGCAGCCGCACGGGTCGACAGCCCGGTGTCGGCGGGGATGATCTCGAACGACAAGCCGGCCACCATGTCCCAGATGGTCTGTGCTCTGCCCGCCCGGAGCGGGCCGACGAGCACCTCGGCGAGCGTCACCGCGCAGATCTGGCGCCGGGTCCGGGGCGCCGCTGCCCGACGCACGAGCTGTCGGGCTTCGTCGTGGTGCGCGTCGTTGCGGTTGAGGTAGCCGATGACGACGTCGCTGTCGAAGACGGCTACGCCCATCCGGCCCGGACCTCGTCGAGGTATCCGGGTGGGTAGACCTCGTCGTCGAAGACCCCGGCGTACTCTTCGATGAGCTCATCGCTCTTGACGAGCTCCAATCGGCCGGGACCGACGCTGCGGATCCGGACGTCGTCTCCCGGAGCGATTCCCGCCTCGCGCATCGCCTCGGCGGGGATCGTCACCTGGTTCTTGCGAGAGACCGCGCTCACCCCTTTACTCTAGCGCCCAAGAGTAAAGGCAAGCAAGGCGTTCAGGACCGCCGCGTGCGCTCGGCGGCACGGACGAGGACGTCGTTGGCCTTGCGCATGACGAGCGTGTAGGGCCACTCGAGCTTGCGCTGGACGAAGTGGCCGAGCTGGATGTCGCGCGACGTGTAGACCCAGTAGCGGTTGCGGCGCACGCCGTCGAGGATCGCCTTCGCCGCCTGCTCGGGCGTGACCGCGTGGCGCTGGAAGCGTCCCGTGAGCTTGGTGAAGTGCGGGTCGTCGCGGTCGACGCCGACGATGTCGACGGTCCGGACGAGGCCCGTGTCGACCCCACCCGGGCAGACGAGGCTCACGCCGATGCCGTGACGGCGCAGGTCGAAGCGCAGCACCTCCGACACCCCGCGCAGGCCGAACTTCGCCGCGCTGTAGGGCGCGTGCCAGGGCAGGCCGAAGAGCCCGGCCGCCGACGAGACGTTGACGAGGTGACCGCCGCGACCGGCCTCGATCATCGGCGGCACGAAGCACTCGATGACGTGGATCGGCCCCATGAGGTCGATGTCGATCGTGCGCCGCCAGTGGTGGTGCTCGAGGTTCTCGACCGCGCCCCAGGTCGAGATGCCGGCGACGTTCATGACGACGTCCATGCTGCCGTGCTCGGCGTGCACCGCCTCGGCGAACGCGCGCACTGCGTCGTGGTCGGAGACGTCGAACGCCTGCGCGGTCAGGACGGTGCCGCCGCCGTCGCGGATCTCGCGCGCGGCCGCCTGCAATCCGTCGTCGTCGCGGTCGGTGAGCACGAGCTGCGCGCCCTCACGCGCCGCGGCGACCGCGGTCGCCCGTCCGATGCCGCTCGCCGCGCCGGTGATGAGGACGCGGCGTCCGCGGAGCTCGGCAACCGGCGCGCGGCGCATGCTCAGCGGACCGGGTAGCGCAGGCCGAGGGACGGTAGCTCGACGGTGCCCGCCCCGTCGGTCACCGTGCCGATCCGGCGCGCGCCCTCGTGGTGGGCGCCCAGCAGGGCGGCCGCCTCGTCGGCGCGGTCGGCCGGCACGGTGGCGACGAACCCGCAGCCCATGTTGAAGACCTCCCACATCTCGGCGGGCGCGACGCCGCCGAGCCGCGCGACGAGCTCGAAGATGCCTGGGACGGGCAGCGGGTCGGTGATCTCGTAGCCGACGCGGTCGCCGCCGATGCGCAGGAGGTTCATGACGCCGCCGCCGGTGATGTGGGCCAGCGCGTGGACCGGGATGTCGGAGCGCAGCAGGTCGACGACCGCCCGGACGTAGATGACGGTCGGCTCGAGCAGCCCGTCGGCGACGCTCGCGCCGCCCAGCTCGTCGGGCGTGTCGTCCAACGCGAGCCCGCCGTCCTCGAGCACCGCCCGCCGGGCCAACGTGTAGCCGTTGGAGTGCAGGCCGCTGGACGGAATCCCGATGAGCGCGTCGCCCGGCGCGATCTGCGCGCCGTCGACGATCGCGTCGAGCGCCACGGTGCCGATCGCCGTCGCGCACAGGTCGAAGCCGTGCGGCGAGGGATGGCCGCGGATGAGCTCGGGGATGACCGCGAGCTCGCCGCCGGGGATCTCGCAGTTGGCCGCCTCGGCGCCGGCCTTCAGGCCCTGCCCGATACGCCCCAGCCGGCCGCTGTCGACCTCCTCGACGGCGAGGTAGTCGACGAGCGCGATCGGCTCGGCGCCGACGCAGACGATGTCGTTGACGTTCATCGCCACGCAGTCGATGCCGACGGTCTCCAGCCGGTCGGCCTGCTCGGCGACGACGAGCTTGGAGCCGACGCCGTCGGTGGCGATCGCGATGCCGAGCTCCGGCGTGACCCGCAGGACCGAGGCGTAGTGGCCGCTGGGCACGACCGACCGTGACGGCTGGTCGAGCTCGATCGTCTTCAGGACCGAGACGAGGGCGCCGACGCCCTCGTCGGCCTTGTCGGTGTCGACGCCGGCGGCAGCGTACGCATCGCTCATGTCGCGGATCGTCGCAGACGCGCCAGCGCCGCAGCGGCGAGCGTCCTCACCGGCCGAGCAGCGTTGCCGGCAGCTCCGCGAGCCCGCCCGAGACGAGGTCGCGCTGATCGCAGCTGGCAAGTGGTGCGCCAAGCCGCCGCGCCGCCGCGACGTAGGCGGCGTCGTAGGCGCTGAGCTCGTGCTCGCGCGCGAGCTCAGCCGCGTGCTTGGTGAGCTCGGAGTCGACGCGAACGAGGATGCCCAGCTCTGCGATCGCCCATACCCGGTGTTGCAGGCGATCGCTGGCGGCCGCGTCGCGCCAGCGGCGCTCGGCGACGTTGACGACCTCGTAGACGGCCAGATCGAGCGTCGCGAGTGCGCCGGTTTCCAGCAGCGCCGCGGAGGTCCCATGGTGCTCGTCGTCGGTGTCTTCCGCGGCCAGCAGCACGCTGGCATCAAGGAAGATCACTCGGGCCGTTCGGCCTTGATCACCGCGGCGGCGTTGCCGCCGTGCCCGGAGGCGCCGCGTTGAAGCTCGGTCATCCGCACGCCCAGTTGACGCTGACGTTCGCCCAGCGCCGCCTCGGCGAGCTCGCGCAGCGCCGCGCTGCGAGACCTGCCGTGCTCGTTGGCGCGAGCGTCGACCTGGGCGAGGAGATCGTCGGGCAGAGAGATCATGACCTTCGCCATAGGGCGCCAGTATACCAGGTATTACCTTCTCGGTGGCGCCGAGCGCTGGCGGGCGCCGTGAGATCGCGGCAGACGCGCCAGCGCCGCCGCGGCGAGCGCGACCCGCTCGGCGGCGATCGGTGCGATCGCCGTCACCCGGCGCAGCGGGGCGGCGGCCAGCGTGGCGCCGAGGGCGGCGACGGTGCCGGCCGCGAACGGCGCGCGCAGCTCAGCCGGCAGGCCGCGCTGGACGAGCCGTGTGCCCTTCAGCAGCGTTGCGCCGGCCATGACCGGCAGGCCGGCCTGGCGCGCGAGCTCGAACGCGGCCGTCCGCGTGAAGCCGCGGCGCCGGGCGGCCGCGACCGTCATGCCGGTGCGCGACAGCCCGGGCACGAGCGCCAGCGCCTGGGCGAGCCCGAGCACGACCCCGTCGGCGACGGTCACCTCGTCGGCGGTCCGCCTGCCGTCGGCGGTCCGGTCGGCGGCGACGAGCAGCGCCGACCCGGCGACGAGGCCGGCCGCGGTGAAGCGCACCCCGCCGAGCCGCCGCTCGATCGGCCCCTCGAGCGTCAGTCCGGCCACGGCCGCCGGGAGCGTCGCGGGAACGGCCAGCCGCAGCGGCGGCCGCCGGACGAGGACGGCCAAGCCGCCGAGCGTCCCCGCGTGCAGCGCGACCTCGAAGCTCTTGCGCAGGTCAGGCGCCAGCTCGCCGTAGCGCCAGCCGAGCAGGAACGGGACGAGCCCCGTGTGCGCCGACGACGAGACCGGCAGCAGCTCGGCCGGACCGTGCAGGAGGCCGAGCGCCGTGGCCTGGGCGACCGTCAGCGGCGGCCTACGCCGCATCCGTGGCGAGCTTGCGCCGGCGCGCCCGCCACCAGCGGAAGGCCAGGTAGCCGCCGCCGGCCACGATCACCACGACGACGGTGTAGTCGATGAGATGGAGGTAGCCGCGAAGGTCCTCCCAGTTCTCGCGCGCCGCGAAGCCGGCCAGCACGAGCCCCGTGTTCCAGGGCAGGGCGCCGAGGAACGTCAGGATCGTGAAGCGCCAGAACGGCATCCGCGCGATGCCCGCCGGCAGCGAGATGAACGTCCGCACGATCGGCAGCATGCGGCTGAAGAACACGGCCACGTCGCCGTACTTGGCGAAGAACCGGTCGGCCCACTCGAGGTGCTTGGGGCTGATGTGGACGAGCTTCTGGCGCTCGAGCAGCTCCATGCGCCCGTAGTAGCCGGCCGCCCAGGCGATCCACGAGCCGACGACGTTGGCGACCGACGCGACGAGCGCGGCCGCCCACCACGGATACGCCCCGTCGGAGGCGGCGAACCCGGAGAAGAGCATCGTCGGCTCCGACGGGATCGGGATGCACGCGCTCTCGGGCGCCATGAGGAGGAAGATCCCCGGCAGCCCCAGATCGTCGACGACGGAGGTCACCCACTCGGCCAGCGTGTCGGTGACCGAGGCAAGGATCAGCAGCGCGGTCGGCAGCATTCGCGGCGTCAGGCTACCGAGGCTCGCCTAAACCGGACCTGAAGCCCTGCCGACTACCGGTGTGGATGCCCTCTTCGCCGCGCGTCACGCTCGGTGTCGCGACGTCTGCCCGCGACACGTCCCTCGCCGAGGCGGTCCAGTGCTGCCTGCAGCAGACCTACGCGGACCTCGAGGTGCTCGTGGTGGCTCCGACGGTCGAGGGTCGGCCCGACGATCCGCGCGTCCGCGTCGTCGCGCTGCCGCCGGGCGCCGACGAGCGCGCGGCCCTCGACACGGTCTTCGC
Organism: Solirubrobacterales bacterium; assembly: GCA_040255945.1. Classification (GTDB taxonomy): domain Bacteria; phylum Actinomycetota; class Thermoleophilia; order Solirubrobacterales; family Solirubrobacteraceae; genus Baekduia. Next base: position 18,729 of record JBDZVZ010000031.1, on the reverse strand, counting down.
TCACGCCCGCGGCGAGCTCGTCGCCGTGCTGTCACCACAGGACCGGCTCGCCGGCGACGCGGTGGCCCGCCAGGTCACCGTCTTCGACGCGCATCCCGAGACGGCGATGGTCCACGGCGACGCGACGCTCGTCGATGGCGCCGGCGTCCAGCGCGGGCGCCACCAGGGCTACGACCTCGGTCCCGGCGAGCTGCTGCGCCGGCTCGTGCGCACCGCCGACCCGGTCGCGCCCGCAACGCGGCTCATGAGCCGCCGCGCCCTCGAGGCGGCCGGTGGAGGCGGCCCCTCGGATCTCGATCTTCATCTGCGCCTCGCCGCGTCCGGGCGGATCCGCCACGTCGGCGGGGCGCCGCTGGCGACCATTCCGGCCGCCGCCCGCCACATCGCCGCGGACGCCGTGGAGGCCGCCCTCTGCGCGGCGGTCGATCGGACGACGCTGCGCGACCTCGTGCCCGAGCTCGATTGGCCGGTGCTGCACTCGGCCGCTGCCGAGCGCCGGGCGCTCGAGCTGCTCGCGGATGCCGTGGACCGGCGTGACCCGGCGGCGCCGCGGCTGGCCGTCACGCTGCGCGAACGCGCCACCAGGCTGGCTGATCCACCCGCACCGCGCCGCGACAGGGGCAAGCTGCTCATGACGGCCTTCGGGTGGAACGACAGCGGCGGCGGCACGACGATCCCGCGCCTGGCCGCCAAGGAGCTCGTGCGCCGCGGCTGGGACGTCACGGTCTTCCACGCGGCGGTCAAGCCCGACCCCTCCGGCGTGCCCTACGCGGTGCGCGAGTGGGAGGAGGACGGGGTGCGCCTCGTCGGCGTCCACAACCGCGACCACGGCCTCTGGGATCTCGGCAACCCGCTGCGCGAGCTCGACGACCCGCCGATCACCGAGGCGTTCGCCCAGACGATCGACCGCGTCGCGCCCGACGTCGTCCACTTCCACAACCTCCACAACCTCGGCGCCCAGCTCATCGACGTGGCCGCCGCCCGCGGCGTGCCGTCGTTCTTCACGACCCACAACTACTGGCTCGTCTGCCCGCGGGCCTACCTGCTGCGCGGCGACGGCAGCCTCTGCAACGGCCCGGCCGGCGGCGTCAACTGCGCCGAGTGCGTCGGCAGCCACGACGTCGACGCGCACCGCGCCCGGTTCGAGGGCATCCGCGACCGCTTCACCCGCGGCATCACGACCTGCATGGCCGTCTCGCACGCGGTCCGCCGCACGCTCGTCGCCCAGGGCTATCCGGCCGAGATGATCGACGTCGTGCAGCAGTGCGTCCCCGCCCAGGACGAGACCTGGCAGCGCGTCGGACGCGACCGCACGCCCGGCCGCGTCGCCGCCGACGGCGTGCTGACCGTCGGGTTCTTCGGCTCCGCCTACCCGCACAAGGGCCCGCAGCTGCTCGTCGAGGCGGCGCAGCGGACGACCCAGCCGGTGCGCATTCGCATCCACGGCGAGTTGCCGCCGCAGATGCGCGAGCACCTCACCGCGCTCGACCGCCGCGGCGTCGTCGAGCTGCACGGCGCGTTCAGCCCGGCCGAGCTGCCCGACCTGCTCACCGGGGTCGACGCCGCCGCGCTGCCGTCGATCTGGTGGGACTGCGCGCCGCTGGCCGCCGGCGAATGCCTGGCCGCCCGGGTGCCGGTCATCGCCCCCCGGATGGGCGGCCTGAACGAGTGCATCACCGACGGCGTCGACGGGCTGGCGTTCGACGGCGGCGACGTCGACGGCCTCGCCGCCCAGCTCGACCGGCTCGCCGGCGAGCCGGGGCTGCTCGAGCGCCTCCAGGAGGGCATCGGGGCGCCGCGCGGCTTCGCGACCTGGATCGACGAGCTCGAGGCCTACTACGGCGGGGCGCGGCCGTGCCCGGTGACCGAGGAGCCGCCGCTCGCCGTCCGCTGGACGGGCGAGCAGGCCACCCCGACGAGCCTCGCCCGCATCAACCGCGAGGTCGTCGACCGGCTCGACGCCGACCCGGGGCTCGTCGCGCAGCGGTGGGCGACCGACGCTGGCACCGCTCCGGCGCCGCTGCCGCGGGTGGCCGACGTCGAGGTCCGCCACCAGTGGCCGCCGGACTTCACGCCGCCGGCGTCCGGTCACCTCGCGCTCGTCCAACCCTGGGAGTTCGGCTCGATCCCCGAGGACTGGGTGCAGCCGCTGCAGGCGGTCGTCGACGAGCTCTGGGTGCCGTCGCAGTTCGTCCGGCGCATGTACCTCGACGCGGGCCTCGAGGCCGACCGCGTGAAGGTCGTGCCCAACGGCGTCGACCTCGACCGCTTCCGCCCCGACGGGCCGACGCTCGACGCGCTCGGTTCCGCGGAGGGCCGCACCCGCTTCCTCTTCGTCGGCGGCGTCATCCCGCGCAAGGGCATCGACGTCCTGCTGTCGGCGTGGGTCCGGGCGTTCGCCGGGCGCGACGACGTCGAGCTCGTCGTCAAGGACTACGGCGCCGACGGCATCTACCGGCGCGGCGACCGCTCCGAGGTCGCGCGGCTGGCCGAGGATCGCAACGGCCCGCCGGTCGTCCACCTCACCGAGTCGCTCACCGACGCCGAGATCGAGGCGCTCTACCGCTCCTGCGACGTCCTCGTCCACCCGTACCGCGGCGAGGGCTTCGCCATGCCGGTGCTGGAGGCGATGGCTTCGGGCCTGCCGGTCATCGTCACCGCCGGCGGGCCGACCGACGAGTTCTGCCCGGCCGACGCCGGCTGGCGGCTGCGCTCGTCGCGCCGCGAGTTCGCGTCGCGCGAGCTCGGCCGGTTCACGCTCGTCGCCCCCGCCTGGGAGCTCGAGCCCGACGTCGAGCACCTCGTCGAGCTCCTGCAGACCGCGCTCGACGCCGGACCGCAGGAGCGCGCCCGCCGCGGCGCGCTCGGCCGCGACGCGGCGGCACAGCTGAGCTGGGAAGCGGTCGGCGGCCGCTACGCGCAGCACGTTCGCGACCTCGTCTCGCGGCCCGCGCGCGGCGCTCGGACCTCGGCGACGCTCACCGTCGACGAGGTCGCGCCGCGGCTGCTCGCCGCGCCGGCCTGGCGCGGGGACCCCTCGGGGCTGCGGCGGCTCCTCGTCGCCTGGAGCAAGGCGGCGCCCGCCGGGACGATCGCGTCACTCACCCTGCTCGCGGACCCGGCGCTCACGCCGCCGGATGCGGTTGAGGCGGCGATCCTCGCCGCTGTCGAGGCTGTGGGCGTTGATCTCGAGGCGTGCGCCGACATCGCCGTACGCCTCGAGACGCCCTGGCCCGGCCGCGACGCCGGCCTGCATGTCGCCTGCGACGGGTTCGTCGCACTCAGCGGCGCCGACGCCGGCCACGCACGGCTCGCGCGTGACGCCGGCCGCCCTGTTCTCGCGCCCGACCCCGACCAGCTCAGCACCTGGCTCGCGGACGCCGGCACTCCGACCCCGACCCCCATCCCCATGCCATGACCTCCCTCCAGAACGCCCGCATCCTCCTCGTCGGCGGCGCCGGCCTCATCGGCTCGACGGTTGCAGACCGCCTCCTGACGGAGGACGTCGAGGAGATCCTCATCTACGACAACTTCTTCCGCGGCTCGGAGGACAACCTCCGCGAAGCGCTGCGTGACCCGCGTGTCAAGGTCCACCGCATGAAGGGCGACGTACTACAGCCCGACGTCCTCGCCGACGCTGTGGAGGGTCGCGACATCGTCTTCCACCTCGCCGCGCTCGGTCTCCTGCACGGGGTCCAGTTCCCGCGCGCGACGTGGGACGTCTGCGTCAACGGCACGTTCAACGTCGCCGAGGCCTGCATCAAGGCCGGCGTCAAGCGGCTCGTCGCGTCGTCTTCGGCGTCGGTCTACGGCGACGCCAAGGTCGTCCCCATGGTCGAGGAGCACCCCTACAACAACACGACGCTGTACGGCGCGGCCAAGATCGCCAACGAGCACATGCTCCGCGCGTTCCACCACAGCCACGGGCTCGACTATGTCGCGCTGCGCTACTTCAACGTCTACGGCGAGCGCCAGGACTACCAGGGTGCCTACATGCAGCTCGTCATGAAGGTCCTGGACCGCATCGACCAGGGGCTGGCGCCCGTCATCAACGGCGACGGGTCGCAGTGCTACGACTTCGTCCACGTCAGCGACATCGCGGAGGCGAACATCTGCGCCGCGACGGGCGACGCGACCGACGACTTCTACAACGTCTGCACCGGCATCGGGACCTCGCTGAAGGAGGTCGTGGAGCTGCTGCTGGAGCTCACCGGCCGCCAGGATCTCGGCATCGAGTTCGGGCCCGCCCGGCCCGGCTTCGTCTCCCACCGCATCGGCTCGCCGGTCAAGGCGACCGAGGAGCTCGGCTTCACCGCCAAGGTGGCGCTGCGCGAAGGGCTGCAGCGGCTCATCGACTGGCGCGCCGAGCACCGGCACCGCACGCAGCTGGCGGCCTGAGCGCGAACGCGAACACCTCACCGGGCGGCGGCTCAAGCAACGCCGCCGCCCTGACGATCACTCGAAGAGATGTCCAGTTCCTCCCTCCGGATTGGGCTCGTCGGCTTCGGCTATTGGGGCACGAAGCTCGCCCGCAACGTCGCCGACGTAGCCACCTGCACACTCGCTGCCGTCTGCGACGCCTCCGACGAGCGTCGCGCGGCCGCCGCCGAGCAGTACGGCGCTCGGACGTTTCCTTCGCTCGACGCGCTGCTCGCAGACGGCAACATCGATGGCGTCCTGCTGGCCACGCCGGCCGGCGACCACTACGCGCAGGCTCGCGCAGCGCTCTTCGCCGGCAAGCACGTCATGGTCGAGAAGCCGCTGGCCATGACGACCGAGCAGTGCGACGAGCTCCAGCGGCTGGCCGACGAGCGCGCGCTCGTCCTCATGACGGCTCACACGTTTCTCTACAGCGCCCCGGTCCGTCTGCTGCGCCGGCTCATCGACGACGGCGAGCTCGGCACCATCCTCTACTGCTACTCGCAGCGGCTGAACCTCGGCGCGATTCGCAGCGACACCAGCGCCATGTGGGATCTCGCGCCCCACGACGTCTCGATCTTCCTCTACCTGCTCGGCGCGACGCCGACGATGGTCTCCGCGCAGCAGTTCTCGCTCATCGAGGATCGCCAGGAGGACATCGGCATGGTGACGATGGCGTTCCCCGGCGGCGCGGTCGGACACGTCCACGTCTCCCGCCTGGACCCGCGCAAGGTCCGCGAGTTCACGATCGTCGGCGATCGCAAGATGGCGGTCTACGACGACACCGACCCGGAGATGCCGGTGCGCATCTACGACAAGGGCGTCGAGCGGACCGACGAGGACCCGCTCGAGGCGATCATCCACGCCGACTTCGCGCGCCACAACCTCGAGCTGCGCTCGGGCGACATCGTGGTGCCGCAGGTCGTCGGCCGCGAGCCGCTGCGGGTCGAGATCGAGGACTTCGCCGACTCCATCGTCGAGGGCCGCCAGCCGCTCTCCAGCGGCCGCCTCGGCCGCAACGTCGTCGCCGTCCTCGAGGCCGCCGAGCGCTCTTCGGTCCTCGGTGGCGAGCCCATGGCCCCCGTCCAGCCCGAGGAGGACCCGGATGCCCGTGCAGCTGCTTGACCTGGGTGCACAGCATGCGCCGTTGCGCGCCGAGCTCGACGCGGCCATCGCCGAGGTGCTCGACACGACCGGCTTCATCGGCGGTCCCGCCGTCGAGGCCTTCGAGGCCGACTTCGCGGACTACACCGGTGCCGCGCGTTGCGTGACCGTCAGCTCGGGTACCGCCGCGCTGGCCCTCGCGCTGCAGGCCGCCGGTGTCGGTCCGGGCGACGAGGTCGTGACGAGCGCGATGAGCTTCGTGGCCACGGTCGAGGCGATCGTGCACACCGGCGCCACGCCCGTGCTCGCCGACCCTGACCCTGCGACCGGCCTGCTGACCCCGGACGTCGCGGCGGCGGCCATCACCGAACGGACCGCCGCGCTGCTGCCCGTCCACCTCTACGGCCACTGCGTCGACCTGCGCGGGTTCCGTGCCCTGGCCGACGCACACGGGCTCTTCCTGCTCGAGGATGCATGCCAGGCGCACGGCGCATCGCGCGAGGGTCTTCGCGCCGGTGCGGTCGGTGACGCCGCGGCGTTCTCGTTCTATCCGGGCAAGAACCTCGGTGCGCTCGGCGACGGCGGGGCGCTCACCACGAACCGTACGGACATCGCTGAGCGGGTGGAGCGCCTGCGCGATCACGGCCGGGTCGACAAGTACCTGCACGGCGAGATCGGCACGACCGCCCGGCTCGACGCGCTCCAGTGCGCTGCGCTGCGGGTGAAGCTCCCGCACCTCGACAGCTGGAACGCGCGCCGGCGCGCGAACGCCGCGGCATATGACGCCGCGTTCGACGCTCTCGGGCTCGAGGTCATCAAAGCGCCCCCCTCGGCCACGAGCGTCTATCACCACTACATCCTGCTCGACGACGACCGCGAGACGCTGGCCGCCTCGCTGGGCGAGCGCGACATCGCCAGCGGCGTCCACTACCCCGTGGCCCTCCACCGCCAGCCCGCGGTCGAGGGACACGCCCGCTGCCACGGCTCGCTGGCAGGGGCCGAGCGGTTGGCGCGCCGCGTCCTGTCGATCCCGGTCCACCCGGACCTCACGGACGCGCAGCGCGCCGCCGTCGTCGACGCGGTCGCCGCCGCCGTCCCCGCGGGGGCGTCGCGGTGAGCGTCGCGACGCAGCGCATCCCCATCGCACGCCCCTACGTCGACGAGTCGGCGCTCGAGGCCTTGCGCGCGTGCTTCACCACCGGCTGGATCACCATGGGGCCGGCAGTCGCGGAGTTCGAGCAGGCCGTCGGCGACGTGGCCGGCGCGCCGACGATCGCGTGCGCCAGCTGCACCGCCGGAATGCACCTCGCGCTCATGGCGTGGGGCGTCGGCCCCGGCGACGAGGTGGTCGTGCCGGCCTATTCGTTCATCGCGACGGCGCACGCGGTCGCGCAGACCGGCGCCACGCCGGTGTTCTGCGACGTGGACCCCGACACCGCCCAGATCGACCTCGGCTCGGCCGCTGCCGCGATCACCGACCGCACCCGTGTCCTGCTCCCCGTCCACCTCTTCGGGATCCCGGCACCCATGGACGCGGTCAACGCGCTCGCGCGCAGGCACGGCCTCAAGGTGCTCGAGGACGCGGCCTGCGCCCTCGGAGCCACCTACAACGGCGTGCCCTGCGGCGCCCTCGGCGATGCCGGCTCGTTCTCCTTCCACCCGCGCAAGATCGTGACGACCGGCGAAGGCGGCGCGCTGTCGAGCCACGATCCCGCGCTGCTCGAGCAGGCCCGGGCGCAGCGCAACCACGGTGCCGCGATCTCCGGCTACGACCGCCACCAGGCCAAGGCCGGCACCTACCCGACGTTCGACCTGCTCGGCTACAACTACCGGCTCACCGACCTTCAGGCCCGCCTGGGGCTCGTGCAGCTCGAGCGGATCGACGAGATCCTCGGGCTGCGCCGAGCGCAGGCAGCACGCTATGCGGAGGCGTTCGCCGACCTCCCCGGCATCGAGCCGCTCGCCGTGCCGGCGGGGGGCGATCCCTGCTGGCAGTCCTACCCGGTTCGGGTGCTCGACGGCGCGCGGGTCGACGCCCCCACCCTGCGCGAGCACCTCAACGAGCGCGGCATCCAGGCGGTGCAGGCGGCCCAGGTCCTGCCCGCCCTCGGCTACTACCGCGAGCGGACCGGCTGGAGACCCGGGAGGTTCCCCGCCGCCGAGCGTCTCGATGCCGTGAGCATCTCCATCCCGTTGTTCGCCGGCCTCACCGCAGATGAGCAGGCGCGCATCATCGACGCGGTGCGGGAGGTCTGTGCGTGAGCGATCTGCTCGCGCAGCTCCAGGCCCTCCACGGCGGACTCGCCGGCGACATGCGCGCCCGGTTCGACCGCGATCTCCCCCTGCCGGAGCTGCTCACCGATCGTTGGGAGCGGGCGCGGCGACTCGGCTTCGGCGAGGGTGCCAGCGTCTACGACAGCGCCATCATCATGGGCGACGTCAGGGTCGGCGCGGGAACGTTCGTCGGGCCTATGGCCATCCTCGACGGGCTGCGGGCCTCGATCACGATCGGCGAGCAGTGCTCGATCAGCGCCGGCGTCCAGATCTACACGCACGACGCCGTCCGCCGCACGCTGAGCGGCAACACCGCCGACTTCGACGTCGCGCCGGTCGAGGTCGGCGACTGCACCTACATCGGGTCGCAGGCGCTCATCCTGCACGGCGTCACGATCGGCCACCACTGCGTCGTCGGCGCGCAGAGCATGGTCAACCGGGACCTGCCGCCCTTCAGCGTCGCGTTCGGCACCCCCGCCGCGATCCGCGGGCGCGTGATGATCGGCGACGACGGCGCGATCGACATCGTCGGCGTGGAGACCCCGGCGTGAGCCGTGAGCGCCTGCGCGTCCTGATCCCGCAGCGTCTCGACGTCCTGTCGGTCGCGATGGACGCCAACGTCGTCGACCAGTGGCTTTGGCTGGAGCAGGCGTGTGATCTTGTGCTGTGGGGCCCAGGGCTCGACGGGTACGTGGCCGGGCGCCCGCTGGACGCCGTCGCACGCGACGTCGACGCGGATCTCATCCTGCTTCCGGACTTCCATCATGGCGTCCCCGGTCTGTGGGACCGGTTGTGGCCGGGGGCGGAGCGTGCGCACTGCCCGGTGGTCTTCCACCTCGGTGACTTCGGCAGCGCGCTCGACCAGCGCCGGGAGGTCATCGAGCGCTACCAGCCCGACGCCGTGCTGCTGAGCTATCCGCCCTCGCGCTTGGACGCTTACGGCGACGTGCTCGAGCGCCACGGTGTCCGTTCACTCGTCGTGCCCTGGGGTTTCGACGCTTCGCTCTTTGCAGGCGAGCCGCGGGGTGACCGCGACATCGACCTGCTCGTCTGCGGCTGCGAGACGCCCGAGTCGGTCTATCCGGTCCGCGTCAGGGTGAAGCGGGCCGCTCGATCGCTCGCGGACCGGTACCACGTCGTCGACCTCGATCACCCGGGGTATTGGGAGACCTCGCCCTTCGTCGGCGGTCGCGGCCAGGCCCAGTTCGCCGATCTCCTGCGGCGCACGAAGGTGGCCACGACAGGCCTGGCCTTCGGCTGCCTCTCGCGCAAGTACTACGAGGCGGCGGCCGCCGGCGCCGTGGGCGTCGGGGATCTGCCGGCCGACGAGCAGGACGCGGCACGGTTCGCCGACTGCTCGCTCGTCGTCGACCCGTCGTGGGACGAGGACCGCATCGCAGCAGAGCTCGTCTCGGTGCTGGACGACCCGGCACGCCTGAACGCGCTCAGCTCGGCGGCGACCGAGGCCACGGCAGGTTGCGACCATCGCGAACGCGCGCACGCCTACGCGCAAGCGTTCGCCACGCTCGTCGGCGATGCGCGCCGGTCACACCGGCCGCGGCCGGTTCCGCCGGCCGCGCCGCTGCTCGTCGGCGCAGCGCCGGAGCCCGAACGTGTCCCCACGCTCCGCCGCGACTGGGAGGACATCTGGACGGTCGGTCCTGCCGGCGCGTCGCGCACGCGACGCCTCCAGGCCGCGGTCGAGAACGGCAACGCCGACGTCTGCGTCGTCGCGCTCGATCCGGATGCCGCCCGTCACGCGGACGCGCTCCTGCTGGCAGCCCGGTGCCGGGCCAGCGGCCGGGTCGTCGTGCGCCCAGCCGCAGGTGGCCCGACGCACCCGGGCCTTGCTCCCTGGGCCGCAGTCGCGGCACCCCGTGGACCGCTGCTCGACGAGTTGCGTCAGCGCCGCGGGCGCTGTGGCCCGGAGGAAGCGCTCTTCGCGCTCATTCGGTCCATCGGCGTCGAGGTGGTCGGCGGGGCAGGGTTCTCGGACCCGGCCCCTGCCATCACCCGCCTCTACGCGCTTGCCGACGCGGAGATGCCCGTCGATCCGGCGGTCGTCCTCCATGAGGTTCTGCTCACGACCGCCCGGGCTGCGCAGGAGGGCCGGGTCCGCGCGGCTCGAGAGCTCGCCGGCGTGGCGCGTCTGCGCTGGAGCGCCGCCGTCGACCTGAACCTCTCCCACGCCGATCCGGAGCCGCCCCCGATGCAGGATCCGGAGCTCATCGTCGGCCCGCCGCCCGGAACGCATTTCGCGCTGTTCGACCCGGCCGACCCCGCCTCGGGAGCGGCGATCGCCGCGCACGCGGCGCTCGGCCCCGGCGCCCCGGCCCTGGCGGTGGGCGTGCCGGTCACCGCAGGGGTCGCTCCGGATGCCGCCCTGGCGGCGCTTGCGATGGTGTTGCAGTCGGCGAACGTCGACCTCGATGCTTGCGCCGATATCGCCCTTCTGGAGCGCCCTCTGTGGGACGGTGAGGTCGCGTGGCTCGCCGACCGGTGTGCCTCGCCGGAGGGGGTGGCGGACCTGCGCGTCTGACCGATGGGAAAGACTGCGGCACATGGGCATCTCGCCGCACGCCGTGGTCGATCCGGCCGCCCGCATCGCTGACGACGTGACGATCGGCCCCTTCACCGTCGTGCACGGCGATGTGGAGATCGGGGCCGGGACCGAGGTCGGGTCTCATTGCGTCCTCGGCTACCCCGGGCCCCCTGGGACCGGAGGTCCGCTCGTGGTCGGGCCCGGCTCGACGCTTCGCTCGCACTCGGTGCTCTACCGCGGGTCGACCTTCGGCGCGCGGTTGGAGACCGGCCACTCCGTCACGTTGCGCGAGGGCATCGTCGCGGGCGAGAACCTCCGCCTGGGCACCCTCTGCGACCTCGAAGGCGACGCGCGGATCGGCGACTACGTGCGCTGCCACAGCAACGTTCACGTGGGCAAGCACACGACGATCGGCAACTTCGTCTGGGTGTTTCCCTACACGGTCTTCACGAACGACCCCCATCCACCGTCCGAGGTCGAGGCCGGCGTGACGGTCGAGGACTACGCCGTCGTCGCCACCATGGTCGTGTGCCTGCCCGGCGTGCGGATCGGCCGGGGAGCGGTCGTATCGGCCGGGGCCGTCGTGACCCGCGACGTCGAACCGGGCCAGCTCGCGGTGGGCACGCCGGCCAAGCCCGTCGCGGCGGCCGCCGACATCCGGCGGCGCGATCGCCCCGACGCGGCCGCCTATCCGTGGCGCGCCCACTTCCATCGCGGCTACCCGCCGGAGGTGCTCGCCCGCTGGGAGGCCGAGGGTCCGCCCGTCGACACCTCAGGCTGAGTCGGAGGTGGCCTCCTCGGGTCAGATCGCTTCGGCGAGCGCCCGGACGGACGTGTCGTCGAAGCGCGGGAGGCTCGCGAACGCCGCCGACGGCCGCCGGCGGCTGTAGACCGCGCGCACCGGCGCGGCGAGCAGCGGGCCGTCGTCGTCGCACGGCAGGAGCAGGACGTCGGCGCCGCCCGGGGCGGTGAGGCCGGTCGCCTCGGCCTGGGCGCCGAGCGTCGCGGCAGCTTGCTCGGCGTCGGCGGCGCCGGCGCGCACGATGAGGGTGACGTCGTCGGCGTCGCTGAGCGCGCCGGCGTAGGCGGCCAGCAGCTCCGGCGTGGCGGCCAGCTCGTCGGCGAAGGCGAGCACGGCAGCGCCGCGGGTCTCGGGCGCGCGCACGTCGCCGGGCCCGCGCTCGGCGCGGGCGCCGGCGATGACCAGGTCGGCATGCGCGGCCCCGTCCCACGGGTCGGCGGCCAGCGCGCGCACGCGGGCCTCCAGCGCGGCACGCGCGTCGCCGCTCCGGTCGGCCTCCAGCGCGACGGCGCGCGCGTCGCCGGCCGCGTCACGATCTGCGCCACACACCGGCAGCACGTCGGCCGCCCAGCCGCCCAGCTCGACCGCCGCGCGGGTGGCGTTGCCGAGCATGATCTGGGCCGCGGTGACGAGATCGGAGGCGCTGACCGACGCGAGGTCGAGCTGGCGCAGCATCCAGCGGATGATCCGCACGTTGTGGCGCATGTCCACGAAGAACTTCGCGCCGGTGCCGCCCAGGCCCATGTTGGCGCCGTGGCTGCGGTAGTGGTTGACGACCCCGTCGACGTGGTCGATCTCGGCCACCTCGGCCACCCGGGCGGCGATGTGCCAGTCCGGGTACATGAGCTCCTCCGGGATGGGGCAGAAGCGATCGCGCAGCGAAGCACGCACGAGCGAGGCGCCGCCGGCGACGACGTTCTGGGCCAGCAGCTTGCCGAGGATGCGACCGCGCGGCACCTCGTATCGCGAGTAGGCGAAGAACGAGGGGTGCAGCTGGCGGCCCTCGGCATCGACGATGTCCATGTCGCCGTGCACGAGTCCGACCTCAGGGCGGGCCTCCATGACGGCGGCCTGCCGGGCGATCCGGTCGGCCGGCCACGTGTCGTCGCCGTCGAGGATGCCGATGAGCTCGCCGGTCGCCGCGAGCAGCGCACGGTTCATCGCGCCGACGAACCCGCGGTTCTCCTGGTGGATGAGCGTGACGCGCGGCTCGGCGCCGAACGCCCGGTCGAGGACCGCGTCGGTGCCGTCGGTGGAGCCGTCGTTGACGACGACGACGTCGAGCAGATCCGCGGGATAGTCCTGGGCGAGCGCGCTCCGGACGGCCGCGGCGATGAAGTCCGCGTGGTTGTGCGCCGTGATGACGCAGGTCACCGAGGGGGGCATCACCACAGTGATCGGCCGCCGGGCCGGGGGACCTGAGGCCGATAGCGTGTCGGGCCCCCGTGCCGGTCCCCCTCTTCGACCCCGAGAGCGCCCGCCGCCCCCTGCGTGCGGAGCTGCGCACCGCGACGCATCGCGTGCTGGACTCGGGCGCGTTCATCCTCGGCCCGGAGGTCGAGGCGTTCGAGCGCGAGTTCGCCGCCTACCTCGGGGCCCGGCACGCGATCGGGGTCGCGAACGGCACCGAGGCGATCACGGTCGCCCTGCGGGCGCTCGGCGTCGGCCCCGGCGACGAGGTCGTCGTCCCGTCGTTCACGTTCTGGGCCAGCGCGGAGGCGATCCCGCCGACCGGGGCCACGCCCGTGTTCTGCGACGTCGACCCGACGACGTTCCTCATCACGCCGGAGACGGTGAAGGCGGCGCTCTCGCCGCGCACGAAGGCCGTCGTCGCCGTCCACCTCTTCGGCAACGTCGCGCCGATCACCGATCTCGAGGCGCTCGGCGTGCCCGTCGTCGAGGACGCCGCCCAGGCGGCCGGCTCGACGAGCGACGCGGGCCGGCCCGGCGCGCTGGGCACGATCGCCACGTTCTCCTTCTACCCGTCGAAGAACCTCGGCGCGTTCGGCGACGGCGGCGCGATCACGACGAGCGACGCCGCCCTGGACGAGCGCGTCCGCACGCTGCGCTTCCACGGCTCGCGCGACAAGGTCGACTACGACGAGATCGGCTACAACAGCCGCCTCGACGAGCTGCAGGCGGCGATCCTGCGCGTCCAGCTGCCCCACCTCGACCGCTGGGCGACGCAGCGCGCCGAGGTCGGCGACCGCTACGCGACCGCCCTGGCCGGCCTCGTCGAGACCCCGGTCGCCGCGCCCGGGTCCCGGCCCGCCTGGCACCTCTACGTCGTCCGCCATCCGCGCGCCGCCGAGCTCGCCGTCGCGCTGAGCGAGCGCGGCATCGGCGCCCGCCAGTACTACGCCACGCCGGTCCACGCCCAGGCCCCGATGGCGCCCTACGCACGGACGCACGACCTCCCCGGCACGGCCGAGGCGGCCCGCACCCACCTCGCGATCCCGATGGCGCCGACGCTGACGGGCGAGCAGGTCGACGAGGTCGCGGCGGCCATCCGCGACGCCTCCGTGGGTCTGTAGTACAGGCACGTGCAGCGCACCGGCCCGACCCTGTGCAGCACGTATCCCGTGCTACACTGCCCCCCGTGGGCAACGTCACGCTCAGCCTCGACGACGACCTCCTGCGCCGCGCCCGCATCCGCGCGCTCGAGCAGGGGACGTCGGTCAACGCCGTCGTTCGCGACTACCTGACGAGCTACGCGGGGCTCAGCGAGGCCGACGAGGGCCTGCGTGAGTTCCTTGCGGTCGCCGACGCCAGCAGCGCCAGCAGCGGACCCTCCGGGCGCAGCTGGCGGCGCGACGAGCTCCATGAGCGATAGAGCCTTCGGCGACACGAACCTCTTCGTGTACGCCAGCGACGCGGGGGAGCCCGCCAAGCGCGCGATCGCGCGTGAGGTCATCGCCGGGTGCCGATCCGGCGATCTTGTCCTCAGCGCCCAGGTGCTCGGCGAGTTCTACACCGTCGTCACCCGGCGCCTGGCCGTGCCGCTCGGGGCGGCTGAAGCGTCGCGGGCGGTCCAGGGCCTGTCTCGCCTGCCGACCGTCGCCGTCGACGGCAAGCTCGTCCGCGAAGGCATCCGCCTCGCCGAGGATGTCCAGCTCTCCTACTGGGATGGGCTCATCCTCGCCGCGGCGCGACTGGCCCGGTGCGACCGCATCCTCACCGAGGACCTCAATCACGGCGCCGTGCTCGCCGGCGTCCGCATCGAGAACCCGTTCGCGCTCGCCTGATGCGCGTCTGGGTCGATCTCACGAACTCGCCGCACGTCCTCGTCCTGCGGCCGCTCGTCGAGCTGCTGCGCGCCGACGGCCACGAGGTCGCCGTCACCGCGCGCGACTTCGCCCAGACCGTCGCGCTCTGCGAGCGCTTCGGCCTCGAGTGCGAGGTCATCGGCCGCCACCGCGGCGCGAAGCTCTCCGCCAAGGCGCTCGGGCTCTTCGACCGCTCCGCGGCGCTGGCCCGCTGGGCGCGTGGCCGTCGCTTCGACGTCGCGCTCGGCCACGGCTCCAACGACGTCACGGTCGCCGCGTTCGCGCTGCGCATCCCGCGCACGACGATGTTCGACTACGAGTGGGCGACCGTCCAGCACAACGTCAACTGCCGGCTGGCCAACGCGGTCGTCGTGCCGGAGTCCATCCCCGCTCAGCGCCTGGACCGCTACGGCGCACGCGGCAAGGTCCGTCAGTACGCGGGCCTGAAGGAGGAGTACTACCTCGCTGACTTCGAGCCCGACCCCGCCGTCCTCGGCGAGCTCGACCTCGACCCCTCACGTCCGATCGCGGTCGTGCGCACCCCGCCGTCGGTCTCCCTCTACCACCGCTTCGAGAACGACCTTTTCGCCCAGGTGCTGCACCGGCTGCGCGACCAGGCCCAGACCGTCGTGCTGCCCCGCGTCGCCGACCAGCGCGTCGAGCTGCAGCGCGCCGGCGGCTTCATCGTCCCCGAGCGGGCGATCGACGCGCAGTCGCTCATCGCCTACGCCGACCTCGTCATCTCCGCGGGCGGCACGATGAACCGCGAGGCCGTCGCGCTCGGCACCCCGGTCTACACGACGTTCGAGGGCCGTCCCGGCGCGGTCGACGACGCGCTCATCGCCGAAGGGCGGCTCCGGCGGCTGACCTCGGCCGACGACGTCGCCGTCGCCAAGCGCGCCACCGGCGCCGCGGCGGCCGCGTCCCGCATCCGTCGCGACCCGCGCGACCTCCTGCGCCTCACGCTCGCGCCGCTCGGCGCGCGCAACCCCTACGCCGCGGCCTGATCGCGGCGCACCGCCGGGCGGTGCGCGACGAGCTCGATCCGCTTGAGGATCGCGGTCGCCGATTCCTGGGCGGCAATCGCCAGCCCGATGCCCACCGTCGGGGGCGTGCGCCGCTGCACGTAGCGCAGGAACGTCTCGGCCTGGGCGCGCACCGGGTCGCCGCCGCCGACGGTGATCCGCTGGGCGACCGACTCCAGCCGGCCGTCCTCGACCTTGATCGTGCGCAGCGCCTCGAGCGTGCCCGCGTCGAGGTCGGCGACGATCCGCGCGTGGGTCGTCGTGACCGTCACGCGGCGCACCCGGGCGCCGCCGGCCCGCGAGGCGACGAGCGACACGACGAGGTCGTCGTCGAGCATGAGCAGCGCCTCGGCATGGTCGATCGGCCCGCTGGAGCGCAGCCGCCGACCGGCCGCCTGGGTCGCGGACACCGGCTGGTCGGTCAGCGCGAAGACGAGCAGCAGGTCGGCGAGCATGAGGTCGGTGACGACGTCGAGCTCGGGGAGCGGGCCCGGAACGAGCGGGTCGGCGCGCTCGACCTGCACCGACACGAGCGTCTGGCCGACCAGGAGCTCGAGCAGCGTCCGGACGACCGGATGGAAGTGATCCTCGTGGGCGACCATCGCCACCGGGCGCCGCGGGGCGCGCACGACCGACGACAGCAGGCCGTGGGCGAGGTCGACGTTCTCGGCCAGCGGCGACTCGACGAGCACGTCCAGCCCGGCCTCCAGCGCCTGGCGCGCGAGCATCGGGCGCCCGGGGAGCGCCCCGCCGACGACCGCGGCCTCCGCGCCGGCGAGCGCCGACTCGAGCGTCTCGATCGTCGGCACGTCGAGCTCCTCGGCCATCGCCGCCGCGGCGTCGCCGTCGACGTCGAAGACGCCCGTCAGCGCGCAGCGGTCATCGAGCGCCGAAAGCGCGCGCGCGTGACGCAGCCCGGCCGGGCCGGCTCCGAGGACGGCGGTCCTGACCATCTCTCCCGGGTCATCGGTGTCCAGCGCGCTGGCTTGAACGCTGACGTCGATCCTGACGGCCTCTACACTGCTGGCGATGCGCCGACGCCTTCGCTCGGCGGCGCTGCCCCTCCACCAGCACTCGCTTCCGCAGCTGGCGATCGATGGGGTCCTCGTCGCGCTCGCCTATTACCTCGCGTTCCGCCTGCGGTTCGACAACGGCGTGCCCGACGACTTCGCCGACCTGCGCGACACGACGCTGCCGTGGGTCGTCGGCGCGAGCGTGCTCATCTTCACGCTCTTCCGCCTCTACGAGAAGTGGTGGCGCTACCTCGGGCAGCGCGACGTGCTGAACATCATCCAGGGGGTCGTCGTCGCGACGCTGTTCGTCCCGGCGTTCGTGGCGCTCACCCACCCGGTCGTCATCGTCACCTCCCGCGGCGAGCTCAGCCGCACCGTGCCCACCGGCGTGCTGGCCGGCTTCTTCCTGCTGCTGCTCGTCTTCATCGGCGGCTCGCGCTTCATCGCCCGGATGGTCTACGAGCGTCCGCTGCGCGGCTTCCGCGCCCGCCCCGACGCCCGCCGCGTGCTCATCATCGGCGCCGGCGACGGCGGTCGGCTCGTCCTGCGCGAGATCCTGAAGAACCCGGGGCTCGCGCTCAACCCGGTCGGCTTCGTCGACGACGACCCGGCCAAGCGCCGCTCGCGGATCGACGGCATCCGCGTCCTGGGGCGCACCGACGAGCTGCCGCGGATCCTCGACGAGGCCGAGCCCGACGAGGTGACGATCGCGATCCCCTCGGCGCCCGGCACGCTGCGCGCGCGCGTCGTGTCCGCGTGCCGCGAGCGCGGCATCCCGGTCCGCACGCTGCCGACCGTCTTCGAGCTGCTGCAGACCGGCGGCCAGAACGTCGTACGCCAGGTGCGCCCGGTCGAGGTCGAGGACATCCTGGGCCGCGAGCCGATCCGCATGGAGCTCGACCGCGTCGGCCGCTACCTCGAGGGCGAGGTCGTCATGGTCACCGGCGCCGGCGGGTCGATCGGCTCGGAGCTCTGCCGTCAGATCTCGCGGGTGGCGCCGCGGCGGCTCATCCTCGTCGACCATGCCGAGGACAACCTCTTCCGCATCCAGCGCGAGCTCGAGGAGGACCGCCACGTCCACCCGTCGACGATGTCGGTCGTCCTGGCCGACTGCAAGGAGGGCGAGCGGATGCGCGAGGTCTTCGCCGCCCACCGCCCGACGATCGTCTTCCACGCCGCCGCCTACAAGCACGTCGGGCTCATGGAGCTCAACCCGATCGAGGCCGTGCGCAACAACTCGCTGGCCACCCGGCTGCTCGCGCGCGTGGCCGGTGAGGCGGGCGTCAAGCGCTTCGTCCTCATCTCCACCGACAAGGCGGTGACGCCCGCCACCGTCATGGGCGCGTCCAAGGCGCTGGCCGAGTGCGCGGTCGAGGCCGCCCAGCAGCGCTTCCCCGGCACCCGCTTCGCGATCGTCCGCTTCGGCAACGTCCTCGGCTCGTCCGGGTCGGTCGTGCCGATCTTCCGCCGCCAGATCGCGCTCGGCGGCCCGGTGACGATCACCGACCGGCGGATGACCCGCTACTTCATGACGATCCCGGAGGCGGTGCAGCTCGTCATCCGCTCCGGGTCGCTCGGCGGCGGCGGCGAGGTCTTCGTCCTCGAGATGGGCGAGCCGGTCTCCATCCACCGGCTGGCCGAGGCGATGATCGAGCTGTCCGGGCTGCGGCCGGGCGACGACATCGCGATCGAGGAGATCGGCCGCCGGCCGGGGGAGAAGCTCCACGAGGAGCTCTTCAACCCCTACGAGATCCCGCAGCCGACGCCGGCCGAGAAGATCATGCGCGCCCAGCGGGCCGCGCTGGAGGCCGAGACCGTCGAGGCGATGTTCGACGAGGTCGGGCTGCTCGTGCTCGAGGACGACGCGGCCGCGCTGGCGGCCAAGGTCTCCGAGCTCATGGAGCTCCGCGCCTCGCTGCCCGATCAGCCGCCGGCCGGTCCCCGCCCGGCGGGCCGGACCGATCCGTTGTCTAGCATCTAGGCCTTCATGCCGTCGATCCTGGCCCTGTCGGTCACCGACAAGATCGAGCAGTACGGCGCCTACGCGGGATTCGCCGCGGTGCTCGGGCTCGCCATCCTCTCGCTGCTGTACTTCGCCCAGGCCCGCGAGGTCAAGCGCCTGCGCGAATGGGCGGGCCGTGCGCCCGAGCGCGCCGCCGAGGTGCAGGCCGGCGTGCAGACCGAGGCGCAGCGGCGGGTCGTCGCCCAGCCGCAGGCGCAGCCGAAGCCGGCCACGGCGCAGCCGGCCGCCGCGACCCCGGCGGGCGCCGCCGCCCAGGGCGCG
>JBDZVZ010000030.1:0-39679 GCA_040255945.1 Solirubrobacterales bacterium | reverse complement strand
CGAGATGCGTCGGCTTCATCTGGATCTGCGTCGGCGAGTTGTGGGTGCCGCCGCGGTGCCCGGTCGTCTCGGAGATCGGCACGTTGATGTGCCGGTCCTGGGCGTGGTACATGAAGACCGCGCCCTCCGGGATGCGGTGCGAGACGACCGCCCGCGCCGCGACGACCCCGTTTCGGTTGTACATCTCGATCCAGTCGTTGTCGGCGACGCCGACCTTCGCCGCGTCGGCCGGGCTCATCCACACGACCGGGCCGCCCCGGAAGAGCGTCAGCATGTGGAGGTTGTCCTGGTAGGTCGAGTGGATCGACCACTTCGAGTGCGGCGTCAGGTACCGCACCGCGACCGTCGTGCCCGGCTCGTGGTCGTCGCCGAGCTGGCGCGCCATGTCGAGCGGCGGCTTGTAGGTCGGCAGCCCCTCCCCGTGGTCGAGCATCCAGCGGTGGTCGTTGTAGAGCTGCTGGCGGCCGGTGAGCGTCCGCCACGGCACGAGCCGGTCGACGTTGACGCAGAACGGCGAGTAGCGCCGCTCGCGCGACTCGATGCCCGACCACTCGGGCGTCGTGATCGTCTTGCGCGGCTGCAGCGAGACGTCGCGGAAGCTGTGCAGCTCGTCGGCGCGATCCTCGGCCAGGTCGGCCAGCGGGGTGCCGGTGCGCTGCTGCAGGACCTCGAAGCCCTGGATGGCCAGCCGGCCGTTCGTCGCGCCCGACAGGGCGAGGATCGCCTCGCACGCGTGGCGCGCGGTGCGCAGCCGCGGCCGGCCCTCGGGGCCGAGGCCGTTGACCTCGCGCAGGTGGGCGACCTCGAGGTCGGGGTGGGTCGTGATGCCCTTCCACGACGTGCCGAGCGTGTCGACGAGCGGCCCGAGCGTCGTCATGTCGTCGTAGACGGCGCCGTAGTCGCGCGTGACCGGCACGAGCTTGGGCATCGTCCGGCCCGGGATCGGCTCGCATTCGCCGGCGCGCCAGTCGCGGACTTCGCCCAGCGGCTGGGCGATCTCGTCGGGCGTGTCGTGCTGCAGCGGGGCGGCCACGACGTCGGTGCGCCGGCCGAGCCGGTGGCGCGCCTGGGCCGAGAACGCCTCGGCGACGCGGACGAAGATGTCCCAGTCGGTGCGGGTCTCCCACGGCGGCGCGATCGCGGCGTTGAACGCGTGCACGAACGGGTGGAGGTCCGTCGTGGAGATGTCCTCCTTCTCGTACCACGTGGCGGCCGGCAGGACGACGTCGGAGTGCAGCGTCGTCCCGTTCATGCGGAAGTCGAGCGTGACGAGCAGGTCGAGCTTGCCCTGCGGCGCCTCGTCGCGCCAGACGATGCCCTCCGGGCGCTCGTCGGGGCCGACCTCCTCGTTGCGCACCGCGTGGGTCGTGACGCCGAGCAGGTGCTTGAGGAAGTACTCGTGGCCCTTGCTCGAGGAGCCGAGCAGGTTCGAGCGCCAGACGGTCAACACGCGCGGGTGGTTCTCGGGCGCGTCCGGGTCCTCGCAGGCGAACTTCAGCCGGCCGGCCTTGAGCTCCTCGACGACGTGGTCGGCGACCTCCACCCCGCGCTCGCGGGCCTCGTCGGCCAGCGCCATCGGGTTGCGGTCGAACGTCGGGTAGCTCGGCATCCAGCCCAGCCGGGCGGCGAGCGCGTTGGCGTCGGCGGCGTGCATCGCCGGCGCCGCGTCGGGGCGCAGCGGCGAGAGCTGGCCGGTCAGGTCGGTGCGGTCGTAGCGCCACTGGTCGGTGGCCAGGTACCAGTACGGCGTGGCGGCCATGTGGCGCGGCGGGCGCCGGTGGTCCAGGGCGAAGGCGATCGTGCCGAAGCCCGTGATCGGCCGGACCTTCTCCTGGCCGACGTAGTGGGCCCAGCCGCCGCCGTTGACGCCCTGACAGCCGCACAGCAGGACGAGGTTGAGCATCGACCGGTAGATGAGGTCGGAGTTGAACCAGTGGTTGGTCCCGGCGCCCATGACGATCATCGAGCGGCCGTCGGTGCGCTCGGCGTTGCGGGCGAACTCGCGGGCGACCTTCGTGCACTGGTCGGCCGGCACGCCGGTGATCACCTCCTGCCAGGCGGGCGTGTAGGGCTGCGGGTCGTCGTAGCCGGCCGGCCAGTCGCCGGGCAGGTCGTCGTGGACCTTGACGCCGAACTGGGCGGCGAGCAGGTCGCCGACCGTCGTGACGGCGATCGCGCCGCCGGGGCCGTCGACGTGGCGGACCGGCACGCCGCGGACGAGCACGCCGTCGACCTGACCGTCGGCCGTCGGGTCGAAGCACGGCAGCCGCAGCTCGGCGAGCTCGTCGTGGTGGGCGGCCGCGGCGAGCGACAGGGCGGGCACGACGTCGCCGAGCTCGAGGTTCCAGCGGCCCTCGCCGGCCTCGCCCCAGCGGTCGGCGATCGTGCCGTTGGGCGCGACGACCGTGTTGGTGGCCTCGTCGAGGACGACCGTCCGCCACGCCTCCTGCTCGCCGTCGGCGCCGAGGTCGCTGGCGCGCAGATAGCGGCCCGCGACGTAGCCGCCGTCGACGTGGCGCTCGAGGGCGACGAGGAACGGCAGGTCGGTGAAGCGGCGCCCGTAGTCGATGAAGTACGGCGTGCGGCGCTCGACGTGGAACTCCTTGAAGATGACGTGGCCCATAGCCATCGCCAGCGCGGCGTCCGTGCCGGGCTGGGCGGGCATCCAGTCGTCGGCGAACTTCGTGTGGTCGGAGTAGTCGGGCGAGACGACGACCGTCTTTGTGCCCTTGTAGCGCGCCTCGGTCATGAAGTGCGCATCCGGCGTGCGGGTCATCGGGATGTTCGACCCCCACATCATCATGTAGGTGCTGTTCCACCAGTCGGCGGACTCGGGCACGTCGGTCTGGTCACCCCAGATCTGCGGCGAGGCGGGCGGCAGGTCGCAGTACCAGTCGTAGAAGCTCAGGCAGACGCCACCGATGAGCGACAGGAAGCGCGCGCCGCCGCTGTAGGAGGCCATCGACATCGCCGGGATCGGCGAGAAGCCGGCGATG
This sequence comes from Solirubrobacterales bacterium, assembly GCA_040255945.1. GTDB lineage: Bacteria > Actinomycetota > Thermoleophilia > Solirubrobacterales > Solirubrobacteraceae > Baekduia. Next base: position 36,683 of record JBDZVZ010000030.1, on the reverse strand, counting down.
CGGTCCGGGCCGTGGCGCTCGATCGTGCTGACGTGCGCGGCCGCCACGAGGTCGGCGACCTCGTCCCAGCTCGCGCGCACGAGGCCGCCCTTGCCGCGCGCCTCGACGTAGCGGCGGTCGCCGGCGATGGCCGCCCACGCGTCGGCCGGATGCTCGTGCTGGGCGCGCGCCTCGCGCCAGAGCGTCAGCAGCTCGCCGCGCACGTACGGGTGGCGGATGCGCAGCGGCGAGTAGACATACCAGGAGAACGACGCGCCGCGCGGGCAGCCGCGCGGCTCGTACTCGGGAACGTCCGGCCCGTTGGACGGGTAGTCGGTCTGCTGGGTCTCCCAGGTGATCAGACCGTCCTTGACGTGGATCTTCCACGAGCACGAGCCGGTGCAGTTGACGCCGTGGGTGGAGCGGACGACCTTGTCGTGCTGCCAGCGCGTGCGGTAGTGACGCTCCCAGGCGCGCGGGTCCGAGCGGACCGCCGACCAGCCCTCCAACGACGGCTCGCCGGCGGCGAAGAAGCGGCGGGCGGCGAGGGAGCGGCGGCGCGGGCGGGTCGACATGGCCGGCGACCGTAGAGGTCGGGTCCGTCTTCCAACAGACCTTTGCAGCGGGACTGTGGGAAGTCCGCAGCAAGTCTGCGGAGGAGCCCCGGTTGATGCTGGAGGAGTCCGCTTGTGGCGCTGCGGGCGAGCCCGCCCGGCGCCTGCGGCCGACCCCGCGCGGACTCTGCGGCCCGCCCCGCGCAGGTCTGCTGAGGCGCACGGAGGGAGCGGGCGCGCCGCGAAGCCATGATGGCTCCATGACCTCCTCGGACCCCACTCCCCGGCCTGGGCAGACTCGCGCGCTCGTCCTCGCGACCCTCGCCTTCGGCGTCTGCTTCTACGCGTGGTCGCTGCTCGGCCCGCTCGCCCCGAGCCTCCAGAAGGAGCTCGGCCTGTCCGACCTGCAGAGCTCGATCATGGTCGCCGTGCCGGTGCTGCTGGGCGCGGTGCTGCGCGTCCCGCTCGGCCTGCTGACCGACCGCCATGGCGGGCGCCGCACGTTCACGATCCTCATGGCCGTCTCGGTCCTGCCGGTCGTCGGCTTGGCGTTCGCCCACGACAGCCTCGCCGTCATCCTGCTGCTCGGCCTGCTGCTGGGCATCGCGGGCGCGTCGTTTGCCGTTGGCGTCCCGTTCGTCAACGGCTGGTTCTCGGCCGAGCGCCAGGGCTACGCGCTGGGCATCTACGGCATGGGCATGGGCGGCACCGTCGTCGCCGCGCTCACCGCCCCGCGCATTGCCGACGCGACCTCGCTGACGATGCCGTTCATCGTCGCCGCGGTGCTGCTGGCCGTCACGGCCGCGGGGTTCGCTGCGTTCGCGCGCGACGCGGCACCGGCGGGCAGGTCGGAGCCTGCGCGCGGGTCGCTGCTGGCCCCGCTGGCGGTCTTCCGCGGCTCGCCGCGCGCCTGGGCGCTGACGCTCTTCTACTTCCTGTGCTTCGGTGGGTTCGTCGCGATGTTCCTCTACCTGCCCAAGCTCCTGGTCGGGGTCCATGACCTCACGAAGACCGACGCGGGCTTCCGCGCCGCCGGCTTCGCGTTCCTGGCGGTCGTCGGGCGACCGGCGGGCGGCGTGCTCTCCGACCGGATCGGCGCCGAGCGCGTGCTGCGCGTCTCGCTGTCGGTGACGCTCGTGCTCGCCGCGATCCTGGCGGGCGTCTACCAGGAGATGCTCCCGCTGACGATCGTCTGCCTGACGCTCGCCGTCGCGTTCGGCGTCGGCACCGGCGCGGTCTTCAAGCTCGTCGCCGCGTGGTTCCCGGGGCAGGTCGGCGCGGTGACCGGCGTCGTCGGCGCGGCCGGCGGTCTGGGCGGCTTCTTCCCGCCGCTGGTCATGGGCATCGTGAAGGAGACCACGGGCGGCTACGGGCTCGGGTTCGCCCTCCTGGCCGGCGTGGCAGCGGTCGCCCTGGCGGTCCTCACCATGCTTCAGCGCGAAGATCGCCGTCGTCGCCGCCGCCGGCCCGAGATGGCAGCCGCGACCTCGTAGCCCACGCCACCGGGGTCAGACCCGTTCCGTTGCAGCCGCGACGGAACGGGTCTGACCCCGCGCGAGGCGCATGCAACGGAACGGGTCTGACCCCGGTTCTAGATGATCGTCACCGGCGTCCCGACGCCCATGAGCCGGCCGAGGCGCAGGATGTCGGCGTTGTGCATGCGGATGCAGCCGTGCGACGGCCGGCCCGGGACCAGCGACGGCCAGCTCGTGCCGTGGATGCCGATGTAGCCGCCGCCCGGCCAGTCGGTCAGCACGCGCGACGCCGCGCTCGTGCCGAACGCCAACGGCCCGTACATCGAGCTGGGGCCGAAGCCGGTGAGCCGGCTGCGGACGTAGAACCGCCCGGCCGGCGTCGGCGTCCCGGGCTTGCCGATGCCGACCGGCGCGCGGAAGATGCGCCGGCCGTCGCGGTACAGGGTCGCCCGCAGGCTGCGCCGGTTGACGACGAGATGCGTGTGCACCTCCTGGAAGGCCCCGAGCCGGTCCTCCGGCACCCAGCCGGTCACGCCGGTCGGCCGCACCGGCAGCCGCACGCGCACCCACGTGCGGCCCGCCACGCGCAGACTCGCCTCGAGGAAGAGCAGCTCGTCGGTCCCGTCGTTCGTCGTCAGCCGCAGGTGCGCGCGGACCTTCGAGCGGGCGGTCGGGCGGGCGTAGGCGCGCGTCGCCTCCTCCAGGTACGCCCACCGCGACAGGTGCCCCGGATGCGACAGCCGCTGGACGCGGGCGGCCGAGGCCGGATGGGCGGGGATCGTCATCCCCGCCCCCACCGCGAGCGCCGTCGCGAGCGCGATCGCGCCCCGCCGGCGCCGACTCCCTGGCGGCCGGCCGGTGCTCACCGCCCTACCCGGTGAACTGTGGGCTCCGGCCGCTCGAGCTCCGCTTCTGGCCGAGGACCTTCGTCCGGGTCGGCGACGCGCAGCCGGGCGAGGTCACCGTGAGGCGGCCGGACCGGTGCGGCCGGATCCGCAGGACGGCGACGCCCTTGGAGTTCGTCCGGCGCGTCACCCGCACCCCCGGGGCGCGCACGCGCACCGTCGCGCCGCGCTTGGGCTTGCGGCCCGCCTCGTCGCTGGTGACCCGCACGCGGATGACGTTGAGCTGGCGCGCACGGACGCGGTAGCGCCGGACGAGCGCCGTGGCGCACTGCGCCTTCGGCGTCGACTGGCCGCTGACGGGCTGGCCGGCGACGGTCGGACCGGTCGCGGCGACGGGGGCCGCGGCCGGCGGCGGGGTCGCCGCACCGACGACCGGCGGGGGCGGCGGCGTCTCGCCACCGGGCGGAGGCGGCGGAGGCGGGGCCGGGCACATGATCGACTGGGACGCCGCGGGCGTCGTCAGCGACCCGCCCTCGTCGTCGAGGACGGTCGTCGTCCCGTTCGCCGGACCCCAGGCGGCGTAGAACGCGACGTCGTGCGTCTTGCCGTCGCTGATCGAGAGCGGCAGCGTCTGGCTCCCGGAGCTGCCCGCCGCCTGATCGAGGATGTAGGTGCCGTCGGCCACCACCTGCCCGTCGACCGTGACGCGGTAGTGGACCGTGTTCTGCTGACCTCCGAAGTTCACCCAGAACGTGTCGTAGGTCGCCCGCACCGCATCGCAGCTGATCGTGGCGTTGGCGTTGTGGGCCGAGGCCGCCGCCGGAAAGAGCAGCGCGGCCATCAACGGCACGAATGCGAGCACGCGGTACTTCGGCATGGAGTCCCCTCTCCTTCGGTTGCCGCCCCGGGCCTACCCAGGGCTCCTTGCCGACACGCGTGAACTTCTCAACCAATCGAGACGTCCGCAAGGCCCGCGATCCCAGCCCTCCCCGTTCGTCTAGGTCCGTGTCATCGTTGGGCCCATGAGCCACCGCCCTGCCGCCGACCGCTACGACCAGCTGCCCTACCGCCGCTGCGGACGCAGCGGCCTGAAGCTCCCCGAGATCTCGCTCGGCCTCTGGCACAACTTCGGCGACGGCAGGCCCTTCGAGCAGCAGCGCGACATCGTCCTGCGCGCCTTCGACCGCGGGGTCACCCACTTCGACCTCGCCAACAACTACGGGCCGCCGCCCGGCCGCGCCGAGGAGCGCTTCGGTCGCATGCTCGCCACCGACCTGCGCCCGTACCGCGACGAGCTCGTCGTCTCGACGAAGGCCGGCTACGACATGTGGTCCGGCCCGTACGGCGAGTGGGGCTCACGCAAGTCGCTGCTGGCCAGCCTCGACCAGAGCCTCGGCCGCCTCGGCCTCGACTACGTGGACATCTTCTACTCGCACCGCTTCGACCCCGACACGCCGCTCGAGGAGACCTGCGGCGCACTCGACGCCGCAGTCCGCCAGGGCAAGGCGCTCTACGTCGGGGTCTCGTCCTACTCCGGCCGGCGCACCGAGCAGGCCGCCAACCTCCTGCGCGAGCTCGGCACGCCGCTGCTCATCCACCAGCCCTCCTATTCGCTGCTGAACCGCTGGATCGAGGAGGACCTGCTCGACGTCCTCGAGCGCGAGGGCGTCGGCTGCATCGCGTTCTCCCCGCTCGGCCAGGGGCTGCTGACCGACAAGTACCTCGCCGGGGTGCCCGAAGGCTCGCGCGCCGCCGAGAACCATTTCTTCTCGCGCGACCTGCTCACCGCCGAGACGCTCGAGCACGTGCGCGCGCTCAACGAGATCGCGCACGAGCGCGGCCTGTCGCTCGCCCAGATGGCGATCGCCTGGACGCTGCGCGACGAGCGCGTCACCTCGGCGCTCATCGGCGCCTCGATCGTCGCCCAGCTCGACGAGAACCTCGACGCGCTGCACAACGCCGACTTCACCGACGACGAGCTCGCGGCGATCGACGCGCACGCCCGCGAGTCGGGCATCAACCTCTGGGCGCCGTCGAGCAGCGCGTGAGCCCGACGACCCGCGCCCGCCGGGCCGCGGGTCAGGCGGCCGCCGACACCGGCGGCACCGGCGCGTCGGCCCGCGCGTCGGCCACCGCCCACACGACGGCGCCCACGGCGGCCGCCACGACGGCGACCGACGGCCACGCGCCGATGACGCGGCCCAGCGGATGGGACGCGGCGAACGCCGCGAGGTAGACCCCGACCAGCCCCGCGGCCTGCGGCGTGCCGACCCGCCGGCGCCACCGCAGCGCCGCCCAGCCGCAGCCCGCGGCGAGCACGAGCCCGCCGAGCGGACGCACCCCGGAGAGCTGCGCGACGGCGAACCCGGCGGCCAGCGAGCCGGCTGCCACCGGCCAGGTGGGTAGGGCACGGTCCATGGCCGACACCGTAGCGCCGCAGGATGCCCCGGCCGTCGTCGCGCTCGACGCCGGCACGACGAGCGCCAAGGCGGCCGCGTTCACGACCGCCGCCCGGGCGGTCGGCGCCGCCGAGGTCCGCTATCCGCTGCGCGAGCCGCAGCCCGGATGGGAGGTCCAGGACCCGGTCGCGGTCGTCGACGCGGCACTGACCGCCGGGCGCCGGGCGGTCGACGCCGCGCAGGCGGCCGGGCTGCGCATCGCCGGCGTCAGCTGCAGCACCGCGCTGCACGCGCTCACCGCCCTCGACGACCACGACCGGCCGCTGACGCCGCTGCTGACCTGGGCCGACACGCGGGCCGTCGCCGAGGCGTCCCGGCTGCGCGCCGAGCACCCGCGCCTGCACGCGCGGACCGGCACGCCGCTGCAGCCCATGTCGCCGCTGGCCAAGCTCGTCTGGTTTCGCGAGCACGCCCCCGAGACGTGCCGAGCCGCCGCCCGCTGGGTCGGCCTCAAGGCGCTGTTGCTGCACCGCCTCACGGGACGCTGGGTCGTCGACCACTCGGTGGCCACCGCCACCGGGCTGCTCGACCTCGACACGCTGGAGTGGGACCCCGAAGCCGTCGAGATCGCGGGCGTCCGTGCCGACCAGCTCCCGGCGCTCGTGCCGGTCGACGAACGCCTGGCGCTCACCGCGCAGGCGGCCGCCGCGCTCGGCGTCGACGCCGCCACGCCCGTCGTGGCGGGTGCGGGCGACGGGCCGCTGGCCAACCTCGGCGCCGGCGCGATCGGGCCGGGGGTCGCCGTCTGCTCGATCGGGACGAGCGCCGCGCTGCGCGTCGTCACCGGGCGCCCGGCGATCGACCCGGCCGGACGCCTGTTCTCCTATGCCTTGACGCCGGGCCGGTGGGCGGTCGGGGGCGCGCTGAACAACGGCGGGATCGTCGCCGAATGGGCGGCGGAGGCGCTGGCACCGGAGCTGCTGCGCAGCGGCGGGCTCGAGGCGGTCCTGGCCGTCGCCGAGCAGGCCCCTCCCGGCTGCGACGGGCTGACGATGCTGCCGCACCTGCTCGGCGAGCGGACGTCGCGCACGGGCGTCCCGACCCGCGGCGCATACCTCGGCCTCACGCGCGCGCACACGCGCGGGCATCTGGTGCGCGCCGCGCTGGAGGGCGTCTGCCAGCAGCTCGCGGTGCTGCGTGACGCGGTACGCGTCGCCGGGCACGCGGTCGACGAGGTGCGGGCCACCGGCGGCTTCGCCCGCTCCCCGCTGTGGCGCCGGATCCTCTGCGACGCGCTCGGGTCCGAGGTGCACTTCCCCGCCGTCGAGGGCGGGTCGGCGCTTGGCGCCGCCCTGCTCGCGTTCGACGCGCTGGAGCTCGTCGACGGCATCGAGGCCGCCGCACGGCTCGTCGACCCCGGCCCGGTCGTACGGCCCGACCCGGAGGCGGCCACCGCCCTGGCCGCCGCCCGCCCCGCGCTCGCAGCCGTCGAGCCGGCGCTGGCCGCCCTGGACGCCCGTCCGGCGTGAGCCTCAAAGCGGACGTCCACCTGCCGACGACCCGGGTCGATGGACCGCCCCGAGGAGCTTCCGGCGGCCGACGACCGCCATCTCGCGTGCACGCTCACGACGGTCATGCTGCGCCTGCTCGCCGAGGAGCACGGAACGGCATCCGTCGACGAGGTGCTGCGTCGCGCCGGCTGCACCCGTCCGACGACGTTCCTGACGACCGACGGCAACTGGATCTCCTACGACGAGGCCGTCGCGCTGCTGGAGGCGGCGATGTTCGTCACCGGCGACCCGACCTTCAGCCGCAAGATCGGGGAGACGGTGCTGCGCCAGCACGCCGGCACGGCGGTGGCGACGCTGCTGCGCTCGCTCGGATCGCCCGAAGCGGTGCTGGGCGCCTCGATGATGGCGGCGAGCAAGCTCTCCACGATCACCGAGATCGAGGCGCTCGAGAACGAGCCCGGGCACGCCGTGGTGCGCGCCGTCGGCAAGGCCGGTTTCAGCCGTCACCCGCAGCTCTGCCAGTACACGGCCGGCGTGCTGTCCCAGGCGACGGTCCTCTTCGGGCTGCCGCCCGCCGGCGTCGTCGAGGAGACCTGCCAGGCCCACGGCGATGCCGAATGCCGCTTTGTCGTCACCTGGGATGCGGAGGCGGCCGCCAAGGGAGCCGACCCACAGGAGCGGGTCACCGCGCTCGAGGCCCAGCTGCTCGCCATGCAGCAGCGGCTGCGCGACGTCTTCGCGACGGTCGGGGACCTCCTGAGCGTCGAGGAGCTCGACGTCGTGCTCGCCCGGATCGTCGAGCGCGCCGCCCAGACGGTCCGTGCGCCCCGCTACGTCCTCGCCGTCCACACCCGGCCCGACGCCGACCTGCGGATCTTCTCCGACGGCGTCGGGGAGGACGAGGCGCAGGCGATCGCCGACTGCGCGCTCGCCGACCGGGACATCGCCGGCTGGTCGGCCCTGGCCGCCGACGTCGTCTCCAACCGTTGCTCCTACGGTCGGCTCGTCGCGCTCTATCCCGAGGGCGCCGGGTTCTTTCCGCAGGAGCAGGAGCTGCTGGCCCTCTACGCCAAGCACGCCGCCGCCGTGCTCGACATGGCGACCGCGCTCGAGGAGTCCGCCCGCCGCCACGAGCACGTCAGCGCCCTGCTCGAGCTGGCGCAGGCGCTCGCCCGGGGCGGCACGAGCCAGGAGGTCTCAGAATCGCTGGCGGAGACCGTTCCGGCGGTCATCGACTGCGACCGCGTGAGCGTCTGGCTGTGGGATCCGGCCACCGCAAGCCTGCGCTTCGCCACGGGTGCTCCGACCCACGGTCACGACGGAGCGCTGCACGACCGTGCGGTGACGCCGGACGAGTCCCCGGCCGTCGCCCAGATGCGCGACCACCCGCACCCCGTCTTCTTCGACGATGACACGCTCGACCCGTTCATCGGGCCGATCCTCGGCGCCCTCGGGCTCCTGCGGCTCGTCGGCGTGCCGATCGTCGCCCGCGACGAGCTGCTCGGCGTCCTCACCGCCGCCGTCGTCGACCGGCCCGAGCGGCTGCGCCGCGACCCCGGCCTGCTCTCCCGCCTGACCGGCATCGCGGCGCTCGCGGCGCCGGCGATCCAGAACGGCCGGCTCGTCGACGAGCTGCGCCACCAGGCCGCGCACGACCCGCTCACCGGGCTGGCGAACCGGGCGGGCTTCAGCCGCCGGATGGCCGACGCCCTCGCGTCCGGCGACAGCGGGCTCGGCCTGCTCTTCGTCGACCTCGACGGCTTCAAGCAGGTCAACGACGCCTACGGCCACGAGGCCGGCGACGAGCTGCTGCGAGCGGCCGCCGGGCGGCTCGGCCGCGTCATCCGCGAGGGTGACAGCGTCGCGCGGCTCGGCGGTGACGAGTTCGCGATCATCCTCGCCGGCGTCAGCTCCGAGGAGGAGGTGGTGGCGGTGGCGCGCCGCGTTCGCGAGGTCCTGGCGCGCCCGTTCGCGGTCGCCGGCAGCATCGTCTCGATCAGCGGCAGCGTCGGCGAGGCGCGCTTCCCGGCCGACGGACGCGACGTCGACGCGCTCGTGCGCCACGCCGACGCAGCGATGTACCGCGAGAAGTCCGGCGCCCGCGCCGCATAGCGGCTGCACGTCCTCCTGCAGGACGGACGCGGCCTCGGGGCTACGGTGACCGACGGCGTCCCCGCGGGCGCCGCGCCGCCGCATGCCTCGTCGAGTCCGCCCAGCCCGTGGCCTGTTCACGCTCGCGCTCGTGCTCGTGAGCGCGCTCGGCTGCGCGTGGCTGGTGGCCGCCCGTGACGCGCGGGGGGCGGGCGAGGGCGCGCTGCGCGAGCGCATCGACGGCGGCCGCGAGCGCGAGCGGTCGTTGGCGTCGGCCGCCGAGCGGCTCGGCCGGCTCGAGCGGGCGATGACCCGCGAGCTGGCGGTCGTGCAGCGGCGCCTGGCCGACGTCGAGGCGCAGCTGGGCGCGGCGCGGGCGCGCCTGGCGACGACCCAGCGCCGGCTGCAGAAGGAGCGCCGCCGGGTCGTGCGGCTGCGGGGCCGGCTCGCCCAGGCGCGGGCGACGCTGGCCCGCGTGCTGCGCCACCGCTACATGGCACAGCGGCCCGACCTCGTCACGGTCGTGCTCGACGCCGACGGGTTCGCCGACCTGCTGGAGCGCTTCGAGTTCCTGCGGCGCGTGCGCGACGCGGACGCGTCGATCGTCGCCGTCGTGCGCGCCGCCCGCCACGACGCGGGCCGGGAGGCCCGGGCGCTGGCGAGCCTCGAGGCGCGCCGGCGGGCGTCCGCCGCGGCGGTGCAGCGCCAGCGCGACGGTCTGGCGGCGATGCGTGCGGCGGCCGACCAGCGACGGGCGGCGCTCGCCCAGGCGCGGGCGGCCCGGCTCGCCGCGCTGCACCGCACGCGGGCCGACCGGCGCTCGGCCCAGCGCACGCTCGAGCGGCTCCTGGCCGAGCGGGCCCGCGCGGCGCGGCAGATGACCGGCCCGGGCGGACCCTGGGCGATCCCGTGGCCGATCGTCCAGTGCGAGTCCGGCGGCCAGAACCTGCCGCCCAACAGCGCGGGCGCCTCGGGCTACTACCAGTTCATGCCGGATACGTGGCGGCGCCTGGGCGGCTCGACCCCGCAGGCCTATCAGGCGTCGAAGGCCGAGCAGGACCGCCTCGCCGCGAAGCTCTGGGCGGGCGGCGCGGGCGCGAGCAACTGGGTCTGCGCGGCGCTCGTCTGACCCCAGGGGGTCAGGTCAGACGCCCTGGCGGGTCTCGAACCGCACCGACGTCGCGGCGCCGCGGCCCTTGACGTCGGTCGCGTCCACCCGCACCGACAGCGAGACCGGCGGCGGTGTCTGCACGCCCTGCAGCCGGCGAGTCGCCCGCTCGCGCAGCGACTTCGACGCGCGCAGCGCGCCCTTGGCGAGCACGACCGTCACCCGGTCGGCCCCGCGCCGGCCCGGCACGCGCACCGACACCGTGCCATGCCGCGTCACCGACCAGAACCGGTGGCTGATCTGCTTGCCCTCCACCGCAACCGACACGCCGCTGCGCACCTTGCTCGACCGCACGTGCAGCCCCTCGGGCAGCCGGAACCGGATGCGCCGCAGCCGCCGGTCGCCGGTGTTGCGCGCCGCCCGGATCGTCAGCCGCGGCTTCGAGCCGGCCAGCCCGGAGGCCGCACCCTTGATGAGCGGCCCCTGGCGGCAGGCGGCCGCGTCGACCCGCGGGTGCACCGTGACCGCCTGCCCGGACTGGTCGATCAGGCGCGCGTCGGAGCGCCCGATCGACAGCGAGCACAGGCTGTCAGACGCCACGACCGGGCCCGGACGCCCGCGCGAAGCGCCGAAGAGCGTCAGCTGGAAGTCGCGCAGCGGCACGTCCGGCAGATTGGAGAAGTGGGCCTCCAGCCGGTTGGCGAACTCCGAGACGCGCAGGTGGCCGATGAGCGTCATCGACACGCCCGGCGCCGCCAGCTGGACGCTCAGCGACGGCAGCGCGATCCCGGGCTGGGGCGGCTCGGGGTCGTCGGTCTGGGCGAGGTAGATCGGTCCGCGCAGCGGCTGCTGGAGCAGCGGCGTGTTGGCGACCGCGGTCCCGACCTGGCTGCGCTTCGGGCACGTCCGGGCGCGCCAGTCGGCCAGATCGCAGACGAGCTGGAGCGCTTCGGTGTTCGGGACGAGCCCGGGCGCGAGCAGCAGCCGCACGTCGTTGACCGCCGAGTCGTAGGTCGGCTTGGTGATGACCGTCGTCAGCGGCGGCTGGCTGAGCGCCACCTTCTGGCGCCGGTCGTTGATCTGCGTCTCGAGCTTCGGACGGAACTTGATCTGGTCGCAGGCCGTCGCCTCGAACGGGGCGCTCGCCGCCCCGGTCGTGCCGTCGGCCGAGGTCATCGCCACGTCGAACGTGCGCGCGTCGCAGCCCGACGGGTTGAGGTTGAAGTTCTTGCGGTTGATCGTCAGCTTCAGCCCCTGCAGCCGGACCGGGAAGCCCGCGAACGCCGGCGGCAGATCGGCGACGACGTGGACCCGGCCGTCGCGCTCGCCCAGCGTGAGCGGCGCGAGCGTCGTGAACGTGCCGAGGTCGAACGGGCCGACGAGGACGCGGAGCTCGATGACCAGGCGGGCGATCGCCGTCGACGTGCCGCTCGTCAGGAACGCCTCGCCGCTCACCGTCGCGGGCGCGGGCCCGGACCCGATCGTCGAGACGACGTTGCCGATCTTCGAGCGGTCCGGGCAGTTGCCGACCTGCGAGCGCGGGCAGAACGGCACGTCGAACACCCGGCCGACCATGCCCTTGGGCAGCACCGTGTCGATGTGCGTCGGCGGGCGGCTGCTCTGACTGCGCCCGATCGTGAGTGACAGCGTCGGCGAGCCGAGCGCCCGGGTCGTCGACACGCTGCCCTGGATCGACGGGGTCAGCGTCGGGTTGCAGTTGCCCTGGCCGTCGTCGGAGAACGACTCGGTCGCTGTCGGTGCCTTCGGCGCCGTCCCGCTGTACGGGTAGTTCGTGATGCTGGCCGTGTAGTCGCCGCAGGCAGGCGGCGTCGTGAGCGCCGCCTTCGGCCCGCCGCGGAACGTCAGCAGGAACTGGGTGAACGGCACCTGCGGGATGCCGTCCAGCACGGTCGTGACCGCGCCCGTGTCCTCGTCGGGGCGCACGTCGCCCACGAGCTTGACGGTCACCCCCTGCTTCTGGGCGAGGATGTAGATCTGGTACGGGTGGTCGGGCAGGTCGCGACCGAAGAAGACGACGCCGTCGACGTTGCCCAGCAGCGGGTTGTCGAAGACGACGGTGCCGACCTGCGACGACGCGGGACATCGCACGTCCGGGTCGCCCTGGGCGCCGAACTGCTGCGGGGTGCAGATCTGCAGCCCGTTCGCAACGCCCGCGTTGAACCCGATCCCGGCCGGCAGCCGGACGATGCTCTTGCGCGTGTGCGACGGCACGCGGTCGCCGACGTCGGCGGGCAGGGTGAGCCCGATCGTCGCCTCCGACGGCACGTCGATGCGCGGGTCGGCGAACGTCAGCTGCATCTGCGGGTCGTAGGGCACGTTGCCGCAGTCGGTCGCCTGGAAGCTGCCGGTGGCGGTGACGTTGGCCGGCGCCTTCCACGAGCTGGCCGTGACCTTGACGGTCCCCGGGTCGCACTGGGTCGGGTTGACCATGAACTTGCCGCCGCTGGGCGTCGTGCCGAAGAGCGTGAGGTCCATCGACTGGATGGCGACCTCGACGAACCCGATGAGCGTGTGCGGGACGTCGTCGATCGTGTTGACGAGCCCGTAGTCGCCGTCGTCGCGGACGGTGATGTCGACCGGCAGGATGATCTGGCCGAGCAGGCCGCCGACCGCGTCGACGACGACGCCGAGGCGGGCGGGCCGGTTCGGGGGCGGCGTGACGTTGTACACCTTGCCGAACGAGGGCAGCGGGATCGGCAGGATGAGCGCCGACGCGACGACGGTCGTGGTGCCCACCTGCGTGTCGGGCGGGCACGCGTTGGCCTGGAGCTGGTCCTGCGAGCACTGGGGCACCGCGCGCGGGTTGCCGAGCAGGCCGGGCGGCAGGTCGACGCGGATGTCGCGCAGCTGGTCGTCGGCCTGCGAGAAGTTCACCGACAGCGTGACGTTGCTGTGGGCGCCCGCGCGTGGGTCGGCCGCGGTGAGGCCGACCTTCGAGATGCCGAAGGCGTGCGCCGCTGCGGGCATGGCGAGCAGGGCGAGCACCGCGACGACCACCGTCCGCACGGCCGCCTGCGGGCCGCGCCTCCCCCGAGGACTTGCGACCGACACGATGGGTTCGCGGTACCCGTCATGTCGGGCGGCAAACGAGTCAGTCCACGAAAAGGTCAGGCGCCAGCTGGGCGTCGGCGCCGGCGTAGGAGTAGGCCGTCAGGTCGGTGATGCCGGCCTCCGCGAGCACGTCCTCGGCGAGGAAGAGGTTGGCGGTGCACGCACGGCTGTCGCGGGTCAGGATCGCGTAGGCGGCGTCGGACATGACCTCCGGGCGGCGCGACTGCGCCATCGCCGTGTCGCCGCCCAGGAGGTTCTGGACGGCGGCGGTCGCGACGAGCGTCCGCGGCCACAGGGCGTTGAACGCGACGCCGTCCTCGCGGAACTCCTCCGCCATCCCGAGCGTCAGCAGGCTCATCCCGTACTTCGCGAGCGTGTAGCCGATGTGGGGGCCGAGCCAGCGAGGCTCGAGGCTGATCGGCGGCGAGAGGGTCAGCACGTGCGCGTTGGCGGACCGCTTCAGGTGCGGGATGCAGGCCTTCGACACGACGAACGTGCCGCGCGAGTTGATGTTCTGCATGAGGTCGAAGCGCTTGACGTCCAGCGCCTCGGTGCTCGCGAGGTTGATCGCACTGGCGTTGTTGACGCAGATGTCGATGCCGCCGAAGCGCTCGACCGTCTGCTGCACCGCATCGAAGACCTGGGTCTCGTCGCGGATGTCGCCCACGATCGGCAGCGCCTTGCCGCCCGCCGCCTCGATCTCCTCGGCCGCCGTGTAGACCGTGCCCTCGAGCTTCGGATGCGGCTCGCCCGTCTTGGCGATGAGCGCGACGTTGGCACCGTCCTGCGCGGCACGCTTGGCGATCGCCAGGCCGATGCCGCGGCTGGCGCCGGAGATGAACAGGGTCTGGCCTGCGAGGGTGCGGGAGGGCATGGCGGCATCCTATGCACGCGGTCGAAACCTGCCCACGGGTGCGAATCCCTAGCCGTTTGGGGTGGCCCTCACCGCAAAGCGCTCTTGCGTAAGGACGTCGCTCGTTGACAGACTGCCCCGGTTCCCCCCGCACGATCCAGGTGACCACATGTCCGCGATCACGCGCGTCGACGACCCACGCTATGTCAAGGCGCTCTCGCATCCGCTCCGGGTACGCATCCTCGGGATCCTCGAGGACCGCGCGGCCAGCCCGGTCGAGCTGACCCAGCATCTCGAGGCCTCGCTGGGCACGATCAGCTACCACGTCCGCCAGCTGCACCAGCTCGGCCTGCTCGAGCTCGTCGGCGAGACGCCGCGGCGCGGCGCGATCGAGCACCACTATCGCGCCCGTCCGCGGCCGGGCGCGAGCGACGGAACGTGGGAGAGCGCGTCGCTCATCGCCAAGCAGGCGGTCATCGGCGCCGAGCTCGCGCACACGGCGCAGGCGGCCGAGCGGGCCGCCTCGGGCGGCGGCTTCGACCGCGAGCCGGCGCGGCTGGAGCGCCTGCGGCTGCGCCTGGACGACCGCGGGCGCGAGCAGCTCGGCCGGGCGGTCGCCAAGCTCGTCGACGAGGCGCGCCGGATCGAGGCGTCGGCGGCCAAGCGCATCGACGGGGCCGAGCAGCCGGCGCACGACACGGCGTTGGCGGCATTGCTGTTCGAGCTGCCGGCCGCCGAGCCGACCGGGCGGTTCCGGCGCACGCGCCGCATTCGCTGACGGGTCCGACGCCGCGCTCCCGCCGCGCCGGTACGATCCCGTACCACCATGCCCGAGATGTCCCCCGCTCTCTACCGTGCCGGCGAAGGCGAGCCGCTCGTCCTCATCCATGGCTTCACGGCGACGTGGCGCTGCTGGCTGCCGGTGCTCGCCGAGCTCGTGCCGCGCTTCGAGGTCATCGCGCCCACGCTGCACGGCCACGACGGCGGCCGGGCGCTCGAGCCGCGCGAGACGCCGCACGGGTTCACGGAGGCGGCCGACCGGCTCGAGGAGCACCTCGACGAGCTCGGGATCGAGACCGCGCACCTGGCCGGCAACTCGCTCGGCGGCGGGCTGGCGCTCGAGCTGGCCAAGCGCGGCCGGGCGCGCAGCGTGGTCGGCATCTCGCCGGCGGGCGGCCTGCGGCCGGGCGACCACGCCGAGGCGCAGCGCATCATCAAGCTCTTCCATCGCAGCCAGGTCATGACGCGCCGCTCGCGGCGCCAGCTGCCCAAGGTCATGAGCCGTCCGGGCACGCGCCGCCTCGCATTGCGCGACGTCATGACCCGGGGCGACCAGGTCCCCGCGCGCGAGGCGCTGCAGCTCGCGCTGTCGTCGATCAAGTGCGATCTCGTCGAGGACGTCTTCCAGACGCTGCGGTCCGGCCAGGCGTCGCTGGGCGATCTCGACCGCATCAGCTGCCCGGTGCTCGTCGCGTGGGGCGACCGCGACCGCATCCTGCCCGCGGCCAAGCACGCGCCGCGCCTGCGCGCCGAGATCCCGGGCGTCGAGTACCGCGTCCTGCCCGGCCTGGGCCACACGCCGATGTGGGACGACCCGTCGCTCGTGGCCGCGACGATCGGGGACTTCGCGGCGCGGGCGTCGGCGGCGACCGGGGCTGCCCCCGAGCTCGAGGCGGCCCCGGCGGCCGAGGCGGCCTCGACCGCCGAGGCTGAGGCGCAGCCGGCGTAGCGGCGTCCCGGGCGGGCGTCCCGCGCGGGCGTGGGGCGTGGTCCGGGATCAGCGGCGTGGGCGGCGGCGCGGGCCGGGACGCTTGTCGCGTTTCGTCTCGCTACGCGATGAAACTCGACAGGCGTCCCGGTTCGAGCCCGAACGAACCGCTCGTCCGCGGACGACCGCGCGCGCCCGCGCCGCCGCCCACACCGCGTTCCCGTCAGTGATCCCGCGCAACGCCGAGGCGCCCCACCCCACGCCGGCGCGGGACGCCACCAACCCCAGCGCTACCGCAGCGACGTCCCGGCGGCGGCCGCCACGCGCGCCCGCACGCCGGCGCCGGAGCCCGCGCCACCGCGCCGCGCCCGCGGCGCCGCCCCATCGGCCGCCCCGTCCCCGATCCGGGCCACGCCGAACGCGATCGCGGTGATGAACGCCGCGCAGAAGGCGAGCATGAGCAGCGCGGCGGGCGTCCAGAGCCAGCCCGGGACATAGTCGCGGCGCTCGGTCTGCATCGCCGCGTGGTCGGTCACGAAGGCGGCGGTGAAGTGGTCGGGCCGCGTGACCCCCGGCGTCGGGATCGACGGCTCCCGCGGCAGGTGCAGCGGCAGCGTCATGAACGCCCGCCCGGACTGGACGCGAAGGTTCGTCTTCCACGTGCCGTGCAGCGGCACGGCGCCGTCGGTGCGCCACACGCCGGGCGCGACCTCGCGCAGCTGGCGGACGACGAGGTTCTCGCCGCCCTGCCACGCCAGCACGTTGGCCATCTGGGCGTCGCGCACGAGGGCCGGATCCGATGGGCGGATCGTCATGACCGCCTCGCGCTGCGACCCGGAACCCGTCACCGAGCTCAGCGTCACGGTCCCGCGCAGGTCGCTGGGGTTCGACAGCCACAGCGCGTTCGCGCCCAGGACGACGAGGGCGAGTGCCGCGCCGATCGCCGCCGGCCGGCGCACCGACCGCCCCGGGAGCTCCCCGCGCAGCCCGGCCCCCAGCAGGCCGCCGAGCAGGCCGCCGGCCATGCCGGCGACGATCGCGGTCGGCAGGCCCTCGGCGAGCAGGTGCTCGTTCCAGGGCACCGGCGCCCACACCTGGGTCCAGCCGTAGGCGGCGGCGAAGCCGACGGTCCCGCAGACCAGCCCCGCCAGGACGCCGAACCGCAGCGGCGTCCGCTCGGGCCGCGTCCGCCAGGCGATCGCCTCGATGACGAGTGCCTCGGCGGCGAAGAGCGGCATGGCGGGCACCGTCCGGCCCAGGCCGAGGACCGCGAGCTCGAGCGCGACGCGGATGACGAGGTAGGCGGCCAGCGCGCCCACCGCCCCGCCGCGACCCAGCCAGACCCGCCCGCACGCGAGGCCGACCCCGCCGGCCACGGCGAGCAGCAGCGGCTGCCAGACCATCCGGTACTGCGGGACGCCCCAGTCGAACTCGGTCGCCCAGAACGCGATCGCGAACAGCAGCGCGCCCGGCAGCAGCACCCGCTCCACGTACCCGAACACGGTCCGCGCCGGGGCGGCCAGCGGCTTGCCGGCGGCGCGCCGCGACTCCAGCCCGATGAGCGCGAGCACCGGCACCGACAGGATCGCCCCGTTGATCATCACGAGGTGGGTCGGCCCCCAGAGCGTGACGTCCTGGCCGAACATGCGGTGCCAGACGTCGTCGAGCGGGAAGCCGGTGAGCGCGAACGCACCGCAGACGAGCAGCAGCGCGCCGCCGACCGGAGCGCTCATCCCGTTCGGCAGGCGGATCGCCGCCGGCGACGGCCGCTCGGCCCGCTCGTGCAGCGCCAGCGAGACGAGGCCGGCGGCGAACAGGCCGTAGAGCGCGAAGAGGATGAAGTAGTGCGAGGGGTTGGCGAGCGGGCCCTCGTCGCGGCCGACGTCGATGTGCAGCGAGACGTCCCAGAAGACGCCGAAGCCGCCGCTGGCCAGCGCGACGACGCCCATGGCGAACGGCAGGGCCGCCCAGGGCTCCATCCCGAGCCTCCGGCCCGCCCGCGCGGCGGCCCGGCCGAGCATCTGCGAGCGCCCGGAGCGCTCGCGCATGATGAGCGCCAGCAGCACGGCCGTGGTGATGCCGGCAAAGCAGGAGGCGATGGCGATCTGGACCGCGGGCGCGCCGGCGGCCGGGGCGTCCGCGGCGGCGAGGGGCAGCGTCGAGGCAAGGCTCATGTTACGGAAGTGTAGGTACACAGCTGTACATGCGCAATCCCACTGTCTGCGATGCTCGAACCGATGGCCAGCACCGCCCGCCGCATGTCCGCCCTCCAGCGCCGCGACCAGCTGCTCGACGTCCTCGCCGGGATCGTCCTGGCCGACGGCTACCCGGCCGTGTCGATCGACCGCGTCGCCCGCGAGGCGGGCATCGCGCGCACCGTCGTCTACTCGCACTTCGGCAACCTCGAGGGCATGCTCGAGGCGCTCGTCGAGCGCACCCGGGAGCGGGCGCTGGCCTCCGTGCGCGACGTGCTGCCCGACCTCGACTTCGACGACGACCCCGACACGGTCCTGCTCGAGGCGCTGCAGTCCTTCCTGGCCGCGGTGCTCGACGACCCGCAGACCTGGCGGCTGACCTTCTACCCGAGCGAGGGCGCCCCGGCGAGCCTGCGCGAGCTCGACGACCGGGCCAAGGCGGCGATCCTCGCGCTCCTCGTGCCGGTCGTCGAGCGCGGGCTGCAGCGTCGCGGCGGCCCGCCGGGCCTCGACCCGGAGCTCATGGCGCGCGCCATCCTCATGAGCGGCGAGGAGAGCGCCCGCCTCATGCTCAGCGACCCCGCGCGTTTCACGTCCGACCGCATCGTCGGCTTCGCCACCGCACTGCTCGCCGGCCTGCACCGCAGCTGACCGCCGCGCGCGCCGACGGCGCCGTTCATCTACCGTGCCGCCCATGAGCAAGCTCAACGGGAAGGTCGTCCTCATCACCGGCGGCGCACGCGGCGTCGGCGCCGCGACCGCACGCACGGTCGTTGCCCGGGGCGGGAAGGTCGTGCTCGTCGACGTCGACGAGGCCCCGCTGCAAGACCTGGTCGGCGAGCTCGGCCCGAACGCGACGAGCGTCGTCGGCGACGTCTGCGACCTCGCGCAGATGGAGGCGGCCGTCGCCCACGGCGTCCAGGCCTTCGGCGGCATCGACGTCGTCATGGCCAACGCGGGCATCGCGAGCTACGGCTCGGTCGAGGCCGTCGACCCGGCGCAGTTCAAGCGCGTCATCGACATCAACATCACCGGCGTCTTCCACACGGTGCGCGCGGCGCTGCCGCACGTCCTCGAGCGCCGCGGCTACGTCCTCGTCGTCTCCTCGCTGGCCGCCTACGCGCCGGCGCCGGGCCTCGCCGCCTACAACGCATCGAAGGCGGGCGTCGAGCACTTCGCCAACGCGCTGCGGCTCGAGCTCGCCTACCGCGGCGTGAAGGTCGGCAGCGCGCACATGAGCTGGATCGACACGCCGATGGTCCAGGAGGCCAAGCAGGACCTCAGCGCCTTCCAGGAGATGCTCAAGGCGCTGCCCGGCCCGCTCGGCAAGACGACATCGGTGCAGGCGTGCGCCGACGCGTTCGCCGACGGCATGGAGAAGCGCGCCACGCGCGTCAACGTCCCCGGCTGGGTCGGCGCCATCCGCTGGCTGAAGGCGCTCATGAGCACCGGGTTCGCCGAGTGGCAGACCAAGCGCGAGGCCAAGCGCCTGCTGCCGCTCATGGACCAGGAGGTGGCGCAGCTCGGCCGGTCGGCCAGCGCGCGCGTCGCCGCCCAGACGGCCGAGGCGACCGACCAGCCGCCGGCCCGGATCGAGGCCTAGTACATGGTCGCCGCGTAGTCGGCGAGCATCCGCGTCGCGCTGAAGCGCGGCGCCAGCGTGCTCAGCGACGCGCGCTGGCGCCGCGCCCAGCCGGCGCCCCCGTCCTCGTAGAACGCGGGGATGACCTCGCGCTCCATGAGCGTGTAGAGCTGGCCGGCGTGGCGCGCGTCCTGGGCGGCGTGGTCGTCGTCGACCTCGCCGGGCAGCGCCCAGCCGTTGGCGCCGTCGTAGGCCTCCGCCCACCAGCCGTCCAGCACGCTGAGCTGCAGGCCGCCGTTGAGCACGGACTTCATGCCGCTCGTGCCGCTGGCCTCCAGCGGCGGACGCGGGACGTTGACCCACAGGTCGCAGCCCTGCACGAGCACGGCCGCGCTGGCGAGGTCGTAGTCGGCCAGGAACGCGACGCGCGGCCCGACCCCGGCCTCGCCGCGCAGATGCAGCAGCTGCTGGATGAGCCGTTTGGCCGGCTCGTCGTGCGGGTGCGCCTTGCCGGCGATGACGAGCTGCACGGGCCGGTCGCCGTGCAGCAGCCGCAGCGCGCGCTGCGGATCCTGGACGAGCAGGACGAGCCGCTTGTAGGTGGCGACGCGCCGGGCGAACCCGATCGTGAGCGCCTCCGGGTCGAACGCGTGAGCGGCCTGCTCGGCGTAGGCGCGCTCCTCTCCGCGCGCCAGGCGCTCGCGCGGGATGCGCTCGCGGAGCAGGGCGATGAGGCGTTCGCGCTGGGCGCGGCGGGCGGCGGCCAGCGCCGCGTCGTCCAGCTCGTCGACGCCGGCCCAGGTCGCCGGGTCGCCGGCCCGCTCGATCCAGCCGGCGCCGAGGCGCTCGTCCAGCAGGCGGCGCATCGGGTCGCCGATCCAGGTGGGGACGTGCACCCCGTTGGTGACGTGGCCGATCGGGACGCCATCCTCCGGCAGCGTGGCCGGGTAGAGGTCGCGCCACATGTGGCGTGCGACCTCGCCGTGGCGGGCGCTCACGGCGTTGGCGGCGCGGCTGCTGCGCAGCGCGAGCTGGGTGACGCCGAACGGCTCGGCGCCGTCGTCGGGGTGGGTCCGGCCGAGCCGCAGGAACTCCGCGACGGTGAAGCCGCGGGCGTCGAGCGCGCCGCCGAGCAACTCGGCCACCGCGTCCGCGGTGTACGTGTCGTTGCCGGCCGGGACCGGGGTGTGCGTCGTGAAGACCGTCCGCTCCCGGTGGTGCTCGACCGCCTCGTCGAGCGTCGCGCCCGGCGCCTCGAGCACCGAGAACGCGCCGTGCCCCTCGTTGAGGTGCAGGACGTCGGCCTCGAAGCCGACGGCACGCAGCGCCCGCATCCCGCCGACCCCGAGCAACGCATACTGGTTGAGTCGGACCATCGGGTCGCCGACGTAGAGCTGGGCGCTCGTCCAGCGCGCCGCCGGCGTGTTCTCCGGCCGGTCGGCGTCGAGCAGCAGCAGTGGCACCCGCCCGACGTCGACCCGCCAGATCTGGGCGGTGACGTTCTCACCGCACATCGGCACCTCGATGGTCAGCGGCTCGCCGTCGTCGCCGGTGATGAGCGCGGCCGGCAGCCGCTCGGGGTCGGTGTCCACCCAGAACTCGCGCTGCCAGCCCGCCAGGTCGATGCGCTGGCGGAAGTAGCCCTGGCGGTACATGAGGCCGACGGCGACGAGCGGCAGCGCGCGGTCGGCCGCCTCCTTGACGAGGTCGCCGGCCAGGGCGCCCAGACCGCCGGAGTACACGGGCAGCGAGGCGTGGATGCCGTACTCGGCGCACAGGTAGGCGACCGTGGTCGGCGAGGACGGCGGCCGCTGGCGGGCGGCCCGCAGGTCGGCCTCGACGGCGGCGGCGCGGGCGAGCAGCGCCTCGTCGGCCGCCGCACGCTCGATGGCCGGCCACGAGGCCTCCTGCAGCAGCCGCACCGGGTTCTGATGGCACAGCGACCAGCGTCGCGGCTCGACGGCGGCAAAGAGCCCCGGACCGTCGGGATGCCAAGACCATGCGTAGTCGTAGGCGATGGCCGCCAGGGGGGCCAGCGGGTCGGGCAGGCGTGCGGCGAGCCCCGCGACCGCCCGCGCCAGATCGGATCGGCCGGCGTCGATCATCGCCTCTCCTCTACCCGCCCGCCGCCGGTCGAACCGCCATGCACCATCCCGAGGTGCGTACTTGCCCGCCGCGCGTCGGCGGAGCGCCCCGGATGGCCGCCGCCGCCCCTGCGCCTACCGTCGGCTCATGCTCGCCCGAATGCTTCTCGTCTCGATCATCGCGGCGGCGAGCCTCGCCGTCCCGGTCGCCGGCGTCGCCGCCGCCCCGGCACCGGACGTGCAGGCCGGTCAGCGGCTCGCCGAGCAGGTCGAGCGCGGGACGACGAGCTGCCGTGCGCTCGACGACCGCGAGCGCTCGCAGCTCGGGGAGTTCGTCATGGAGCGGATGAGCGGCTCAGCGGAGCTTCATCGGGCGATGGACCGGCGCATGGAGACGATCTGGGGCGCCGCGGGAGCGGCGCGGATGCACACGCTCATGGGCGCGCGCTTCGCCGGCTGCGCGACGACCGCCGGTGCCGCCGGCTGGATGATGGGTCCGGGGATGATGGACGGGCGCGGGTGGAGCCGGTCGACGGCCAACCGCGTCGGCGCGGCGTGGTTCGGGCCCGCGATGATGGACGTCGACCGCGGCGGCTGGCAGACCCGCGACACCGTGCTCGTCATCCTCGCCGGGACGCTCGCCACCGCCCTCGTCGCCGTCCTCGCGCTGCGCCGCCGATCGTAAGGCGCCGAACCGGGGTAGTTCGTCGCCGATGCGCCTCCAGGACGCCACGGTTCCGCATGTCCTACGCGAGTACGCGCTGCTCGCCGACGGCGAGCGCGGGGTCATCGTCGGGCCGCGCGGGGATTTCGCCTGGCTGTGCTTCCCGCAGTGGGACGGCGACGCGGTGTTCTCGTCGCTCATCGGCGGCAGCGGGGCGTACGCGATCGCCCCCGCCGGACGCCGCTTCGTCTGGGGCGGCTTCTACGAGTGCGGGCTCATCTGGCGCAGCCGCTGGATCACCGAGGACGCGACCGTCGAGTGCCGCGAGGCCCTCGCGCTGCCGACGACGCCCGACCGGGCCGTCGTCCTGCGGCGGGTCATGGCGCGCGAGGGCAAGGCCCGCGTGGACGTCCTGCTGAACCTGCGCAGCGACTTCGGCCACCACGCCGCCGAGGACCTCCACCGCCGTGACGACGGCACCTGGGTCGCGCGCGCCGGCGACGCCTACGCGCAGTGGACCGGCGCGGCGGACGCCAAGGTCCGCGACGACGAGGACGACGGCACGACGCTGCGACTCGAGCTCACCCTCGAACCCGGTGACCACCACGACTTCGTCCTCGTCCTCGACCGCGAGGCCGACGGCGCCCCGCCGCCCGACCCGGACGCCGCATGGTCGGGCACCGAGGCGGAGTGGAAGGCGCGCGTGCCGGAGCTGGGCCAGACGGTCGCGCCGCGCGACGCTCGCCACGCCTACGCGGTCATGGCCGGACTGACCGGCGCCGGCGGCGGGATGGTCGCGGCGGCGACGACCTCGCTGCCGGAGCGTGCCCGCGAGGGACGCAACTACGACTACCGGTTCGCCTGGATCCGGGACCAGTGCTACGCCGGCCAGGCGGTCGCCGCCGCCGGCCCCTACCCGCTCATGGACGACGCGGTCCGGTTCATCACCGAGCGGGTCCTCGAGCACGGCGCCGATCTGCGGCCCGCCTACACGACGCGGGGCGGCCGGGTGCCCGACCAGCGCGACCTCGACCTGCCCGGCTATCCGGGCGGCGAGGACATCGTCGGCAACTGGGTCAACGAGCAGTTCCAGCTGGACGCGTTCGGCGAGATCCTGCTGCTCTACGCGTCGGCGGCCCGCCACGACCATCTCGACGCCGACGCGTGGCGGGCGGCCGAGCTGGCGGTCGACGCGATCGCCGAGCGCTGGCAGGAACCCGACGCCGGCATCTGGGAGATCGCCCCCGACCACTGGACCCACAGCCGCCTCATCTGCGCCGCGGGCCTGCGCGCGCTGAGCACCCATCAGCCCATCGGCAGCAGCACCGCGCACTGGCTCGCGCTCGCCGACCAGATCACGGCCCAGACCTCGGCCCAGGCGCTGCATCCGAGCGGTCGCTGGCAGCGGTCGCCCACCGACCCGCGGCCGGACGCTGCGCTGCTGCTGCCGGCGATCCGCGGCGCGATCAGCGCCGACGATCCGCGCACGCTGGAGACGCTCGCCGCGATCGACCGCGAGCTCACCGAGGACGGCTACTGCTACCGCTACCGGCCCGACGAGCGGCCACTCGGTGAGTCCGAGGGCGCCTTCCTGCTCTGCGGGTTCCTCATGGCCTTGGCCTACCGCCAGCAGGGCGACCGGGAGACCGCGGCGCGCTGGTTCGAGCGCACCCGGGCGGCGTGCGGGCCGCCGGGCCTGCTGGCCGAGGAGTTCGACGTCCAGCAGCGCCAGCTGCGCGGCAACCTGCCGCAGGCGTTCGTCCACGCGCTCATGCTGGAGTGCGCGGTGACGCAACCCTGATCGGGGTCAGACCCGTTCCGTTGCACGGCGGTCGGACTGATCTGCCGTCAGCGCTGAGCGTGCAACGGAACGGGTCTGACCCCGAGGAGCGCCTCCACGGCCTCCTGCGCCGCCTCCCGCCACGCCGGCACGAGCCCGAGGCGCGTGCGGCGGTCGAGGACGTCGTCGACGGTCAGCGCGCCTTCGCGCTGCACCGCGGCGAGCACCTCGACGCCGAGCGTCGGCAGGCCGGGGGCGAGCGGCTCCAGCAGGTCGGGGCGACCATCGGCGAGCGCCGCGATCTCCGCCGCCTCGGCGCCGAAGCGGCGTGCGAGCCGCGGCGGCACTCCCGGGGGCGCCGGGGTGCCGGGCGGTTGGGCGCCGACGACCGGCGTGTGCCGGGTGCGGCAGCGGCCGGCGCGGACCCCGGGGCGCGCGGCGATGACGTCGACGGCGTCCTCGGCCATCCGCCGGTAGGTCGTGAGCTTGCCGCCGACGACGGTGATGGCCCCAGTGGCGTCGTCGACGACGACCGCGTGGCGGCGTGAGAGGTCGGCGGTCGGGCCGGCGCCCGTGTCCAGCAGCGGGCGCAGCCCGGCGAAGCGGCCGACGACGTCGGCCGCGGCCACCGGCACCTCCAGCGCGCGCGAGAGCGTCTCGAGCAGGAACGTCTCCTCGGCGGCGTCGACCTCGGGCGCGTCGGGGATCGGCCCGGCGAACGGCTCGTCGGTGATCCCCACCATGACGAGGCCGTCCGGGCGCGGGACGGCGAAGACGAAGCGTCCGAAGTGCCCGGGCACCGCGATGTTGACGGCCGCCCGCGGGTTGCGCAGGACCTCGGAGCGGACGAGGACGTGGGCGCCCTTGCTGGGGCGCAGCGCGAGCCCGTCGACGAGCGTGTCGGCCCACACGCCCGTCGCGTTGACGACGTGCCGGGCACGCAGGTGCAGCTCGGCGCCGGTCACGGCGTCGCGGGCGCGGGCGCCGTCGCCGGTGAGCGCGAGCACCTCGCACGCGGTGACGATCCGGGCGCCGTGGCCGGCGGCGGTGCGGGCGATCGCGACGACGAGCCGCGCGTCGTCCTCGAGCTGGCCGTCCCAGGCCAGCAGGCCGCCGCGCAGGCCGTCGCCCGAGAGCGCCGGCGCCCACAGCCGCGCCTCGGCGGCGCTGACGCGGCGCATCGGCGGCAGTCGGCGCCGGCTCGTGCCGGCCAGCGAGCGCATGACGTCGCCGGCGCGGATGCCGGACTCCAGCGCGATCGCCACCGGCTGGGGGAAACGGCCGAAGACCGGCGTGACCTGCGGCAGCGCGCGGACGAGGTGCGGGGCGGTGACCTTCGCCAGCGTGGCCCGCTCGCGCGCCGACTCCCACGCGACGTCGAACTGGAGCTTGGCGAGGTAGCGCAGGCCGCCGTGGGCGAGCTTCGAGCTCCAACGGCTCGTGCCGGTGGCCAGGTCGCCGCGTTCGACGAGCGCCACCGACAGGCCGCGCGTCACCGCGTCGAGCGCGACGCCCACCCCGGTGATGCCGCCGCCGACGACGAGGACGTCGACCTCCTCGCCCCCGGCGAGGGCGTCGAGCTCGGCGGCGCGCCGCGACCCCGTGAGGAACGTCGCCGCACCGGCCGGCGGGGCCGCGGCCCGCCCTCTCACGGGACGAGGATCCCGGGGTTGAGGATCCCGGCCGGGTCGACGGACGCCTTGACCGCCCGCAGGATCTCGACGCCGAGCGGCCCGACCTCGCGCGCCAGCCAGGGGCGGTGGTCGACGCCGACGCCGTGGTGGTGGGTGATCGTTCCGCCGGCCGCGGCGATCGCGTCGCTGGCGGCCGCCTTGGCGGCCCGCCACTGGGCGACCGGGTCGGCCGCCTGGGCCGCGGCGACCGTGAAGTACAGCGAGGCGCCCGTGGCGTAGACGTGGGAGATGTGGCAGAGGACCACCGGCGGCGTCTGCTGGGCGGTCAGCGACTCGCGCAGCGCCGTGCCGACCGACACGTACAACTCGGGCAGCGCCGACCAGAACGTCGCGGTCTCGAGCGTCTCGACGATCGCGCCGGTGTCGAGCAGCGCGTCGCGCAGATAGGGCGCCCGGTAGCGCCCGTGCTGCCACGCGTCCCCGGCCCCGTCGTCGGGCTCGGCGCCCGCGGCGCGCAGGACCGCGGTGGCGCGCTCGCGGCGGGCGGCCACCTCGTCCGGGGCCCCCTCGTAGCCGACGATGGCCAGGCAGCCGCCGGCCGCGCCCGCGCCGATGGCCTCGGGCCGCGCGAGGTTCAGCGCCGTCTCGGCCTCGTCGGAGAGCCGCAGGATCGTCGGGGTCGGACCGTCCTGGACGAGCCGCCGCAAGACCGCGGAGCCCTCGGCGAACGACGGCAGGCGCCAGCCCTCGTAGTGGCGCTCGGCCGGGACGGGCCGCACGGCGACCGTGACGGCGGTGATGACGCCGAAGGCGCCCTCGGAGCCGAGGATGAGCTGGCGCAGGTCCGGGCCGGCGGCCGACTTCGGCGCGCGGCCGAGCTCGATCGTCCCCTGCGGGGTGGCGACGCGCAGGCCGACGACGAGCTCGTCGAAGCGGCCGTAGCCGGCGGACGCCTGGCCGCTGGAGCGCGCGGCCGCGAACCCGCCGATCGACGCGTACTCAAACGACTGCGGGAAGTGGCCGATCGTGAAGCCGCGCTCGCCCAGCGCGGCTTCGGCCTGCGGGCCGCGCAGCCCGGGCTCGAGGGTCGCGGTGCGCGAGAGCTCGTCGACGGCGAGGACCCGGTCGAGGCGCCGGAGGTCGAGCGCGACGACGGCCGCGAAGGCGTCTCGCGCCGGCTGCAGGCCGCCGACGACCGACGTGCCGCCGCCGTAGGGCACGACGGCGACGCGGTGCTCGGCGCAGGCGTGCAGGACGGCGAGGACCTCCTCATGGGTGGCGGGGAGCACGACGGCGTCGGGCGCGTCGTCGGCGTTCCCGGCGCGGATCCGCAGGAGGTCGGGGGTCGACTGGCCGCGCGTGTGACGCACGCGGCTGGCGGCGTCGTCGAGGACGTGGTCGCGACCGACCGCGGCGTCGAGCGCGGCGCGGGCGGCGTCCGGCAGCCGCGGCTCGGGCAGCCGCATGGCGTCGAGGCCGACGGGCGGCCGGGCGGTGGCGGGGGCGACGCCGAGCGCCTGGGTGACGAGCGCGCGGAGCTCGGGCGACAGCGCCGTGGCGTCCTCCGGGGGGCCCCAGCGGCCCCAGCTCGGCTCGGTGCGGGGGTCGGTCATGGGTTGGCGACCATAGCGGGGATGTGACATCCTTGCAATCAGTGTCACAGCGTCTCGCGCTTGCCCAGGCCGATCCGATCCTCGACGCCGCCCGCGCGACCGTCCTCGACTTCGGCGTACGCCGGGCCACGGTCATCGAGGTCGCCCGGCGCGCCGGGCTGAGCCGGATGACCGTCTACCGCCGCTATCCCGACGGCGCCGCGCTCATCCGCGCGCTGATGGCCCGCGAGTTCGGCGCGCTGGTGGCGACCGTCGACGAGGAGGTCGCCGGCCTGGCGACCGGTCTGGAGCGTGCGGTCACCGCGACGGTGCGCACGGTCGAGCTGCTGCGCGAGCACCCGCTGCTGCGCCGCCTGCTCGAGCTCGAGCCCGAGGTCCTGCTGCCCTACGTCACCGACCGGGTCGGCCGCTTCCAGGTGCTCGCCCGCGAGGCGCTCGCGGCGACGATCGCCGAGGGCCAGGTCGACGGGTCGATCCGCGGCGGGGACCCGGCCCGCCTGGCCGCGGCCGTCGAGACCGCCGGGCGCGGCTTCGTCTACGCGGCCGGGGCGGCACCCGCCGACGAGCGGGCGGCGGCCACGGCCGAGCTGAAGGCGCTCGTCGGCGGCTATCTGCGCAGGGCGTAGAGTTCGCTTCGCCCATGGCCGTCCGCCATGCCATGCCCGAGCTGGAACACCCGGTCGTCCAGGCCGGGATGGGCGGCGGCGCGGCGGGCGGCGCCCTGGCCGGCGCGGTGTCGGCGGCCGGCGGGCTGGGCACGGTCGGGATGCTCGCGCCGCGGGCGATGGCCGGCGCGCTGCGCGAGGCGCGCGGCCGGGCGCGGGGGCGCCCCGTCGCCGCGAACCTCCTCGTGCCGTTCCTGCGCCGCGCGCACATCGACGTGTGCGTCGAGACGGGCGCCGCGCTCGTCGTCCTGCACGGCGGCTTCGCCCCCGGCGCGGTCCGGCGGCTGCGGGCGGCCGGCATCCCGGTCCTGCAGACGGTCGGTGCACCCGAGCAGGCGCAGCGGGCGCTGGGGCTCGGCGTCGACGGGCTCGTCGTCCAGGGACTCGAGGCCGGCGGCCACCTCGTCGCCGTCGAGCCGCTCGAGCGCGCGCTGCCCCGCGTGCTCGAGGTCGCCGGCGACGACGTGCCGGTGCTGGCCGCCGGCGGGGTCGCCAACGCGAGCGACGTTCGGCGCCTGCTCGCCGCCGGCGCGACCGCCGCGGTGGCCGGCACGCGCTTCTTGCTCACCGAGGAGTCCGGCGCGCACCCCGGCTACCGGCAGCGGGTGCTCGAGGCCGACCGGACGCTCGCGACCATGCTGTTCGGCGTCGGCTGGCCGCTGCTGCATCGGGTCGTGCCGAACGCCGCGACCGACCGCTGGTGTCGCGGCTCGGAGCTGAGCCCACGCTGGGTGCGGGCGGCCGGCCGCCTCAGCGCGCCGGTCGGCCGGGCGCTGCCGCTGAGCGCCGTCGACGCGATGGTCGCGTTCCAGCGTCCGGCCGTGCCGCTGCTGTCACCCGCGCTGCCGGTCGCCGGCATGCCCGACGCCGCCGTCGACCGCGCCGCCCTCTACGCCGGTGAGACGATCCACCGCATCGACGACGTCGTGCCCGCCGCCGAGGCGGTCGCCCGCCTCGCCCCCTGAGCGCCCGCCGACGTGGCGGCGGTACCAGCGCCGACCGTGCGCGCGCTGGAAGCTCCACATGAACGCCGGGATGGCCTGGCGTCGGTGCAGCCAGAAGCGGTCGGGAAGCGCCTGCGTGGGCTCGACGCGGCCCGGCTCGACGTCCGCGATGGCCAAGCCCGCGCCCTCCCGCCGGGCGCGGCGGGCCAGCACCCGGCCGGTCGCGTCGGCGATGACGGCGCCGCCCTCCAGGTGGCCGCGGTAGGTCAGCCCGCCCATCCAGGGCAGCGGGCAGCGCAGCGGCCCGGCCTGCGCGGCGTGGACGACCGGCGCCCCGACATAGGTGGCGAAGCGCTCGGCGACCGTCGTGGCGAGCACCTCGTTGCGCGCCTCCATCGGCCCGAACACCGCACGGGGCGGCCACGCCGGGATGCTCCACCAGTTCGAGCCGCCGACGACGAGATCGACGCGACCGCGCAGCCGCCGCACGGTCTGGGTGCGCATGTACTCCCAGCAGACCGCGGCGCCGACGGTGAGCCCGCCGGCCTCGATGACGCCGTCGTCGTCGGGGGCGCCGCCCACGTAGAAGGCGTTCTCCCACATCGTCGGCAGGTCCTTGTCGTGGCGGCCGAGCACCGTCCCGTCGGACCCGACCAACAGGAAGGCGTTGCGGACCTCGCCGTCGGCGTCGCGGCACAGAAACGACCCGCCGACCGTGATGCCGTGGCGCCGGGCGGCGCCCGCCAGCAGGTCGGTGGCGGCGCCATCGGGCGGCAGCGCGGCGTCGGCCAGCCGCTCGTCGAAGGCGGCACCGGTCGTGAAGAACTCGGGCAGCAGGACCCATTCGGCGCCGGCGCCCGCCGCCTCGTCGACGAGCCGCTCACACGCGGCGAGGTTCGCGCCGACATCGGCGATGACGGGCTCGAGCTGGACGGCGGCGACGCGCATGGGCTCAGTCAACCACCTCGCGCAACGGCCGCAGCTCGATGGCCGCTGCCCGCCCGTGACCACCTCGCGTCGCAGGCGCCCCGCCCGCAGAACGTCCCGAGCGGGCCGGTACTTCGCCGCACCCCGGGACGCGGAAGGGCCCGGATGTGGTGCGGGCGGCGCGCTCGTAGGGTCCGCGCCCCGTGTCCGCCGAGCATCTCGAGCCCGCCGCGCGCGCCGCCCGCACGGCGCGCGACCAGCGGCTGCTCGCCCTCGACTTCGACCGAGCGCCGTTCACCATCGCGTGGGAGCTGACGCGTGCGTGCGCCTACTCGTGCCGGCACTGCCGCGCCGACGCCCAGCCGCGGCGCGACCCGTTCGAGCTCGACACCGACGAGGCGCTGCTCGTCATCGACCAGCTCGCCGAGTTCGGCAACCGGCCGATCCTCGTCCTGACCGGCGGCGACCCGCTCATGCGCCGTGACGTCTTCGACCTCGCCCGCCACGCCACGACCCTCGGCCTGCGCGTGGCGCTGACGCCGACGGCGACCGCGCTGCCGACCCGCAAGCGGATGGCCCAGGCGCGCGAGGCCGGCGTGCGGCGCGTCGCGTTCTCCATCGACGCCGCCGACCCCGCGGTCCACGACGCGTTCCGCGGCGTTCGCGGCTCGTTCGAGCGCACCCGCGCCGCGATGGCCAGCGCGGCGGCCGAGGGTCTGCCGCTCCAGGTCAACACGACGGTCTGCGCCCAGAACCGGGACGAGCTCGGACCGCTCTCGGAGGCCCTGGCCGAGTGGGGCATCGTGCAGTGGTCGGTCTTCTTCCTCGTCCCGACCGGTCGCGGCACCGGCCTCGACATGCTCGACGCCGACGGCCACGAGGACGTGCTGACGTGGCTCCACGAGCTGTCGCAGACGGCGCCGTACGACATCAAGTCGACGGCCGCGCCCCAGTACCGGCGCATCGCGATGCGGGCCGGCGGCGCGCTGCCCGGCGCCGGCTACCACTTCGGCGACGGACTGCGCCGGCCGCCGAAGGGCGTCAACGACGCGCGCGGGTTCATGTTCATCTCGCACCGCGGCGACGTCATGCCGTCCGGCTTTTTGCCCCTGTCGGCGGGCAATGTGCGGGAGACCGACCCGGTCGAGCTCTACCGCGAGTCGCCGCTCTTCCGTGCCCTGCGCAACCCGGACCTGCTGCAGGGCAAGTGCGGGCGCTGCGAGCTGCGCGAGGTGTGCGGCGGCAGCCGCGCCCGCGCGTACGGCGCCACCGGCGACCTCTTCGCCGAGGACCCGAGCTGTCCCTACGTCCCCAAGGAGGCCGCCTGATGCTGAGCGTCACGCGACTGCTCAACGGCCAGGTCGAGCCCGGCGACGCGCTGCGCTACGGGCGCTCGACCGCGCGCAGTCCCGCCCACCTGCTGCACTTCAGCGCCGACAAGAGGCCGGTCGTCGTCTGGAACGTCACGCAGCGCTGCAACCTGCACTGCCTGCACTGCTACGCCGACTCGCACAACCGCGCCTACCCGGACGAGTTGACGTTCGCCGAGGGCGAGCGGCTGCTGCGCGAGCTCGCCGACTTCGGGGTGCCGACCGTCCTGTTCTCGGGCGGTGAGCCGCTCATGCGCCCCGACCTCTTCGAGCTGGCGACGCTGGCGGGCGAGCTGGGGATGCGCACGGTGCTCTCGACGAACGGCACGTTCATCGAGGACGCCACGGCGCAGAAGATCGCCGCCGCCCGCTTCGCCTACGTCGGGGTGAGCCTGGACGCGATCGGCGCCGCCCACGACAAGCTGCGCGGCAAGAAGGGCGCCTTCGACGAGGCGGTGGCCGGCATCAAGGCCGCCCAGCGCGCCGGGCTGCGCACCGGCATCCGCTTCACGATCCACGGGCGCAACCGTCACGAGCTCGGGCCGATGATCGAGCTCGCGCAGGAGCTCGAGGTCCAGCGGCTGTGCGTCTACCACCTGGCCTACGCGGGCCGGGGCGACAAGATCCGCCGCGACGACCTGACGCCCGCCCAGACGCGCGAGGCGGTGCAGGAGATCTTCGACCACGTCGAGGCGCTCGGCGCGGCCGGCTCGCCGCTGGAGGTGCTGACCGTCGACAACCCGGTCGACAACGTCCTGCTGCTGGACCGCATCCGCCGGACGCAGCCCGACCGGGCGGCCGACGTCGAGCAGATGCTGCGCTGGAACGGCGGCAACCAGTCGGGGATCGCGATCGCGTGCATCGACCCGAAGGGCAAGGTCCACCCGGACCAGTTCTCCTGGCACACGACGGTCGGCGACGTGCGCGAGCAGTCGTTCGCCGAGATCTGGAACGACGCGAACCCGGGCCTGGAGCGCTACCGGCGCCAGCCGCGCGCGGTCGGCGGGCGCTGCGGCGACTGCGCCTGGTTGGAGTTCTGCAACGGCGGCCTGCGCGTGCGCGCCGAGAGCGCGTCCGGCGACCCCGACGGGCCCGACCCGGCGTGCTACCTCCGCGACGACGAGATCGCGACCACCGGCCGGCTCGCCGCCGTGTGACCGCAGCCACTTGACCTGTACATAGATCGACGTAACATCGATCGGTGTGACCGTCCCTCTCCCGGACCTGCGGGTCATCGTCGCCGAGTCGGAGTGGGTCGCCGGCCGGGACGGGCTCCCCGCCGCCACCGCCGCCTGGCAGCGCGAGCTGCCCCGCGTCCGCCGCGAGCTCGCCGACGAGGGCGCCGCGCTCGCCCGGCCGCGCCTGTGGCTCGACACCGTCTCGTCGCTGGCGACGACCGGCTGGCGGATGGCGACCGCCGCCGCGCCCGACGCGCCGCTGGCGCTGCTGACGACCGCCGCCAGCGCGTTCGGCATCCCGGTCGCCCCGGCCGGCCAGTCGGGCGCCGCCGTGCGCCGGGCCGAGAAGCTCGTCCGCGCCGGCGGCCCCGCCTACGTGAAGCTCGGCCAGTTCATCGCGACCGCCGACGGGCTGCTGCCGCCCGAGTGGGTCCGCGCGTTCGACTGGTGCCGCGACCGCGTCCCGCCGATGGAGCCGGGCCGCGCGGAGGCGATCATCCGCCGCGAGCTCGGCGCCCGCGCCGACGAGCTGCTCGACCTCGAGGCCGAGCCGTTCGCGGCCGCCTCGATCGGCCAGGTCCACCGCGCGCGGCTGGCCGACGGCACCGAGGTCGTCGTCAAGGTGCGCCGCGAGGGGCTGCGCGAGCGCTTCGCCTCCGACATCGAGAGCCTCGCGCTCGTCGCGGCCGCCGCCCACCGCCTGCACCCGGCGGTGCGCGTCGCCAACCTTCCCGGCTTCGTCGAGCTCTTCGCCCAGTTGTCGCTCGAGGAGCTCGACTTCCGGCTCGAGGCCCTCAACATGGTCGAGCTCGGCGCGATCTTCAACGACGCCGGGCTGGGCTGGTGTTCGATCCCGCGCCCGATCCCCGCCATGGTCACCGAACGCGTGCTCGTCATGGAGCGGCTGGCGGGCGTGCCCTACGCCCAGGCCTCCGACGAGTACGGCGCCGCCCTGGAGGGCGATCGGCTCCTGCGCCTGGCGATCCAGGGCGTCCTGGAGGCGACGCTCATGTACGGGGTCTTCCACGGCGACCTGCACGCCGGCAACGTCCTCATCGACAACGGCGACGCGTTCTCGCTCGTGGACTTCGGCATCTGCGGGCGGCTCGACGCCGACGAGCGCGCCGCGCTCGTGGCGTTCATGCTCGCCTTCGCGGCGATGGACGCGCGCGGCCAGCTCACCGCGCTGGAGCCGTTCGGGGCGATGCCGCCCGGGGTCGACGCCGAGGCGCTCGTCGCCGAGCTGCAGGCCGAGCTCGACCGCCTGCCCGCCGGGCTGTCCTACGACGTGCTCGGCGACAGCCTCGGCGGGATCATGCGGGTGCTGACCGCCCACGGGGTCCAGCTGCCCAAGGAGCTCGTCCTGTTCTTCAAGAACCTGCTCTACCTCAGCGGCTTCGCCGCCAGCGTCGCGCCCGACGCCGACCTGCTCTCCCACGTCGGGCCGGTGCTCGCGTACTTCACCGGGAAGTACGGCGACCGGCTGCGGCAGGTGACCGAGATCTCGGTCGTGTAGAGCGAGCCGCCTACAGGAGCTCGGCCAGCGGGAACGAGCGGTGGGCGCGCGGCGGCAGCAGCAGGTTCTGGCGGTGGGTGGTCACGAGGAACTTCGTGAAGCCGAGGTTCTCGTCGGGCAGGCCGTGGCGGCGCTGGTGCTCGACGCCGTCCATCTCAAGGCGCAGCCGCTCGTAGTACTGCGCCGACGGGCCGAAGCCGACGAAGTGCACGCCGGCTCGCGGACGGGCGTCGATCGGGCCTCCGGTCCAGAAGGCGAACGGGTTCTCCACCGTGTTGAAGTCCTGGCGCAGGAAGATCACCGTCCCGCGCGGCAGCCGCTCACCGTAGGCGGTCGTGGTCTCCTCCGGCAGGCGCGACAGGAACTGCATCTGCGCGTTGTGGCCGATGACGCCGTGCTCGGCGGCGTCGCGGTCGCGCTGCTGCTCGAACGTCGACGTCTGCGGCGACTGGTCGGGCGACAGCACCTCCGGGCCCTCGGTGCGCCGCGCGTGGAACATGCGGTGCAGCCGGTCGCGGTGGCCCATCGCGTACCACTCGTCGAGGTTGATGGCGATGCGCGACAGGTGCATCGCGGTGCCGCCGGCGAAGTAGTCGTCGACGCCGACGTTCGTGTAGCCGGGCAGCGTCTCGAAGCTGGGCAGGGCGCCGGCGGCGAGGCCGTGCACGTGGCTGGAGCTGAAGCCCATGAACAGCATGGCGCCGTCGGGGACCTGCTCGGCGCCGGGGATCCCGAGCCGCAGGCCGACCTTCTTGGGCATCCCGCGCCCGGCGAACCCGCGCCGGATCGAGGTCACGTTGAAGAGGTCGCCGACGTAGACCCCCTCGGCGGGGATGCCGTTGAGCTGCTGCTCGCCCGGGCGCAGCAGGGCGCCGATGACGTTGTCGATGTGCCCGCGGAAGTCGCTCTTGAAGTGGAAGCACACCTCGTTGGCCTCCAGCAGCACGTCCTCGGGATCCTTGGGGAAGCGGATCGAGTCGATGACGGCCGGCTCGCCCTCGCTGCCGGCCAGGGCCGAGGTCGGGAAGTGCTCCTCCAGCAGCGAGGCGGGGATGCGGTCGCGGAAGTACGGCAGGCCGTAGGCGACCTGGATGAAGATTCCGGCCGGTGAGAGCGGGTAGACGCGCTCGACCTCGGCCAGCGCGGCGGCGAGCCGCTGCTGGGCGGCCTTCAGCGCGGCGCGATCGTCGGGTGCGAACGTCAGCTTCGCCGTGACCACCGCATGCCACAGCGGCACGACCGCGACGGGGACGCCCAGGTGATCCTCGACGGTGACCCCCGGCAACTCGTACTGGGTCCTGGGTGGGTCGACCGCGTGTCGCTTGGCGTAGTCGACGACGCCCGCCCAGTCGAACTCCGTGGCCACGGGGTCGTCTACTGCTGCGGACACGAGTTCTCCCAACCGTCGAGGATAAAAGTCCTGGCCATCGTATCCGCAAATCCGCCGGAGAAGGACGGGCCCACCACGGCCGCGTTCCTCTCGATCGCGCAACAGTTGCGCAAGCGATAGCGTATGGGCGGTGGACTCCCCCGTCGCCGCACCCGCTCCCGAGGCCATCGCGGAACTCATCGAAGAGTTCCTGCGCCGCCTGCGCAGCGGCCAGGAGATCGCGTCGATGTCGGCCTTCGCCGACATCGACCTGTCGTTCTCGCAGGTCCGGATCCTCATGGTGCTCGCCTACGTCGACCGTGCGCTGCCGATCAACCGCATCGCCGAGCATCTCTGCCTGACGCTGCCCAGCGCCGGCCGAAACGTCGAGCGCCTGCTGAGGGAGGGGCTCGTGGTGCGCGAGGAGGATCCCCACGATCGGCGGGTGAAGCTCGTCGAGCTGACCCGGGCCGGCAGGGACCTCGTCTCCCAGCACTTCGAGTGCCACCGGTCGATGCTCGCCGACCTCACCCAGCGGCTCCCCAAGGCGGACCGCATCCGCATCGCCGCCGCGCTCACCCCCATCCTCGAGAGCGGCCTGCTTCGCCCCGTCCCTCCGACGCTCGCGGCCGATCCCGTGCCGGCCCGACCCGCCGACCGCCTTGCCAAGTGACATGAACACCACCATCAGCGGCACCGATCTCGACGTCTTTCCCTTGTGCCTGGGCGGCAACGTGTTCGGCTGGACGCTTGACGAACCGCAATCGTTCGACGTCCTGGACGCGTACGCCGCCGCCGGGGGGAACTTCATCGACACCTCGGACGCATACTCGATGTGGGTCCCCGGCAACGCGGGCGGCGAGTCCGAGGCGATCTTGGGCAACTGGATGGCCAAGCGCGGCAACCGTGACCGTGTCGTGATCGCCACCAAGGTCGGCATCGCGCCCGGACGCGAAGGGCTCGCGCCGGCAACGATCGCAAGCGCCCGCACCGCCGACCAGCTCGCCGAGCTCGTAGCGATGGTCGAGGTCCGGCTGTCCGCCGAGGAGCTCGATCGGTTGGGCTCGGTCGCCACGACAGGGAGAACCTCATGAAGATCACGACGCTCGCCGAGGGCGCGCCGGCCAAGCTCCAGCCGCCCGCCTTCCGCCGCCTCGCCGGACCCGGGGAGCGCTCGTCGTGACCGGCTCGATGGGTTCGATGAAGGCCTACGTCCGCCGCGACGCGGCAAGCCAGACGGTGGCCGTGGCCGAGGTGCCGGTCCCCGTGGCAGGCGATCATGAGGTGCTCGTGGATGTTCGCGCCTTCGGGGTCGGCATCCACGACCGGTACTTCATCCCGTCGGACGCCCGGTTCCCATATGTGATCGGGAGCGAGGCGGCGGGCGTGGTCGTCTCGACGGGAGCCGCGGCCGACACGTTCGAGGCGGGGGACGGCGCCTCGGGGGCGATCGGCACCCTGATCGTCCAGATGGCGGCAGCCCGTGGCATCCGGGTCGCCGGGTCCGCATCCGCACCCAACCACGACTACCTGCGCTCGCTCGGAGCCGAGCACGCCGTCGACTACC
>JBDZVZ010000141.1:0-2572 GCA_040255945.1 Solirubrobacterales bacterium | reverse complement strand
CCACGCGCCCCCAGCGGGCAACGCGCCCCGTCAACGATCTCACTGAGAAGCATCGTTCGGCATCGTACGTTGGCGTCGTCGCGGCGGACCGCGGACGCCGAACTGGTCGTAGAACCGGGGGCTCAGACCCCGACCGTCCGCGCCGCCCGCGAGGCGAGCGCCTCGAGCGCGAGCTCCTCGGTCGGGTTGAGGATGAGCGTCGTGCGCGCCTCCTCCATCAACGCGACCGCCTCGCGCAGCCGCCCGGCGGACGCGCCGCTGCGCTGCGCGTCCTGCGCCAGCGCGTCGGCGCGGTCGGTGTGGTGGCAGAGCTCGGGCACGCCGTCCTTGACGCAGGCGACGTCGCGCAGCCATAGGCCGGCGAGCTGCAGCGCGTGATCGATCGTGGCCGCGTGGGCGCGGCGATGGGCGCGCTTGGCCGTCGTCTCGCCCTCGCGCTTGGCGCGGCGCGCCTCCTTGTCGGGCAGCAGCTCGGCGTCGGCGGCGATCCGCTCGGTGACCTCGGTGGCGGCGACGTCGCCGCGGGCACGCGCGATCTCCAGCACCTTCAGCCACGGCCGGGCCGCCAGCTCGCCGTGGAGCGCCGCGCGGGCGTAGCCCTCGGCGGCGTGGCGCAGCGCCGGGCCCTCGCCGAGCGCCAGCGCCAGCGCGCGGCCGGCGTCGCCGAGCGCCAGCCGCGCGCACGCGTCGGCGGTCTGCGGCGGCACGCCGTGGCGGGTCTGCAGCCGCTGCGACAGCTCACCCGGCGTGGCGGCCTCGAAGCGCACTGCCTGGCAGCGCGAAGCGATCGTCGGCAGCACGTTGCCGGGCCGGTCGGTGAGCAGCACGAGGTGGGCGAACGGCGGCGGCTCCTCGAGCGTCTTGAGCAGCTTGTTGGCCGCCTGGTCGTTGAGCGTGTCGGCGCGCTCGATGACGAAGACCCGGCGGCGCGCCTCGAACGGGGTGCGGGTGGCGGCGGCCACGACCGGCTCGTCGATGTCGCCGACGAGCATCTCGGCCGCGCCGCTCGGGGTCACCCAGGTCAGGTCCGGATGGACGCCCTCGGCCACGCGGCGGCGCGCGTTGTCGGGGTCGGCCGCGCCCTCGGCCAGCAGCTCGCCGGCGAACGCGCGGGCCGCGTCGGCCTTGCCGGAACCCGCCGGGCCGTGGAAGAGATAGGCGTGTGAGGCGGCCTGCCCTTCGACGGCCCCGCGCAGGACGGCGCGGGCGTGAGGGTGGCGGTCGACGACCTCGAGCATGCGACCGCCAGGGTACAGTCGCGCGCTCATGGCACCCCGCGGGCGGCTCATCACGATCGAGGGCATCGACGGCGCCGGCAAGACGACGCTCGCCGCGGGCCTGCTTCGCGCGCGCGCGAACCTGACGCTCCTGCGCGAGCCGGGCGGCGTGCCGATCGCCGAGCGCATCCGCGAGCTCGTCAAGGATCCGGCGTTGCACGTCGACCCGCGCGCCGAGGCGCTGCTCTACGCGGCCGCCCGCGCCCAGCTCGTGCACGAACGCGTGCAGCCGCTGCTGGCCTCCGGCGCCGACGTCCTGCTCGACCGCTTCGTCGACTCGTCGCTGGCCTACCAGGGCGCCGGCCGCGGCCTGGGCGTGGCGGAGATCGCGGCGCTCAACCACTTCGCCACCGCCGGCCTGACCCCCGATCTGACCCTCTATCTCCGCGTTCCTGCCGAGGTCGGGGCCGCCCGCCGGGAGGGCACCGACCGGCTCGAGCAGGCGGGCGAGGCGTTCTTCGCCGCGGTCGTCGACGCCTACGACGCGCTGGCCGCCGCCGAGCCCGACCGGGTCGCCGTCCTGGACGCCACGCTGACCCCTGATGATGTGCTCGCGCAGGCCATCGGGGTCATGGATCGCCTCAGGTAGCCGATATGAGGACTACGATCGCGCTGCGACGGCGCCGATCGTCGTGATGTCATGACCCCCCGCTTCGAGGTCCACTCCTTCGAGCAGATCTCCGCTGGCTCCGACACGGTGCTGCTGCGGATCGCGGGTCGCTGGCTGAGTGAGGCCCGTGAGCGCCTCCCGCCGCCGCTGCTGCTGCTCGACGACGGGCGCCGCACCCACCGGCTCGCCCCGCTGCCGGGCCCCGACGACGCCGCGCCGCAGGTCGCGCCCGACGGGCCGCCCTGGCGGGCCGCCTACTCCGCCCCGGCCGAGCTCGTCACCGGCGCCCGCGTCGCGTTCGCCCTGGAGGCCGGGCGCGGCGGCATCGTCGACCTGCCGCGCCCGACCGGCCGCGGCGGGGTGACGGTCGCAGCGCCGGTCGCACCCCCGCGGAGGGCACCGGCGCCCACCCCCGCGCCGGCTGCCGCCCCCGCGCCGCCCGCGCCGCTCGAGCGTCCCACCGCCCGCCGACCGCTCGCCCGCCGCCCGCGCCGCGGCGCGCAGGAGTCCGGCTCGACCTTCGACGTCGAGCAGCTCGCCCGGGCCGCCGACGCCGCGGCGCTGCACGCCCGCCTCGCCGAGGAGCGCGAGGCCCGCGAGGCCGCCGAGCACGCCGCGGCCGAGGCGCGCCGGCTCGCCCAGCACGCCGCCGCCGAGGCCGCCCGGGCCGCCGAGGTCGCCACCC
>JBDZVZ010000005.1:0-96788 GCA_040255945.1 Solirubrobacterales bacterium | reverse complement strand
CCCATCTCCCCATGGGCAGCGACCCTACTATGGTCAGCGGCGTTACCCGTGTACGGCGCCTCAGCGCCCGTACCGCTCGCGCCCCAGCACGAGCTGCGCGGGCAGCGCCACCCGCGGCGGCGGTGACGGGTCCGCCAGGACCGACACCGTCTCGGCGACGCTGCGGGTGACGACCGACCGCTCGCCCTCCTCGCTGGTGAAGACGACCTCGTCCTCGTCGCTGACCGCCAGCGTGCCCTCGAGGCCCGGCTCCAGACCGGCGTCGCGCAGGTAGTGCAGCAGGTCCTCGGCCTCGTTCTCGAAGCGCAGGATCGTCACCTTCGCGCCGGGCTCGACGTCGGCCAGCGGCACGCTGGGCAGGCGGCTGCCGACCTCGATCGGGTGGCCGTGCGGGCAGGTCTTCGCGTCGCCGATCGCGGCGAGCATCCGCTCCTCGAGGACCGGCGACATCGCGTGCTCCAGGCGCTCGGCCTCCTCGTGGACCTCGTCCCACGGGATGCCGAGCACGTCGGTGAGGAAGCGCTCGATGAGCCGGTGGCGGCGCACGATCTGCTCGGCGTGCTCACGGCCCCGCTCGGTGAACGCGATGACCTTGTCGGTGCCGCGCGTGATGTAGCCGTCGCGCTCGAGCCGCCCGACCATCTCGTGGACGGTCGGCGGCGAGAGCTGCATCGCCCGCGCGACGTTGGCGCCGGTCATCGGCAGGCCGGCCTCGTAGAGCCAGAACAGGGTCTCCAGGTACTCCTGCTCGGCGACGGTCGCTTGCGGCGAGGGCATCGTGGCCCGATCGTACCGGCCGCGTCACCGACCGCCGACCAGGCGCCGCAGAACCTCCAGCCCGCGCGGCGGGCCCGGCCAGTGCTCGGCCACGACCTCCGGCCCGGCGGCCCGGACCACCCGCCGCAGCACGAGCCCGGCCAGGATGACGTCGTCGAGCTGGCCGGCGACCGGCACGACGTCGGGGACGAGGTCGATCGGGAGCAGGAGATAGAGCGCGAGCGCGCCGAGCAGCCAGCGCGTCCGCCGCGGCACGCGCGGGTCGGCGGCCAGCCGGCGGACGAGCACGACGACGTCCGGCACGAAGCGGGCGAGCGCCGCCGCGTCGCTCCGGCGGCCGGCCACCACGAGCGCGCCCACCGCAGCCGCGTAGAGCGCGACGACCACCAAGAGCGCGATGAGCCAGGCGGGCACACCCGCCATCTTCGCGGGCGCCGCGCCCGGCGGATACGTTCAACGCCATGGCCCTTCCGCTCGACCCGCCCGTCCCGCCCCAGCTCGCCCGCTCGCGCGCCGCACTCCCCGACGGCGACGACTGGGCCTACGAGCCCAAGTGGGACGGCTTCCGGGCGGTCGCGTTCGTCGACGGCGACGACACCTATCTGCAGTCGCGCAACGGCAAGCCGCTGAGCCGCTACTTCCCCGAGGTCGCCTTCCCGCCCGGCCGCTACGTCCTCGACGGCGAGCTCGTCGCCGCCTCGTTCGACACGCTCGGCCAGCGCATCCACCCGGCGAAGTCGCGGATCGAGCGGCTCGCTGCCGAGACGCCGGCGCGGTTCATCGCCTTCGACCTGCTCGCGCGCGACGACGACGTCCTGCTCGATCTGCCCTACCGCGAGCGGCGCGCCGCCCTGGAGGCCGCGGGCCTCGACGGCGTGGAGCTCACCCCCGTCGTCTGGACGCCCGACGAGGCCCAGCGCTGGCTGCACGAGGAGGAGGGCGTCATCGCCAAGGAGGCCGACGCGCCCTACCGACCCGGCGAGCGCACCGGCATGGTGAAGATCAAGCGGGTGCGCACGATCGACGCGGTCGTCGTCGGCTGGCGCCCGGGCAAGGCGGAGGGCACCGTCGGCGCGATCATCCTGGGGTTGTACGAGCCCGACGGCAGGCTGCGCGGCATCGGCCACTCGTCGGGCTTCAGCGCCAAGGAGAAACGCGAGCTCGTCGACACGCTCAAGCCCTATGAGACCGGCGAGCGCGGCAGCGGCGAGCCGTCGCGCTGGAGCGCCGGCCGCGACCTCGAGTGGGTCGCGCTGCGGCCCGAGCTCGTCGTCGAGGTGACGTTCGACCACGTCTCCGACGGGCGCATCCGCCACGGGGCGAAGGTCCAGCGCTGGCGCGACGACAAGCCGCCGCGCGAGTGCACGGTCGACCAGCTCGACGGCTGAGGCGCTCGATCGTTCGGGGGTTGCCGTTTCCGCGGAAGCGCGCGCCGGGCGCCTACACGCTGCCGCCGCGCGCCAGCCCGAGCGCGATCCCCAGCGCCATGCCGACGCCGATGCCGGCCACGGCGCTGCCGAGCACCGCGCCAACGACGACGCCGAGACAGCCGCAGGTGATGAGGGAGATCATCATCGTCCGCTGAGGGGTGTCCTGACCCATCGATCGACCGTAGCGGCCGGCGACCGACGGCTCGAACGCCTTCTTGTCGAGCGGGTGTCGCGTGGCGACACTCCCGCGACAAGGAACGCGGCCCCAGCGAGCGCCGGCGCTCAGGCGGGCAGAATCGGCGCGGCCGGCGCGGATGCCACGGCGTCCGAAGGCACCGGCGCGTCGGGCAGCAGCACGTCGGCCGCCGGCACCGGGCGCCCGTAGAGGTAGCCCTGGACGACCGGGCAGCCCATCTCGCGCAGCAGCTCGTCCTGGTCGGCGGTCTCGACGCCCTCGGCGACGACCGTCAGGCCCATGCGACGCGCGAGCGTCAGCACGGCCTCGACGACCGCTCGGTCCTCGGTCGAGCGGCAGAGGTCGGTGACGAACGAGCGGTCGACCTTGACGACGTCGACCGGCAGCGCCTTGAGATGGGTCAGCGAGGAGTAGCCCAGGCCGAAGTCGTCGAGCGCGACGCGCACGCCGAGGCGGCGCAGCGCGTCCAGGGCGCGGCGGGCGACCTCCGGGCGGCGCAGGACCGCGGTCTCGGTGACCTCGAGGCAGACCGAGCGGGGCGGCACGCCCGTCGTGCGCAGCGCGCGTTCGACGACCGCGACGAAGTCGGCCTGGCCGAGCTGGCGGGCCGAGACGTTGACCGACACCCACATGTCGCGCCCCTCGGCGTGCCAGGCGGCCAGCTGGCGACAGGACTCCTCCAGCACCCAGGCGCCGATCGGCACGATGAGCCCGTCGTCCTCGGCGATGCGCAGGAACTGGCCGGGCGGCAGCTCGCCGCGCTCCGGGTGGTGCCAGCGCAGCAGGGCCTCGCAGCCGATCGGGGTGCCGTCGGCCAGGGCGACCAGCGGCTGGAAGACGACGCGCAGCTCCTCACGCTGCAGGGCGCCGCGCAGCTCGGAGGCGAGCTCGAGGCGGGCGCGGACCTCGTCCGCGAGCGCGGCGTCGAAGACC
This sequence comes from Solirubrobacterales bacterium, assembly GCA_040255945.1. Classification (GTDB taxonomy): domain Bacteria; phylum Actinomycetota; class Thermoleophilia; order Solirubrobacterales; family Solirubrobacteraceae; genus Baekduia. Next base: position 93,452 of record JBDZVZ010000005.1, on the reverse strand, counting down.
TCGACGTGGCCGCGGCCCTGCTGCTTGGCGCGGCGCAGGGCGACGTCGGCGTCGCGGATGAGCTCCTCGGGGTCGACCTGCGGATCGCGGGCGACCGCGACGCCGACCGAGCCGCTGACCGTGATGAGCCCGTTGCGGCTCGGGATTGGCCGGGAGAACGCGCCGGACACGCGCTCGATGACCGCTTCGATGCCGGCGGCGCCGCCGTCGGTGAGGCCCTCGGCGACGACGAGGAAGCGGTCGCCGCCGAAGCGCCCGACCGTGTCGGACTGGCGCAGGCGGTCGGTGAGACGATCGGCGACCGCGCGCAGGACGAGGTCGCCGCCCGCGTGGCCGTGCGTGTCGTTGATCGTCGTGAGATCGTCGACGTCGACGAGCAGCGCGACGGCTGCGGCGACCGAGCGGCCCAGGCGCGAGATCGCGGCGCCGAGGCGGTCGGTCGCCAGCGCGCGGTTCGCGACGCCGGTGAGCGGGTCGTGCAGCGCCTGGCGCTCGCGCTCCTTGCGGTCGGTGACGTCCTTGGCGACGATCGACCACTGCTCGCCGTCCCAGCGGGCGCCCCACAGCAGCCAGCGGTAGACGCCCTCGCGGGTGCGCAGACGGCTCTCGTAGCTCGTGCGGTACGGCTGCGGCCCGGTCGCGCGGGCGATCTCCTGGCAGGTGACCTCGACGTCCTCGGGATGGACGAAGTTCAGGTAGGGCTCGGCGGTGAGCTGCTCGACGGTCCAGCCGAGCGTCTCGGTCCACGCCGGGTTCAGGCACGTGAAGTACCCACGCCGGTCGGCGGTCGCCAGCAGATCGGGCGCGCGCTCGAAGAGGCGCGCGACATGCCCGGGGGGCGGCTGCATACACCCCGCCGATCGACGGTCCCCGGCGCGGGCTTGAGCCCGAGCGTCGGGCGCTCGACGAATGGGTGTCCGCGCGCCTACTGCTCGTAGGGCGCGACGCTGATCTGCCGCTGCACGGCGACCGCCTCGACGACGTCGGCCTCCTCGGCCTCACGCTCGAGGTCCTCGTCGTGCTGGCCGTCACACAGCACGCGGAAGTTGCCGGTCACGCCGTTGTCGGCGTGGATCGTGATGCCGGGCAGGATCTGCTCGCCCTCGTCGAAGCCGAGGCGCTCCAGGTCGAAGTGGGCCAGCCCGATCCCGTAGGCGTTGTGGGTCGGGTTCTCGCGGTCGTGGGCGTTGATCGCGATCTGGAACGCCTTGAGGTTCTTGGCGATCTTCGACGGGTCCGACATCGTCGTGCGGAGGCTACCGCGCGGTCAGCCGGGCGGTGACGGGCGTGTCGATGTTGTGACGCGCGGCGGCGCGCAGGACGGCGCCGCCGATCGCGTCGAGCTCGTGGTCGGGCGAGCCGGCGGCCAGGTCGGCGCGCAGCGAGGAGGACGCGTCGTCGGGCAGGGCGCGCAGCTCGTCGACGATCGTCTCGGCGCTGATGTGGGCGCCCTCGGCGTTGGCGACCTTGACGACCTCGCGGGCGACGGCCTCGGCGTCGGCGCGCACCTGGCCGAGCGGCGCGTCGGCGGCGCTCGTGGCGAGCGCCAGCCCGGCGAGGCGGGCGAGCTTGTGCCAGAGGACGTCCTCCTCGGCGGGGTTGCGGTCGACGTCGACGTCGGCGGCGCGGAGCATCTGCTCCAGCGCGGGCGCGCCGGGGTCGGCGAGCGTGACGGTCAGAAACGGCGCCCGGTGGACGACGTGGGTGCGGTCGGTGCGGTGCGCCTGGACGCGGACGGTGGCGGCGATCGTCTGGGCGCTGCCGAAGCGGACCCGCAGCGGCTGGAGGTGCTCGACGCCGTTGAGCAGCGGGATCGTGACCGTGGGTCGCTCGCCGATGCGGCGCAGGGCGGCGGACAGCTGCGGGGCCTTGACGGCGACGATGAGCGCGTCGGCGGGCTCGTCGAGCTCGGCGACCGCCGGCACGCGTTCGGTGAAGTCGCCGTAGCGCGGCGAGCTGACCGTGATCCCTGAGGTGTTGATGGCCTCGACGCCGGCCTCGGTCGTGACGAGCACGACGTCGGTGCCGGCGCGGTGCAGCAGCGCGCCGAGGAGGGCGCCGACCGCACCGGAGCCGAGGATCGCAACCTGGGGCATGCTCGCGGATCCTGCCAGGCGCCGCGGTCGCCCGCGGACCCCCATCGGGGTCAGACCCGTTCCGTTGCAGCCAGATGCCGGTTGAGCCGCGCGCAGCGACGTGGCTGCAACGGAACGGGTCTGACCCCGGTTAGGGGGTGGCCGCGTCGCTGCCGAGGATGACCGTGCACTGCGTCGACAGCACGCCCCCGTTGCCGTGGGCCAGGACGATGTCGTCGCCGGCCTCGCGCACGCGGCGCACCGCCTCGACGAGCAGCAGCAGCCCGTTCATCCCGGGGTGGGCGTAGGAGAGGCCGCCGCCGCTCGTGTTCACCGGCAGCTCGCCGCCGGGCGCGATGCGGCCGCCCTCGACGAACGCGCCGCCCTCGCCCTTCGCGCAGAACCCGAGGTCCTCGAGGAAGAGGATCGGCGTGATCGTGAACGCGTCGTAGAGCTGGGCGGATTGCACGTCGGCCGGCCCGAGACCCGCCTCGGCGAACGCCCGCCGCCCCGACTCCACCGCGGCGGTCACCGTCAGGTCGGGCATCGAGGAGATGTGACGGTGCGAGTGTGCCTCGCCCGCGCCGAGCAGGTGCACCGGTGTGAGATCCATCACACGCGCACGCGCGCGCGAGACGACGACCAGGGCGCCGCCGCCGTCGGTGACCAGGCAGCAGTCGCGCACCCCGAGCGGGTCGCAGACGCGCGGCGCGGCGAGCACGTCCTCGACCGTGAGCTCGTCGCGCGACCAGGCGCGCGGGTTGCCCTGCGCCCACCGGCGCGCGCTGACCGCCACCCAGGCGAGCTGCTCGGGCGTCGTCCCGTACTCATACATGTGTCGAGACGCGGCCAGCGCGTAGGCCGACACGGGCAGCAGCGGCGCGTAGGGCGCTTCCCACGGATCGACCTCCTGGACCGAGGCGCTGGCGCGGCCGACCGAGCGTTGGGTCGACCCATGGGCGATGAGCGCGACCTCGCACATCCCGGCCTCGATCGCGGCGCGCGCGTGGTGCAGCTGGGCCATCGCCGACGAGCCGCCGAGCATCGTCGAGTCCGAGTAGCGCGGCGCGATGCCGAGGTCCTCGGCGAGGTTCACCGACGCCCATGGCAGCTGGGTGGAGGAGGCGAAGACGCCGTCGACGTCGGCCGGGCCCAGGCCCGCGTCGGCGAGCGCCGCGTGCGCCGCCTGCGCCATGACGTCGGCGGCGCTCAGGCCCGGCAGCGCCTGGCCGACCTGGGCCTCGGCCGCGCCGACGATCGCGACGCTCACGCCGTCGGCTCCCGTTCGAAGACCGGCACGGGCACGTCGCCGTCGCCGTCGATCCACGCGACCCGCACCCGCAGGCCGACCACGACGTCCTCGGGTGCCGTCCCGACGACGCGGCTCATCATCCGAAAGCCCTCGTCGAGGTCGACGAGCACGAGGTTCTCCGGCTCGGCCCCGCGACGCCGCATGACCGTCGTCGCGTACACCGCGCCGCGGCCCGCGCTGACCCGCCAGGTCATCGATCCGACGCGCGGCCGGAACACCGGGCGCTGCGAAGCGTCCACCTGGTAGGCGAGCTCATGACGACGACAGTGCGCTGCATAGACCTCTGCGGGCGAGCGTTCCACGGCGCGGCCAGCGTACCCTGGGCCCCGATGTCGATCTCGCCGGCTCCTGCGCTCCTGGCCCGCGGTCCCTGGACCGCCGACCAGATCCACGCACGCTGGCGCGACGAGCCGTTCCAGGCGTCGCCCTCCCACGACGAGGCGGCCGACGCCGCGATCGCCGCGCTGCGCGACCGCGGATCGCCGAGCCACGACGGCGTCGCGGCCCGGCTCGTCGACTGGCAGCCCGCCGACGACGGCGGACTCGACGTCGTCCTGCAGCCGCTGCGCTGGGCGCTGCGGCTCGTCGAGGGCGACGCCTGCGACTCGATCTCCGCGCTGTGCGTCACCCGCGACGCCGAGGGGCGCTGGCTCGCCGGCCGCCGCGCCGCCTGGCTGTCGACGTGGGCGGGGCGCTGGGCGCTCGGCGCCGGCGGTGCGGTCGACCCGGGCGAGAGCCCGTTCGACACGCTCACCCGCGAGCTGCAGGAGGAGTGGTCGGTCGCGCCCGAGCGGGTCGTGGGCGAGGCGCTCATCCGCCTGCCGCGCGGCCTCATCATGTTCGTCGGCCAGGCCTGGCTGCCCGCGGGCGCCGAGGTCAGCCGCGACGACGAACACGACGCCCACGCCTGGTGGCCGGCCGACGTCGACCAGTGGCCCGCCGAGGCCGACGACACCCTCAGGACGATGGCGCGGCTGCTCGGATGACGGCATCGCCCTCGTTCCACACGCTCAAGTACCTGTCGTTCGCTCACTCGACGGTCTACGCGATCCTCCTGACCGTCTGGTTGCTGCCCGGCCTGCACCCGCTGGAGTTCGTCTTCGGGTTGGCGCACGGGCTGGGCTGGATCGCCATGTGCGTGCTGTGCCTCGCCGCCCTGCACGCCCGCGTCATCCCCATGCGGCTCGCCGTCGCGGTCGCCGTCATCGGAGCCGTCGGACCCTTCGTGGGTTCCTACGAGTTCATCCGGGAAGAGCAGCGGAAGACCCGCTGCGTGCCTCAACCCCTACCACGCTAGAGTCGAACCAAGAGACATATGGCCGTCGACACCTCAACGATCGAGGTCACCCTGCCCGCGATGGGCGAGTCGGTGACCGAAGGGACCGTCCTGGAGTGGCACAAGCAGGAGGGCGACACCATCGAGGCGGACGAGGTCCTCGTCGAGATCTCGACCGACAAGGTCGACGCGGAGGTCCCGTCACCGGCCAGCGGCACCATCGTCAAGCTGCACGCGGCTGAGGGCGACACCGTCCACGTCGGCAGCGTGCTCGCCGAGATCGCGGTCGGCAACGGCACCGCCGCCGCGGCGAACGGGTCGACCAACGGAGCGGCCGCGACGACCGCGCCGCCCGCCGAGGCGCAGGACGCCGGCGAGATCATCGACATCGAGACCCCGGCCGGCGGCGAGTCGGTCACGGAGGGCACGATCCTCGAGTGGGCAGTCAAGGTCGGCGACGCGGTGGCCGACGGCGACACGGTCGTCGAGATCTCCACCGACAAGGTCGACATGGAGCTGCCCGCGCCGTCCGCGGGCACGATCACCGAGATCCTCGCCGAGGAGGGCGAGACCGTCACGGTCGGCCAGGTCATCGCACGCATGAAGACCGGCCCCGCCGGCGCGCCGAGCGCCGATGGCGCCGCCGCCCCGGCCCCCGAGACGACCGCCGGAGCGGGCGGAACGAGTTCAGCGCCCGCCGAGGGCGCCGACGCCACCCCGGTCGCCGCACGCGCCGCCGCCGTCGAGGGCATCGACCTGGCGACGGTCAAGGGCACCGGTCCGCGCGGGCGGATCACGAAGGACGACGTCCTCAACGGCGAGCGCGTCGAAGCGGCTGCCGCCGGCGAGCGCACCGTCCTCAAGGGCGCCGCCGCCATGCTCGCCCGCTACATGGACGAGTCGCGCGAGATCCCGACCGCGACCTCGTTCCGGACGATCACCGTCACGGTGATGGACGGCCGGCGCAAGGAGCTCAAGAACGCCGGCGTCAAGGCGTCCTTCACCCACCTCATCGCCTACGCCATCTCGCTGGCCGCCCAGCAGGAGATGCCGGTCATGGCGCACCACTTCGACACCGTCGACGGCAAGCCGACGCGCATCGACGACGGCGCCATCAACCTCGGCATCGCGGTCGACGTCGAGAAGAAGGACGGCTCGCGCACGCTCATGGTGCCGGTCATCCGCGACGCCGGCCGCAAGACGTTCACCGAGTTCAAGGCCGCCTTCGACGAGCTCATCGCCAAGGCGCGCGAGAACAAGCTCACCGCCGACGACCTCGCCGGCGCGAACATCCAGCTCACGAACCCGGGCGGCATCGGCACCATCGCCTCGGTCCCGCGGCTCATGAAGGGCAACGGGACGATCATCGCCACCGGCTCGATCGCCTACCCGGTCGGCCTCGGCAACATCGGCGACATGATCGGCGCCGAGAAGGTCATGACCATGACCTCGACGTACGATCACCGGATCATCCAGGGCGCCGAGTCCGGCCGCTTCCTGCAGCTCGTCGAGGCCTACCTGCAGGGCGAGCACGGCTTCTACGACGGCGTCTTCGACGCGCTCGGCGTCGCGCTCGGGCCGGCCCCTGCCCCGCCGGCGCCGGCCGCCGCCGCGGCCGCCGCGCGCGCGTCGCGCGAGACCGACCGGCGCGCCCCGGTCATCGACGAGGAGCTGCTGCAGGCCGTCCAGGCGGCGACCTCGCTGCTGAAGGCGCACCGCACCCACGGCCACCTCGCCGCCCGCCTGGACCCGCTCGGCACCGAGCCCGAGGGTGACCCGGCGCTCGACCCCGACACCGTGGGGCTGACGCCGGAGCTCATGGCGCGGATCCCGGCCAAGATCCTGCGGATGCACGTGCCGGGCGCGACGCTCGCCGACGCGCTGCCGCACCTGCGCGAGACCTACTGCGGCACCATCGCCTACGAGATCGAGCACGTCGCCTCGCACCGCCAGCGCACCTGGCTGCGGGAGAAGATCGAGAGCGGCGCCTACCGCAAGCCGCTGACGACCGAGGAGCAGAAGGCGCTGCTGACGCGCCTCGTCGAGGTCGACGCGTTCGAGCGCTTCATGCACAAGGCCTACCTCGGCCAGAAGCAGTTCTCGATCGAGGGCCTCGACATGACCGTGCCGATGCTCGACGAGATGATCCAGCTCGCCGCCGCCCACGGCGCGCGCGAGGTCGTCGTCGGCATGGCCCACCGCGGCCGGCTCAACGTCCTGGCCCACAACCTCGGCCGCCCCTACGAGACGATCTTCGCCGAGTTCGAGGGCGCCTCGACGCTCGAGGCGGTCACGACGATCCCGCAGGGCGGCACCGGCGACGTGAAGTACCACCACGGCGCGCAGGGCTCCTACCAGCTGGCCGACGGCGAGTCGATCCTCGTCAACCTCGAGTCCAACCCGTCGCACCTCGAGTTCGTCCACCCGGTCGTCATGGGCGCCGCCCGCGCCGCGCAGACGACGCGCCAGGGCCCGCACGCCCACCGCGACACCGACGCGGCCGTGCCGATCGTCCTGCACGGCGACGCGGCCTTCCCCGGCCAGGGCGTCGTCGCCGAGGGCCTGAACCTCCAGGCGATCGACGGCTACAAGGTCGGCGGCACGCTGCACATCGTCCAGAACAACCAGGTCGGCTTCACCACCGACCCGGAGGACGCGCGCTCGACCCGCTGGGCGTCGGACATCGCCAAGGGCTACGACGTGCCGATCATCCACGTCAACGCCGACGACGTGCAGGCCTGCATCAGCGCCGTGCGCCTCGCGTTTGCGTTCCGTGAGGAGTTCGGCCACGACGTCGTGCTCGACGTCATCGGCTACCGCCGCTTCGGCCACAACGAGGCCGACGAGCCCGCGTACACCCAGCCGGAGATGTACGCGAAGATCAAGCAGCACAAGCGCGTCGCCGACCTGTGGGCCGACCGGCTCATCGCCGACAAGGTCGTCACCAAGGAAGAGGTCGAGGCCCAGACCCAGGAGATCTGGGACAAGCTCACCGGGCTGCACCACGACCTCAAGGACCAGATCAAGGCCGCCGAGGCCGCGGGCGGGGTCACGCAGCAGACGGGCGAGTACCAGCTCGACCGCAGCCCGTCGCCCGACGTGCCGACCGCGGTGTCGGCCGACCGGCTGCAGACCCTCAACGAGGAGCTGCTCACGGTCCCCGACGGCTTCACCATCCACCCGAAGCTCGTCAAGCAGCTCGAGCGCCGCCGTCACGCGCTGGGCGCCGAGGGCGGCATCGACTGGGCGCACGCCGAGCAGCTCGCCTACGCGTCGCTGCTGACCGAGGGCACGCCGGTGCGCCTCACCGGCCAGGACGTCGAGCGCGGCACGTTCAGCCAGCGCCACCTCGTCTTCCACGACGCCAAGACCGGCCAGACCGTCTCGCCGATCCAGAACCTGCCCGGAGCCCTCGCCCCGTTCGAGCTGCACAACTCGCCGCTGAGCGAGATCGCGTGCCTCGGGTTCGAGTACGGCTACAGCGCCGAGGCGCCCGAGACGCTCGTCGCCTGGGAGGCCCAGTTCGGCGACTTCGCCAACGGCGCCCAGGTCATCATCGACCAGTTCATCGTGTCGGGCCTGGCGAAGTGGGGCCAGACCTCGCGGCTGACGCTGCTGCTGCCCCACGGCTACGAGGGCTCGGGCCCCGAGCACTCCAGCGCACGCATCGAGCGCTTCCTGCAGCTGGCCGCCGAGGGCAACATCCGCGTCGCGAACCTCACGACGCCGGCGCAGTACTTCCACCTGCTCCGCCGCCAGGCGCGGATCACGAAGCAGCGCCCGCTCGTGATCTTCACGCCGAAGTCGCTGCTGCGCCTGCCGCAGGCCACGAACCGGATCGAGCACCTCGCCGAGTCGCGGTTCTTCCCGGTGCTCGGCGAGCCGCGCGTGCCGATCGAGAAGGTCACCCGCCTCGTGCTCTGCACCGGCAAGATCTACTACGACCTCGTCTCGCACCCCAACCGCGAGGGCAACGAGGGCGTGGCGATCGGCCGGATCGAGCTGCTCTACCCGTTCCCGGAGGGCCAGGTCCTCGAGCTCATCAACACCTACCCGAACCTCAAGGAGGTCGTGTGGGTGCAGGAGGAGCCGCGCAACATGGGCGCCCGCGCCCACATGTCGCCGCGCCTGCTGCAGGTGCTGCCCGACCACCTCGCCTTCGGCTACATCGGCCGGCCCGAGCGGGCCAGCCCGGGCGAGGGCTACCCGGCGGCCCACACGGCCGAGCAGACCCGCATCCTGCGGACCGCGCTCGACCTGTCGGTGCCGGTGTCGATGTATCCGGTGAAGACCCCGGGCGAGCGTTAGGTCGTCCCCAGCCGCGCGTCCTCGGAGGCGATGATGAGGTCGCCGCGCACGGCGATGACCTTGACGGCGGGTGCGCGCGACGCGGCCGTGACCGCCGTCCGGAACTCCTCGGGCATCGGCGGGACGATCGTGTTCAGCCGGTCGGGCCGGTTCTGCGTGATCGTGGCGACGGGCCCGTCCGTTCCGCACAGCAGCGTCTCGAGCTCCACCCGGCACCTCGTTGCATCACATGACGACGGGTATGGTGGCGCAGCATCGCACGCGCGCGGCGCTGCCGCGCGAGCCGGTCGCGGCGGTGCGCTGAGCCATGACCCTTCCCCGTCTCACCGACACCGAGCGACGCGCCCGGATCGGCGTCCGCCACCGGCTCGCCGTCGAGCACCGGGCGGCGTCGGTCGAGGAGGCCGCCGGCGCGCTCGTCGGCCTGCACAGCACCGACGCGGCGAGCGTCTACCTCGCCGCGCTCGCGCGGATGGGCGACGGCGCGACGTTCGACGATGTCGCCCGCGCGCTCTACGAGGACCGGACGCTGCTGCGGCTGCTGGCCATGCGGCGGACGATGTTCGTCGTCGACCGGACCACCGCGCCCGTCGTGCTGGCGGCCGCGTCGCGGCGGGTGGCGGCCGACGAGCGCCGCAAGCTGTTGAAGTTCCTGGCGCTCAACGGGATCGAGGGCGACCTGGAGGCCTGGGTCGCGGAGGCCGAGGGCGCGGCGCTGGCGGCGCTCGCCGAGCGCGGGGAGGCGACCGCGCCGGAGCTCGCCGAGACCGACCCGCGTCTGGCGACCGAGATCGTCCTCAGCCCGGGGCGGAAGTACGAGGCCCGTCAGAAGGTCGCCAGCCGCGTGCTCACCATGCTCGGCGCCGAGGGCTCGGTGATCCGCGCGCGGCCGCGCGGCGGCTGGACGTCGACGCAGTTCCGCTGGGCGGCCATGGAGGCCTGGTGCGGCGGGCCGCTGCCGGAGCCGGCCGTCGAGGAAGCCGAAGCCGAGCTCGCGCGCCGCTGGCTGGCCGCGTTCGGCCCGGCGACCGTCGAGGACCTGAAGTGGTGGACGGGCTGGCCGCTCGGGGTCACCCGCCGGGCGCTCGCCGCGGCCGGCGCGGTCGAGGTCGATCTGGACGGCGGCGAGGTGGGCGTCGCGCTGCCCGACGACCTCGAGCCGACGCCGCAGCCCGCGCCCTGGGTCGCGCTGCTGCCGGCCCTCGACGCCACCCCGATGGGCCACAAGCGCCGCGACTTCTACCTCGGTGAGCACGCCGAGCGCGTCTTCGACGCCAACGGCAACGTCGGGCCGACCGTGTGGTGCGACGGGCGGATCGTCGGCGGCTGGGCACACCGTTCGGACGGCGAGGTCGTCTACCGGTTGCTCGAGGACGTCGGCGCGGAGGCGGCCGCAGCCGTCGAGGCGCAGGCGGCCGCGCTGCGCGAGCGACTCGGCGACGCCCGCCTCGCCCCCCGCGCCCGCGGCTACGTGCCGATCGAGCGCGAGCTGACGGCGTCATGACTTGCCCTTAGGAAACTGCCAGCTCGGCCGTGTGGGTCACGTTCCGCGGCAGGTCCGAGTCGGTGGCGTGGCGCCGGCCGAGCAGCAGCGCGACGATGAGCGCGACGCCGAGACCGCCGCCGCCCAGGTGGGCGAATGCGCTCATCGAGGCCGAACATCAGGCCCGGGCTCCGCGGCGCGCCGCGGCGACGGCGGGCTCGTCGTCACCGCGAATCGCGAGGCACACGTGCGGCAACCTCACCCGTGGCTCCCCATCCCGACCCATGCGTTGAATCGTCCGCATGACCCGAAGCATGGGACCATCCGGAGATGCCCTCGGACCCCGCCCGCCACCGCCGCATCCTCGACGCGATCGCGGCCATCCCGGAGGGGTTCGTGCGCACCTACGGAGACCTCTCGCCCGGCGCGCCGCGGTTCACCGGCACCGTGCTGCGGATGAGCGACGAAGAGGTGCCGTGGTGGCGCGTCGTGCACGCCGACGGGTCGCTGGCCAAGGGCGACCGGCAGCGGGCGCTGCTCGAGGCGGAGGGCGTCCCGTTCGCCGGAGCCCGGGTCGACCTGCACACGGCACGCATCCCCGCCGACCTGTAGACCTTCGGCCGCGATGGCCAACCTCTACGACCCGCAGTTCGACGAACCGCGCCAGGCGGTGGATGGCCTCCATGCCCGGCGCGCCCGCCTTGGCCACCAGCTCGGGACAGAGCGGATCGGCCTGAGCCTGTGGGTGCTGCCGTCGGGACAGGCCGCCTACCCGTACCACTTCCACCTCGCCGAGGAAGAGGTGTTCGCGGTGCTCGAGGGCACACCGCTGCTGCGCGACGCCAAGGGCGGCGGCGCCTCGCGTGCGGCGAAGGCGTTCTTCTGCTTGACCGATGCGGTCGACTACGACGAGGGCGTCGCCGCGCCGGAGGTGCCGCATGTGGATCCAGCATGAGCTGACGCTCGAGGCGCGCCCACGCGGCTTTCACCTCGTCACGCGCGAGGTGCTCGACGGCGTGCCCGAGCTGCGCGACGTGCGCGTCGGGCTGCTGCACGTGCTCATCCTGCACACGAGCGCGTCGCTGACGCTCAACGAGAACGCCTCGCCCGACGTGCGGCGCGACTTCGAGACGTGGGTCAACCACGCCGTGCCCGAGGACTTCGCCTGGACCCACACGCTCGAGGGCGCCGACGACATGCCCGCGCACGTCAAGGCGTCGCTCATGGGGCCGTCGCTGACCCTGCCGGTCGCCGGCGGGCAGCTGCGCCTCGGCACCTGGCAGGGCATCTACCTCTGCGAGCACCGCGACCGCGGCGGCGCGCGGCGGCTGGTCGCCACGCTGTGGGGCGAGTGAGCGGCGGCCCGTACGCCGGCCTGGTCGCCGCCCACGGGCTGGCGGCCAGCCACGAGCTCGTGCTCGCCGCGGTGCCCGACGGCGTCCGGGTCCTCGACGTCGGCTGCGCGACCGGCTACCTGGCGGCCGAGCTGGCTTCGCGTGGCTGCGAGGTCATCGGCGTGGAGTCCGACGCCGAGGCCGCCGAGCAGGCACGCGCGGCGTGCGCCGAGGTCGTCGTCGGCGACCTCGAGGCGCCGCTGCTGCGCGGCGAGGTCGAGCGGGCGGCGGCCGGAGGCGTCGACGTCGTCGTCTGCGGCGACGTCCTCGAGCACCTGCGCGACCCGTGGGCGACGCTCGCATGGCTGCGCACGCTGCTGAGACCAGGCGGCCGTGCCGTCATCTCCGTCCCGAACATCGCCCACTGGACGGGCCGCCGGGCGCTCCTGCGCGGGCGCTTCGACTACGCCGACTTCGGCCTCTTCGACCACACGCACCTGCGCTTCTTCACGCGCGCGAGCGCGCGCGAGCTGGCGACGCGCGCGGGGTTCGCCGTCGTTGGCGAGCACCCGGCGGGCGCCCCGCTGCCGCTCGAGTCACGGCTGGCGGCGCTGCGCCGGTTGCGCGGCCCGGCGTTGCGCCGCGCCCCCGAGCTGTTCGCCCTGCAGTTCGTGCTCGTGCTCGAGCCGGATCCGCTCGCCCGCAGCGCCCCGTGGGTTGCATCATGATGCGCCAGACGGTGCATCATGATGCGCTATCGTTTCCACCATGCGCACGACCGTCACGTTGGCCGACGACGTCACCGCCGCCGTAGAACGGCTTCGCCGCGAACGTGGCGTCGGGCTCAGCGAAGCCGTCAACGACCTCGTCCGCGCCGGCCTCGCCGGGGCAGAGGCGCGGGCACCGTTTCACCAGGTGACCCACGACCTTGGTGAGGGGATCGACGTCGCCAACGTGGCCGAGGCCATCGAGACGCTTGACGGAGCCGCAGCACGCTGATGCTGCTCGACGCCAACCTGCTGCTCTACGCGGTCAACGAGCGCGCCGCCGAGCACGAGCCGACCGTCGCCTGGCTCACCGAGCAGCTCAATGGCGCGCGGCGGGTCGGCATCCCCTGGCAGAGCATCGGCGCATTCCTGCGTATCGCGACTCATCCCCGCGCCTTTCAACGACCGCTGACTCCCGCCACCGCGTGGGCACGGGTGACCGACTGGTTGGCCGCCCCGGTCGCCTGGATCCCAGATCCGGGGTCCCGGCATGCGGCCATCCTCGGCGGCCTGATCGCGACGCATGACGTCCGCGGCAACCTCGTTCCCGATGCGCAGCTTGCCGCCCTCGCCATCGAGCACGGCCTCGAGGTCTGCTCCGCAGATGGTGACTTCGCGCGCTTCAGCGAGGTCCGGTGGACGAACCCGCTGCGCTGAACGTGCTCGCCGCGGGCGTCCGGGGTCAGCCTGACGCGGCCGCGTAGTCGGCGTGCGCCGCGGCGAGCGCGCGCGACGCCGACCCCGGGCGACGACGCGGGCGCAGGACGAGCTGCGCGAGCCCGTCGAGCAGGAAGCCGAGGATGCCGATCGCGAGCACTGTCGCCATGAGCTCGTCGTAGGCGAGCTGGTCGCGCGCGTTGAGCACCTCGTAGCCCAGGCCGGACTGGACGCCGAGCATCTCGGCGGGCACGAGCACGATCCAGGCGATGCCGAGCGCCAGGCGCAGCGCGGTCAGCACGTGCGGCCGGACGGCGGGCAGGACGATGGTGCGCAGCAGCTCCCGGCGGCGAGCGCCGAGCGAGCGGGCGGTCAGCAGCCAGTCGCGGTCGACGTTGCGCACGCCCGCAGCCGTGTTGATGATGAACGGCCACACCGCCGCGAACGCGACGAGCGCCTCCACCGGGGCGCTGCCGACTCCGAAGACGATGACGGCGATCGGCGCCCACGACAGCGGCGAGGTCATCCGCAGCAGCTGCAGCAGCGCGCCGGTCGAACGCTCGACGATCCGCACGCCGCCGACGAGCAGGCCGACCGGCACGCCGACCCCCATCGCGATCGCCAGGCCGATGCCCAGGCGCGTCAGGCTCGTGGACGCGTTCGTGCCCATCGTGCCGTCGGCGACCATCTCGCGCAGCGCCGGGAACGCCTCGTCGGGCGAGAAGCCGTGCGCGATCGACCGCGGCTCGGGCAGGACGTCGGTGAACAGCCACCACAGCCAGACCACGAGCGCGAGCACCACCACCTGGAGGGCGACGGTGACCGCCAGCGAACGCGCCCGCCGTGCGCGGGTCATGGGGCGACTTGCTCCTTGCGCTCCATCGACGTCGGCAGGCCGAACGCCTCCGGGCCGCCCGCCGCGTCGATCGCCGCCTTGACCAGCGTGTCGTCGACGAGCTCGCGGTGGGCGCGCGCGCCGCTGAGGCCGTCGAGGAACGACAGGTCGCCGTCGACGACCGTGTTGCGCAGCTGCTTGACGAGCTCGGCCGTGTAGGACGGAAACGGGTAGCCCTGGAAGTCGATCCGCCGCGACTTCCACTCCGGGTGCTGGATCGCGCCGTCGCGCAGGTAGGCGGGGTCGGCGCCGTGATCCATCGCCCACTTGACGACCGGCAGCGGCTGGGGCAGGTAGCCGTTGCTCGTCAGGGTCTTGGCCGCCGCGGCCGGGTCCTTGCGGGCGCTGGCCTGCGCGTCGACGACCGCGCCGACGAACGCGCGCGCGACCTCCGGACGGTCGTTGAGGAGGTCCTCGCGCACGGCGACGACGCAGCACGCGTGGTCGCGCCAGATGTCACCGGTGAAGCGCAGGATCTTGCCGATCTTCTTGACCTCGGCCGCCGCGTTGAACGGGTCGGCGACGATGTAGCCCGAGATCGACTTCTGCGCGAGCGCCGGCGGCATGTCCGGCGGCGCCATGACGACGAGCTTGACGCTGCGGTCGGCCTTCGACGCGTTGCCGGACTTCAGCGGCGTCAGGCCCGCCTTGCGGAAGAGGATCTGCAGGGCGATGTTGTGGACCGAGAACCAGCCGGGGATCGCCACGGTCGTGCCCGCGAGGTCCTCGACCGAGTTGATGTCGTGAGCGACCGTGAGCTCCGAGCCGTTCGTGTGGTTCCACGCGACGACCTTCGCCGGGAAGTTGCGCTGGAAGCGCAGCTGCAGCGCGAGCGGCATGAGGATGTGGACCGCGTCGACCTTCTTGGCCTGGAACGCCTCGGCCAGCGCCGGCCAGGAGCGCAGCAGCGTCGGCTTGGGCACCTCGACGTTCTGACGCTCGTAGAGGCCGTCGGCGTGGGCGACCAGCAGCGGGGTGGCGTCGGTGATCGGCAGGTAGCCGACCTTGACCTCGCGCGACTTCGCGCTGCCGTCCCCGCTGCCCAGCGCCGTGGCGGTGCCGCCGTCGGAGCTGCTGTTGCCACAGGCCGACAGGATCATCCCCGCGCTCGTCAGGCCGAGCGCGCCGGCGCCGGCGCGCTTGAGGAACGCGGAGCGGGTGAGGCCGTCGTCGGCGTGGTCAGGGCAGCAGGGAGCGTGATCGTGCATGCAACGGGTCCAGGTGTCGGGGATGGTCAGACGGAGAGGGCGAGCTCGCGGCCGAGGCGGACGCGGGTCTCGTAGCGGGAGAGCAGCTCGGCGCGGGCGGGCAGGGCCGGCAGGTCCTCGCGCCGCGGGCGCCCGGTCTCCCAGACGGGGCCGATGCCGGCCACGCCGCGGCGCAGCAGGCCGACGCGGTGGCCGAGATACAGCGCCTCGTCGGGGTCGTGGGTGACGATGACGATCGTCAGCCCGCGCTCGTCGGCCAGCCCGCGCAGCCAGTCCTGCAGCGTCCAGCGCGCCGCCGGGTCCAGGGCGGCGAACGGCTCGTCGAGCAGCAGGACGTCCGGGTCGGTCGCCATCGCCCGGGCGATCGCGACGAGCTGCTGCTGGCCGCCGGAGAGCTCGTCCGGGTATTGGGCGGCGAGGTGGGCGATCCCGAAGTCGACGAGCAGCGAGTCGACGTCGACGCGCCCCGCCACGTCGCGGTTGGCGGCCAGTCGGTGGCCGTAGCGGACGTTCTCCCGGGCGTCGAGCCAGGGCAGCAGGGCCGGGCGCTGGATGACCAGGGACGGATGGCGGCGCGTGTCGGCGCGCTCGATCGTGCCACCGTCGAGCTCGTCGAGCCCGGCCAGCGTGCGCAGCAGCGTCGACTTGCCGCAGCCGCTCGGGCCGACGAGCGCGAACGTCTCGCCGGGCGCGAGCTCGAGGTCGACGCCCGAGAACGCGTCCTCGCCGGCGCCCGGGTAGCGGCGCCGGGCGTCGGTGATGCGGACTACCGGAGCTCCCACCGCAGGTGGCCCTCGGTCGGGGACTGGACGGGGAGGAACGCGGCCTCGCGCAGCCGCCGCGCGGTCGGGCTGGCGGCGACGTAGCCGCGCCCGCCGGTGACGGCGGCCTCGACGTGAACGGCTTCGCGGGCCAGGACGGCGAGGTCGAGGCGCAGCGCGACGAGCTCGCGCTTGCCGGCCGCCCGGTCGTCAGCCAACGCGGCCAGGCGCCGCTCGGCGTCGTCGCGGCGGGCGACGAGGTCGGCGTGCTCGTCGGCGAACATCGCGCCCAGGCCGCCGAGCTTCGTCGAGGCAGCGTCGAGCGCCGCACGGGTCAGGCCGAGGCAGAAGCCGCTCTGCAGGATGAGGAACGGGCGGCGCACGCGGTCGACGAACGCCGCGAACTCCTCGTCGAGCGCGTGGGCGGCCGGGATGCGGGCGCCGTCGAAGGCGAGAAAGCCGGAGGCGGTGGACTCGAGCGCGAGCAGACCGGTGGCCGGCTTGACCGCGACGCCGTCGGCGCCCGCGTCGATCGTGACGACGGTCGGGGTGCCCTCGAGGTCGACGGTCAGGACGATGAGCGCGTCGGCGTGGAGGTTCGACGCCCACGGGATGCGGCCGTCGAGGACGAGCGTGTCGCCCTCCCGCTGGGCGCGGACGCTCAGCGGCTCGATGCCGGCGGCGAGCTTGAACGCGCCGGCCATCGCCGAGCTGCCGATGCGGCGCAGCGACGCGAGGTCCTCGAACCGCTCGCCGGCGGCGGGCGTCAGGTACTCGAGCGTCATGCGGTGGCCCCAGGCGCAGAACGCCGTCGACATGCAGATCGCGCCCACGTCGGCCAGGACGGCGGCCTGCTCGGCGACCGTGCCGTCGCGGCCCGGCGCGCCGAGCGTCAGCAGGCCGGCGTCGGCGAGCTGCTGCAGGGCGCGGCGCGGGTCGTCGGTGGCCGCGTCGACCGCCAGCGCGCGCTGCGCGAGGTCGTCGCGCAGCGGCGCCGGGACGAGCGCCTCGGCGATCGCCGTCTCAGCCGGCATGGTCCGGGGTCCGCACCTCGCCGAGCTCGTGCAGGCGCGAGATCGGCGTGGAGACGACGTCGCGGGCCTTGCGGACGTCGGCTTCGCAGGACGCGTCGTAGAGGCAGAGGCACTTGCTCATGTCCTCGCGGACGTAGGTGCGCAGGAACTGCACCTCGGGCACCTGGGCGTAGAGCGGCGACTTGGCCTTCTTGCGCTCGAGGTACTCGTCCATCGTCAGCTCGGCGGGGAAGTCCCACTCGACGAGGTAGCGGACGCCCTCGACGCGGGCGGCGCGGACCTCGTCCTCGGTGGCGCCGACGAGGCGGACCTCGTCGGGGCCGGCGAAGCGGAGCTCCGAGGCGCGGCCGGCGGCGGCGGCGACATCACGGTCCTCGGCCGAGATCACGGCGAAGGCGCGGGCGTGGTCGCCGGTGACCGTGGCTTCCAGCAGCTCGCCGCCGGCCGACGTGGCGGCGTCGGCGACGCGGTCGAGCGCGAGCGCGGCGGCATCGCGGTCGTTCGTCTCGGTCTCAAGCTCCAGCAGGAAAAGTCCCATTCCCGGTCTCCTTTAACGGCTTTAGGGTCGGAACGGTAACAGACGCGTGCCGGGGCGCCCCGGTTTCCGGCGTCGTGGACGACGAATACGCCGCTCAGCGGCACCTTCGTCAGGCGCGAGGAGAAGCGGCGCGCAGGGCGACGTCGACGATGCCCTGGACCACGAGGGCGACGGCGAGGAGCGCGAGGAGCGCCGTCGCCCGCCAACCGGGCTGCACGCCCGCGATGGCGAGCGCGACGAGAAGCGCGCCGGCGACGTTGGCGATGGCGCCGGCGAGGGCGGCCCGCCCCGTCGCGGCGGTCGCGCGCAGGAGCGCCGCGACCACGAGCGCGGCCGCGAGCGCGAGCGCCCCGGCCGCGGGGACGTCGATCTGGGTCTCGTCGGCGACGACCGGCCACGCGTGCAAGCCCGCGAGGAGCGCGAGCGACAACCAGCCGGCGGCGTCCTGGATCGCCGCGATGCGCAGCGCCGGCGCGGGCGCGCCGTCGCTCAGCGGCCGCGCCAGACCGGGTCGCGCTTCTCCTTGAACGCCGTCGCGCCCTCCGTGGCGTCCTCGGAGGCGAAGACCGGCCCGCTGATCGCGCCCTGGCGCTCCCACATCTCGGTCGTCGACCAGTCGTACTGCTCCTGGAGGATCTGCTTGGACGCCGCGACGGCGAGCGGGCCGCTCTTGGCGATCGCGCCCGCGAGCTCGAGCGCCGCGTCGAGCGCGCCGCCGGCCGGGACGATCCGGTTGACGACACCGAAGTCGTGGAAGCGCTCGGCCGGCATCGGGTCGCCGGTGAGCGCGAGCTCCATGACGACGTGGTAGGGCATCCGACGCGGCAGGCGTAGCAGCGCCCCGCCGGCGGCGACGAGCGAGCGCTTGGCCTCCGGGATGCCGAGCTTGGCGCCCTCGGCCGCGACGATGAGGTCGCAGGCCAGGGCGACCTCGAAGCCGCCGGCGACCGCGAAGCCCTCGATCGCGGCGATGAGCGGCTTGCGCGCGGCGCGCTGGGCGATGCCCGCGAAGCCACGGTCGCCGTACCAGGGCGACTCGCCCTTGACGAACGCGCCGAGGTCCATGCCCGCGCAGAAGAAGCCGCCCGCGCCGGTGAGCACGCCGACCGCCAGGCCGTCGTCGCCGTCGAGCTCGTCGAGCGCGTTCGCGATGCCCTCGGCGACCGCGGCGTTGACCGCGTTGCGGACCTCGGGACGGTTCAGGGTGATGACGAGGACGCCGTCGCGGCGCTCGGTCAGGACGGCGGGCTGCTCGGACATGACCGGACCCTATCCCGGCGCTCGACCGCCGCGGCTCAGGCGAACAGCGTCAGGTCCGGCTCACGCTCGCCGCGCAGGACCGCGAGATCGACCTCGACGCAGCGCATCCCGCGCGACTCGGCCAGCGTGCGGGCCTGCGGCTTGATCTGCTGGGCGGCGAGCACGCCCTGGATGTCGGCCATCGCCGGGTCCTCGCGGAGACGCTCGAGGTAGCGGGTGAGCTGCTCGACGGCATCGATCGTGGCCACGCGCTTGATCTCCACCGCGACCCAGCCGTCGTTCTCGTCGCGGCACATGAGGTCGACGGGCCCGATGTCGGTCGGCCACTCGCGACGCACGAGCCGGAAGCCCTCCCCGCACCAGTGCGGCTGCTCGGCCAGCAGCTCCTGCAGGTGGCGCTCGACGCCGTCCTTCTCCAGCGCCGCCGCCTCGCCCATGTCGTGCTCGGTGTCGCTGACGACCTCGGCGATGCGGATCTCCAGCCGGTCCTCGGTCTTGCCCGCGAACTTGCGCACGACGATCGCGTCGTCGGACTCCTCGATGACCGTCGGCGGCGTCATCCAGTTCTGCGGCTTGTAGCCGCCGGTGTCGGCATGGACCATGACCGACCCGTCGGACTTGATCATGAGCAGGCGCAGCGCCTCGGGCAGCAGCGCGTCGAGGCGGCCCGAGTAGCGGACCTCGCAGCGGGCGACGATCAGGCGCATCGGACGTGAGGCTACGGACCCGTTCGGATCGAGGCGCGGCGAACGTCAACCGCGCCCGGGGGCCGGTCCGCACCCCGCCGACTCCTCCTGGACGCTTTGGCTGTCAGCTGTCCGACCAGGGCGGCGCGGCTCAAACCCGAGCCGTCCGGTGCCGACGAACGCGAACGGGGCGTCTGCCCCACAGCCACGGTCGGCGGCACGGTCCACCAACGCGCCGGATGCCGGCCCGAAAGGACCACGCTCAAGTGCCGCACCTCCCGCGTCTCGTCGCGCCCCTGTCCGCCGTGACCGCTGCGCTCGCCATTGCCGCTCCCGCGGCCGACGCCGCCTCGTCCCACACGTTCCCAGCGTCCGGGACGACGGTGGAGATCATCGACCCCGGCCCCGCACACGACACGGTCCACATGACCGTCACCTCCGACGGCAGCCACGCGTTGGCGGACACGAAGGTCTTCCTCGGCGGCGACACCACGACGCCTTACCACGTGGTCGGCACCGACGGCATCCACGATGCGCGCTACGCGCCCGACGTCGACGAGCTGTCGACCGGGGCGTGCGCCGTCTACGACGGCCCGGAGCTGGTGGCCGGCGCGCCGGTCACCGTCGCGGGCGCCTCGTTCTCGGTCGACCTGCCCAAGGGCGAGGTCATCGCCTTCGAGAGCACCGGCGTCGAGGTCGGCGTCATCGGCGTCGACGCGCCCTGCGCGGGGCCGGCCGACTACCAGGGCCTGGCCGTCGACTACACCAACGATCACACGACGCTCGACGGGTTCTCCTGGGACGCCCCGGCCGCCCCGGTCGTCTCCGCCTCCGGCGGCGCCCGCCAGGTGACCCTCACCTTCGACCGGGAGCGCGGCACCACCTACGACGTCTACTCCGTGGTGAACGGCACCCGCTCGGCCACCCCGGTGCTCGCCAACCTCCGCGGCGCCGGCACCGCCGTGCCGGTGGTGCTCGACCAGGACGACGCCGGCCAGGCGCTGGAACCCGGCACGACCTACGCCTATGAGGTGCAGGCCACGCGCATCTTCAACATCGCCGACGGCTCCCCCGACGGGCTGTGGCCCACGAGCCCGTTCAGCGTCACGGCCAGCGCGACCACCGCCGCCCGCCAGACCGTGCGCTTCGACTCCGGCCCGGCGGCGACGACGACCGAGCGCTCTGCGCAGTTCAGCTGGACGATCGACGCCAACCCGGCCGGCGACGCGCCCTTCTGCGTGCTCGACGCCACCGAGATGTCGGGCACCGAGGTGCCGTGCACGACCACCGGTGCGTCCGTCAGCGGCCTGACCCTCGGCGCCCACACGCTGACCGTCTACCCGGCAGACGGGGAGGGCGCCTACCCCTACCGCTGGACCGTGAGCGCACCCCCGGCCGTCACGCCGGTCACGCCGGCCACGCCGACGCTGACGCCGACCGCGCCGACCACCCCCACGTCCGACCGCGACGGCGACGGGATCCAGAACACGTGGCTGATCTCCGGCAGGCCGGCCCCGGCCCCGGCCAGGCCCAAGGCCGCCGTGACCGGTGGCAACGTCCGCCTCACGCTGAAGCGCGCGCCCAAGGGCGCCAAGCACCTCCGCGTCTACCGTGCCGACGGCAAGGGCAAGATGAAGGCCATCAAGACCCTGAAGCCCAAGGCGAAGTCGTTCACCGACACCCGGGTCCGCCCCGGCCACACCTACACCTACAAGATCGTGGCCGTCAACGCGAAGGGCCAGCAGAGCGCCGCCTCCCGGCCGACGACCGCGAAGGTCGGCAAGCGCCCCAAGAAGCACCGCTGACGCGCCGGGCGCGGGCGCTGCCGGGCACCCGGCGGCGCCCGTGAACGCCCAGCGCCCCGGGCGGCCGGACGTCCGTAGATCCGGGAAGCGGGCACGCGGATCCCTACCGATGCTCCGCGCCGTGGGCTGAGCGAGCCTGCGCCCATGACCAGCATCTCGCAGAGGTCGCCGGCGGCGGAGACCGGAAGCCGGCCGTGGTTCGAGCGCATCCGCGTGCCCGAGATGTGGGCGTCGCTCGCCATCGCCGCGATGTGGCTCGCGGTCCTGTTCGCCGCGGTCTTCGGCCCCGACTTCGTGTCCACCAGCGCAGGCGGCAACGCCACGCGCATCCCGTCGGTCATCCTTGTGGCGCTGTTCGCCTATCTCGGCACCCGCGCCGTGGCGAAGGTCGGCTTCGGCCGCACCCGCGACGGCGGCAGCTGACCGCCTCTCGGCGCGCCCCTGGACGGGCGGATGACCCCGCTAGGTGTCCAGCGTCGCCGGCAGCCACCGGGCGACGGCGGCGCCGACCGCGTCGAGGTCCTTCTTCAGCGCGTGGTCGCCCACCACGACGACGACCTCGCGGCGGGGGCCGGCCGGCGGCAGGCCGAACGGGTCGCGCTCGCCCTGGACGACGAGCACCGGCACCTCGACCGCGTCGAGCTCGGGCAGGCGGGTCCCGCGCTCCACGTCGGGTTTGCGCGACGGCGGGTGCAGCGGGAAGGCGAGGCAGAGGACCGCCACGACGCCGGCCTTCGCCGCCGTGCGGCACGCGACACGGGCCCCCGACGAGCGGCCGCCGGCCACGATCGGCCGCCCGGCCAGCGCGCCGCCCCGGAGATGCTCGACGACCACCAGCCAGGCCGCGTCGAGCTGCTGGGCGGGCGCCGCCGCGCGGCGGCCCGCGACGCGGTAGGGCTGCTCGACCCGCGCGACAGCCAGGCCCGCGTCCAGCGCCACGTCACGCACCCGGACGAGGTCCGGCGCGTCGATCGACCCGCCGGCGCCATGGCCCAGCACGAGCGCAGCGCCCGACCGGTCGGAAGCCGGGGTCTCGACGTGCGCCCGGGCCGGCCCGTGAGGCGTCTCGATGTCGATGACCCGCACGCCTGCCAGCATGACGGCATGGCGGACGGGACCCCGGTGCGCGTCGACAAGTGGCTGTGGGCGGCGCGGCTCTCCAAGACGCGCGGGCTGGCGGCCGACGCCGTCAAGGGCGGCCGCGTGCAGATCAACGGCAAGCCCGTCAAGCCGAGCCGTGAGGTCCGCCCCGGCGACCGGCTCGAGCTGCGCACCGGCGAGATCCGGCGCACGTTCGTCGTGCGCGGCACCGCCCAGCGCCGCGGCCCGGCCAAGGAGGCGGTCCTGCTCTACGACGAGACGCCGGAGAGCATCGCGGCGCGCGAGCGGCTCAGCGCCGAGCGGCGCCTCGACGTACGCTCGCGCTACGACGACGGCGGCCCGCGGCCGACCAAGCGCGACCGCCGGCGCTTCGAGCAGCTCCGCACCCGCCCGTCGAGGGACGACTGAACCGCGCATACCGCGGTTCAGTCGTCCCTCGACGCGCGTGGGGCGGGGCGGGGCGGGGCGAAGCAGCGCGGGGCGGGACCTACTTCACGCGGAACTGCAGGAACTTCGAGCGCGTCTTCTTCCAGGGCGCCTGGCCCTGGTAGACGACCCGCACGCGCCAGCGGCCCTTGTGCTTGACCTTGGCCTTGAACGTGAACGGCTTGCTGGCCGGCTTCAGCCCGCCGACGAGCTTGCGGAACTTGCCCTTCTTGTTGCGGAACTGCCACTCGACCGCGACCTTGCCGCCGATCGACGGCGAGCCCTTCACGCCGCGCAGGAGCTTGCCGGAGAGCCGGCAGACCCGCTTCTTGCACTTGACCTTCTTCGTCGTCAGCTTGATGCGCGGCGTCAACGTCGACGCGAGCTTGGCGACCTTGACGACCGGGACGACCTGCTGGCTGACGTTGCCGTTGGCGTCGACCGCCGTGACCTCGATCGTGTGCGGTCCGAGGCCGAGCTTGCCCGAGTTCTGCCAGGGGGCCAGGCCGACCGGCGTGTCCTCCTTGAGCTCGGGCACGTCGTAGTTGCGGATCTGCTGGCCGCCGTCGTAGGTGAACGTGATGCGGCGCAGGCCGACGCCGCTGTCGGTTGCGGCGGCCGAGAGGTCGAGCTTGTCGACGAACTGCTGGTTGACCGTCGGCTTGACGACCCGGATCGACGGGCCGGAGAAGTCACCGCACGGCCCGGCCGTCCCTCCGCCCGCGGCCACGATCCCCTTGAACGCGTTCAGCGACGGCTTGGCCGACCCGTCCGGGCGCAGGAGGCCGTAGTGGTTGTTCTCGGGCTTCGGGTACTGGGTCGTGTCGCGCAGCGTGAACCACAGCGCGTCGGTCACGTACGGGTCGTTCGCCAGGCAGTTGTAGGCCTTGGTCAGGTTCGTCGCCTGCTGGGCCTCCGAGACGCCGTCCGGCTTCTGGCCGGCCCACATCCCCGACTGGCAGGAGGTCGGGCCGCCGTTCGTCGACGACCAGCCGAGCTCCGTCATCCAGATCTGGCGGTTGCCGTTGCCGTGCGCGTCCAGGACGCCCTTGACCTCGCGGTAGCCGAGGAACGACCAGCGCGCGATCTGCCCGTTGGCCTCGCGGTAGAAGTCGTCGGGCGGCGCGACGAGGCAGCCCGTGTCGGTGTGGACCGCGGCGACGTCGAACGCGTCGCCCGCGCCGGCCGCGTACAGCGACTCGTACCACCCGTAGTTGTTGCCGGTGGTCGGGCCGGCCACGACGACCGCGCCCGGGTCGCCCGCCTTGGCCGCCGCGTAGGAGGCCTTCAGCAGCGCCGCGTACTTCGTGACGTCCGGACCCGGGTGCCAGAACGTGCTCTCGTCCGGCTCGTTCCAGATCTCATAGCCCTTGATCTGCCCGACCTGGCGGTTGTGGGCGGCGAAGCGGCGCAGGAAGTCCGCGAAGTCGTCGGGGTTGTTCGGCGGCACGTTGACGTCGGTGCTGCCGTTGGCCCACTGCGGCGCCTCGGTGACGACGAAGAGCGGCTGGACGCCGGCCGCGTTCAGCGCCCGGATGCCGTCGTCGTAGACGCCGCTCAGGGTCTGCAGGTTGTGGTCGGTCGTCGACGGATACTGCCCGCGGAACCCCGGCTCGAGATCGCGCCAGAGGGCGAAGATGCGGACGGTCTTGGCACCGGTGGCGACCGCCTCCCTGACGAGCTCGGGCGTCGGCGGCCCGGCGATGTTGACGCCCGGCGTGGCGGCCGGGGCGGCGGCCGGCACGGCGAGCGCGGCGGCGGCAGTGAGCAGGGCGAGAAGGCGGAATCGAGGCATCGGCGTCCCCCGATATATCGGAACCCGGCACCGCGGCTTGAGGTGGGCAAGCTGACCGCCACCCACGAGGGGCCGCGACCGTCGATACTCGCGTCCATGAGTGAAGGGCAGCCGGAGCTCGAGGGGATCAGCGGCATCCTCGTCGTCGACGCGACGGCGGACGGGCGCCCGATCACCTACGCGAGCCCGGGATTCGAGCTGCTGACCGGCTACGGGGCCGACGAGGTCGTCGGCCGCTCACCGAAGCTCCTGCAGGGCCCCGACACCGACCCGCGGGCGGTCGCGGCGCTCTCGGCGGCGATCACGGCCGGCGAGCCCGCCTATGCCACGCTGCTGAACTATCGCGCCGACGGGACCCCGTTCTGGAACGAGCTGACGCTCGCGCCCGAGCGCGACGGGTCCGGCGCGGTCGTGCGCTGGCTCGGCGTCCAGCGCGACGTCACCGACCGCATGCGGCGGCACGCCCGGTTGCAGGAGCTCGCCTACTTCGACCCGCTGACCGGGCTGGCCAACCAGGCGGCGCTGCACGACGAACTGCGCTCGGCCCTGCACCGCGCGCGCGTCCACGACCGCGAGGCGGCCCTGCTGCTGGTCGATCTCGACGACTTCCGCCACGTCAACGACCGGCACGGACGTCGCGCTGGAGACGTCCTGCTGCGGGCGGTGGCCGACCGCCTGCGCGCGGTCGTGCGCCCGCAGGACCTCCTGGCCCGGCACGACAGCGACACGTTCGCGCTGCTGCTGAAGGACCTGCCGGGCAACGCCGCGGCCGTCGCGACCGACCTGGCCGACCGCGTGCTCGCCGCGCTGGCCGAGCCGTTCGGCGCGGACGCACTGCAGGTGCGGTTGGGCGCGAGCATCGGCGTGGCGCTCTTTCCCAGCGAGGCCGCGACCGCGGCCGAGATGGTCGACGGCGCCGACATCGCGGTCGAGACGGCCAAGGCCGAGGGCAAGAACCGCGTCCACGTGCACCGAAGGCGCCACGGCGATGACCTGCTGCTGGCACCCGACGCCGCGTTCGCGCCCGGGGCCTACGGCGACGAGCTGGCGGCGATCCTCGCCCGGGGGGACCTGACCGTCGCCTTCCAGCCCATCGTCGACCTGGCGACGGGCGGCGTCGTCGCCGTCGAGGCGCTGGCGCGCGGTCCCGAGGGGTCGCCGCTGCACCGGCCCGACCGGCTGTTCGCCGCCGCCGAGGCCGCCGGGCGGGTCGTCGAGCTCGACTGGGCCTGCCGGGCGGTCACGGTGCGCGCCGCGCTCGATCGTGGGCTGGGCTCCGAGGTGGCGGTCGTGCTCAACTGCGCGGCGGCCGCCGCCGGCACACCTCCGCCGGCCGCGCAGGCCGAGCTGTGGGCACGCGCCGAGCGCGAGCTGCACCTGCTGCTCGAGGTCGACGAGCGCGCGCTCGCGCAGCATCCGGCCGCGCTGGTCAACGCGCTGGCCGCCGAGCGGCGCGCCGGCCATGCGGTCGGGCTCGACGACCTGGGCGCGGGCGTTCGCGGGCTGGCCGCGGTCGGGCTGGCGGCCCCGGCGGTGCTCAAGGTCGACCTGCGGCTCATGGCGCAGCGGCCGGCGGCCGAGCGCGCCGCGATCGCGGCCGCGGTCGCGACCGAGGCCGCCCGTACCGGCGCGACCGTCGCTGCGGAGGGCATCGAGGCCGAGGACCAGCTCGCAACGGCGCGGGCGCTGGGCGCGACGATCGGCCAGGGCTGGCTCTTCGGCCGCCCGGGCGACCTGCCCACGCGTGGCACCACCGTGCCTGGCACCACCGTGCCTGGCACCACCGTGCCTGTCACCACCGTGCCTGTCACCACGGCCGAGCAGCGGACGCCCTTCGAGGTCGCCTCCGCCACCGCCTCCGCGAGCGAGGCGACCGGGGCGGTCGTCGCCGAGGCGGCCGGCCTGATCGAGCAGCAGGCACTGGAGATCGGCGAGGGCGCGATCGTCCTGGCCGCCGTCCGGGACGCCGAGCAGCTGACCCCGTCGGTGTGCGAGCGCTACCGCGCCCTCGCCCGCAGCGCGAGCTTCGTCGCCACGTTCGGCGTCGCGATCGGGCCCACGCCCGCCCCCGGCGTGCGCGGCTGCGACCTCGACAGCGACGACCCGCTCGCCAGCGAGTGGTGCGTCCTCGTCGTCGGCCCGGAGACGGCGGCGGCGCTCGTCGCCCGCGACCTCGGCGGCAACGCCCCGCAGGCCGAACGACGCTACGAGCTCGCCACCACCCGCGACCGCGACGTCGTCCTCGCCGCCGCCCGCACGCTCGTGCGCCGCCTCACCGACCGGGTGCCGACCGGCACGACCCGCCCCTGACGTCTCAGGCGGCCGGCAGCACGCGCGGCGCCGCGTCGCGCAGGCGCTCGAGCAGCTCGGCGACCTCGGCGTCGTCGGGCTGCAGATCGAGCGCCCGCTCGGCGGCGCCGATGGCGTCGGTGACCCGGTCGGTCCGTGCGAGCGCGTGCGCGTGCCGCGCCCACGCCGGCCCGCTCTCCGGGTCCAGCACGGTCGCCTGCTCGGTCGCGGTGACCTCGCCGCCGAGATCGCCGCCGAGGTGATGGGCGAGCGCGAGGTCGAGCAGCCCCTCCACCGACGGGCCGAGCGCGCGGGCGCGTTCGAGCGCCGCCAGCGCGGCGGGGCGGTCGAGCAGCGCCAGGCGCAGCCGGCCGACGCGCTCCCAGCCGCTCGCGTCCGCCGGCGCCGCCGTGGCGGCGCGCTGCGCGGCCTCCGCGGCGAGGTCGGTGGCCCGCATGTCCTCGTAGATGCGCGACGCGTAGCGGTGCGCCGCGGGCCGCGCCGGGTCGTGACGTGCCCAGTCGCGCACGGTCCGCCCCGCCGCCGGCAGGTTGCCCGACTGCCAGAACGCGAGCGTCAGCAGCCGCAGGACCGAGATGTTGTCGGGCTCGGCGTCGCGCGCGTAGAGGAGCCGCTGGGCGGCGAGCGCGTAGTCGCCCTCGTGGATGGCGTGCTGGGCGGCGGTCACGAACCGCTGGACGCGCTCGTGCCCGGGGTCGGGCTTGGAGAAGTCGACGAACTGCAGCGACCCGGCCGGAACGGTGCGCACGCCCGGCTGGAAGCGGACCCGGGCCCACTGCTGCACATCGTCGCCCGCGCCAGTGAAGTAGATGCCCGACACCTCACCGACACCCCACTCCGGGTACGACAGGCAGCGCGCGTAACGGTGAACGACCGAGTGATCGGGAACGCGGGAGCCGAACGGGTCGTGCTTGGCGCGGTCGGCCTCGTGGGCGCGGCGGGCCTGCTCCTCCTCGTAGGCGCGGCGCCCGGCCTCGGCGCGGGCGGCGCGCGCCGCCTGGGCGCTGACCTTGACCGCGTTGCGCGACACCCGGCCCCCGCGCGAGCCCTCGGCGAGATTCTCCAGCTGGTCGGCGGCCTCGTTGATGGCCTTGAGGTGGCGCTCGTGCTCGAGCTGCTTGCCGGGCGGGGCGAGATCCGGGTGCCAGACCTTCGCCTGACGGCGCCGGGCCATCTGGACGTCGCGCTTGTCGAAGGGCGGCTCGAGCTCCAGGAGCAGGAGCGCTTGCTCGATGTCCAGGACCTGCGGCACGACCCTTCAGAGTAGCTGGCGGATCCATACCCTCCCAGGCCCTTGGACCTCTCGGCCTACACGACGCTGCGCCTGGGCGGGCCGGCGCGACGGCTCGTCGAGGCGCGCACCGACGACGAGCTCGTCGCCGCGGTGCGCGACGCCGACGCGACGGGCGAACCGGTGCTCGTGCTCGCCGGCGGATCGAACGTCGTCGTCGCCGACGAGGGCTTCGACGGGGTCGCCGTGCGGGTGCTGACGACGGGCGTGGCGCGCGGCGGCGGCGACGTGCTGCACGTCGCGGCCGGCGAGCCGTGGGACGCGTTCGTCGCGCGCTGCGTGCAGCAGGGCCGCAGCGGCATCGAGGCGCTGTCGGGCATCCCGGGCTCGGTGGGCGCGACACCGATCCAGAACGTCGGCGCCTACGGCCAGGAGGTCAGCGAGACGCTCGTCGGCGTGCGTGTCTACAACCGCCACACCGGCGAGGTCGCCGACCTGGCGCCCGAGGACTGCCGGTTCGGCTACCGGACGAGCGCGTTCAAGCGCCACCCGGCCCACTGGGTCGTCCTGCGCGTGAGCTTCGCCCTGCCGCCGACCGGACGGTCGTCGCCGGTGCGCTACGGCGAGCTGGCGCGCACGCTCGGCGTCGAGCCGGGCGCCAGCGTGCCCGTCGCCGACGTGCGCGACGCCGTGCTCGCGCTGCGCCGCGGCAAGGGCATGGTGTTGGACGACGGCGACCCGGACACGCGCAGCGCGGGCTCCTTCTTCACGAACCCGATCCTCGCCGCCGACGCCTTCGCGGCGCTGCGGACGCGGGTGCGCGAACGGCTCGGCGACGACGCCGCGCCGCCGGCGTTCCCGGAACCCGACGGGCGGGTGAAGACGTCGGCGGCCTGGCTCATCGAGCGCGCCGGCTTCACGCGCGGCCAGGGCGACCCGGCCGGCGTCGCGATCTCCTCCAAGCACGTGCTCGCGCTGACGAACCGCGGGACGGGGACGACGGCCCAGCTCGTCGCGCTCGCCCGCGAGATCGCGGGCGGGGTCGAGGCGGCGTTCGGCGTCGCGCTCGTCCCCGAGCCGGTGTTCGTCGGTCACGCGTGGTGAGCCGACGAGCACGATCGCCCCGCCCCGGGTACGCCGGACCCATGATCCCCGACCGCGCGATCATGCCGCTCGCCGTGGCGCTCATGGGCGGCTTCACCATCGGGATGATCGACTCGATCCTCCAGAAGCAGGGTGCGCCCGTCGTGACGCTGGCGGTCATCGGCGCCCTCGCCTCGGCCGTCGCGGGGGCCGTGAGCGTCATCGGGGTGCACGGCCGCAACAAGGGCTCGGTCGCGGCGCTGCGCGCCTTCTACGGGGCGGCGCTCTTCCTCTGCATCGACCTCGGCCTGCAGGCGTTTCTGCGCGACGGCCGGTTCCTGCTCATGCTCGTCCTGCTGCTCGGGGCGGCGGGCTGCGTGATCATGCTCGTCCTCCCCCGCGCCGACCCGGGACACGAGCGCCACGGCCCCCACGGCGGCGCACCGCAGGCGATGGCCTGAGCCTCCTATCCTGAACCGCCGTATGGCGCCTCAGTACATCTTCCAGATGCAGCGGCTGACGAAGGTCCACGGGACCGCCAAGCCGGTGCTCAACGACGTCTCGCTCTCCTTCCTGTGGGGCGCCAAGATCGGCGTCCTCGGCTACAACGGCGCGGGCAAGTCCACGCTGCTGCGAATCATGGCCGGCCGCGACACCGAGTTCCGCACCGGCGAGGTGCAGCTGGCGCCGGGCGCCAGCGTCGGCCTGCTCGAACAGGAGCCCCAGCTCGACGACAGCAAGGACGTCCGCGGCAACGTCATGGACGGCGTCGCCGAGATCCGCGACCTGCTCGAGCGCTTCAACGAGCTGTCGATGAACTACTCGGACGAGACCGCCGAGGAGTTCGCCGAGATCCAGGCGAAGATCGACGCCGCCGACGGCTGGAACCTCGACACGACCGTCGACTACGCGATGGACGCCCTGCGCCTGCCGCCGCCCGACGCCGACGTCACGAGCCTGTCCGGCGGCGAGCGCCGCCGCGTCGCGCTCTGCCGGCTGCTGCTCAGCGCGCCCGACCTGCTGCTGCTCGACGAGCCGACCAACCATCTCGACGCCGAGTCGGTCGCCTGGCTGGAGCGCTACCTGGCCGACTACAAGGGCGCGGTCGTGGCCGTCACCCACGACCGCTACTTCCTCGACAACGTCGCCGGCTGGATCCTCGAGCTCGACCGCGGCATGGCCATCCCGTACGAGGGCAACTACTCGGCCTGGCTGGAGCAGAAGAAGAAGCGCCTCGAGATGCAGGAGCGCCAGGACAAGGCGCGCGAGCGCGTCATCGCCGCCGAGCTCGAGTGGGTGCGCAAGAACCCCAAGGGCCGCCAGACCAAGCAGAAGGCGCGCATCCAGAACTACGAGGCCCTCGTCGCCCAGGAGAAGCAGATCCGCCTGGACGACGTCCAGATCCACATCCCGATCGCCACGCACCTCGGCAACGTCGTCGTGCAGGCCGACGGGCTGCGCAAGGCGTTCGGCGACAAGCTGCTGTTCGAGGACCTGACGTTCGACCTGCCGCGCGGCGGCATCGTCGGCGTCATCGGTCCCAACGGCGCCGGCAAGACGACGCTGTTCAAGATGATCGCCGGCCGCGAGGAACCCGACGCGGGCACGCTGCGCCTTGGCGAGACGGTTCAGATGTCCTACGTCGACCAGAGCCGCGAGGCGCTGGACCCGGAGAAGACCGTCTGGGAGGAGATCTCGGGCGGCTACGACGTCATCAAGGTCGGCGACCGCGAGATGCCGTCGCGCGCCTACGTCTCGGGCTTCAACTTCAAGAAGGCCGACCAGCAGAAGAAGGTCGCGATGCTTTCGGGCGGTGAGCGCAACCGCGTCCACCTCGCCAAGCTGCTGCGCACGGGCGGCAACCTCCTGCTGCTCGACGAGCCGACCAACGACCTCGACACCGACACGCTACGCGCGCTCGAGGAGGCGCTGCTGAACTACGCGGGCTGCGCGGTGGTCATCTCCCACGACCGCTGGTTTTTGGACCGCATCGCCACGCACGTGCTGGCGTTCGAGGGCGACTCGAAGGTCACGTGGTTCGAGGGCAACTTCGAGGCCTACGAGAGCTGGCGCCACGAGCAGCTCGGCCCCGAGGCCGACCGGCCCCACCGCATCACCTACAAGAAGCTCACGCGCAGCTGAGGATGCGATGACCGAGACGCGGTGGGCGGACTCCGACGAAGCGCGCGAGCAGCTCGGGCGCGTCGGGGTCTGGCTCGGCGCGCTCGGCGGCGAGCCGTGGGAGCGGGCGCGCGCCGCCGCCCAGCGCATCGAGGCGCTCGGCTATCGCGCCCTCTGGCTCAGCGACACGCCGGCCGGCAAGGAGCCGCTCACCCACGCCGCGCTGCTGCTCGGCGCCACCGAGCGCCTCGTGTTGGCCACCGGCATCGCCAACATCTGGTCGCGCGACGCCATCGCCGCGCGCAACGCCGCGTTCGCGCTCGCCGACGCCCACCCGGGGCGCTTCACGCTCGGCCTCGGCGTCAGCCACGCCCCGGCCGTCCAGCTGCGCGGCCACGAGTACCGCCGGCCGCTGGCGGCGATGCGCGCCTTCCTCGACGGGTTCGACGCGGCGCCCTACCAGCCGCCGGCGCCCGCGCGGCCCGTGCCGCTCGTGCTCGGCGCGCTGCGCTCGAAGATGCTCGCGCTGGCCGGCGAGCGCGCGACCGGCGCCCATCCGTACTTCACGCCCGTCGCGCACACCGCGCGCGCCCGCGAGATGCTCGGGCGGGCGGGGGGTGGTCTGCTGGCGCCCGAGGTGTCGGTCGCCGTCGACGGCGACGTCGCACGCGGGCGGCAGTTCACGAAGTACTACCTCCGGCTGCCCAACTACGCCAACAACCTCCGCGAGCTCGGCTTCGACGAGGACGACATCGCCGACGGCGGCAGCGACCGCCTCGTCGAGGCGGTCGTCGGGCTCGGTGACGTCGACGCGGTCGCCACGCGCGTGCGCGACCACCTCGACGCGGGCGCTGACCACGTCTGCGTCCAACCGGTCGCCACCGACCTCGACGGCGCGCTCGACGAGCTCGAGCGCCTCGCCCCGAAGCTCCTGTAGGCCATGGCCGGCGTCTGCATCACCGAGTACACCGACCCCGGCTGCCCCTGGGCCTACAGCGCCGAGCCGTTCCGCCGCCGCCTCAGCTGGCTCTACGGCGACCAGCTCGAGTGGCAGGTGCGGCTCGTCGGCCTCGCCGCCTCGCCCGACGAGTACCTCGAGAAGGGCTTCAACCCCGAGCGCCAAGCGGAGGCCTTCCGGACGATCAGCGCCGAGCACGGCATGCCGATCGACACCCGCGAGCGACCGCGGATGGCCGCGACGATCCCCGCCTGCCGGGCGGTCGTCGCCGCCCGCCTGCACGCGCCCGACCGCATGCGCGGCCTGCTGCGGCGACTGCGCATTCGCAACTTCTGCGGCGAGCTGCTCGACGAGCCGTCGACGATCGCCCACGCCGCCGCCGACGCCGGGCTGGATCCCGACGCCCTGCGCGAGTGGGCCGCCGGCGACGACGTCACCGCCGCCCTCGACGAGGACATGACCGCGTCCCGTGCCCCGATCCCCGCCGCGCGCGTCCTCGACGACAAGCTCGCCAACTGGTCGGGCGGGCGGCGCTACACGTGCCCGTCCTACGAGATCGTCCGCAAGGCCGACGGGGTGCGGATCGCCGTCCCGGGCTTTCAGCCGTTCTCCGTCTACGACGTCGTCACCGCGAACCTCGTCCCGAACCTCGAGCGACGCGACCCGCCCGAGCGCGTCGAGGACGTGCTCGCGTGGACCGGCACGCCGCTGGCCACCCGCGAGGCCGCGGTCGTCTGCGACCTGCCCCAGCAGGAGGCCCACGAGGAGCTCGGCCGGGTCGCGCGCTTCTCGCCGCTGGGCTACGACGGGTTCTGGACGCTCGACTGACGGCCGCCGCGGGTGGGGCGTCGCCCATGTGCGTCGCCCACGACGCCCGTCCGCCCTAGGTCCTGCGCGAGCTGCGCCGTCTCACCGGGGCGGCGCCGGATGAACGGCTCGAGCTCGTCTCCGCCGACGGGACGCTCTTCTCGGCCTACCGCGCGGCGGCGCCGAGCACCTTCGACCACAAGCCCCAATGCGCTGCCCGATCCTCGGTCTGTTCGGCGGCGAGGACGCGGCGATCCCGGTCGAGCAGGTCCGCGAGTTCGAGCGCGCCCCTGGACGCGGCGGGGGCCGACCACGACCTCCACGTCTACCCGGGCGCCCCGCACGCGTTCTTCGACCGCCGCCAGGACCAGTTCGCCGACGAGTCCGCGGACGCGTGGCGGCGCACGCTCGCGTTCCTCGACGGCCTCAGCGGCCGCGCCGGCGAACCCAGAACCGGGGTCAGACCCGTTCCGTTCCGTTGCGAGCGCAACGGAACGGAACGGGTCTGACCCCGGTTACAGGGTTGCGAGCGCCCCGGGCAGCTCGCGGGGGTGCGTGATCACCGCGTCGGCGTCGGCCAGCGCGTCCGGACCGAACGGGCCGGTCGCGATCGCCACGACGCGCACGCCGTCGGCGCGCGCGCAGGCGATGTCGCGCGGCGTGTCGCCGATGACCACGGTCCGTTCGCGCCGCCACGGCCGGCCGCCCACGGCGGCCCGCGCCCGGGCGATCTGCGGCAGCGCGGCGCGGTCCTCGTCGTCGGAGCCGAAGGCGCCCTGGCCGCGCGGGAAGAACCCGCCGATGCCGGCCCGGTCGAGCTTCAGGCGCGCGACCGGCTCGAGGTTGCCGGTCAGCAGCGAGAACCGCAGGCCGTCATCGGCGGCGAGCTGCTCGAGCACGGCCGGCATGCCCGGCGAGACGAACCCGGACAGGTCGACCGGGCAGCGCCGCGCGAACTCCTCGCACGCCACCGCGGCGACGTCGGCGGCGCGCTCGTCGATCCGCTGCGCCGAGACGCCGGCCAGCGTGAGGATCGAGCGGGCGATCGCCCCGTCGGTGCGGCCCGCCGCCTCCACACGCCCCGCCGGGATCTGGATGCGGTGCACGCGCCGCAGCGCGGCGTGGACCGCCTCGGCGTGATCGCGCGAGGCGCGCAGCAGCAGCGTGCCGTCGATGTCGAAGAGCAGGAGCAGCCCTGCGCTCAACGCGCGAACGCCTCGTCGGCCGTGAGCCGGCGGGCGAACGCGGCGACGAGCCGGGCCGCGTTGGCGACGTCGTCGAGCTGGACCATCTCGACGGGCGAGTGCATGTAGCGCAGCGGCAGGCCGACCAGGCCGGTCGGCACGCCGTCGCGGCTGAGGTGGACGGCGTCGGCGTCCGTGCCGGTCCGGTTGCCGGACGCGGCGACCGTGAACGGGATCGACTCGGCCTCGGCCGCCTCGTGCAGGAGCTCGAAGACGCGCGGGTGCAGGAACGAGCCGCGCTCGATGACCGGACCCGAGCCGAACGGGTGCGAGCCGAGCTCACGCTCGTCGATGCCGGGCGCGTCGGTGGCGTGCGTGACGTCGACGACGATCGCGACGTCGGGCCGCAGCGAGTGGGTGATCGTCCGCGAGCCGGTGAACGTCGTCTCCTCCTGGACGGCGGCCACCGCGACGACGTCGCCGACCGCGCCGCCGGCCGCGGCGACGAGGCGCGCCGCCTCGTAGGCGACGAAGCAGCCGAGCCGGTTGTCGAGCGACCGCGAGGCGACACGGTCGTTGGGCAGCTCGACCGGCTCGCCCGCGATGACCGCGACGTCGCCGACCCGCACCCGCGCGCGTGCCTCGTCGCCGTCGGCGGCACCGATGTCGATGTGCAGGTCCTTGAGCTCGGGCGCGTTCTTGCGGTCGTC
Source organism: Solirubrobacterales bacterium (assembly GCA_040255945.1). GTDB lineage: Bacteria > Actinomycetota > Thermoleophilia > Solirubrobacterales > Solirubrobacteraceae > Baekduia. The sequence goes on along the minus strand of JBDZVZ010000005.1, from coordinate 58,327 downwards.
GGGCTTGAGCAGGTGGATCGGCTTCTTGCCGACGACGCCGGGCACGACGCCGTCCCGCGTGCTGATCTCGAGGCGCTGACCGACGAGGATGACCGGGTCCCACCCGCCCACGCCGGCGAAGCTCAAGAAGCCCTTGTCGTCGATGTGGGTGACGATGAGCCCGATCTCGTCGATGTGGCCGACGATCGCCAGGCTCGGGCCGCCGCCGGTGCCCGCCACCCGCGCCGTCACCGACCCCATGGTGTCGACGCTCACCTCGGCGAACGGGCCGCAGGCGTCGGCGAAGACGCGGCCCGGCGCGGACTCGTAGCCGGACGGCCCGGTCGCGGTGATCAAGCGGTGCAGGACGTCGGGCGTAGCCATCGGGAAAGCAGAGTACCGGCCGGTTCGTCAAGCGTCGGACGCGAAGACCGACAAACGTTGCAGTCTCCCTGAAGGAACCCGCGAGATCGGCCGATGGATCGTCTATGAGCTCCCCGCTCCGACGTCCCCTGCTCGCGGCGCTGCCGCTGGCCGGCGTCGCCGCGGCGGGCATCGCGGCCGGGCTCGCCGTGCTGCTGGCCGGCGGTGGGCTTCCGGGCGCCATGGGGGCGCCACGTCACCTCGCGGTGTGCGCGATCGCGGTGATCGTCGCGATCGCCGGGGCACGGCGCGTGCCGTCCGATCGTCCGATCTGGGTCGCCTTCGGGCTCGGCGTGTCGGCCACGACCCTCGGGTTCACGGTCAGCGGACTGTCGGAGGCCGCCGCCGACGGCTGCTACCTCGTCTCCTACCTGTTCTACTGGCTCGGCCTGTGGCGCATCCTGCGGCGCCGGGTCGGCGACGCCACCAAGCTCTTCTGGTTCGACGCGGTCGGCACGATGCTCTGGCTCGGCGCGGTCGCCACGCTGCTGACCGCCTCGACGCTGCTCATCGACGACCCGGTCACCGACGCGCGCGTCGCGCTGGACAGCCTGTACGTGGCGATCGACCTGGCCCTCGCCTCGGTGCCGCTGGCGATCATCGCCCGCTCCGGACGGGGCATCGGCCTGCAGTTGCAGCTGCTGTGCGCGGCGCTGATCGTCGCCGCCGGCGCGGACGCGACCGTGGCCCTCGACCACGCCGGCGTCCTGACCGTCGACGGCGCCTGGGCCGACCTGGGCTGGGAGGTGCAGCTGCTGCTCGTGGCCGGCGCGGCCTGGGCGCGCCCGACGGCCGTCGGCCACCTGCGGATCGGCGGCTGGTGGGAGTGGCTGCCGACCGCGGCGTGGATCGCGCTCGGCGCCGGCGTCCTGCTGGCCGGCCAGTGGACCGACCTGCCCGCCGTGACCGTGGGCTTCGCGCTCGCCACGCTCGCCGCCGCCGCGCTGCGCAGCGCGCTGGCCGTGCGCAGCGTGGGCGGCATGGTCATCCATCGCGAGGAGGTCCTCACCGACGACCTCACCGGCCTGCCGAACCGTCGCGCGCTGTTCGCCGAGCTCGAGCTGCTCGCTGCCACCGCCGTGGGCCGCGACGTGCGCGCCGGCCTGCTCATCCTCGGGCTCGACGGCTTCCGCGATCTCAACGACACGCTCGGCCACCGCTCGGGCGACGCGCTGCTGCGCGCCGTCGCGCATCGTCTCGAGCCGGCGGCCGCCGGCGCAGGCGGAACTCTCGTGCGACTTGGCGGCGACGAGTTCGCCGTGCTGCTCCGCGACACCGACGACCCGGTCGCCGCCGCCCACACGCTGCGCGGCGCGCTCGAGCAGCCGCTGGAGCTCGACGAGGTCACGGTGTCGGTCCAGGCGAGCGTCGGGGTCGCGCGCTTCCCGGACGACGCCGACCAGGCCGGCGAGCTGGCCCGGCGCGCCGACGTCGCCATGACCGACGCCAAGCGGCGCGGGGTCGGCGTCGCCCGCTACACGGCCGAGCGCGACGCGAACTCCGTCGAGCTGCTCGGCCTGGCCGCCGACCTGCGTGCGGCGCTGACCGGCGGCGGCAGCGGCCTGTGGGTCGCCTTCCAGCCCCAGGTCGACCTCGCCGACGGCCGCTGCACGGGCGTCGAGGCGCTCATCCGCTGGTCGCACCCCCAGCGCGGCCCGATCTCGCCCGCCGAGCTGCTGCCGATCGCCGAGCGCAGCGGTCAGATGCCCGCCCTCACCGACTGGGTGCTCGAGCGCGCGCTCGAGGAGCTCGCCACCCTGCAGACCGCGGGACACGCGCTGCGCGTCGCGGTCAACGTCTCGGCCCGCACGCTCGTCGACGTCGCGCTGCCCGACCGGATCGCCACCGCCCTGGGCGAGCACGGCGTCGGGCCGGCGTCGCTGGTCATCGAGGTCACCGAGGACGCCGTCATGAGCGATCAGCGGCGCTGCCTAGCAGTGTTGGAGCGGATCGCGGCGCTCGGCGTCGAGGTGGCGATCGACGACTTCGGGACCGGCCAGTCTTCGCTGGCCCAGCTGCGCCATCTGCCCGCCAGCGAGCTGAAGATCGACCGCAGCTTCGTACAGCGGATGGCCGCCGACCCGCTCGACGCGGAGGTCGTGCGGCTCGTCGTGACGATGGGCAGCCGGATGGGGCTGCGGGTCGTCGCCGAGGGCATCGAGACGCCCGAGGAGCAGCGCGGCCTGGCCCAGCTCGGCTGCCACGTCGGTCAGGGCTTCGGGCTCGGCCGGCCGATGCCCGCGCGCGAGCTCGAGGCGTTCCTCGCCGGTGGCGGTGCCACGGCGCGGGTTGCGGCCTGACGCCGCATCGGGCAGCATTCGCGAGCACTCCGCCGATGATCCGCGTCCTCGTCGTCGACGACCACCCCGTTCTGCGCGCCGGCCTCGAGGCCGTGCTGCGCACCGAGCCCGGCTTCCGCTGCGTCGGCACGGCCGAGGACGGCGCGTCCCTGCGCCGGGCGCTGCACCAGACGCAGCCCGACGTCATCGTGCTCGACCAGCGCCTGGGCGACGAGGACGGCCTCGAGCTCTGCCGCGAGCTCAGCGCCCAGCCGGGCACGCCGCCGATCCTGCTCTACACGGCGGCGCCGACCGCCTCGCTGCACACCCGTGCGCTGGCGGCCGGCGCGGCCGACGTCGTCGACAAGGCGGTCGACGTCGGCGTGCTGTTCGACGCGATCCGCGTGGCGGGCCGGCGGGGCTACCCCGCCAGCCCGCGCAGCACGTAGTGCAGGATGCCGCCCTTTCCCCCGTCTCGATGGCCGACCTTGAGCGGCGCGCCCGTCGGCCTCGGACTTGGACACTTCGCGGCCGACGTCGCCGGCTTCCGGCTCCCCACGCGACGACTCACACTCAGGTGCAAGATGCGGACGCGGTCCGGCTTGCGTTCGAGGAGGTCGACGACATCCCGCTCGGGATCCCAACATTCAGGCTTCTGCCCTGCGGGACCCAGGATCAGCACATCGCCGCGCTCGTCAAGCCCGGCAAGCCGGCCAGGAGTCTCCGCAGCCTCGCCTGAGGACGACTGGAGAGTTCGCTGGCACGCCCACAGCCGCTCCGCTACGAACGGCTCTGGGCGATACCCACACCACCCGATCGGGACGTTGAGCCACTGCTGGACCTGCCGCAGGGCGTGGTCCAGCATCAGCGACTCCGAGCGCCTTGCTCTACGGAAGCAGGATCCCCGGCACCGGGCCCTGGACCCGCACATGACCTGCTCACCGCAACTCCGAAGGGCTGGTGCGAGACGGCCGACATTGCTCCGTTGTCACGCTTACCGCCCCTACGCGACGGCGGGTGGAGAAGTCAATGCTCATCCAACTGCTGCACAGCTGGTGGCTCTCACTCCGACGACCTAGCAGATAGCTCCAACGCCGTCCCGATGGTCTGCTGTCGGAAGGCCCCAGTAACGCAAGCACTCGGGCCTGCGACATGCCGAGAAGACCAACATCGCTCGAGCTGCTGAGTAGGTGCCGAGCCTCGCGAACGCGCGGTGTCATGCCGCCATTAGCCTCCGTCGAGCGCTTGGCGTCGCGACCAAACCAGTTCTCGCGGAAGACGGTGCCCACCTGGGACGCGCTGTCCCTGTCACTTCCTGGCGGACCACCGGCGTCGTTGGCTTGGCCCCCGCCACCGCATCCCAAGAGTGTCACCGACACCGCAAGGAGAGCCGTAGGCAGCGCGACGGTAAAGACGTGGCGAATCGACACGAGGCGGCTCACCTCGGAGTATCGAGCGCAGCTTGATCAGCCGCAACGCGGGCGCACGACACGACACGGCACGGCATGGCAGGACACGTTACTGCTCCACCATTCTCCGCTAACTCGATCATTCGTCCAGGCCCGTCCGGGGAGCCACCATCGGCCTTCGGAGCAGGGTCTGTCACGCCGTGGCGCTCCGACGAGACCGTCGCGCTGCGGCGACTAACGCCCGTGAGGACGTCCGCCGCGGGTTGGCCTCCCTGATCAAACCGTTGATCGAGATTGACGAGCGCACCTCACGCAACGGGAAGCGCAGCCAGAACGGCGACACGCCCGGCCCCGAGCCCCCGCGGGCGGACAATCGAGGCCGGACCGAGCTGACCTTCAGCTATGTCGCCGGCCCGCCCAGCACGTCGTGCAGGAAGCCGCCGTGGCGGCAAACGCCCGCCCGCGCCCCGCAGACCGTGGGCACCTGGTGAGGTCTATGACCCCACCAGGTGCCCACGGTCCGAGCCATCGCGTGCCGCGCGGGTGGTTCAGCTCGCCGCCAGCTCCCGCAGCACGTAGTGCAGGATGCCGCCGTGGCGGAAGTACTCCGCCTCCTTGGGCGTGTCGATGCGCACGCGCGCGGTGAACTGGGTGTCGCCCGCGGTGACCTGCACCTCGCGGGGCAGCTCGCCGGCGTTCAGCGGCTCGGCCAGCCCGCTGATCGAGAACTCCTCCTCGCCGGTCAGCCCGAGCGAGTCGGCCGACTGGCCCTCGGGGAACTGGAGCGGCAGGACGCCCATCCCGACGAGGTTGGAGCGGTGAATGCGCTCAAAGGACTCGGCGATGACCGCGCTGACGCCGAGCAGCAGCGTGCCCTTGGCCGCCCAGTCGCGCGACGAGCCCGACCCGTACTCCTTGCCGCCGAGGACGACGAGCGGCACGCCGGCGTCGATGTACTCGCGCGACGCCTCGTAGATCGACAGCTCGCGGCCGTCCTTCTTCGTCACGCCGCCCTCGGTGCCCGGCGCCAGCTGGTTGCGCAGGCGGATGTTCGCGAACGTGCCGCGGATCATCACCTCGTGGTTGCCGCGCCGCGACCCATAGGAGTTGAAGTCGCGCGGCTGCACGCCCTTCTCCTGCAGGTAGAGGCCCGCCGGGCCGTCGCGCTTGATCGCGCCCGCCGGCGAGATGTGGTCGGTCGTCACCGAGTCACCGAGCTTGGCCAGCACGCGCGCGCCGCTGATGTCGCTGATCGGCGCCGGCGTCGCGTCCATGCCCTCGAAGTACGGCGCCTTGGCGATGTAGGTCGACGCGTCGTCCCAGGCGAAGCGGTCGCCGCCGGGCACGTCGAGGCTGCGCCAGTTGTCGTCGCCCGCATAGACCTCGCCGTAGGACGTGCGGAACATGTCGGACTGCACGGCCGCCTCGACGGTCTCGGAGATCTCCTGCGTGCTGGGCCAGATGTCGCGCAGGTAGACGTCGTTGCCGTCGGCGTCACGGCCGAGCGGGTCGCTGGTGATGTCGATGTCCATCGTGCCGGCGATCGCGTAGGCGACGACCAGCGGCGGCGACATCAGGTAGTTCATCTTCACGTCGGGGTTGATGCGCCCCTCGAAGTTGCGGTTGCCCGACAGCACCGAGCAGACCGCGAGGTCGGCCTCGTTGACCGCGGCCGAGATCTCGTCGGGCAGCGGGCCCGAGTTGCCGATGCACGTCGTGCAGCCGTAGCCGACGAGATGGAAGCCGAGCGCCTCGAGGTCGGGCACCAGGCCGGCGCGCTCGTAGTACTCGGTGACGACCTTCGACCCGGGGGCCAGCGACGTCTTGACCCACGGCGCGCTCTGCAGCCCGCGAGCGCGCGCCTTGCGGGCCAGCAGGCCGGCGCCGATCATGACCGACGGGTTCGAGGTGTTCGTGCATGACGTGATCGCCGCGATGACGACGTGGCCGTGGTCGAGCGAGAACGTCTCGCCGTCCATCGTCACCTCGGTCGACGACGACGAGCGCTCGGCGACGACGGCGCCCGCGGCGATCGCCGGTGCGGGGGCGTCGCCCTCGCTGTGGCCGTTGTGGGCCGGCGACTGCTCGGCGGTCGGGTCGGAGGCCGGGAACGTCTCGGCGACCGCCTCGTCGTGAGCGGAGGCGACCGGGCCGGCCTCGTCGCCCAGCAGGTCGCTGAGCGCAGAGCGGAACGAGTCCTTGGCCGACGCGAGCGCGATGCGGTCCTGCGGGCGCTTCGGGCCGGCGATCGACGGCTCGACCGTCGAGAGGTCCAGGCGGACGACGTCGGAGTAGGTCGGGGTCTCGGAGTGCTCGTCGTGCCAGAGGCCCTGCTCCTTGGCGTAGGCCTCGACGAGGTCGATCTGCTCCTGCGGGCGGCCGGTGAACGCCAGGTAGCGCAGCGTTTCGGCGTCGATCGGGAAGATCGCGCACGTCGAGCCGAACTCGGGGCTCATGTTGCCGATCGTCGCGCGGTCGGCCAGCGGCAGGCGCGAGACGCCCTCGCCGAAGAACTCGACGAACTTGCCCACGACGCCCTTCTGGCGCAGCAGCTCGGTGACGGTGAGGACGAGGTCGGTCGCGGTCGCGCCCTCGGGCAGCTTGCCGGTGAGCTCGAAGCCGATGACCTGCGGGATGAGCATCGACATCGGCTGGCCGAGCATCGCCGCCTCGGCCTCGATGCCGCCGACGCCCCAGCCGAGCACGCCGAGGCCGTTGACCATCGTCGTGTGCGAGTCGGTGCCGACGAGCGTGTCGGGGTAGGCGCGGTTGGTCTTCTCGTCGACGAAGACGACCCGCGACAGGTACTCGAGGTTGACCTGGTGGACGATGCCGGTGTCGGGCGGGACGACCTTGAACGTCTCGAAGGCATCCTGGCCCCACTTCAGGAACTGGTAGCGCTCCTTGTTGCGCTCGAACTCCTTCTCGGCGTTGAACGCGAACGCGTTGCGGGTCCCGAACATGTCGACCTGCACGGAGTGGTCGATGACGAGCTCGGCGGGCACGAGCGGCTCGATCTTGGCCGGGTCGCCGCCGAGGTCGGCCATCGCGTCGCGCATGGCGGCGAGGTCGACGACCGCGGGCACGCCGGTGAAGTCCTGCAGGACGACGCGCGCCGGCGTGAAGGCGATCTCGTCGGAGGGCTCGGCGTTCGCGTTCCAGGTCGCCATCGCCTCGACGTCGGCCGCCGTCACCGCCCCGTTGCCCTCGGTCCGCAGGAGGTTCTCGAGCAGGATCTTCAGCGAGAACGGCAACCGGGCGACGTCGAACTTCGACTGCAGCGCCTCGAGGCGGAAGATCTCGAGCTCGCGGTCGCCCACCTTCAGGGTGCCGCGTGCGTCGAAGCTGTCCGGGTGATCGGAATTCATGGTGACGGGTCCTTTTCTCAGCGATCGGCGGGGAGCACCACGAAGGCTTCCCCGTCCGGGGTGGTGACGGATCGGAAGTGGTCGTCGTAGGTCGCGATCCGCGCCGTACGGAGCCTGCCCGCGAGCGCGACGAGCGACGCGTCGACGAGGCCGAGGAACGGGTGACGGCGGGCGATGGCGATCGTCTCGGCCAGGGCGTCGGCCCACCAGCGCACGGCGAACGCGCCGCTGTCGAGGTCGTGCCAGAGCCGCTCGGTCGCGGCGGTGCCGCCGTCGCGGGTGACGAGGTGGTCCATCTCGGAGATGGTCAGCGGGGTCGTGACGAGGTCCTCGTCAGCCTCGAGGATCCAGTCGCGGGCCTCGGCGTGACGACGATCGTCGCGGTCATACAGCGCGACGACCAGCGCGGTGTCGAGGACGACCGTCACTGGTCGCCGAAGCCCGACTCGGCGAGGTGGCGCTCGGCGTTCTCGGCGACGTCGCCGCGCCCGCTGCCGTAGACGCCGATCGACGGCTTGGGCCGCGTCGGCCGGTGGACCGCCCCCGACAGCGTGCGCCGGATGAACTCCGCCTTCGTCACGCCCTCCTCGGCGGCGCGGCGTGCGAGTCGATGATCGAGCTCCTCGTCGAGGTAGATGCTCGTCTTCTTCAGCACATCACGTAGGGTAGCACCCTACGTCCGTGGCGCCGGGGTGATGACGAGCCGCCACACCGTGACGATCGCCAGCAGCGTCAAGAGGATCGCGCTGCCGACGCACCAGTAGCAGATCGCCTCGATCGTGAAGATCTCCCGGTAGGTGAGATACGCGCTGAAGCCGAACCCGATGAGGCTCATGAGCGCCGCGCCCATACGGCCCCACTCGCCGTCGACGACGAGCGCCGCGAGGATGAGGACGTAGCCGATGAGGCCGAGCAGCGCGACGGGCACGCCGGCCAGGTCCGCGTACTCCGAGGTCTGGACCTTCTCGCACCCGCCGGTGCCGCACACCGGTTCGATCCCCGCGTAGTGGACGTAGACGAGGTAGGTGGCGACGCCGATGCCGAGCACGCTCAGCACCAGCGCCGCCCGGCGCAGGACCCGGTCGCTCACTGCTTCGGTGCAGCGATCTTCCCGACCGCCTTCAGGACGGCCTCGGACGTCGGGTCCACCTTCTCGAGGCTGTTGATGTCCTTGCCGACCAGCAGCGTCGGCGTCGAGTCGACCCCGTACCGGCTGGCCAGCGACTTCGCCTCACCGAGCGCCGCGGTGATCCGCGGGTCGGCCGCCTCGTCGAGCGCCTTGTCGAAGTCGAACCCGTCGATGCCGCCGAGCGTGTCCTTCAGCCACTTGTCGGTGACGTAGCCGGAGTTCTCCTCGCCCTGGTTGGCGTAGAACGCCGCGGCGACGTCGAACATCTTGTTCTGGAAGCCCGCCGCCTCCCAGACCCGGGCGGCCTCGGCCGAGTCGGGCCCGAGGAACGTCAGCACGCGCAGCTGCATCTGGGCGCGGCCCGGGCGGATCGCCTCGTTGACGATCTTCTCCATCTCGTTCTGCTCGAAGTCGCGGCAGTACGGGCACTGCGGGTCGGCGAACTCGACGATGAGCGCGGGCGCGTCCTTCTTGCCGAGCGTGCTACCCGACTGCGGGATGCCGCTCAGCGTCACCGGCGACTTCTTGGAGGCGCTGGAGGACTTCTTGTCGTCGCCGCCGCTGGAGACGGCGATCGCGACGATGACGACGATGGCGGCCACCAGCAGCAGTCCGAGCAGGATGCTGATGCGGCTCTTGGCGGGATTGGGCTGTGCGGACATGAGCGCAGCAAGGATAGGGGGCGGTCAGGCGCGTCGAGCCGATGCGAGCGCGGCCCCGCCCGCGAGCAGCCCGAGGCCGCCGACGATGAGGGCGACGATCGAGAGCGTGTTCGACCCGCCGTCGTCGTCGTCGCCGTCGTCGTCGTCGGCGGCGCCGGAGGCCTCGGCCTGGGCGGGCGCCGCGGCACCCCCGTGGTGGTCCTCGCCGGTCGGCGCCGCGGTGACCGCCACCTGCGGCGCGGGCTTGTCGGCGTCGGGCGCGCCGATCCAGCGGACGACCTGCCCGTCGGAGTACGTCTGCAGCGCCTTGAACGTCAGCGTGTCGCCCGCCTTGCCGGGGATCTGCATGGAGAGCGGGAAGTCGCGGAACTGGCCGGGCGCGATGCCGGCGTCCTTCGACGTCGCGGTGAACGTGACGCGCCGGACCTGGCCGCCGTCGCTCTTGACCGTCGCGCGCCAGCCGGCGACCGGCTCGTAGGAGACGGCGGCGAAGCCCGCCGGGAGCTGGACCTCGACCTTCGTCGTCGAGGCGTCGTCGCGTTCGTTGGGCACGCGGACGCTCTCGACGGTGTAGCTCCCCGCCGCGGCCTCCTTGGGCTGAAGGGTGACGTGGGCCGAGGCGGCGGCCGGCAGGGCGCCGGCGACGGCCGCGGTCAGGGCGGCGGCGAGGGTCATGCGGTGCATTCGTGGTCCTCTCGTGTTGGTGGTCGTCGTGGTGCTCAGCGAACCGGCACCGAGAAGGTCGTCGTGTACTCGTCGAAGGCCGAGACGCGCACGGCGACGTCGACCCGCCAGGTGCCGCGCGGCGCCAGCACGAGCGCGTCGGCGAGGTAGTGCCCGGGTCCGGCGCGGTGGACGGTCGCCGTCAGCGGCCCGATGCCCTTCGAGGCCAGGCGCGCGGTCACCGTCACCTCCTTCGTCTCGGCCAGCGGTGCGCCGTCGCTCGCGCGGAACGCATAGACGTGGACGGTGTTGGGGCCCGGGCGCGCCGGGTCGACGGTGAGCTCGACCTCGACGGGGCCGGTCGTGTGCGACGCGGAGTACGGGCCGGCCGACATGGCGGTCGGCGGCGGGTAGGCGACGAGCGCGGACGTCACGCCGAGCACGACCGCCAGCAGGGCGACCTCGGCGCGCAGCGTGCGCCGCACGATGAGGCCGTCGGCACCCGCCGCGCGACCGCCGGCGGCCAGCGCGCGCAGCCGCGGCACGGTGCGCCGGAGGTTCAGGGCGCCGAGCACGACGAGCGCGAGCAGCAGCACGATCTTGACGAGCACGGCCCGGCCGAACGCCGTGCCGGTGAGGTCGCCGAGCGCCGTGAGGTGGATGACCGCCTGCCAGGTGCCGGTGAGCGCCAGCACGACCACGCAGCCCAGGGCCAGCGGCGAGAAGCGCGACAGCACGCCGGCCAGCAGCCGGGTGCGGTCGGGCGCCGCGAGACGCCGCGTCACCGCGGGGACGACGCCGACGAGGACGACGAGGCCGCCGACCCAGACGCTCATCGCCAGGACGTGCGCGACGTCCAGCGGCGCGAGCAGCGCGACCGGATGCTGCGTCGTCGCGTGCCCCGACAGCGCCGGGGTCACGAGCAGGAACGCCAGCGGCACGGCGATGACGGCCCGCGGCAGCCGGCTGCCGACCGTCAGCAGCGCGGCGACGAGCAGCCAGTCGACCAGCCGCAGCACCCACACGGCGCCGAAGCGGGTGTCGAGCACGTCGCCCAGGACGCCGGGGCGCAGCGCCGACCAGAAGCTCGTCCCGCCCGCGACCGCGCCCTGGAGGACGAGGCCGGCGGCGGTCGCCAGCGCGGCGAGCGCGACCGCCCACAGCAGCAGCCGCTGCAGGCGCGCGGTGAAGAGCGCGGCGTCGCCCACGCCCGGACGCCACAGCCACCAGGCGAACACCAGCCCGCCGATCAGCAGGGCGATCGCCGCGTAGTTCATGCCGCGCGCCAGGCCGAACGCGACCTCGGTCACCGGCCCGGCTCGCGAGCCGGCCAGCAGCTCGGACACGGTCCGTGCCGGGCCGGCGCCCTCCCGGCCGATCGAGAAGACGAAGCCGCCGGACACGGGATGGCCGTCGGCCGAGATGACGCGGTAGGTCGCCGTGTAGCTGCCGTCGGCCAGCCCGTCCTTCAACCCGACCGCCACCTCGGCGCCGCGGCCGCCGGGATGGGTCGTGGCGCCGTCGTCGGCGCGCTCGCCATGACCGTCGAAGACCCGCACGCCGCCGAGCCGCGCATCGACCGGCTCGTCGAAGCGCAGGACCACGCGGTCGGGGGCAGCCGTCACGACGGACCCTCGCTGCGGCGAGGTCGCCTCCAGCGTGGCGTGGGCCTGCGCGGCCGCCGCCGGGATGACGGCCGCCGCGGCGCAGACGACCAGGAGGATGAGCGCCCGCTTCACCATGCCTCGCCCATGCCCACTGCGCGCCGGCGCCGGCGCCGCGTCGTGACCATCGCGGCGGCGCCGCCGACGACGATCAGCACCGCCAGCGCGCCGAGCGCGACCGCGGGCGGGCCGCCGCCCGGCCGCGGCGTCCACCACAGCGTCCCCGCGATGGCGCCCCGCCGCGCGTCGACCCGGATCGGCACGCGGTAGTCGAAGACCTTCGTGCGCCGGTCGCGGTCGGTGACCTGGGGCGGCGCGCCGGCGCCCATGTAGTGCATGCGGTGATCGTGCCACTGGAACGTGTGCGTCCGGTCCAGGACGCGCCATGCCGGTGGGGCGCCCGGCTTCGCGTTCGCCGGGACGGCCGCGTCGGCGTAGCGGTCGTCGTTGAGGTAGGCGGCCGGCGAGTTGCGGTTGATCTCGACGGTGCCGTCCGGCCGCAGCCGGGCATAGTCGTCGTGGTCATAGCCCTCGATGACGACGGTGTGCGAGCTGCGGTTCGTGATCTGGAAGCGGTCGTCGCGGTTGAGGACCTCGACGGTGACGCCCGGCGTGCTCGGCGTGACGGTGCGGACGACGGATTCCATGTTCGGGTTGCCCTGATGGGCCAGGGCGGCGGCGGGCGCCGCGAGCGCCGACGCGCAGAGCACGGCGATCGCGGCCAGGGGGCGGCGCATGGGCGCACCTCCGGTTCGGCGGGAAGACTGACGACACCCCGGACGGAACCCGTGGCGGGCCCGGGCCGTCCGGCGCGTGGCTAGGCGGTCGCGGGGGTCGCGGACGGCGGGCCGCGCTCGGCCAGCGCGTGGGCCAGCAGGCGGCCGCGACGCCGCGCCGCGTGGCCCGGGCGGCGGGCGGACCCCGCCAGCGACGTGGACCCGGCGCGCCGGCGACGGGGCCGGACGCGGACGACGAGCCGCTCGAGGCGCTCCTCGCCGAGGTAGCGGCCCATGAGCAGCGGGAGCATGAGGACGAGCGCCGGCGAGAGGAGGACGAGGCCCGTGTCGAGGCCGGCGACCGTCTGGCCCAGCGCGACGCACACGCCGATGACGGCGAGCACGAGCAGCGGGCGGAGGTCCCGGCGGACGGACATCGTCGCCGGCAACCCTAGTACTCGACGGCGGTCCGTCGTCTCCGCGCGCGACGGGCCGCCGCGGCTACGCGTCGTCGGCGGCGTCCCGGCGGTCGACCTCGAACCAGACGCGGCACCCGCGGGCGGTCCGCTCCACGCCCCAGCGGCTGGCGAGCCGGTCGACCATGCGCAGGCCGTAGCCGGAGGCGTCGTGGCGGACCTCGGGGTCGAAGCCCGGACCGTGATCGGCGACCTCGACCCGGACGTGCTCTGGGTCGAGCCGGGCATGGAAGACGATGCGTCCGTCGGCGCCCGAGTGGCGCACGGCGTTGCCGACGAGCTCGGAGGTCAGCAGCGCGACGGTGTGATCGACCTCCGGCTGGAGGCCGCGTTCGCGCAGGGCGTGGCGGGCAGCGCCAACCGCGGCGGGCACCGGTGAGAACGCCAGGAGGATGTCCGTGGGAGAGGTGGCCGACGTCATGGGTCACGACGGTGGAGGTGGGGCTGGGGGGAATGGTGCCCGCCAGCCCGCACGGCATTCGCCGGGATGTGTGGCGGTGTCCACACACGTTCATGCTGGTGAACGCCGCGGTACCTGCCGATACTCCCGGGTGGATGTTCCGTTCGCTGTGCTGCTCGCTGCTCGCCGGGCTGGCCCTCTCGGGGCTTGCCGCCTGTGGATCCTCGACCACGGCGCACCTCGAGGCGTGGCAGCTCGAGGCGCCCTACCTGCCCCCGCCCGACCCGACCGGGTACGCCGAAGCCGCTGCGCCGCAGGCGTCCCGTCCGGCACCCGACGGTGCCGGAGCGACCAGCGGGGCGACGACCCGCACGGCCAAGCGCAGCCCGCAGCGGCCCGCGTCCGGGGCACCCAGCGACGCCGAGGTCCGGGCCGATCTGGAGCGCGCCTTCGGCGGCAGGGCGGGCGCCGATCTCGACCGTGCGGCGATCGACTCGCGCGGCCTGGCGATCATCCCCGAGACCGCGCCGCCGAAGCTCGTCGCGCTCATGCACGCCGCCAACGACGTGGCGCGCAAGCCCTACGTGTACGGCGGCGGCCACGGCCGCAACGCCGACGAGATCTGGCAGGACTCGGCCTACGACTGCTCCGGCAGCGTCTCCTACGCGCTGGCGGCCGCCGGCTACATCGAGGGCCCGATGGTCTCCGGCGCCCTCGCCCAGTGGGGCAAGCCGGGACCCGGCAAGTGGGTGACGATCTACGCCAACGGCGGCCACGCGTTCATGGTCGTGGCCGGGCTGCGCTTCGACACGAGCGGCCGGCAGAACACCGGCACCCGCTGGCAGTCGGCCGACGCCCGCAGCTACGCCGGCTTCACCGTTCGCCACCCGCCCGGGCTGTAGGCCTCAGGCGGCCGCCGGCGGGGGCGGCGGGGGCGGCGCCGGCGCGTCGTCGGGCGCCCGTTCCTGCTCGGGGTCGACCTCGGCGGGCACCTGGCTGAGCGCGCGCCGCGCCGGGATCCGCGCGGCGGCGGCATCGAGCCGGGTGCGGACCGCCTTGGCGGACGGCCCGATGATCGCGCGCTCGCCGGCGCCCATCTGCGGCCAGCGGCCGCGCAGCGCCTCGAGCGCGTCCCCCGCGCGGTCGAGCGCGTCGCGGGCCGCGTCATGGGCGCCCTCGTCGAGCGCCTCCTCGGCGTTCGAGACCTGATGGCCGGCGTCGGCCGCGAGCTTCAGGAGGTCGTCCATCGCCCCGCCGATGCTACGCGCCGACCCGTCACGCGAGCGCGCCGGATCGTGTCGGATCCCGGCCGAAAGGCGCGCGAAGCGGCGGCGCGGCGGCCGAGGGGCTTCTATGCTCGACGCGGATCTGTCGATGTCCGGGCCCTCGCCTCTTCCGACTCCGCCGCGCGAGCGCTGGCCTGTGGCCGTCGCGCTGCTCGCGCTGCTCGGGGGGATCGCGCTGCTCGCGCTCGTCGCCGGCGGCGTGCTCGACGGCCGCACGGCGACCAGCGCCGCCGCGACCATCCCACCGCCCGCGCCGACGGTCGTCGTCACCGTGCCCGCGCCCGCGCCCGCCGACGCCAAGCCCGCCGTGCGCACCGCCGCTCCGCGGCCCGTCACCCGGCGCGTCGACGAGCGGCGCTTCGTCGCCAACGACCGCGCCCACGTCCCGGCCGCCTGGGTCGCCGGGTTCTACGACATCTACGCCACCGCCCAGAAGACGTTCGGGGTCAACTGGCTGCTCATCGCCTCCGTCCACAAGCAGGAGACGGCGTTCTCGACGCACCCGACGACCTACCACGGCCTGAACTTCGCGGGCTGCTGCGGCGGGCCGATGCAGTTCAACGTCACGAACGGCGGGGCGGGCGGGACCGGATCGACGTGGGACCGTTACCGCGACAGCTACCGGGCCGCCGGGCGCCCGGCCGCCTACCCGCACCAGACCAAGCGCCACCCGTCGCTCTACGACGACTTCGACGCGATCATGGCCGCCGGTGCCCTGCTGCGCGACAACGGCGCCGGCCTGCGGCTGGACGCCGCCGCCTGGCGCGCCGCCTACGACTACTACGGCCACGACCTCACCGGCGTGACCTACGCCAACGAGGTCCTCACGCGCGCGATCGGCTGGGGCCAGAAGTCGTTCTGCATCAACTGCGAGACCGACGCCGGGCTGCGCGCGGCGGTCGACGCCGCGTGGGGCGAGCCCGTCCGGGCCGAGATGCTGCCGCCCGTCGGCCGCGACGCGCCGAGCACCGACTAGCCCGCGCGCCGGTGCAGCGGCGCGCGGCCGCGGCGGCCGGCGTCGCCCAGGACCTCGAGCGCCCGCAGGCAGTAGACGACCCGCTGGGCGAGCAGCAGGCGGCAGCCCAGCGCGTCGGCCAGCTCGCGCGTCGTGAACGGCTCACCGGGCGCCAAGTCGTCGGGCAGCAGGGCGGCCGCGTCGGCCGCGCTGCCCAGCTCGGCCCGCTCGGCGATCGCCGTCAGCCGCCGCTGGCCCGGGTCGCGGCGGCGTCGCCCGCTGCGCGAGCGCCCCGCCTCCGGGCCGCGGACGTGGTCCTCCTCGCAGAGCAGCACCTCGAGCGTGAAGTTCGGGTGCGCGAGCAGCGTCGGGAACGACACGAGCCGGTCGAAGACGTCGATGACCCGGCCGCGCTTGGGCGAGCGGCGCGCCGACAGCACCTCGCCGTGCTCGTCGACCCGCACGATCCGCCGGACCGCCGGGATCGGATGCACGAGCCGGACCCGGTGCTCGTCGAGCAGCGCGTCGAGCTTGGGTCCCAGCGGCGCGAAGCCGCCGGTCTGCACCTCGACGAGCTCGCCGTCGGCGCGGACGAGGTCGATGACGAACCGGCCGAACGGCACCTCGGCGCGGTCGCCCGGGCGGGCGAGCCAGTCCTTGACGCTCGCGTGCAGCGGTCCCTCGCGCAGGACCCCGATCCCCGACACGGGCGCCAGCGTAGTGGTTGGGACCGACCGTGCAGCACCGCGACTTCCGGCTTCTACGGTGTTGAGGATCCTGAATGCGCCGACGACTCTCCGCCGCTCTCGCCGCGCCCATCGCGCTGGCTGCCGTCCTCTTCACCGCCGCTCCCGCGCTTGCCGACTGCCCCGGCCTGCTCGGCAACGGCGGCACCTGCCCGTACACGTCGGTCGAGCAGGCCGGCCAGCGCAGCGGCGGGGTGCTGCGCTTCCCGCAGGCGATCGCGATGGCCCCCGACGGCACGGTCTACGTCGGCGACCAGGGGTCGCACACGATCCAGGTCTTCGACCCCAACGGGGCCTTCCTGCGCGACATCGGCCTCGCCGGCACCCGGCCCGGCGAGCTGACGGCGATCGGCTCGCTCGGCGTGGCGGGCGACGGCACGATCTTCGTCGCCGACGGCGGCACGAACCGGATCTCGCGCTTCTCGCCCGACGGCCGGCTCATCCACACGTTCGGCGGCAGCGGTACCGACACCGGGCGCTTCCGCTTCGGCGCCGGCGGCGGCAACGACGCCGCGGCCGGCGGCGGCATCGCCGTCTCGGGCAACAACGTCTACGTCTCCGACACCGGCAACGACCGCGTCCAGCGCTTCGAGCTCGACGGGGGCCGACCGGTCGTCATCGTCGGCCCGGGCACGCTGGCCAACCCGCGCGGCCTCACCGTCCGCGGCACCCGGCTGCTCGTCGCCGACGACCAGAACCACCGGCTGGCGATCTTCGACACCGGCGGCAAGTTCCTGAAGTCGGTCGGGCTGGGCAAGGGCGCCGGACCCGGCCAGCTGAACTTCCCCTACGACGTGGCCACCGACGCCAAGGGACGGACGTTCGTCGCCGACGACATGAACCAGCGGATCGTGCGCTACAGCGGCCCGCCGAACTACCCGTACAAGGCCCGCTGGGGCTCCTACGGGACCGGCCCGGGCAACCTCGCCTACCCGCGCGGGATCGCCACCGACGCCCAGGGCAACCTGTTCGTGACGAACACCGGCAACGACCGGATCGACGTCTTCGACGTCAGCGGCTCGCTGCTGCGCTCGTTCGGCAGCTCGGGCCGGGCGGTCGGCCAGTTCGACGCGCCGACCGGCGTCGCCGCCGACGCCGCCGGGCTGCGCGCGGTCGCCGACTCGGTCAACGGCCGCGTCCAGCTGCTGAACCCCGACGGCTCGGTGGCGACCGTGTGGGGCTCGCCGAACCCGGGGCCGACGATCCTGCCCGACCCGGTCGCGATCGCCTTCGACGGGACCGGCAACGGCTACGTCCTCGACCAGCGCCGCTCCCGGATCCTCTTCTTCGCCCGGGGCAGCGCCACCGCGCAGCGCACGATCGGCGTCCCCGGCAACGGGCCCGGGCAGATGCTCGCGCCGAGCGCGCTGACGCTCGACGGCAACGGCACGCTGTGGGTCGCCGACACCGGCAACGAACGGATCGTCGCCTTCCGCTGGGACGGCACGTACCTCGGCTCGTTCCGCGTGCCGGACCCGCCGCGCGGCATCGCGGCCACGCCCGCCGGCGACCGGATCTACGTCTCCGACAGCCGCTCGCGCATCACCGTCTACGACCCGTCCGGCCGGCGGCTCACCCAGTTCGGCGGGCGCGGGCGCAAGATCGGCAAGGTCGAGGCACCCGCCCAGATGACGCTCGACACCGGCGGGCAGCTGTGGGTCGCCGACCGCGGCAACAACCGCGTCCAGCTCTTCGGCCCCAACGGCGAGCGGCTGCTGAGCTTCGGCAGCCGCGGCACCGGGCCCGGCCAGTTCGTCCACCCCAGCGGGGTGAGCGTCGACTGCAACGGCAAGCTCACGGTGACCGACGGTGACAACAACCGCGTGCAGACCTTCCAGCTCGCCGCGCCGCTCGGCGGCCCGTGCACGCCGCTCGCCGCGCCCGCCCAGCCACCCGCGCTCCAGTTCCCGACGCTGCCGGCGCCCGAGGGGCCGCTGCTGAGCGTCAAGGTGCTGCGCCGCTCGTCGCTGCTGTCGCGCGGCCTGCCGGTCCGCGTCGGCTGCGACACCCCGTGCTCGCTGACGGCGACGGTGACGCTCGTGCAGCGCAACCGGCCCCGCAAGGGCCACCGCCCGGTGTCGGTCGTCGCCCGGTCCGAGAAGGTGACGATCCCGGCCGGGGCGACGAAGCTCCTGCGCTTCACGGTGCGCAAGTCCGACGCGCGCAAGCTGCGCCGCGGCCTGCGCGGCCACCGCGGCGTCGACGTGACGATCGCGCTCACCGCCGCCGCCTCGGTCGGCCAGCCGACGAGCGAGACCGAGCGCGTGCGCGGGACGGTGTAGGGCCTGCCCGGGGTCCCGCCGCTCACAAGGGACGGTCGCCGAGCCAGTAGCGCGGGCCCGGGCCCAGGCGGCCGGCGCGGTCGCCGGGGTTGGAGAGCTGACAGCGGTCCAGTGACAAACAGCCACAGCCGATGCACTCGGTCAGGCCCATCTTCAGCCGTTGGAGCTCGGCGATGCGCGCGTCGATCCGCTCGCCCCAGTCGCGTGAGAGCCGCGACCAGTCGCGGCGGTTGGGCGCCCGATCCGGCGGCAGCTTGGCGAGCTCGCCGCCGATCTCCTCGAGCGTCAGCCCGACGCGCTGGGCGAAGACGATGAAGGCGATCCGCCGCAGGACCGGCCGCCCGTAGCGGCGGTGGCCGGAGCCGGCGCGCTCGGAGCGGATGAGGCCGCGCTGCTCGTAGAAGCGCAGCGCCGAGGCGGCGACGCCGCTGCGTCGCGCCACCTCGCCGATCGTCAGCAGGTCCGCCATGCGCCGCAGCTCATCACGGACCGCCCTTGACTTCAAGCTCAGTTGAACTTGTAGCTTCGCGGGCCAGCCCCTGGCGACCACCACCGCAGGAGACACGACATGAGCACCAAGGTCCCCACCACCGCGAGCGAGCGCATCACCGCCGAGGTCACGGCCTGGCCGGGCGTGGAGGCCGGCCCCGGCCGCCGCGGCGCGTTCGCGTTCACGGTCGACGGCCACGAGATCGGCCACCTCCACGGCGACCGCTCCGCCCACTTCGGCTTCCCGCCCGAGTTGTGGGATGAGCTGCGCGCCGCCGGGCGCATCACCGAGCACCCGGTCTTCCCGGGCCGGCGCGGCCCGGCGGCCCGGCGGATCGAGGGCCCGGAGGACGTCGACGACGTCATCGCGCTCATGCGGATGAACTACGAACGCGTGACCGCCGGGTAGAAGCAGCGAGCCCGTCGCGGGCCGAGCGACGGATAGGCTCACGCCGTCCCCACCCGACCGGAGGCGAGCCATGGCGAAGGTCAAGCTTCACCGCTGCCCGTTCACGTTCATCCACCACGACGTCGACTCGTGCTGGAAGGTCCAGAAGGCGCTCGACGAGAGCGGCATCGACTACGAGGTCGTCAAGGAGACGCCCTTCCCCCGCGGCCGCCGCAAGACCATCATCTCGATGACCGGCCAGGACCGGCTGCCGGTCATCGAGTTCGAGGACGGCACCGCCTACCGGGCCGAGTCGGCCGACATGGCCGCGACGATCCGCGCCGGACGGCTCTTCGAGCAGCACCCCTCATCCTGAGCAGCGACCACACGATCAGCCGCTCGGCGTCAGCGCACGGACGCGGAGTACGATCGTGCAGCCCATGCTCACACGTGCCCTCGCCCTGCTCACCGCCGTCCTGTGGTGTGCGAGCGCAGGAGCCGCACCGGCGACCGCCGCGACGACGCCGATCCGTCACGTCGTCGTCGTCTTCGACGAGAACGTCTCGTTCGACCACTACTTCGGCACCTATCCGAACGCCGTGAACCCGCCCGGCCAGCCGAGCTTCACGCCCGCGCCGGGAACGCCCGCGATCAATGGGCTCAGCGGTGCGCTGCTGACGGCCAACCCGAACGGCGTCAACCCCTTCCGCCTCGACCGCACGCAGGCCGTCACGTGCGACAACGACCACTCCTACACCGACGAGCAGCGCGCGTTCGACGGCGGGCTCATGGACCAGTTCACCGCGATCGTGTCGTGCGGCGGCGCCGCGAAGACCGGCATGGGCTACTACGACGGCAACACCGTCACGGCGCTGTGGAACTACGCCCAGCACTATGCGATGAGCGACGCGCACTTCGGCACGACCTTCGGACCCTCCACGCCGGGCGCGCTGAACCTCATCAGCGGCCAGACCCATCCGCCGGCCGGCGCCACGCTCATCAGCGACCCGGACCCGGCCGGCGACGACTGCGGCGCCGGAGGCGCGACGTTCGGCGGCGCCCCCAACATCGGCACGCTGCTGAGCGCCGTCGGGGTCACGTGGGGCTGGTTCGAGGGCGGCTTCCGGCCCACGTCGGTGAGCGGCGGCGGCGTGGCCAGCTGCAACGCCGCCCACCAGAACGTCAGCGGTGCCACGGTCCGCGACTACTCGCCCCACCACGAGCCGTTTCAGTACTACGACCAGACCCGCAACCCGCACCACAAGGCGCCGTCGTCGGTCGCGGCGATCGGCCACGACGAGGCCGGCGTCAACCACCAGTACGACCTGTCGGACTACTTCGCCGCCCTGGACGCCGGGACCCCGCCCGCTGTGTCGTTCCTCAAGGCGCCCGCCTACCAGGACGGCCACGCCGGCTACTCGGACCCGCTCGACGAGCAGCGCTTCCTCGTCGACACGGTCAACCGCATCCAGGCGTCGAGCACATGGGGCGACACGGCCATCGTCATCACCTACGACGACTCCGACGGCTGGTACGACCATCAGCCCAGCCCGATCGTCAACAGCTCCTCGGGCCCCGACGACGCCCTCGACGGTCCGGGCCAGTGCCACGGGCCATCGTTCCCGCCCATGGCCGGCGGCTTCAGCAACCGCTGCGGCTTCGGGCCGCGTCTGCCGCTGCTGGTCGTCTCGCCGTACGCGAAGGTCAACCACGTCGATCACACCGAGATCGACCAGACGTCGGTGCTGCGGTTCATCGAGGACAACTGGGGCACCGGCCAGCTCGGCGGCGGCTCGTTCGACGACATCCCGAGCCCGAAGCCGACGATCGCCGGCCTGCTGGACTTCGCCCGCGCCACGCCGGCCGCCCCGCTGCGCCTGGACCCCGACACGGGCCAGCCGGCGGTGACGTCGCCGCCCGCTCAGCCGGCCCCCGCGCCCACGCCGCCCTCCGGGGCCCCCACCACGGTCACCCCCGCCACCCCGGCCGCGCCGACGACGCCGACGCGGCGCGCGGCGCGCCGGCTGAGCGCCAAGGTGCGCCCCGCGCGCGACCGCCGCGCCCCGTTCTCCTTCGCCCTCGGCGGCGTGCTGACCCCGCCGGCCGGAATGGCGAAGCGGCAGGCGTGCCGCGGCACGGTGACCGTCGTCGTCAAGGCGGGCGCCAGGACCGTGCTGCGCCGCCGCGCGACGCTGCACACGACCTGCCGCTGGTCGCTGCGCGCCACGTTCACGCACCGGCGCGGACTCGGCCACGGCCGCCTCACCGTGCGCGTCAGGTTCAGCGGCAACGCGCTGGTGCGGCCGCGGTCGGCCAAGGCGCTGCACCTGCGCGCGGGCTGAGCGACTCTCCCGGAGGGATTGCACCACGGCGCCGACGTTCCCGTCGTCCACGAGGCGCAGACCGCTGCCGCCGGCGCAAGATCTACCACCCGGCGCAGCCAGCCGGCGCGCTAGCGTGGCGGCGTGCAGCTGCTCGGACGGGACGCCGACCTCGCGCGGCTTCGTGCCCTCATCGGCGTAGGTGGCGCGGTCGTCCTCGAGGGGCGTCCGGGGGTCGGCAAGAGCGCGCTGCTAGCGAGCGCGCTGGCCAACACCAGCGACCGCACCGTGCTCCGCGCGACCGGCGTGCAGAGCGAGATCGAGCTGCCGTACGCCGGCCTGCG
The DNA here is from genome assembly GCA_040255945.1 of Solirubrobacterales bacterium. Lineage (GTDB taxonomy): Bacteria > Actinomycetota > Thermoleophilia > Solirubrobacterales > Solirubrobacteraceae > Baekduia. The sequence goes on along the minus strand of JBDZVZ010000005.1, from coordinate 36,348 downwards.
CGAGCTGCTGGACCCGGTGCTCGGGGCGCTCGGCCGGCTCGCGCCCGCGCAGCGCCGCGCGCTGCGCGCGGCGCTCGCCCTCGACGCGCCACAGGGCGTCGATCGCGGGACGGTCCTGCACGCGACGGCCGCGCTCGTCGGTGCGGTGGCGCCGGTGGTCATCGCGGTCGACGACGTTCAGTGGCTCGACGACTCCTCCGCGGCCGCCGTCGCTTTCATCGCCCGCCGCGCCCAGCGCCTCGGGGCGGCGGTGATCGCCGTGCACTCGCTGCGCGGCACGCCCTTCACCGGGTGGGAGGACATCACGGTCCACCCCGTCGCAGAGCTCCGGCGCGCCGACGCGGTCACGCTCGCGCGGCGCTCCGGAATCGCCGCCCCGGTCGCGGACGCGCTCGTCCGCGCCGTCGGCGGCAACCCGCTCGCCCTCATCGAGGGCCCAGCGGAGCTCAGCCGCGCGCAACGCTCTGGGCGCGAGGCCCTGCCGGATCCGCTCCCGGCCGGCCGCCGCATCACCGCCGCCTACGCCGCCCGGCTCGCCGGCCTGCCCGACAGCACCCGGGCGGCACTGCTGCTCGCCGCGACGAGCAACGATGGCGCGGTCGCCCCGGTCCGCGCGGCCCTCCCGGACGGCGCAGGCCCCGCTCTCGACGCAGCCGAGGACGACGGGATCGTCACCGTCGACGCGCAGCGCGTGCGCTTCGTCCACCCCGAGGCGCGCAGCGCCGTCTACCACGCCGCCACCGTGAGCGAGCGGCGTGCCGCGCACCGCGCGCTCGCCGCCGTCGTCCCCCCGGCCGAGCGCGCCTGGCACCTCGCGGTCGCCGCCGACCGGCCGGACGAGGCGCTCGCCGCGACGCTCGAGGCAGCCGCCTACGAGGCAGTCGGCCGGGGTGCACCCGGCGTCGCGCTGCACGGCCTGCGCCGCGCCGCCGCCCTCTCCCCCGACCCGGCGCGGGCGCGCGCCCGCACGCTCGCCGCCGGCCACCTCGCGCTGCTGGCCGGCCAACCCGAGACGGCGCTCTCGCTCGCCAGCGGGCTGCCGCCGGCGCCCGACGACGCCGCCCGCGCGGACACGCAGCTGCTCCTCGGAGCCGCCACGGCGCAGACCGGGCGCGCCGCAGAGGCCCACGCGCTGCTCGTGGCCGAGGCCGAGCGGATCGCGCCGGCCGACCCCGCCCGCGCCGCCGGCCTGCTCACCCAGGCGGCGATCGCGCTGATGGGTTCCGGGCCGGTCGACCTCGTCGCGCAGATCGCCGCCCGCGCGCGCGCCCTCGCCCCGCCGGGGGCGGACCTCGTCCCGGCGATCCTGGAGGCGTCGGCGCGCGCCGTGGGGGGCGAGCACGCCATCGCCCGCGAGGTCCTCGACGCCCGGCTCGACGCGATCCGCGCACTCGACCCGTCCGCGCCCGGGCACGAGGTCATCGCCCTGGCCGGGATGTGTCTGCACTGGATGGAGGAGCAGGACCGTGCAATCCGCCTCATCGCTCCTGCCGTCCAGACGCTCCGCGAGCGTGGCGCCGTCACTCCGCTGGCCTTCCCCCTCGTCGTGCTCGTGAGCGTGTACACGCGCCGCGGCGACTTCTGCGGGGCGGCGCGGCTCGCCGACGAGGCCGCCGCGCTCGGGGAGGAGGCGATCGGCCCGTTCCTGCAGGCGATGTCGCTCAACACGCGCGCGTTCGTCGCCGCGTACCTCGACGAGGCCGATGTCTGCCGCGCCAACGCCGAGCGCGCCCGCGAGATCTGCGAGCGGCTCGGCGTCGACTCCCACCGGGCGGTGGCGGAGCAGTCGCTCGGCATGCTCGCGCTCGCGCGCGGTGAGCTCGACACCGCGATCACGCACCTCGAGCGCGGGCGCGTCGCCCGTCGCCGCTTCGGCGCGCGCGACCCCGGCTACATGTTCAACGAGAGCGACCTGACAGAGGCCTACATCCGGGCGGGACGGACCGCGGAGGCCCACCGGGCGCTGGCCGAGCTGCGCGAGGGCGCGCGGCTGACCGGTGGCGCGTGGGCGACCGCCGCGACTGCCCGGTACGACGCACTGCTCGGCGAGGCGGGAGCGATCGACGAGCATTTGACGGTGGCCACCGCCGCGCACGCCCGCGTCGGCTTCACCTTCGAGGAGGCCCGGACGAGGTTGATCTTCGGTGAGTGCCTGCGCCGCGCCCGGCGGCGCGCCGAGGCCCGGGTGCTGCTGGCCGAGGCCGAGGCGACGTTCCGCTCGCAGGGGGCGGTCCGGTGGGCGGCACGCGCCGCGGCGGAGCTCGCCGCGGCCGGCGGCCGAGCCGGCGCGGCCGGCACCGGCTCGGAGGCGCCCGCCCAGCTGACCGCCCGCGAGCGCGAGGTGTGCGCGCTCGTGGCCCGCGGCGCCACGAACGCCGAAGTGGCGGCGGCGCTGTTCGTGTCACGCCGTACCGTCGAGCATCACCTGCGCCTCGCTTACCGCAAGCTCGGCGTGCGGTCGCGGTCGGAGCTCGCCGCGCGGTTCGCGGGCGGCACCCCCGTGGAACCACCGATGCGGTGACGGCGCCGCTGCGGCAGCGTGCGGGCCATGCGCCGTGTCGTCACCGTCCTGCTGCTCGCTCTCGTCCTCCCCGTGCTGCTCGCCGGCGGCGTCGGCTCCGCCGCCGTCAAGAAGCCGAAGCGGAAGGTCACCTGCAAGGCGACGCAGAGCACGCTCGTCGTGCGGGGCCAGAAGACGTGCCTCAGGCCGTCCAAGCTGCTGGCCAAGCCATCCGGCACGCCGATCTCCGTCGCGCGCGTGGCGAGCTTCGGGATCGGCCTGACGCTCGGCAGCCCGATCGTCACCCGCCTCACGCCGAAGCGCGCGCGCCCGACCCGGACGCCGGCCTACGGGGTGCTCCGCCGCGTCCGCACGAAGCTGCCCGGGCTGCCGGGGCCGGCCGCGATACGCGCGATGAACTTCCGGCCGGGCCGGTCGCAGACGTCGCAGAACGCCGACGGCAGCACGTCGTCGCGGGCCGACGGCACCGTCACCGACGACGCGACGGGCGCCAAGGGCACCGTCGAGGCCGAGGGGCGCCAGGAGGCCGACGGGACGACGTCGGTGACGCTCGATCTCGGGATCTTCGACAAGACCGGCGCCGGCGGGTCGTTCACGATCCGGATGCCCGTCTCCCGCGAGATCACCGGTCAGGCCACGTGCCCGACCGCGACGGGCGACATCGAGCGCCGGCGGGAGGACTCGTTCGCCAGCCGCGTGCATCAGAGCCGCCCTGGGTTCGGCGTCGCCTTCATCGACCAGAGCGTCCGCTACCAGGGCGAGACGACCGTCAAGGGCAAGGTCGATGACACCGCCACGCTCACGAGCGCGGAGTACAGGGGCACCGCGACGCTCAACATGTCCTACGAGGCGAAGCTGCTCGGCGGTGTGATCCACCCCGACTGGCAGGTCGAGCTCCAGCTCACCGCGACCGGCACGATCGACGGTCGGACCGGCGCCCGCAGGCCGGGCCAGGCGACGGTCACCGCCCGCAGCCGAGGCGTGAGCACCGCCGATCTCGCCGTCGTCGCCAACGACCCGAAGCTCCGCGAGCAGCTCACCCAGCTCCTGGCCGACAACGTCGACGGCGCGTTCAAGAGCCTGAAGAGCGCCGAGACCGGCTGGCAGGCGCCGAACGCCTGCGCGGCGCTGCGGCTCAGCCCGCCAACCGGGCGCAGCGGGCTCGGCAAGGGCGACAGCGCGCAGTTCACCGGCGAGGTGCAGGCGCGGCAGGGCGGCGGGACGGCGTCCGGCCGCTGGACGCTCCAGCAGCAGACGGCCGGGACCCAGAGCGGCCTGCCCGGCGCCTCCGCGCCCGGCGCCCCGATGACGGTCCGCCTGACCGCGACGCGGGACGTCGACGAGAACACCGTTGCCGCGGGGGTGACGGTGCGCGCGACCTCCCCCGCCGGCGTGGCCGAGCGGTCGTGGAGCGCGGACGGCAAGCCCGCGGGGCCGCCGTTCCACTACCGGATCGTCGGGGGCTCGGCGACGCAGCGGGTCTCCGGCACGCGCACGAATCCCAACGGCTCGCACATCGACCAGGTCGAGCCGGTGCAGTACGCATGGAGCTTCACGCCGAGCAGTGGCCCGCCCGATGGGTCGGTCACCGGCGACGGCCCCTACGGCGAGATCGAGGCCGCCGCAGAGACGACCACCGAGAGTCCCTGGACCTGGCGCACCGACGCCGACGGCGGACATACCCATCCCGTCGGCCCGCGGACGTGGCCGGGGCCGACGGTGACCATGGTCCCGCCACCCGGTGACAGCAGCCGCCTGGTCGTCTCGTGGAACGTCCTCGGCGTTCCCGACCTCCAGTACTCAGCCGACCTCGGCGCGCCGGACGGCACCTACAGCACCCTCGGTCCGGACTGCGTCAATCAGGCCGCCGCCGACCTCGCGAGCGACTCCCTCCCGCTGAGCTTCTTCGCGCAGCGCTCGTTCACGTTGTCCATCGACCGCGACTGGCACGTCGACGGCACCTCGAGCCTCGGCCACGACGTGTGCAGCGGCCACCTCAGCGCCTCGCTGACGCTGCAACGGGTGCAGGCGGACGGCTCGCCGCTGCCGTAGCGTTGCCGGTCCCTCCGCGGGGTGTGGTGACGGGCGCGCTCGCTCGTCGGCCCCTCGAGGAGGATGACCCGTGCTTTCACCGATGCGGTGGCAGAGCAGAGCCGCCAGCATCGGACGAATGCGCTTGTCTCTCGCCGTCGTCTGGTCGTTGCTGGTCCTCGCCGCGCCCGCCGGCGCCGCGCAGCTCTCGTACGTCGACCAAGGGCAGATCTGGGTCTCGACCCTCGACGGCGCGCAGAAGCGGCCGATCTCCGGCCCGGCGCCGGCCATCACCCCCGGCGAGAGCCGCTCCTGGACCGAGCAGGCCCAGTCCGATGACGGCTTCATCGTCGGCGTCGCCCGCGAATCCGGCCACTCCGGCGCGGCGGCCCCGACCTGGGTATGGAACCCCAGCGGCACCGTCGTCACCAAGGGGTCGCTCGGCTACGACGGTGCCTACAACAACGGCGGGCTCGCGGTCCCCGTCACCCTGGACCTCGTCCCCGGCGCGGCACAGCTGCTCTACACCTACTCCGACATCGTCTACAGCTACCCGGTGTCGTCCCTGCACCGGGGCACGTGGATCGGGAACACGTCGAACACGAGCGTCCAGCCGTTCGACGTCCCCGACCTCATCGGCAGCTCGTTGCTCGGCGGACGCTGGGTCGGCGTCAGCGCCCACGCTGCCAGCGGCGACGACAACATCGTGGTCGGCGACGGAGCGTTCAGCACGAGCGGCCACGCGTGGTTTCGCGCCTACGGCGCGACGGCGGTCGACGTCGCGGCCAACGGGACCGTGGCCGGCGTGGTCTACGAGCTCGGCAACTCCACCCCGTACGCGCTCGCGCTCTTCGCGACCGCCGGACCCGACGCGCCGGCGACCGGCGCGAGCTGCGACATGCCGACGGTCGGCAACGTGGGCCAGGTGAGCATCTCGCAGGACGGCAAGTTCGTCGCGTGGACCGACTCGCGCGGACTGCTGGTCGCCCCGGTGCCGCCACTGGGCAGCGGCAGCCCGTGCCCGCTCGCCGCGGCCCCGACGGTGATCTCGGCGACCGGGTCCCATCCATCGATCGGCGCGAGCACCCTCGCCACCCCCGCCCCGTCGGCACCCCTCTCGTCCGGGTCGACGACCACGGTTCCGACCCCGACAGGCTCCACGCCGACGCCCGGCGGCGGGGGGACGCCCAGCCCGGCGACGGCGAGGCCGTCGGTGAGGCTGGCCCGCAGCGTCAAGGCGTCCACGTTCGCCACCGGGCTGACCGTGCGGATCACCGTCGCCCGCGCGGGCCCCGTCACCGCCACGGCGAGGGTCGGCACGAAGACGCTTGCGAAGACGACGGTCCGCGCGAGGAAGGCCGGGACGATCAAGGTGAAGCTGAAGGCGTCCGGGACGCTGCGGCGCAAGGTGCGCGCCTACCGTGGCCGGACGCTGACGATCGTCGTCAAGGGTCCCGGCGGCACCGTCACGATCAAGCGCAAGCTGCGCTGAGCACCGGCTGCGTCGTCTGCTCCTCCGCTGCCGCGTACCAACGACAGCAGAAGCGCAGAAGGCCCTTCAGCAAGGGCTCTCCGGTACGGGAGCGACGGGACTCGAACCCGCGACCTCCGGCGTGACAGGCCGGCGCTCTAACCAACTGAGCTACGCCCCCGGGAGCACTTCCGGGACGACCATTATGGCAGCCTCGCGCGCGCGACCGCGCTGCGGCGCAACTTCGCCGGACGTCGGTGTGTTCCGGCAGGCGAAACCACGATGCCGCGTCCCCTGCGCCCCGCCCCCGCCGTCCTCGCCGCCGCTCTGCTGGCCGCGCTGTCGACGACCGCCCTGGCCGCCACGCGCACCGGCGGCCCCGGCGCCGACCGGCTCACCGGCACCCGTGCCGCCGACCGGCTCGACGGACGCGGCGGCGACGACGTCCTGCGCGGCCGGGCCGGCAGCGACCGGCTGCGCGGCGGCCCCGGCAACGACCGGCTCGACGGCGGCCCCGGCCGCGACCGCCTCTACGGGCAGGCCGGTGCCGACCGCCTCCTGGGCGGCACGGGTCGCGACCGCCTGTCCGGCGGCACCGGCAACGACATCCTGCTCGGCGGCCCGGGCGCCGACGTCCTGTCCGGCGGGGCCGGCGACGACCAGCTCACCGGCGACGCGCCGCTGGGCTCCGATCACCGCTCCGGCGACCGGCTGCACGGCGGCGACGGCGACGACACGCTGACCGGCGGCGACGGCCGCGACCGTCTGTACGGCGGACGCGGGGCCGACACGCTCGTCGGCAACGGCGGCCGCGACCTGCTCGTCGGCGGCCCGGGCGCCGACGCCCTGTTCGGCAAGGCCGGCGACGACCTCATTGACGCCCGCGACGGCGCCGCCGACACCGTCGACTGCGGCGACGGCCGCGACGTGGCGGTCGTCGACGCGGCCGACCGGGTCGACGCCGACACCTGCGAGACCGTGGTCCGCCCGTGACCGTCGGCCTCCGCGCAGCGGAACGGGCCTGACCCGTCCCGGGGAGGTGCATCGCACCCACCGGAGGGTCCCGCCGCAGGACGCGGCGGGACCCTCCATCATGCGACCTGGACGGATTTGGCCAGCTGGCCAGTTTCGGTGTACGCTCGGCCTCGATGGCCGCCGTCTCCGCACCTCCGCCGCCCGAGCACACGATGCCGCTGGCGCGCATCGCCCATGACCTCAAGCGCGAGCGCGCCGCCACCGTGCCGTTCCCGCCCGGCGACACGAACTTCTCGATGGCGCGGACCGTCCGCTTCAACCGCGAGCCCCTGCCGATGCTCCTCGACCTCTACGAGCGCTTCGGCCCGGTCTTCAGCCTGCGGATCTTCCACGGCAACGCGGTCTGGGCACTCGGCCCCGAGGCCAACCATCACATCCTGCTCGGCGACCCCACGAACTTCTCCTGGCGTGATGGCTACTTCGGCGACCTCATGCCGCTGCTGGGCGACGGCATGCTGACGATCGACGGCGAGTTCCACCGTCGCTCGCGCAAGGTCATGCTGCCGGCGTTCGCCAAGGAGAAGCTCGCCCGCTCCCGCGAGGTCATGGCCGACGAGATCGCGGTCGCCGTCGACCGGCTGCGCCCCGGCGACACGTTCGACCTCTACGAGTGGACCCGCCAGCTCGCCCTGCGCGTGGCGATGCGCGCCCTCTTCGGCCTGGACCCGGACCGCGCCCGCCAGCGCGCCGACGCCGCCCGCGACTTCGAGATCGCGCTGAGCTTCTGGTCCAAGGACTACGTCCTGCAGATCATGCGCGGCCCGTTCACGCCGTGGCAGCGCATGGTCCAGGCCCGCCGGCGGCTGGACGCCGTCATCCTCGACGAGCTCGCCCGCCGCCGCGCCGCCGGTGACACCGGCGACGACCTGCTCGGCCTGCTGCTCGACGCCCAGGACTCCGACGGCCTGCACCTCACCGACAAGGACATCCGCGACGAGGTCATGACGCTGATGTTCGCCGGCCACGACACGACGACCTCGACCGTCGCCTTCCTCTTCTACGAGCTCGCCCGCCATCCGGAGCTCGTCGAGGACTCGGGCTTCGACTTCTCGCTGGCCCTCGACGAGACGCTGCGCCTCTACCCGCCGGCCTGGATCGGGCCGCGACGAGCGATCGCCGACTGCGAGATCGCCGGCGTGCCCGTCCCGGGTGGCATCCCGGTGAACTACTCGTCGTGGGCGAGCCACCGCCTGCCCGACGTCTGGGACGAGCCCGACGCGTTCCGGCCCGAGCGCTTCACCCCCGAGAACCGGGCGAAGCTGCCGAAGGGCGCCTACGTCCCGTTCGGCGGCGGTTCCCGGACGTGTCTCGGCATGCGCTTCGGCCAGGCCGAGATCGGGCTCATCGGCCGCCGGATCCTCGAGCGCTTCCGACTCGACCTTGCGCCCGGCTACGAGCTGCGCACGCGCCAGATGCCGACGATCGGCCCGCGCGACGGCATGCCGGTCACGGTCCGCGCCGCGTCCGCGGCGGCCGGTCTGGACGCACCGGCCGCCGCCGCAGCCTGAACCGGGGTCAGACCCGTTCCGTTGCAGCGCAGCGGCGCCGACGGTGGCACCGCCGACGCCGCTGCAACGGAACGGGTCTGACCCCGGTGGGTTACTTGTGCACCGGCACGGTGAGCAGCTTCGAGCCGTCCCCGCGCGAGCGGAAGTCCCCGGCCCACTGGGCGACGAAGACGTTGTCGCCGCGGGCGAGGTCCCAGCTCGTCGTGAACGTCCCGTTCGCGCTGACCTTCACCGTCTGCTCGCGCCAGGCCAGCGATCCCGGGCGCCGGTAGGACACCGTCACCCGCTCGTTGCCCGCCGCCGGCGACAGCTTGCCGGTGACCGTGATGTGCGCCGGCTTCTTGTAGCGCTTGCGCGGCGCCTTGATCGACAGCGCGCTGGCCCCGCCGGCGTCGCCGCCCACGGTCGTCGACAGCAGCGCGGAGTTGCCGCCGAGCAGGTAGTCGACGCTCGGCGTGGCGGCCACGCCGCCGTTGGGGATGATCTGCGACTCGACGAACTGCGGGTGCCAGGTGGCGCCGCCGTCGTCGGTGCGCAGGAGGAACCCGGTGCGGTTGCTCACGTCGCCGAAGCGGTCGATGACGAGGTAGCCCTGCTTGGCGCTCGCGAAGGTCATGCCGCGCGCCGCGTCGGTGCCGACGCCGACGAGCTCGACCCAGCGCCTGCCGCCGTCGGTCGTCCGCCACACGCGGCCGTTGGCGTCGAGCAGGAAGCCCCGCTTGGCGTCGAGGAAGTCGACGGTCTGGATCGACAGCCGGTTGACGCTGCGCTTGCCGCGCTTGACGTAGCGGCCCGGCTTGCGGACCGAGATCCACGTGCGCCCGCCGTTCGTCGAGCGGATGAGCTCCTGGTCGCCGTAGGCGAACGTGGCGCTGCCGGCCGCGTCGGCGTCACGCAGCTTGGCCTTGACGACCGCCTTGCCCTTGACGGTCTCGAACGTCGCGCCGGCGTCCGTCGAGCGGCGCAGCCCGGTCGGGCCGACGATGATGACCGTCTCGGCGGCCGGGGCGTACACCGCGGCGGGGCGCGCGGTCGTGCCGGTGTCCAGCGGCGCCCAGGCGGCGCCGCCCGACGTCGTGCGGAACAGGCCGCCGGCCTGGTCGAGCGCGTAGCCCTGGGTCGTCGTCGGGAACGAGACGTCGACGACGTCCTGGGAGGTCGCGACGTTGATCCGCGTCCAGGTCTTCCCGCCGTCCAGGGTCTTGGCCAGCGCGCCGTCGGAGCCCGGCGCGAACGCCGATCCGGCCACCTTGCCGGCGCGCACCCGCGAGAACGCGCCCAGCAGCCGGCCGCCGATCGGGGCGAAGTTCAGCCCGGCGTCGTCGGAGACGACGGTCGCACCCGACTGGCCGGCGGCCACGACCCGGGTGGGCGTCGCGAAGCCGGCGGCGAAGATCGGGTCGGTCGCCGGGGTCGGGGCGGTGAACGTCGTGCCGCCGTCGTCGGTGCGCGGCAGCACGGCGCCCGAGCGCGTCGTCAGCACGCAGAGCTTCTCGTCGACGCAGGCGATCCCCGTGAAGTCCTGGGGCCCGGCGCCCGAGGCGTCCTTCGGCACCCAGGTCGCGCCGCCGTCGCTCGTCTTCAGGAAGAGGCCGCCGGTCCCGACCGCGTAGCCGATCTTGTCGGTGACGAACGCGATCTGGTTGACCTGGCGTGCGGTGTCGCTCACCGGCTTCCAGCTGTTGGCACCGTCGGTCGTCTGGAAGATCTTGCCGTCGGAGGTCGAGGCGAAGCCGGCGGTGTCGGAGACGAAGCGCAGGTCGACCGGCCGCGCCTGGCCGCCGGTGATGCTCGTGCCCGGCAGGCCGGTCTTGGGCGTGAACTCCTGGCCGCCGTTGGGCGTCTCGAAGATCGACCCGTCGGCGAGCGCGAGGTAGCCGTGGGCGGCGCTCGTGAACCACATGGAGGCGAGCTTGGACCCGTCCGGGCAGGACGACTCGACCGGGGTGAACGCGATCCGCGTGAACGTCCGGCCGCCGTCGGTGGAGCGGCGGGCGACGCAGCCGCCGCCCGCGAAGATCGTGTTGGCGTCCAGGGCCTGGATCTCGGTGAGGTTCGTGAACGTGCCGGCGGGCAGGCCGGTCCAGCTCGTCCCGCCGTCCTCGGTCTTCAGCAGCGTGCCGAAGTCGCCGACCGCGTAGCCGGTCGTGCCGGCGAACGCCATCGAGCGCAGCGTGTTGCCCTGCGGCAGCGGGTTGCCCCACTGCCAGCCCGACGAACCCACCTGGACGTTGGCCGACGCGCCCGCGGGCAGCAGCGCCAGAGCGCCGAGTGCCGCGGCCGCGCACGACCAGAGTGCCGTTTTCATCGCTTGCCTTCCTTGCCTCGGGGTCGAACGTCCGCTCGCTCAAACGCTCCCAGCGTGCAAGAGTTACGCGGAAGCCTTCACGGCCGGTCCCATGCCGCTGCGCGACGCCCCCACCACCCATGACGCCTGGGCAGCGTTGCTCGGCCCCGCCGCCGATGCGACGACCGAAGGCCTGCTCGTCTTCGATGCCGAAGGCCGGATCCGCGCGTCGAACCTGGCAGCGCGGGCGACCGGCGACGGTGACGTGCTCGGCCGCACGGCCGAGCACGCCGGCTTCCGGCCCCGCCATCCCGACGGCACGCCGATGGCCCACGACGAGCAGCCGTCGGTCGTCGCGCTGCGCACCGGACGGCCGCAGCGCGACGTCCGCGTGCGCGTCGACCGGCGCACCGGAACCCAGTGGCTGAGCGTCAACGCGGTCCCGCTCTTCGCCTCCGGGGAGGAGACGCCCTACGGGGTCGTGACCTCGTTCATCGACGTCACGACGCTCGTGCGGACGGTCGAGGCGCTCGGCGCCGCCGAGGAGGACGCCCGCCTCCAGCACGCCCTGCTGGAAGAGGCCCAGGTGATGGCGAACCTCGGCAGCTGGGCGATGGACCTCCAGACCCGGGCGACCTGGTGCTCGGAGAACCTCCAGCGGCTCTTCGGCCTGAAGATCGACGCCGGCGACGACCTCTACGAGCTGCACAAGCGGCTCGTGCACCCCGACGACTTCGACCGGGTGCGCGACGTGCTCATGCGCGCGTCGGAGACCGGCGAGCCGTTCGAGATGACCTACCGGCTCGTGCGCCCCAACGGCGTCGAGCGCGTCATGCACGGCCGCGGTGCGCCCGCCGAGCGCGACGCCGACGGCCGGGTCATCCGCGTGTGGGGCACCACCCAGGACGTCACCGATCTCCACGCGCTGGAGGCCGGCCGGCGGGAGGCCGAGCGCCGGTTCCGCGCCGCCTTCGAGCATGCCCCGATCGGTGTGGCGGTCCTCGGCCTGCACGGCGACGGCCGCGGCCGCTGGCTGAACGTCAACCCGGCCCTGACTGAGCTGCTCGGCTACGACCGCGACGCGCTGCTGCGCACGACGCTGCCCGCCTACATCCACCCCGAGGACCTCGACGCGACCGTCGCCGCCATCAACGCGCTCGCCGACGGGGCGATCGAGCGCAGCACCGACGAGCGGCGTCTGCTCAACGGCGACGGGCAGGTCCTCTGGGTGCTCGTCACCGTCGCCGCGGTCGCCGGCGAGGACGGGACGCCCGCCTACGCGGTCCTGCAGCTCGTCGACATCACCGAGCGCAAGCGCTTCGAGGGCCAGCTCCAGTATCTGGCCGACCACGATCCGCTCACCGGCCTGTTCAACCGGCGCCGCTTCGAGGAGGAGCTCGACCGGGTGCTCGCGGAGGCCGAGCGCTACAGCCGCCACGGCGCGGTGCTCGTTCTGGACCTCGACGGGTTCAAGTACGTCAACGACACGCTCGGCCACCCGGTCGGCGACCGGCTCATCTCGCGGCTGGCCGAGTCGCTGCGCGCCGAGCTGCGCGAGACCGACGTCATCGCCCGCCTGGGCGGCGACGAATTCGGGGTCATCCTGCCCGAGGCCTCGGTCGAGCAGGCGGGCGCGGTCGCCGGCAAGCTGCTGGCCGCGGTCGAACGCGACGGTATCGTCGCCGGCGAGTCGCGGCACGCCCGGGTCACCGCGTCGGCCGGGCTGGCGCCGTTCGCCGGGACCGACGGCCTGAGCGCCGAGGAGCTGCTCGTCGAGGCCGACATCGCGATGTACGACGCCAAGGAGGCCGGCCGCAACCAGGCCGCCACGCACGAGCGCGACATCACCGGCCAGGGCCGGCACGTCTCACGGCTGTCGTGGCTGGAGCGGATCCGCACCGCGCTGGCCGAGGACCGCTTCGAGCTGCACGCCCAGCCGATCGTCCGGGCCGGCCGGCGGCCGGCGAGCGTGCCGACGTTCGAGCTGCTCGTCCGGATGCGCGGCGACGACGACGAGCTCGTCCCGCCCGCGACGTTCCTGCACGTCGCCGAGCGCTTCGACATCGTCCAGGACATCGACCGCTGGGTCGTCGCGCGCGCGGTCGAGCTGCTGCGCGCCGAGCACGAGGCGGGCGCTGCGGTGCGCCTGTCGGTGAACCTGTCGGGCCGCACGATGTGCGACGCGGCGTTCGCCGGCTGGCTCGAGGAGCTGCTGAGGCGCCGGCCCGTTCCGGCGGGGCGGCTCGTCGTCGAGATCACCGAGACGGCGGCGATCGTCAACCTCGAACGCGCGCGGGCGCTCGGTGACACGCTGACGCGCCTGGGCTGCCTGCTGGCGATCGACGACTTCGGGGCGGGCTTCGCCTCGTTCTCCTATCTCAAGCACCTGCCGTTCGACGCGCTGAAGATCGACGGTGAGTTCATCCGCGGTCTGCGCGACAACCCGACCGACCGGCTCGTCGTCGAGGCGGTCGTCGCGATCGCCCGCGGGCTGGGCAAGCCGAGCCTCGCCGAGTTCGTCGCCGACGCCGAGACGCTGGCCGCGGTCCGGGCGCTCGGGGTCGATTTCGCCCAGGGCTTCCACGTCGGCCGGCCGGTCCCGGTCGCGGACGCCCTCGCGACGCTGCGCCACTGACCGCCTAGGATCGAGCCCATGGCTCGCTTCGGAATCCTGACGGGCGGGGGCGACTGCCCCGGCCTCAACGCCGTCATCCGCGCGGTCCACCGCCGCGCGCTCGCCGACGGCCACTCGCTGTTCGGCTTCACCGGCGGCTGGGCGGGGGTGCTGGCCGGCGAGGGGCACGAGCTCACCGCGGCCGAGACGAAGGGCATCCTGCCGCGCGGGGGGACGATCATCGGGACGTCGCGCACGAACCCCTATTCGTCCCACCCACCCGGTCCAGGCACCGACGGCGTGCGCGCCGGCCTGGAGAAGCACGGCATCGACGTGCTCGTCGCGGTCGGCGGCGAGGACACGCTCGGAGTGGCGGCCAAGCTCGACGCCGACGGCGTGCCGGTGGTGGGCGTGCCGAAGACGATCGACAACGACCTGCCCGGCACGGACTTCACGTTCGGCTTCCAGACCGCGGTGCAGATCGCGACCGACGCGATCGACCGGCTGCACACGACCGCCGAGTCGCACAACCGGGTCATCGTCGTGGAGGTCATGGGCCGCCATGCGGGCTGGATCGCCGCCTACTCGGGGATGGCGGGCGGCGCCGACGTCATCCTCGTGCCCGAGCGGCCGTTCGACATCGACGAGGTGTGCGCGTCGATCCAGCGCCGCCACGCGACCGGGCGCACGTTCTCGATCGTCGTCGTCTCGGAGGGCGCCCATCCGAAGGAGGGCACGCTGGCGACGACGGGCACCGGCGAGCTCGACGCGTTCGGCCATGAGCGCCTCGGCGGCATCGCGGTGACGCTCGAGCAGGAGATCGAGAAGCGCACCGGCTACGAGACCCGGATGACGATCCTCGGCCACGTCCAGCGCGGCGGCACGCCGACCGCCTACGACCGGGTGCTGGCGACGCGCTTCGGGGTGGCGGCGGCCGACGCGGCGATCGCCGGGCGCTCCGGCGTCATGGTGGCGCTGCGCGGCACCGACATCGTCGAGGTGCCGATCGCGGCGGCGCTCGGCGAGCTCAAGACGCTCACCGACGACTTCTACGAGACGGCCGCGGTCTTCTTCGGCTGACCGGTGCCAGGCACCACCGTGCCAGGCACCACCGTGCCAGGCACCGGGGTCAGGCCAGCTGGAGGGCGCGGGGGTCGATGTCCCAGCGGCCGGCCAGGGCGGCGAGCTCGTCGTCCAGCGGCCAGCGGTCGGCGAGCGGCTCGCCCTCGTGGTCGGGCACGCCGCCCTTCAGCGCCATGCAGCCCGTGTTGTCGCCGATCGCGCGGATCTCGGCGATCTCGTCGTCGGTCAGCACGACCTCGCCCGGGGTGGCGGCGAGCTCGTCGCGCTGGGCCTCGACCGGCTTGGCGCCCTCCCAGGCCTCCTGGATGAGCGTCGGCACGACACACTCGACCGCCGGGTGGGCGAGGTTCCACTGGACGGCGAGCTGGAGTGTCGTCAGCCCGTGGCGCTCGGCGTACGGCCGCAGGCGCTCGAGCCGCTCGACACCGCGCTCGATCCAGCCGGCCGGCCGGAACGCGCGGTGGTCGCGCTCGCCCATCGGCAGCCCCGGCTTGAGGTCGTCGTGGAAGATGCCGCCGTAGTCGGCGACGCGCGTGATGACCTTCACGCCATGGCGCTCGGCGGCCGGCAGCGCCAGCTCGCCCGGCCACGGCTCGAACGGGTTGAGGATGAGCATCGCCCAGTCGATCTGCTCGCCGAAGCGCTCGAAGCAGTCGATGACGTCGAGCGTGTAGCCGTTCGCCGGCCCGGGCGCGACGCCGATCATGCGGGTCAGGCCCGCGTCGCGCAGCGCGGCCATCCCGTCCCAGACCGCCTCGTGCGTGTAGCCCGTGCGGTCCGGGTTGTGCAGGAGCAGCAGGTCGAACGCGTCGGCTCCGATCCGCTGCAGCGAGCGCTCGGCCGCCGTGCGCAGGTAGGCGCCGTACTCGCCCGGGCCGCGCAGCGCCGGGTCCGTGAAGCGCGGGAATCCCTTGGCGCCCTGGCGCTCGCCGTCGTAGAAGTCGTGGCCGACGGCGCCGACGAGGCAGTAGCTGTCGCGGTCCAGCCCGGTGAGCGCGCGGCCGAGCAGCTCGTCGGCGGCGCCCTGACCGTAGACGTCGGCAGTGACGACGGTCGGAATCCGCTCGTCGGGGCGCAGCAGGGCGAGGACGCGCTCGTCGTCCAGCGCGGTGCCGAAGTGCATGAAGCGCCCGCCGGACCAGGTGCCGAGGGCGGTGTGCGTGGGATCCAGGGGCATGTCGCCCCAGACTCTACGCCGCAGGCCCCGACCTGGGAGGATGGGCGGATGCTCCGACTGCTCGCCAGCGCCCTGGCCGTCGTCGCCCTCGTGGCCGCCGGATGCGGCGGCTCCGACGACGACGCCAAGAAGACCTCGACCCAGACGAAGGCGGAGTACACCAAGCAGATCGACGGCGCCCGCGACGCCCTGAGCAAGGCGTTCACCGACATCGGCAACGGCATCAACAAGGGCGCCTCGGCCAAGCAGATCGGCGACCGGCTCGACGAGGGCGCCAAGGCGCTCGACGACGCGGCGAGCCGGATCGACGACGTCACGGCGCCCGACGCGGTCAAGGCCGCGCAGGCCAAGCTCGTCGCCGGCCTGCGCGAGCTCGGCGACGTCTTCTCCGAGAGCGCCGACGCCGCCCGCAAGGGCGACACCGCCGAGCTGGCGAAGTCGCTGCAGAACGTCCAGGCCAGCGACGGCTCCAAGAAGATCAGCGAGGCGATCGCCGAGATGAAGAAACAGGGTTACGCGCTGCCCGCCAACTGAGCGGCCGGCGGGGCGGGCCCCGCGCTCGTTCTGCGGCCCGCCCGCCCGGGTAGCGCCTTGGTGGCAGCGGGCATGCAGCCCTTCCCGAGCGAGCGAGGTCGCAGATGGATGTCCTGGCGCCGGTCAAGGCGTTCGACCGCTTCCAGCGCAAGCACGCCGTCGCGGCCGTGCCGATCGCCGTCGTGCGCAACTTCTCCGATCAGGGCGCGGGCAACGCGGCCGCGGTGCTCGCCTACTGGGCATTCTTCTCGATCTTCCCGCTGCTGCTGCTGTTCGCGACGATCCTCGGGTTCGTCCTGCACGACAACCCGTCGGCGCAACACGCGGTCGTCAACTCGGCCCTGAAGGAGTTCCCGATCATCGGCGCCGAGCCCGAGAGGCTGAAGGGCAGCGGCACCGGCCTGATCATCGGCATCGTCGTCACCGTGTGGGCGGGGCTCGGGGTGACGGTCGCGGCCCAGAACGCGTTCAACCGGGTGTACGCGGTCCCCCACCGGGAGCGCCCGGACTTCTTCATCTCGCGCTGGCGCGGCCTGAAGTTCCTCGTCGTGGTCGGGGTGCTGCAGGTCGTGTCGACCGCGGTCTCGGGCATCGTGACCAGCGGCCTCGGCGGCACGCTGCTGACGGTCGCCGGGATCGCGCTCTCGTTCGGCGTCAACCTCGTGCTGTTCACCGTGGTCTTCCGGCTGCTGACCGACGACACGGTGGCGACCCGCGAGCTGCGGCCCGGGATCGTCATCGCCGCCGTCGGATGGCAGATCCTGCAGTGGGTCGGCGGCATCTACGTCGACCACGTCATCCGCGGGGCGGACCAGACCTACGGCGCGTTCGCGACGGTCATCGGCCTGCTGGCCTGGCTGTATCTCGGCGCCCGCGTCGTCATCTTCGCGGCCGAGATCAACGTCGTGCTGACGCGCCGCCTGTGGCCGCGCAGCCTCTTCGACCCGCCGGAGCCCGCCGACCGCCGGGCACGGGCTGCGCTGGCCAAAGTCGAGGAGCGCGACGACCGCCAGACGATCGAGGTCGCCTTCCATCCGCCGAAGGAGCCGGACACCCGCCGGCTGGGCCGCCCGCCGTATGCGGTCGCGCCCGAGCCCGCGCCGGGGGAGCAGGCGGTCCCCGCCGACCCGGCGATCGCCGGCCCGGACCTCCACACGCTCACGGTCGACGAGCTGCTGGCGGCGATCCACCGCGAACTCGACGGCGTCGACGCCGACCCGCCCGCCCGGCAGCGCGCCCACGCGTGGATCGACCGGCTCGCGACCGCCGACGACGACCCGGCCGCCGCGGCCGCGCTGGCCGAGGCGCTGCGCCGCACGCTGGGGCTGGCGCCGGAACCGGGGCCGTAGCGCGATGGGCGGTCTCGGACTCGAACCGAGGACCCCTCGCTTGTAAGGCGAGTGCTCTGGCCAGCTGAGCTAACCGCCCGCGTCGGTCGGACAGGCTACGGGGTCGCGGGCGCATGGGCGCGCGCGGGGCGGGGTAGCCGTCGGCCCACGATGCTCGACGCACAGCAGGACCGGCGCGAGGTCTTCGTCCTCGACGACGCCTTCGGCCTCGTGGGCCGGCTCGACGGCCTCCACATCGACCCCGACGGGGAGGCCTGGGGCATGGTGCACTGCGGCACGTTCGGTGCCCGCACCCGGCTCGTGCCGCTGCGCGGGGCGCAGTGGTGGAGCGGCTACCTGCGCGTGCCGTGCTCGCGCCACCAGGTCCGCTGCGCGCCGGACGCCGGCACGTCGACGTTGCTGGGCCCCGAGGAGGCGATGGCCCTCCGCGCGCACTACACCGACCACGCCGGCGACGACGTCGACGCCGGGTCGCGCTTCTACCGCGACGAGTTCTGATCCGCCGCCGCGTGGCGGCCGAAGTGCGCGGCGACGGTCGCCTGCAGGCCGTGCGCCGTGTCGCGCGCCCTCAGGCTGTGCGGCAGATCGCGCGCGCCGAGCTCGTGCTCGGCCTACGCCTGCGGTTCGGTCGGCGCAGCCGTGGAGTCGGCGGATGCGGCGGGCTGCTCGGCGGCCGGCGCCGGCTGATCGGCCGGCGCGGCGGGCTGATCGGCCGGCGCGGCGGTCGGCTCGGCCGGCGGGGCCGGATCGGCAGGTGCGGGCTCGACGGGCGCCGGGACCGGCGCGGGCGCCGGGTCGGCCGGCGCGGGCTGCGGGTCGGCCGGCGCGGGCGCGGCGGGCTCGGGATCGGCCGGGGCGGCCTCGACGGGCGCAGCGGGCGGCACCTCGGCCGGAACGCTCGGCGCGGGTTCGTCGACGGGCGGGGTCGGGACGGCCGGCTCGGTCGGGTCGACCGGCGGAGCGGCGTTGTCGGCCGAGGTCTGGACGGGGCCGGCCAGGGCCGGCGGGGCGACCTGGGCCTCGCCGGCCGTCACCCGCTGCGGCTGACGGCCGGGCGCCGGGGCCTGCGGCGTGTCGGCCGCCGGGATGGCGACCATCGGCTCGGCCGCGACGGCCGGGGCGGGCGCCGGGGTGGCGACGACCGGACCGGGCAGCACCGGGGCGGCGGGCGCCGGGACGGTCGCCGGCGGTGCGGGCGCGGCGACCGGGGCGTTGCCGGCGATCGGGCCGGTGCCGGCGACGGTCTCGCGGCGGACCGGCGCGACGGGCGCGGTGGGTGCGGTGGGTGCCGGGACCTGCAGGAGCGAGCGGCCGGCGGCGATCGTCGGCAGGTCGGGGGCCGACGCACCGAGCAGCGCCGAGGCGGTCGCGGCACCGGCCGACGACCGGGTCCGATGGGTCGCCGGCGCCTGCGCGTCGGCGCCGGTGGAGCGCTGCGGGATCGCGAGCTCCGACAGGCCGGTGTCCGGACGCAGCTGCGGCCACGACGAGAAATCGAGGATCTCGCTGCGCAGCAGCGCGGTGCCGAGGGCGATCGCCACGCAGGCGGCGACGGCGCCGAGCAAGAGGGGCAGCTGGCGCGGGAGGAGCATCATGGGCGCCTCCGGGAACGATCCACGCGGTCAGTATCGACGAAGCGGTGCGCCAGTTGAACGCTTCTGGACGGATGATCGGGTCGCGACCCGGCGTCGAGCCGCACTAGGGCTGGTCGATGCCGAGGTAGCGGAACGTCGGCGGCGGGTTCGGCGGCAGGAACGGAGCCGGGACGGAAATGGCCGACGAGGTCGGGTTGCACACGATGATCCGCAGCGTGTTGCCGGCGCCCGGGTTGCCGGTCGTGATGAGCTGGTCGGGCCATCCGGGCGGCGGCGTGACGATGATGACGTCATCGTTGATGAGCGCCCCGCCGCCGGGCGCCGTCGGCTCCGGCACGATCGGCGTGTCGCCGCTGTTGGACTGGCAGGCGTTCGCGGCGAACGAGGTGAAGCGGATCTGCACCGCGCCCGAGAAGTCCCCGACGTCGGCGGTCGTCAGCGTGCCGTCGGCGATCGCGTCCGCGCCGACCGCGCTGCCGGCGAGCTTCGACGCCGTCACGGCGCCCGGTGCGAGCTGACCGGCTCCGATCAGGCCGGGAGCCAGGTCGAAGCCGGTGATGCTGCCGTCGGCGATGACGCGCCCGTCGACCGCCCCGTCGGCGAGCTTGTCGCCGGTGACCGCGCGGCCCTGCAGGTGGCGGGAGCCGATCGAGTGATCCGGCGTCTTGCGCAGGGAGGCGCGCGCCTTGCGCGACAGGTCCGACGTCCCGAGCGACCCGTTGCGGATCTGCTTGGACGTGACCGAGTTGCGCTTGATGTGCTTGCCGTCGATGATCCGCGCGGCCGTCGCCGGCCCGTCGAGCGCGACGAAGAGCGCGAGAAGGGCGACGGCCATCGGCGGAGAGGGTCGCCGGCACAAGCGGTTGAGCATTCGAGAACGTCTTCCCGTGACGTGCGGGTCTGGAGGCCAGGAACCGTGCACTCTGCCATGCGGGACGGCGCACGGGGTCCACTCGACGGATGTGCGAGTGCCCCCGGTGGGGCTCGAACCCACAACCTCAACGCTTAAAAGGCGCGCGCTCTACCAATTGAGCTACAGGGGCAGCTGAAGCCTAGACTTCACAGCACCACCGCCTCCCGCCCCCATGGTGTAGCGGTTAGCACACGAGCCTTTCACGCTCGAAGCAGGGGTTCGATTCCCCTTGGGGGTACTCGCCGCGGCCCGCGAATTCTTAGCTGGCGCTTAGCGGATCCTCAGCCGGCCGAAGGGTTCGCGTCGCAAGATGCTGGTGCGGATAGCGCGATCAGGAGGCTCTTGGACCGGCCGCCTGGTCATTTCCCCCATCCGCACGAGAGAGCAAGTGCAGTTCCTCCCCATGGCCGTGCGGGGCGCCTGCGGGCGCCCCGCCGGTCACGCTGCCTGGAGGTCCGATGCGGCGCGGGCGAGTGCCGCGAGCGCGACGCCCATCGGCGCGCGCCCGAACGACACGCGGGCGACGCCGAGCTCCTGTAGCTCGCGCACCGACGGTCCGCCGGGCCGGGCCAGCACGCTGACCGGGGCGTCGATCTGCTCGACGAGCGCCCGGATCGTCGCCGCGTCCTGCGCCCCGGGCACGAAGATGCAGTCGGCCCCCGCGCGGGCGTAGGCGCGGCCGCGCAGCACCGCGGCCTCGAGGTCGTCGGTGCCGCGCAGGAAAGCGTCGGTGCGGGCGTTGATGACGAGCGGCACGCCGGCCCGGGCGCCGGCCTCGCGGGCGGCGGCGATCCGCGCCGAGGCCTCCTCGGCGTCGCGCAGGACCGTGGCGCCCGGCACCCCGTCCTCGAGGTTGCAGCCGACCGCACCGGCCGCCACCGCGCGCGCGACCGTGTCGGCGACGTCCTCGGCGCTATCGCCGCAGACGCCCTCGAGGTCGGCCGTGACCGGCACCGTGGCCGCGTCGGCGATCCGCTCGATGGCAGCGAGCGCCGGCTCCCGGCCGACGGCTTCGGCGTCGGATGAGGCCCACGAAGCGGCGGCGATCGCCCGGCAGCCCGGGACGGCCGCCACGGTCCGGGCACTCGCCGCGTCCCAGACGTTGACGATCACCAGGATCGCGGGCTCGAGGTGCAGCCGCCGCAGCTCGTCGGCTTTCGCGCGCGCCGTCACGGCGGCGAACCCTACCGACGGGCGACGGGGCGACCGGACAGAGCGTCGAGCAACAGGTCGATCGAGCGCTCGAGCTGCTCGAGCGTCGCGTCCTCCACGCGGGTGACGCCGACCTCCTGGTTGAGCCAGGCGTTGATCTCCCGGTGCGGGCGGCGGTCGCGCCGGCCCAGGTCGGAGACGAGGCGGTGGCGCTTCTCGCGCAGGATCGTGCGGCGCTGGTAGGCCGAGGGGCCGCGCTGGACGGCCGGCTCGGCGTCATCGGCCTCCGGGACCGCCGAGGCGAACGTCGGGACCGGCGCGGGCGCCACCGCCGGCGGCACGGCGGCCGGGGCGACGACGGCCGGGCCGCCGAACAGCGACATCTGCGACGTCGGGGCGACGTCGGCGCTCAGCGCCGAGAACTCAGTCGCCTCACTGGGTTCGGTCTCGCGCCGCTCGGAGCGCTCGTCGAAGAGCTCCTCCTCGCCGGCGTCGCGACGGCGCAGGACGTGGCGCAGCTCGCCGTCGACCTCGGTCGCGTGGCGGCGCAGCACCGGATCGCCCGGCAGGTAGAGCCAGGACGGCTCGACCGGCCGGCCCGCGATCGTGCGCACGAAGCGCCCGACGACCTGGCGGAAGACGAGCGGCGTCTTCGCCGCGCCGGCGTAGACGCCGACGCGCAGGCGCGGGATGTCGACGCCCTCGGAGACCATGTTGACCGCGACGATCCACTCCTCGCGCGACGCAGTGAACGCGGCGAGCTTCTTGTGCGCGCCGGCCTCGGCGTGCAGGACGACGGTGGGGCTGGTGCCGCTAACCTCGCGCAGGAGCTTGGCGATCTGGCGGGCGTGGGTCGAGTCGGCGGCGACGACGAGGCCGCCGGCGTCCTTGTGGCCGCCGCCCCGGGCCTCTTGGAGCTTGGCGTGGGCGGCGGCAAGGATCCGCGGCAGGCCGTCGGCGAGGTCGGCCGAGATCGCCGTGCGGTAGCGGCGGGCGGCCTCGCGCCCGGTCAGCACGGTGTCGAAGCCGGCCTCGATGACGTCGTCGCCCGAGCGCCACTGCAGCGTGCCGTCGTACGGGATGAACGTCACCGGCCGGCAGACGCCGTCGCGCACCGCGTCGGCGTAGGAGTAGGAGATGTCGGCGACCGCGACGCCCTCGCGGTCGTAGCGCACGCCCGGGATCGGGGTGGTGTCCGACCGGAACGGGGTGCCCGACAGCAGCAGCCAGCGCGCCGCGCCGCGGAAGGCGGTCGCAAAGCCCTCGCCCCAGGCGAGCTCCTCGCCGAGGTGGTGAGCCTCGTCGGCGATCACGAGCGTGCGGCCGGTGCACTGGCGCGCCCAGCGCTCGCCGACCGAGGCGATCTTCGCGTAGGTGACCGCGATGCCGTGGAAGTCGCGCGGCGGCACCAGCTCGGCGTTGTCGGGCATGAGCTGCAGCCCCAAGCGCCCCGCCGCCTCGGCCCACTGGCGGGTCAGCGGCGTCGTCGGGCAGACGACGACGACGTGGTCGATCGCCTTCGCGCGCAGCAGCCGCCGGGCGAGCTCGATCGACGGGCGGGTCTTCCCGGCGCCCGGCGCGGCCGAGATGAGGAACGTCCCCTCCTGCCATTCGGCCATGGCGTCGAGCGCGGCCACCTGCCACGCCCGCAGTCCGTTGTGGGCTGGTCCAGCGGTCACGCGATGGCACAGCTTGGGCCACCGACCGGACGGATCGCAAAGCCCCTGCTAGGCCTGCGAAACGTAGGCGTCGGCACCGATCTCGGCCCGTCGAGACCCCGTTGGAAGCGCTAGCCGGAGAGAAGCGTGCCGAGCAGCTTCAGCAGCTTCGGACCGTCATCATTCGATACTTGCCTCGGCCAGACGCAAAGCAAAACCCACAGCATCATCCTCGGCCTCTGGCACTTCGGTCCATGGGCCCAAGTTGCCGCCGTACTCAGCCACGGCTTGCTCCTTCGCGTCCTCGACGGACTGATGCCACGTGTCACCAGCCTCTTCTCCGGCCTCGTCATGCCGTAGAAGGAATATGCCGTCGGGCCGGTTCTCCAGGACGAGTACGCGCGGGACGGCCATCCGCTCGCGCATGTCCGCCTCGCCGGTGGCCATCGGCGGAAGGCCAACGTAGTGGCGCGACGCCTCGCCGTTGTACGGCCTGCGGACAACTGCGACGAATCTCTCCGCGTGCTGCGACTGGTTCTCGCTCATCTGAGATATGTGTGGGCGTTCTCTGTGATGTCACGCCCGTTCGGACCGACGGACTCGAAGTGGACATGTGGGTGTTTCGCACCGAGGTCGCTGGGCGTCATCCGGAATTGCCGGGTGTTATCCGCGGAGCGGAAGACACCCGGCGCAATTTCGCGGTACCCGTCGCCAAGCCATCGCTCTGCCGCCCCCAGCACACGCTTGTCTCGAACCACGCCGGCGGCGATGTTTCCGAGGCCCTTTGTGGCGAGCTTTGCGCCGAGCCCAAACAGGCGCCCCTCGGGCACAGCGAGGGTAACCAAGATGCCGCCTGTGTGGTCTCCCCCGGCGTAGGCGGCCGAGCAGTAGTTAACGTTGTCGACCCCGAGAGCCTGACGGATCTTACGTGTCAGACCGAAACTCGCCCTGTCGCCAAAGCCAGCCGCGGCGTCGCTGATCTCCTGCCGCGAGGGTAGGCCAATGGAGATGGGGAACAGTCCGAGTGGGTCAACAGCGTTGACAGGGTCATTGCCTGCGTACTGGTACGCCTGCTCGGTGATCTGCTCGAGCGGGTCCCGCGTCAGGAACTGGCCCGTCTGCGGATCGTAGTAGCGGGCCCGCATGTAAACGAGTCCGGTGTCGGCGTCGGTGTATTGGCCGGCGAAGCCGAACGGGATTCGGCGGGTCCCCGTGCTACCGACGAGGTTGCCGTAGACGTCGAAACTCTGTGACGCAACACGCGTGCCGCTAGCGTCGGTTACGGAGCGGACGCTGCCCAGGCGGTCGTGGTGGTAGAAGCGGGGGGTGTCGTTGGAGTCGATCTCCTCGAACGGCAGCCCGTCCGGGCCATATAGGTAACTGGTGGCATTCTCACCGATCAGATCCCCGCTGGCCGGGTCCCACAGGAATGAGGTTGACGAGCCGCCGCTCGTGGCCTGGATTCTTAGCCCGTCGCCATCATAGGCGTACGTATTGGTCCCAGTGCCAGGGACGGCGACCGATGCCAACCGGCCCGCACCGCTGTAGGAGTACGTGGTAGCCGTGCCGCCAGCCGGTGTCTGGGCGACTCGCTGGCCGACATCGTTGTAGTCGAAGGAGACAACGCCGCTCGGGGTGCTGGCGCTGACCAGCTGTCCGGCATCGTCGTAGGAGAGGTTGTCGCCGGAGGGCAGCTTGGTTATGTCACCCGCAAGGTCGTAGGCGACCTGCTGAAGGTTCTCTGAAGCCAGCCGACCGACATTGTCGTATGCGTAGCTTTGGGTGCCTGAGCCCGGGAGGCCGCTGCTGGCGATCTGGCTGACCTCCGCGCCAGGTCCGTACTGATAGCCGAGCTGCGGCGAACTGCTCCCTGCCTCGCCCAGCTTGAGATCAACCAGTTCTCCCGCGTCGTCGTACGTCGATGTGTCGCTGGTACTGGGGCTGGTTGGGAAGTCAGTGCGGAGAAGGTTGCCGTCGGCATCGTACGAGAACTCTGTCGTGTTGCCTAGCCAGTCACCGATGGCTGTCAGCCTTCCGCTGGCGTCATAGTCCGAGGTGACCGTCTGCCCGTTGGGATAGGTGATGCCCGTGCGGTGGTCGGCCAGGTCATAGGCGTAGGACAGGTCTTGGCCAGTTGCCGTGCGGACGGAGCTGAGGCGCCCGAGCTCGTCGTAGCTATATGTGGTCTGTCCGGTGGCGTCGGTCATCGACGCTCGACGGCCGTCGGCGTCGTAGGTGTAGTTGACGCTGAAGGCGTCTGGCGCCGGATAGCTGATCGTCTTGAGGCGATCGGCGGCGTCGTAGGCGAACGTGGTCGTACGGCCGAGCGCGTCCGTACGCCGCGTGACGTTACCGCCGGCGTCGAACCCGCTCGTCGTCTCCCGGCCGAGCGGGTCGACGATCTCCGACAGGTTGCCGGCGGCGTCGTAGTGATAGGTCGTCACCTTCCCGCGGCCGTCGGTCCGCGTCGCCATACGACCCATGGGATCGTAGGTCAGTTGCCTGGTGGAGCCATCTCCGAAGGTCTCCTTGATCAGCTGGTCTTCCGCGTCGTAGGTTGCGTGGGAGGTGCGCGAGGCGCTGTCGGTGATGGCGGTGATGTTGCCGTTGGCGTCGTAGGTCGTGTGGGTGGCCCGGCCGAGTGGATCGGTGACCGTGATCGGGCGGCCGAACTTGTCGCGGTCGACCGTCGTAGTGTGAGCCGAGGGCGCCGCCCCTGACTCGGTGCCGCGCGGCGCGGTGATCGACACCACTCGGGAGCTCGCGTCGTAGCTGGCGGTCGTCGTCTGACCGTTGGGCAGCATCTTGCTGATCTGATCGCCAGCGCTGTTGTAAGCGAAGGTGGTTTCGTGCTGCAGCGGGTCCTTGAGCGACTTGAGCTGTCCATGGCTGTCGTAGGTCATCGTGACCGCTTGGGTACGTTGGACGCCGCTGTCGACGTAAGTCCTTGAGACCGAGGTCGGATTGCCATGTGGATCACGGACGATCGTGGTCTTGATGCCGCTGTTGGTGGTGGCCGTGAGGACGTCATGCGTGGAGTTGTAGGTCCACCGCAGCTTGCGGCCCGTCGGATCGGTCGCCGATGTGCGGTTGCCGTCTCCGTCGTATGTGAACGTCGTGGTGTGACCGTTTCCGTCGGTGACCTCGGTGTTGCGCAGGCTCGAGTCGTAGACCAGCCTCTGCGTCGTCTCGGCCGCGGTCCCCTCTGCGCGAATGATCTTGGTCGGCTGCCCGTTGCTGAACGACAGATCGGTGACGCTGCCGTCGGGCTCGGTTACCTTCGTCTGGTCGGCGAGGTATTGCCAGGTCCTGGTCCGATTCAGCGCGTCGGTCTGGCTGACCGCTCTGCGCTGGCCGTCATACTCGGTCGTGGTGGTGTGGCCGCGTGCATCCGTCATGCTGGTGAGCTGATGGGAGCCGTCGTAGCCGAAGGTCCACGTCGGACTGTCTTCGCCGTCGTACTTGACGCTGGTCAGCTCGCCGCCGGTGTACCCGTAGCGGACGGTCAAACCTGATGGATCTGTCGCGCTTTCGACTAGATCATTGCTGTATGTGTAGGTCACGGTCCGGCCCGCCGGATCGGTGACGGTCGCGAGCCTCGCTGATCCGTCGTAGCTCATGGCCGTTGCGTTGCCGTTCCGGTCGGCCAGAGAGATGAGCTTGCCGCCGGCATCGAAGACGTACGTCGATTGATCCGGCAATGTGTATGTGTATGTGCCCGCCGTGTTCTTGGTGAGCTTGGCCTGAACCCATGCGGGAGCCGTGATCGTCCCGTCCGCCGCGAGCATGAACGGGACGCTGCTGCCATCGTCCTGGTACACGGTGGCGCGATACTGCGCGGGCTCGACCACCAAGTGGGCGTCGTAGGTGCTCGTCCACCCGTACCCGAAGCGTCCAGGGGAGCTCTGCCCAGCGGCCAACTGCGAGTTGTAGGTTCGGGTGACGGCCAGTCCGAGGCCCCGTCCGCCCACAGCCAGGTCCGCTTGCATCTCGTATTGGTTGCCGGTCGCGCAGTTAACCGGCTTGCCAGAGCAACTGCGACGCATTTGGGGCATCGCGGCGTTTCCTGATCCGTAGGACTCCTCTCGGCCCGGAGCGGTGCGGCCGAAGGCAGCGTAGAACTTGATGTGGCCGGTACTGAGTTCCTGGATCGTGCCAAGGTTCTCGGACGGCCAGTACACATTGCTGGTCCCGCTTCCACTCGTCTTCCGAAGCGTTCCTGCATTGCGCAGAATCGCGGGTGCCCCAGTTCCGCCCAACACCAGCCCGGATCGATAGGAGCACCCGGAGCAGTCCTCGGCGTTGAGCGTATAGACGCCCTGGTTATCCAGAAGCGCCCCGTTGCGACCATCCAATTGCGAGCCGCTTGCCTCCTGCGTGAGTGCACCGAGGTTGCGCAACGTCGCGCCGTCAAGTCTCGCGTTCGCGATCGAGCCCGTGGCACCCGACCGCATAACGACAAGCGCACCCTCGTTAAGGGTGGCGTACTGCGTCAACGTAAGGCTGCTGAGGACATCGACCCGGCCGGGGCCGGCGACTGTCCCACCGGCCTGCGACAGCGAGGCGACGTGTGAGACGGCGGCAGGGTCTGACAGCGTCAGCGTGCCGTTCTGGACCTTCAACGCAGCACCGTCGCCTTGAAGGTCGCTGGCCGTGACCGAGGCACCAGATCCAATGACGTCTCCGACGGTGACAGCCCCGTCGATGGCGGCCGAGCCAAGCGTGAGCGGCCCCGTGAACATCACCACGCCGCCCGACGCCCCAGCCCACGAGCCCGTAGACGTCTGCCCGCTCGCACCCCGGGAGAACCGAACCGGGCTGGAGCCACCGATCTCCACTGCGCCATCGTTGTCGATCCCCCAACTGACCGTGGCACTCACGACACCACTGGTGCGCCGGAATGTACCGCTGTTGAGAACTTGCGGCTGAGCATCGCCGCTCGGCGTCCACACGATGCCCGGCTCATACGAACATCCAGCGCACCGGTCAGCGTTGAACGTGTACGTCCCACGGTTGTCGAGCACCGCACCGTTCTTGCCAGACAAGCTGACATTGCCGCTTTGCAACAGCGAACCGTCGTTACGCAACGTGACGTCGTCCAGCGTTCCACCACCCACCGTGCCCGACGCCCCCGACTCCACAATCACGCTGCCGCCGCCCGTCACCCTGCCGCTCTGACCCAACCCGTAAGACGCAGCAACACGAAGCTGCCCCGCGACACTGACCGCCCCACCCGGCTGCGACAGGCCGTTCAGATAAGACACGCTCGCGGCGCCGGTGAGTTCTAATGTTCCTCCCTGGACGGTCAGGTTTGCACTTGCCCCCTGGATGCTTGCGGCCGAGACTGGGCCCGAGGTAATGGTGATCAGGCCATCGAGGTGCGTCGCGCTCCCGAGCGTCACCGGCCCCGCGAAGGTCACGTTCCCGCCCATGACGCCCGACCATGACCCGGTCGATGTTTCGCCAGTAGCGCCCCGTGTGAACTGGATGGGACTGGCCTGTAGCGCCACGACGCCGTCGTTGTCCATCCCAAAGCTGACCACGCCAGCGGAGGCGCCCGCCGTGCGTTGGAACGTGCCGGAGTTACGGATGACCGGTTGCTCGTCGCCGCTGGGGTACCACAATATCCCCACGTCGTACGAGCAACCCATGCACCGCGCAGCGTTCATCGTGTACGTGCCGCGGTTGTCAAGCACGGCCCCGTTCTTGCCGGACAGCGTGGCGGTGCCACTCTGCAACAGCGAGCCATCGTTTCGCAACGTAAAGCCGTCCACCGTGGCATCGCCCATTGTGCCGACAACGCCCGATTCGACGACGATCGCGCCGCCCCCGGACATCCGCGCGTAACCGCCGACGTTGAAGGCGCTGGAAACGCGCAGCTCTCCAGCGCCCGTAATGGTCCCGCCGTACTGTGATAGCCCGGCCACGTACGAGAGCGAACTGGGGCCCGCCATGTTGAGCGTCCCGCCCTGGACGTTGAGGATGGCGTTCGGGGCTTGCAGATCGTGAAACGACGCAGTTGTAGCAACGGTCACGGTGGTCCCCGACGGGATGCAGACACTGTCGGCTGCTGTTGGAGGGGCCGGTGACCATGCGCCCGCGGTCGCCCAAGTCGCCCCAGAGGCAGGCCCAACCCAGGTGGAGCTACAGCCGATGTCTGCCATCGCCGCATCAGGGCCGACGGCCACAACTCCGAACGCAAGGAACGAGACGGCAAGCACCGCGCGGATGTAGCCAAACACGCTGGATATGCGCCGTGACGCAGAGAGAGCGTTCATGACCACTCAGGCTGAGACATGCGGCGATGTCGCTCCATCAAACAAACGTCCAGTGGGGAAAGTCCGTGGCGATTTGTAGACCTTGAGTCCGAAAAACTCCATAGAAACGTGCCCGATCGGGTGACAACCCGGGCCCGGGACGGGTCCTCTACGCCCGGCCGACGTACGCGTCGGCCTCGATCTCGACGAGCATCCGCGGGTCCAGCAGCGCGCTGACCTCGACCATCGCGGCCGCCGGGCGGACGTCGCCGAAGACCTCGCCGTGGGCGCGGCCGACCTCCTCCCAGCGAGTGGCGTCGGTGATGTAGACGCGGGTTCGCACGACGTCGCGCGCCGTGGCGCCCGCTTGGTGCAGCGCCCGCACGACGTTGGCGAGCGCCAGCGCCGCCTGCTCGCCGGGCGTCTCGCCGTGCACGACGCCGTGCTCGTCGGTCGACGTGCAGCCGGCCACCCAGACGTGCGGACCGGCGCGCACGACGCGGGCGTAGCCGACGACCGGCTCGAACGGCCCGCCCGACCCCCAGCGCTGGATGCGCTCGCCCATCTAGTGGCGGAAGTGCCGGCGCCGGGTGAGAACCATGGCGACGCCCGCCTCCTCGGCGGCCGCGATGACCTCGTCGTCGCGGATCGAGCCGCCCGGCTGGATGACTGCCGTCACGCCCGCCTGGACCGCCAGCTCGGGGCCGTCGGCGAACGGGAAGAACGCGTCGGAGGCCAGCGCGCCGCCCTTCAGGCCCTCGTCGCTCTGGCACTTCTCGACGGTCAGGCGAACCGAGTCGACGCGGCTCATCTGGCCGGCGCCGATGCCGATCGTCGCCAGGTCGCGCGCGACGACGATCGCGTTGGACTTCACCTTCGACGCGACGCGCCAGGCGAAGACGAGGTCGCCCCACTCACGGTCGGTCGGCTGGCGCTGCGTGACGACCTCCATGGCGTCGCGCTCCTCGCGGGCGCCGTCGCGGTCCTGGACAAGCAGGCCGCCGGTGACCTGGCGAATGTCGGGCTCGCCAAGCGCCGGCAACCGGCGCTCCTCGTCCTCGAGGATCCGGATGTTCGGCTTCTGGGTGAGGATCGCCATCGCCGCGTCGTCGTAGCCGGGGGCGATGAGGACCTCGATGAACTGCTGGTGCAGGCGCTCGGCGGTCGCCTCGTCGACGGGCCGGTTGAAGGCGATGATGCCGCCGTAAGCGCTGACCGGGTCGCACGCGAACGCCTTGGCGTAGGCCTCGAGCGCCGTCGCCCCGAGCGCGACCCCGCAGGGGTTGTTGTGCTTGACGATGACGCAGGCCGGCACCTCGAACTCGCCGACCAGGGTGCGGGCCGCGTCGAGGTCGAGGATGTTGTTGTAGGAGATCTGCTTGCCGTGGTGCTGGCGGACCTGCGACAGGACGTTCATCCGCGCGCCGACCTGGGCATAGAACGCCCCGCGCTGGTGCGGGTTCTCGCCGTAGGGGACGTCGACGACCTTCTCGTAGGCGCGGATGAACAGCTGCGGGAAGTCCTCGCTCTTCTCGCTGAACCAGCGCGTGATCGCGGTGTCGTAGCGGGCGGTGTAGGAGAACGCCTCGGCGGCCAGTGACTCGCGCGTCGGCATCGACAGCGTGCCGCCGCTGTCGCGCAGCTCCTCCAGGACGGCGTCGTAGGACTCGGGCTTGACGACCACCGCCGCGAACGCGTGGTTCTTGGCCGCGGCGCGGATCATCGTCGGGCCGCCGATGTCGATGTTCTCGATGACCTCGGCCTCGCTGACCCCGCGCCGCGCCGCCGTGCGCTCGAACGGGTAGAGGTTGACGCAGACGAGGTCGACGAACTCGATCTCGTGCGCGCCCGCCTGGGCGAGGTGCTCCTCGTTGTCGCGGACGGCGAGCAGGCCCGCGTAGAGCTTGGGGTGCAGGGTCTTGACGCGGCCGTCCATGATCTCCGGAAAGCCGGTGAGGTCGTCGATCGTGCGGACGGCCAGCCCGGCTTCCTGCAGCGCGGCGGCGGTGCCGCCGGTCGAGACGAGCTCGACCCCCAGCTCGGCCAGCCCGCGGGCGAAATCGACGATGCCGCGCTTGTCGGAGACCGACAGCAGCGCCCGCTGGATGCGCACGGCGCCAGGGGCGGTCGGGGTCGCCGGCGAGGTCTCGGAGGCCATGGGACGATCGTATTCCCTGGCGGTTGGAACCGGACGGCCGCGGGAACGTCGAGGTCATGACGGACCGCCGTTCCGGACCGGAGATCGCCCACGACCTCGACCACGACGCCGAGGAGATGGAGGGCCGGCTGCACCGGCTCGAGCACGACCTCGACGACGCGCAGGACAAGGCGGCCGAGCGGCGCAGGGATGTCGGCGAGGGCGGGAGCGTGCTCGGCAACGCCGAGGACCTCGGGCCTGGGGCCGGCTTCGGCCAGGACGCCGAGGGCGCGGCCGAGGACCCGGACCGCGACTAGCGGTCGACGAGCACGCGGCGCGGATGGGCCGGGTCACGCCGGACCCGGCCGGCCGCGATGAGCCGCACCGCCTCGGGCAGCAGCCGGTGCTCGAGCGGGCGCAGCGCGGCAAGCACCGCGGCCGGGTCGTCGGTGCGCGGCAGCGCGATCGCGTCCTGGAGGATGACCGCGCCCGTGTCGACGCCCTCGTCGACGAAGTGGACGGTCACGCCGACGACCTTCACCCCGTAGTCGAGCGCCTGCTCGACGGCGTGCAGGCCCGGGAACGCGGGCAGCAGCGACGGGTGGACGTTGACGATCCGGTCGGCGAACCGGGCGATGAACCCGCCGTCGAGGATCGCCATGTAGCCGGCCAGGACGACGAGCTCGACCCCCTGGACCTCGAGCCAGTCGCCGATCGCCGCGTCGCGCGCCGCCCGGTCCGGGAAGGCGCCGCGCGGGAAGACCGACATCGGCACGCCGGCGTCGGTCGCCCGCTGCAGCGCCCGGCAGTCGGGCTGGTCGGAGGCGACGGCGACGATCCGCGCCTCGTGGCCGTGGACGTCGTCGAGCAGCGCCTGGAGGTTCGTGCCCCCGCCGGAGGCCAGGACGCCGACGCGCAGCATCAGGCGACGAGCTGCGCCTGGGCGCCGTCGCCCTCGCGCAGCACGGGGTAGGGGCCGCCGGTGGAGACGAGCCGGCCGTCGGCGAGCATCGTGTCGACGGTGGCCAGGACGGCCTTGCCGGTGAGATGCGCGTAGGTGCCGTATTCGGGCAGGCCGTCCCAGGCGTTGCGCAGGACGACCTTCGCGCGTCCGCCGCGCAGGACGTCGGCCACCCGCGTGCGGCCGATCGACGGCCGTGCCCCACGGACGACGGCGAGGATCGCCGCCTCCAGCGACCCGTGATCGGCAGCGCCCGCGCGGCTTGCGACCGCCTGGCCGGTCGGCGACGCGGGGACCAGCGAGGGATCGCAGACGTCGCAGCAGGGCCCGGCGGGCGCCGGGGCCGCCGGGTCGCCGAAGTGGTGCAGCAGCGCGGCGCGGCGGCAGCTGGCGTCCTCGACGAACGCCCACACCGCCCGGTACTGGCGCCAGCGCACGCGCTGGCCGTCGGCCGCCGAGCTGCGCGCCAGCCCCCGCGCGCGCCCGTCGTAGGGCCCGACGACCCGGCCGCGCACGCGGTCCATCGGCGCCGGCGCGGGCTGAATGACCCCCGCGCGCGCCAGGTGGCCGACGATCGCCCGCACCCGCTCGGGCTCGTCGTCGAGGTCGGCGACCGCCACGTCGAACGTCGTCTGCGGCCCGCTGGCGGCGAGCCGCTGGGCGATCGCGTCCAGCAGCGCCTCGGAGACCTCGGCGCGCTGGATGAAGAAGACGTGCAGGCCCTTGTCGCGCGGCTCGGCGAACAGCAGCGCCCGCGCCGGCGCGCCGTCGCGCCCCGCGCGGCCGGCCTCCTGGTAGTAGGCCTCGACCGACGGCGGCACGACCGCGTGGGCGACCGTGCGCACGTTGGCCTTGTCGACGCCCATCCCGAACGCGTTGGTGGCGACGACGACGTCGACCTCGCCGTCCATGAACCGCCGCTGGACCGCCGCGCGCTCGGCCCGGCCCAGGCCCGCGTGGTAGGCGAGCACCTCGAGCTCGAGCTGGGCGCCGAGCCGCTCGGCGAGCCCCTCGCACGCCTTGCGCGTGCCGGCGTAGACGATCGCCGGACGGGCCGCGGGGTCGGCCAGCGACGCCGCCAGCCGCGCGTGCTTGTCGGCCGCGGTCGCGCACGGCACGACGGCGAAGCTGAGGTTCGGCCGATCGAAGCCGGTCGCCACGCGCACCGGGTCGCGCAGCCCGAGCCGGGCGACGATGTCGCGCGCGACCTCGGGCGTCGCCGTCGCGGTCGATGCGACGATGGCCTTCGCGCCGAGCCAGCGCGCCGCGTCGGCCAGGCGGAAGTAGTCGGGCCGGAAGTCATGGCCCCACTGCGAGACGCAGTGCGCCTCGTCGACGACGAACAGCCCGATCGGCACCTCCCGGATGGCCTCGAGGAAGCCCGGCGAGGAGAAGCGCTCCGGCGCGACGTAGAGCAGCCGCAGGTCGCCGGCGCGGGCCCGCGCGAGGACCTCGGCGTTGGCGGCCGCGTCCTGCTGGGCGTTGACCAGGGCCGCTTTGCCGGGAAGCCGCTTCTGCAGCGCGTCGACCTGGTCCTGCATGAGCGACACGAGCGGGGAGACGACGATCGTCAGGTCCGCGCGCAGCAGCGCGGGCAGCTGGTAGCAGAGCGACTTGCCCGCGCCGGTCGGCATGACGACGAGCACGTCGCGGTCGGCGCAGGCGGCGGCGACCGCCTCGTGCTGGCCGGGGCGGAAGTCGGCGAAGCCGAAGTGGTCCTGGAGGGCGGAACGGAGCTCCATGCGCGGGCGCCGGACCATAGCGCCGGTGCCGGGCGAGACCGCCCCGCTCCGCACCGTTGACGCGAAGCTGGCACGAACCCGGTGTGAATGTTTGCCCCACGCGGGACGACGCGGTCTGCCTAGGCTCCCGCTGATCTTCCGCCAGAAGGACAACAACAACAATGCACCGATCGTCGCGGGCCGGCGTCAGTCGTCTCGCCGGGCTCGTCTGCGCGATCGTGGCACTCGCCGCCACGCCGACCACCGCGTCGGCGGTCCGCTACGAAGCCGATGGGGCCGCTGTCTGGAGGGACAACGCCGCGCCCATGGGCTGGAGCGCGAGTCTCGATCGCATCATCTACAACTCGCGAGGGGCCGATGGCCTCTGGGACGCCTACAGCGCCGACCCCGACGGCGGCGACCCGCGCTGCCTGACCTGCGACGGACCGGTCCTGCCCGGCGCCGGCACGGCCACCCAGCGCGGAGCCGGCGACGTCGACCCCAGCGGCGACCTCATGCTGCTCACCGTCGAGCGCGGCCAGCACTTCGGGACGGTGGGCGGCATCGAGGCCGAGCCCGGCAAGGGGGCGTTCAACGACATCTGGCTGGCCCGCACCGACGGGACGCGGGCCTGGCCGCTGACCGACATCGCCGCGCCGTGGAGCTTCACGCTCGGGACGATGTGGCCGCGCTTCGACCGCACCGGCACGAAGGTCGTCTGGGCCGAGCTCTACTTCCCGGCGATCCTGAACCTCGGCGCCTGGCGGCTGAAGACCGCCGACATCGTCTGGGACGACGGCACCCCGCGCCTGGACAACGTCCGCACCTACGAGCCGGAGGGCTTCCGCTTCTACGAGCCCTACGGGTTCTCGCCCGACAACCGGCAGATCATCTTCGCCAGCGACCTCGGCATGGAGCACTGGTGGGACAGCCAGATCTACACGGTGCCGGCCGACTTCAGCGAGCCCGCGCGGCGCCTGAGCCCCGACGACCCCGGCGCCGGCATGTTCCGCAACTACAACGAGTTCGCCTATTACGTGCCGGAGGGCGACCGCATCATGTACGGCCGCACGCACAGCACGTCCGACGCCGGCCTGGACTTCTGGATGATGCACCCCGACGGCAGCGACCAGCATCGATTGACCTACATGAACGAGCCGTGGAACGCGCTTGGCCGCGGCTACTCGGTCGTCGGCGGCGTGGCGTTCGACCCGCGCGACCCGTCCCGGTTCGTCGCCGGCGTCGCAGCCGACCCGGCCGGTCAGGACCAGGTCGCGCTCATGTTCCGACTGGGCCGCTACGACCATCCCGCGGGGCTCGTCGGCCGCTACTACGCCGGGTTCTGGCCGTTCTGGCCGGTGGCGACCCGCATCGAGAACCCGTCGCTGGGCTTCCGCTGGACGCAGCCGCCGGCATCCGGCATCCCCGACGGGCCCTACGCGGTGCGCTGGACGGGGACGATCGACACCCCGCAGACCGGCACGTACCGCTTCTGCGTGCGCGCCGACGACGGCGCGAAGCTGTGGCTCGACGAGCGCCTCGTCCTCGACGGCTGGAATGCGTTCGGCGGCCGGCAGTGCGCCGATGTCGACCGGGCGGCCGGTCAGCGCAGCGCGATCCGGCTGGACTACTGGAACCTGTGGGGCGACGGGGTCGTCCAGCTCACCTGGACGCCGCCCGGCGGGACGCCCGCCGTCATCCCCGCCGGGCAGCTGACGCCCGACGTGCCGGGCGACTGAGCCGAGAGCCGGCCGCTCCCTCACACGGGTGAGGCGCTCCTCCCCCGCCGGGGGGACGCCGGGTCAGACGATCGTCCCCCACCCGCACGAACGTGCTTGAGCGGCGCTCATCAGTGGTCGATACCTGCGGCGTCGTACCCCGCCGCCAAGAAGGACCCCAACATGCTTCGACCGCCCGCCGGCGCCGCCCGCCGGCTGGCCGGGCTGGCCGTCGCTGCCGTCATCGGCGCGATGGCCGGGACCACGCCTGCCTCCGCCGCCACCTACGCGACCACCGGCGTCACCGTGTGGAAGACGAACGCCGCCCCCATGGGCTGGAGCGCCAGCCTCGACCGCGTCCTCTACAACGCGCGCGGCAGCGACGGCCTGTGGGACGCCTACAGCGCCGCCCGCGACGGCAGCGACGAGCGCTGCCTGACCTGCGCCATGCCCGTCCTGCCCGGCGCCGGCACCGGAACCCATCGCGGCGTCCAGGACGTCGACCCCAAGGGCGACCTCATGCTCGTGCAGATCGAGCGCGGCCAGCACTTCGGCGCGATCGGCGCCGTCGAGGCCGAGCCCGGCAAGGGCGCCTACAGCGACGTCTGGCTCCAGCGCACCGACGG
>JBDZVZ010000099.1:7698-9856 GCA_040255945.1 Solirubrobacterales bacterium | reverse complement strand
TCACCTACGGCCACTACCTGGCGATCCGGCGGCTGCCGGTCGTCGTCGGCGGGGTCGCCGGCGCCGCCGCGGCGTTCACGGCTGCCCAGGTCGGACCGGTGCGTCGCGCCCTGCTGGCGAGGATGCCCCAGGGCCAGGGACCCAGCGAGCAGCAGCTCGAGCGCGGCTGGTTCTCGGTGCGGTTCCTCGGCGAGGGCGGCGGGCGCCGGGTCGACTGCGAGGTCGCCGGCGGCGACCCGGGCTATCGGGAGACGTCGCGGATGCTCGCCGAGTCGGCGCTCTGCCTCGCGGTCGACCCTGACCTGCCCGCGGTGAGCGGCCAGGTGACGCCGGCGGTGGCGATGGGCCCGGCCCTGCGTACCCGGCTGCAGCGCGCCGGCATCGCCTTTCGCGTGCTGTGAGCTACAGCGCGCCGGCCAGGCCGGCGCCGGTGAAGACGCTGACCGCGAGGAAGACGACGAGCGCCGCGTAGGCGCCGGTCCACAGGCTTGGCGCACACCGCGGGCACGCGCGGGCGCCGTGCAGGTGGCCGGCGAACAGGCCGAGCGCGACGAGCAGCGCGGCGCTGCCCGCGAGCACGCCGGCGGCGCTGCCGGCGAGGTCGGTGGCGGCGACGGTCATCGTGCCCGCGTTCCACAGCACCCACGGCGCGACCCACCAGCGCCCGTCGGGCCCGGCTCGCGTGCCCGCGCCCGCCGTGCGGCCGACCAGCGCCAGCTGCCCGTTGCCCAGCAGCACCTGGGCGACGCCGCCGACGAGCGCGAGATAGGCGACGAGCCACCAGCCGCGGGTGATGGGGCCGGCGAGCTGCACGACGGTGACGGCGGCGGCCGCACCCAGGAACGCCGTTGCGGCGCCGGCGAACGCCGTTTCGGAAGGACGTCGTTCTTCCATGTACAGTGGGAAAACTATCACTGTGCGAAAGGAGAACCTCGTGACGACCATCGATCCGCAGGCGCGCCTGGGCGACCTCGTCGCCGAGGACTCGCGCCGCGCCGAGCTGTTCGAGCGCCTCGGTCTCGACTACTGCTGCGGCGGCCAGCGCACGCTCGCCGACGCCTGCGGCGAGCGCGGCCTCGACATCGCCACGGTCACGACCGTGCTCGCCGCGGTCGAGGCGACGCCCGCCGGGGCGTCCGACGGGCACGTCGTCCCCGATGCGACGATCGGCGAGCTCTGCGACCACATCATCACCGCCCACCACGGGCCGCTGCGCAGCGACATGCAGCGCATCACCGATCTGCTGGCCACCGTCGTGCGCGTCCACGGCGCCGACCACGACGAGCTCGCCGACCTGCAGGAGCGCTTCGCGGGCGTGCGCGTCGACCTCGAGCACCACATGCTCGAGGAGGAGCAGGTGATCTTCCCGGCCTGCCTGGCCGTCGAGCACGATCCGGCCGCCGGTCTCGACGAGGGGCTCATCGCCGGCAACGAGCACGAGCACGCCGGGGTCGGCGAGGCGCTCGTGGCGTTGCGCGAGCGGGCCGACGGCTACGACACCGAGAAGGCCTACTGCGGGACGCACCGGGCCCTGCTCGGCGCGCTCGACGCCTTCGAGCGCGATCTGCACCAGCACATCCACGAGGAGAACAACGTGCTCTTCCCGCGCGTCCGCCGCCTCGCCGCCGCGGCGGCCTGAGCGGCGGCGGCGAGGGAGGCGAACCGTTCCCCCAGCGAGCTACGCGGCGGTGCGACCGATGCGCACGCGCCAGACCTCCGGCCCCTCCTCGAGGTACTCCCACGTGAACTTGCCGGTCTGCTCGGCCTCGAGCTGGTAGTAGAGCGGCTTGGGGTCGTGGTCGTTGACGAGCTCGAAGTTGTCGTCGACGGGCAGGGTGTCGAACGTCTCGAAGATGAGCGCGTGACGGCGGACGGGCGGCTCGGGGCGAACGTCGATGGTCTGGGGCATGGAGGTCTCCGTTTCGGATCGTTGGGGTGGGGGCGGGGACTCCATCCGCGCGAGCGAATGCATGACCCCGTTGAGGCGGCGCGTGGCGTCCGGGTGGTCGTGGCGGACGGCCGCGTAGGCGACCGCCGCGAGGCGGTTGGCCCGCTGCGGCTGCCCGGCGCGGCCGAGCTCGAGCACGGCCTTCACGAGCGTCGCGGCGAGCACGTCCACCGGTTCGCCATTTTGCATAGCCATGATGTATAAAGTACC
>JBDZVZ010000099.1:2333-7598 GCA_040255945.1 Solirubrobacterales bacterium | reverse complement strand
CGGCGAGCACGTCCACCGGTTCGCCATTTTGCATAGCCATGATGTATAAAGTACCTCATGCTCGAGGAACTTGACGACCCCTCCCCCGAGCTCATCCGCGAGCTCCTCCACGAGGTCATCGACCCCGAGCTCGGGATCGACATCGTCAACCTCGGCCTGCTGCGCGAGGTCGAGGTCGCGGACGGCAACGCGACGATCCGCTTCACGGTCACGACCCCTGCGTGTCCGCTCTCGAGCTACATCGAGGACGAGATCCGCAGCTGCCTGTGGCAGCTGCCGGGCCTGCACGACGTCGACGTCACCTGCGAGTACGAGCCCGCGTGGCAGCCGGAGGACATGACCGACGACGCGCGTGCCGCGCTCGGATGGGCCGCGTGACCGCCCGTCCCCCGGGGCGCCCGCCCTCGCGGCTCGCGCGCCGGCTGCCGCTGCTGGCCGCCGCGCTGGTCCTGCTGCTCGCGGGCCTCTGGGCGGGCCTGCTGCGGCTCGGCTTCGACCTGCCGGCGCTGCGGCCGCCGCTGGCGTCGCTGCACGGCCCGCTGCTCGTCCTCGGGTTCCTCGGCACCCAGATCGGCCTCGAGCGTGCCGTCGCCCTACGGCGGCGCTGGTGCTACGTCACCCCGATCGCGGCGGCCGCGGGGGCGATGTGGCTGCTGGTCGGGCTGCCCGAGCAGGGCGGCCAGGCGCTGCTGGCGCTCGGCGGGCTCGTCCTGGTGGCGGTCTTCGTCGCCGTGCACCGCATCCAGCCCAGCGCCCACAACACGGTCATGGGCCTGGGCGCCGCCGCCTGGCTCGTCGGCGCGGTGCGCTGGCTCGCGGGGGCCGCGGTCGTCGACGTCGTCCCCTGGCTGGCGGCCTTCCTCGTGCTGACGATCGTCGGCGAGCGGCTCGAGCTCTCGCGCATGCGCCGCCCGCCGGCGCGGGTGCGGCGGCAGCTGCTGGCGGCCGTCGGCGTCTACCTGCTCGGCACGGCGCTCGTCGCGCCGTGGCCGTCGGGCGGCGTCCGGATCGCCGGGGCCGCCCTGCTGGCGCAGGCCCTGTGGCTGGCCCGCCACGACGTCGCACGAAGGACGGTCCGCGCCCCGGGGGCTCCTCGGTACATGGCCGTTGCGCTCATCGCCGGGTACGCGTGGCTCGCCGTCGCGGGCATCGTCTGGCTCGTCGCCGGCCGCCTGGACGGCGGCGGCTTCGGCTACGACGCCATGATCCACGCGATCTTCCTCGGCTTCGTGTTCTCGATGGTCTTCGCCCACGCGCCGGTCATCGTTCCCGCGGTGCTCTCCGTCGACCTGCCCTACCGGCCGGTGCTCTACGGCCCGCTGACGCTGCTGCACGTCGGGCTCGTGCTGCGCCTCGTGGGCGACGCCGGCGAGAACGTCACGCTGTGGCGGACCGGCGGAGCGCTCGACGAGCTGGCGATCGTCGCCTTCATCGGCATCTCGGCCACGCTGGCGGTGCGGGCGC
This sequence comes from Solirubrobacterales bacterium, assembly GCA_040255945.1. Classification (GTDB taxonomy): domain Bacteria; phylum Actinomycetota; class Thermoleophilia; order Solirubrobacterales; family Solirubrobacteraceae; genus Baekduia. The sequence continues at coordinate 6,134 of JBDZVZ010000099.1, read as the reverse complement.
GCCGCCGGGGGCGCCGCGGCGCGGTCAGGCCGCCGGCTTCTGGGCGTCCGCCTCGCCCGGCGGATCCGGCGACGTCAGCGGCCCCCGGAGCTCGATGAGGCAGCCGGCGGTGTCGGGGTCCTTCGCGACGAAGGCCTCGAGGGTCGTGTCGGGATCGATCGCGTCGAGCATGCCCTGCGTCATGCCGCGGTGCAGGCCGCAGACGATCGGCTGGCGCTCGTGCACGGCCTCGCGGTAGGGGCAGTTGTCGAGGCAGTAGGTGACCGCTCCGTCCTCGCCCGGCTCGCGCCGCGGCTGGAAGCCCAGCGCCGACAGCGCCGCCTGGAAGCGCTCCTCGGGCGTGCTGTCGCCGGCGGGCGCCGGCAGCTCGCGGCCGATCTGGCGGCCGGCCTCCTCGATGTCCTCGAGGTCGGTGTGGCTGCTGGCCATGGCCCGCACGAGCCAGCGGCCGAGCTCGGCGTAGCCGGTCGGCGGGTCGCCGCCGGGCTGGGCGTCGGGGCTGATCGACCAGACGTCGCGCGGCCGTCCGCGCGCCTGGCGCCGGCGGCCGCGGCTGACGAGCCCGGCGGTGCAGAGCCGGTCGAGATGCACCCGGACACCGTTGGGATGCAGCTCGAGCCGTTCGGCGAGCTCCTCGGTCGTCGCCGGTCGGCGCAGCTCGCCGAGCAGCGCGAAGAGCCGCGCCCGTGTGGGCTGGGAGAGCACGTCGCCGGGTCGGGTCGGTACGTCCATCGCTCACAGTTTCCCACAACGGCGGTGGAGAAAGCCAGTGCCCGGGCGATCGTCAGGTGTTGTCGGGCAGCGGGATCCCGATGCGCAGCTCGCCCTCGTCGGCGGTCAGCGTGCCGCGCACGATCCCCAGGCGGGCGCGCAGCAGCGTCAGCCGCTCCGGGGCGATCGCGTCGGTGGGGACATCCATGACGATGACGAGCTCGTGCGCCGCCGGGTCGGTGCGCACGATGACCGAGGCGGCGCCGCGGCCCGCCTCGGCGGCCTCCTCGACGAGGCGGTAGGCCATCGTCTCCATGTCGGGGTCCAGGCCGGCCACGTCCTGGACGGCGACGGTCATCTCGCCCCAGCCACGGTCGCCGGCGTGTTCGGCGAGCGCGTCGAGGGCCGCGGGCAGCCCGAGCTGGAGCGCCGGCGGCCGCAGCGACGCAGCCAACGCACGCAGCGACCGCAGGGTGGCGTCGGCGTCGGACTGCAGCGCGCCGAGCGTCGGGGCCGCCCGTTCGGAGTCGAGGTCGCGCTCGAGCGCGCGCAGGCCGAGCAGCATCGCCGCCAGCGTCTGGGCGGCCTGCTCGCGCAGCTGGAGGGAGACGTGGTCGCGCTCGGCCTCCTGGCGGTCCATGACCTCGCGCAGCTCGCGGCCGCGCTCGGCCAGGCTCGCTCGCGCCTCGTGCAGCTCGGCGCCGATGATCGCCCGCTCGCGCTCGACCTCCAGCAGCCGGCGGTTCTCAGCGGCGACCGCGGCCTGCAGCGCGAGGATCGCCAGCGTGGCCCGGTCCTGCCGGTCGATGGCGCGGCTCGGCGTGACGGCCAGCGTCCCGTAGCGGACGCCGCGCGTGGCGATCGGGATGACGACGTCGCCGTTGTGATGGCCGTTGCACTGCGGCATCGAGCTGTCGAGGTCGACGCGCACCGCCGCCTGGCCGATGAGCCGCCGCGCGTCCTCCACGAGGCGGCTCGACAGCTCGTTGGCCTCCGTGAGCTTCGACAGCGCCAGGCCGGACTCGAGCAGGAGCTGCTGGCGGCGCTGCGACTCGCGCATCTGGTCGCTGAAGCGCCCGGCGATGCTCCCGACGGCGAAGAACGCGACCCCGCGCGTGAACATCCCCATGAAGCTGACGCCCGGGTCGGCGTCGAGCGCCCACACGCCGACGAGCGCCAGCGCGGCCGTCGCCGTCAGGAGCCCGGCCAGCAGCCCGAGCTCGATCGCGACGAGCGCGATCGGCACGACGTACAGCAGCGCGAGCGCGGGGGCCGGGTCCGCGCTGCTCTGCCGCAGGGCGAAGACGCCGAGGAACAGCATCGCGGCGCTCGTGAGGACGACCGCCCGCCGTTCCGCCCAGCGACGGACGGGCAGAGCGCCCTGCAGGACGTCGTCGGTCGACGCGTGATCGGGAGGCACCCATACATCCAAACGTGCCGGGCGCCCGCGCGCCACCGCACCCGGCCGTCGGCTTGCCGCCGTAGTTCTCCGCAGCGCCCCCGGGGACTAGTCGTCTTCGGGCGTCACGAGCGCCCGCCGCAGCCCGACGTCGGCGGCCCGCACGCTGCGCACCCCGTCGAGCTGGGCGATCTGGCTGAGCGCCTGCTCGACGTCGACCTCCGGGGCCGCCCGCAGCTGCAGGCGGATGTGCTCGAGGTCCTGGTCCATGTCGGTCTCCATGCCGGTGACCTTCGCCCCGCAGCGCACGAGCTCGGTGAGCACGTCGCCGATCGGCCCGCCGGGCACGAGCTCGAGGTCGACGATGACGAAGTCGGTCCGCAGCCGCCGCATGAGCGTGGGGCGCAGCCGCCGGAAGATGATGAGCGACGGCAGGACGACCGCGGTCGTGATCGCGGCCCCGAAGTAGTAGCCGGCGCCGCACGCCATGCCGATCGCGGCGACGATCCACAGCGCAGCCGCCGTCGTGAGCCCGCGGACGTCGAACCCCTGGCGGATGATCGCGCCGGCCCCCAGGAAGCCGATGCCCGACACGATCTGGGCGGCGATGCGCGTCGGGTCGCGAGCGGTGCCGAACTCGCTGAACCCGTAGGCCGAGACGAGCGTGAACAGCGCGGCGCCCACGCCCACGAGGATGTGCGTGCGCAGGCCGGCCACCTGGTCGCGCGATTCGCGCTCCAGACCGATCGCTCCGCACAGGACGACGGCGAGCGCCAGCCGCAACAGGACCTCTCCGTCTGAGATCGTCATGTGCGGCGCACCGTACCCGGGGTTCACAGCAACCTCCCAGGAAGCGGTGCTTGCCTTGGGCGACATGGCACGTCAGGCCAACCACCGGATCCTCGTCGTCGACGACGAGCCGAACATCGCGGACGTCCTCTCGATGGCGCTGCGCTTCGAGGGCTTCGAGGTCGAGACGGCCGCGTCGGGGGCCGAGGCGCTGACCGCCGCCGCGCGGTTTCGCCCCGAGCTCATCGTCCTCGACGTCATGCTGCCCGACCTCGACGGCTTCGAGGTCGCGCGGCGCCTGGGCGCCGACCGGGCCCGTGTGCCGATCGTCTTCCTCAGCGCGCGCGACGCCACCGAGGACAAGGTCCGCGGCCTCACGGTCGGCGGCGACGACTACGTCACCAAGCCGTTCAGCCTCGAGGAGCTCGTCGCCCGCGTCCGGTCGATCCTGCGCCGGGCCGGGCTGGCCGAGCCCGACTCCAGCCGCCTGGTCTTCGAGGATCTCGAGCTCGACGACGACGCCCACGAGGTCATGCGCGCGGGCGAGCTCGTCGAGCTCACCGCCACCGAGTACCGGCTGCTGCGCTACCTCATGCTCAACCCGCGGCGGGCGCTGACGCGCGCGCAGCTGCTCGAGCACGTGTGGGACTACGACTTCGGCGGTGACGCGCGCGTGCTGGAGACCTACGTGTCCTACCTGCGCAAGAAGCTCGACCGGTACGGGCCGTCGCTCATCCACACGGTGCGCGGGGTCGGCTACGCGCTGCGGGCGCCGCGGGCGTGATGCGCTCGCTGCGCGGCCGGCTCGTCGCCGCGGTGCTCGCGCTGTCCGCCGTGGGCCTGCTGCTGCTGGGCGGGATCACCTACGCCGAGCAGCGCTCGTTCCTCTACGAGCGCGTCGA
>JBDZVZ010000099.1:0-2233 GCA_040255945.1 Solirubrobacterales bacterium | reverse complement strand
TGCTGGGCGGGATCACCTACGCCGAGCAGCGCTCGTTCCTCTACGAGCGCGTCGATCAGCAGGTGCGCGGGGCGGCCGGGCTCATCGGCGGGGCGCTGGAGCGCCCGGGGGTCGGCTTCGGCGAGGGCCCCGGCGGTCCCGGCGCCCGGCGCCGCGGCGGGCCGGGCGGCGAGCTCGGCGCGCCGTCCGGGACCTACGTCGCGATCCTGCGGCCCGGCGGCGGCGTGCTGGCCGAGCGCGTCCTGCAACTCGACGCCGACACCGGCGCGGCCAAGCCGGACGTGCCCGACGACGTGCCGGCCGATCGCATCGTCACCGTCGGCGGCACCGGCGCCACGGACTATCGCCTGCTCGCCCGCCGCGACCCGGTGACCGGGCTGACCGGCGTCGTCGCGGTGCCGCTGCGCGACACCGCCGCGACCCTGCACCGGCTCCTGCTCGTCGAGGCGCTCGTCATCGCGGGCGTGCTCGTCGCGCTGGCGCTCGTCGCGCGGCTCGTCGTGCGCGTCGGGCTGCTGCCGCTGGAGCGCATGGGGCACACGGCGGACGCCATCGCCGGCGGCGACCTCTCCCATCGCGTCGCCGACACCGACGAGCGCACCGAGGTCGGCCGCCTCGGCCTGGCGCTCAACGCGATGCTCGACCGGCTCGAGGATGCGTTTCGCCGGCGCGAGGCCTCCGAGGACAAGCTGCGCCGGTTCCTGGCCGACGCGTCACACGAGCTGCGCACCCCGCTGGCCTCGATCCGGGGCTACGCCGAGCTGTTCCGGATGGGCGCGGTCGACGACGAGGCCGGGCGGGCCAGGGCGCTCGGGCGCATCGAGGACGAGGCGACCCGGATGGGGGTGCTCGTCGAGGACCTGCTGACGCTCGCGCGCCTCGACGAGGTCGCCGACGCCCCGCATGTGCCGGTCGACGTCGCCGCGCTCGTGCGCGACGCGGCCTCCGACGCCCGGGCGGCGGCCCCCGACCGGCGTATCGACGCGCACGCCGAGCCGCCGCTGACCGTCGTCGGCGACGCCGACCAGTTGCGCCAGGTCCTCGGCAACCTGCTGCGCAACGCGGTCGCCCACACGCCGCCCGGCACGCCGGTGGAGGTGTCGGCGCGAACCGACGGTGGGCAGGTCCGCCTCGAGGTGCGTGACCACGGGCCGGGCCTGCCGGCGACGGCCGACCCGGAGGAGCTCTTCGGGCGCTTCTGGCGGGCGGAGGGCGGCCGCACCCGCGGCCGGGCGGGCGCCGGCCTGGGGCTGGCGATCGTCGCGGCGATCGTCGCGGCCCACGGCGGGTCGGTGCAGGCCCGAGACGCCGAGGGCGGCGGGGCGTCGTTCGTCGTCCGGCTGCCGGTGGCGGCCGCGTCGGCCTGAGTCCCAGCGGGCTCCGGCGGATCTCTCAGCCGGATCTCAGGGTCCTGCGCGAGCCTCGTGGCCATGAAGACCAAGCACCTGATCGCCGGGCTCGTCACGGTCGCCGCGATCGGCGGCGGGACCGCCGGCGCCATCGCCGCCACCGACGACCACAAGGCGACCGAGCAGGCCGTCATCAGCGACGCGGCCAAGCGCCTCGGCGTCAGCGCCGAGGACCTGCGGACCGCGCTCGGCGAGGCCGAGGACGCCCAGATCGACGCGGCGGTCAAGGCCGGCAAGCTCACGCAGGCCCAGGCCGACGCGCTCAAGCAGCGCCGCAAGGAGGCCGGGACCGTCCTCGGGCTCGGCCCGGGCCGCCACGGCGGCCCCGGCGGCGGGATGCGGATGCGCGGCGGCTCGTCGCTGATGACGGAGGCCGCCAAGGCCCTGGGCATCAGCGAGAGCACGCTGATGCAGCAGCTGCGCGACGGCAAGACGTTGGAGTCGATCGCCAAGGCCAACAACAAGAGCCTCGATGACGTCAAGGCCGCGGTGAAGGCGGCGGCGACCAAGCAGCTCGACGCCGATCTGAAGGCGGGCCGCATCACGCAGGCCCAGCACGACGAGCTGGCCGACCACCTCGACGACATGCTCGACCACCTCGGGCAGCTCGGGCGCTTCGGCGGGCCCGGCGGCCCCGGCGGGCACCGCGGCGGCCCGTGGGGCGGCCCCGACCGGCCGTAGGACGATGCGCCGCTGACGCCGCGGCCAGCGCGGCGTCAGCGCGTGCTGCTCACGCCTCTTGAGTGGTGGTCCTGTCCATCACCGACGTCGCCAGACGCGGTCTGAGATCAGCTCGGTCTTGAAGCTGTCGACGAAGCTCTCGG
>JBDZVZ010000098.1:8207-9952 GCA_040255945.1 Solirubrobacterales bacterium | reverse complement strand
GCTCGCCGACGACGAAGGCGCGCACGTCGCGTCCCCCGCGCCCGCCGCCCGCGCTGCCCCCGCGCTACGTGCAGACCCGGATCGTCGCGCGGATCGACTTCGTCGGCGACGTGCCGCGCTTGACCTTGATGAACGCCCGGGCGCGGACCGTGATCTTCGAGCCCTTCCTGGCCTTGGCCGTCACGCGCAGCCGCTGGCGGAACGGCGCCTTGCGGTCGATCTTCACCCGCTTCGTGCCGATGTAGAAGTCGGCGCGGCGGACCTTGACGAACTTGTTGCCCTTGCGCTTCTGCTTCTTCCAGCGCAGCGTGACCGTGAACGTCCTGCCGCGCACCACGCACCCGCGGGGCACGCCGAACGACACCGTCGCGCCGGGCACCCGCGCCGTCGTCGTCCGCACCGGCGACGGGCGCCGCGTCGGCCTCGTCGGCGTCGTGGTCGGCGTGCCGCCCGGCGTCGTCGTCGTTCCCGGACCACCCGGCAGCGTGCCGCCGCCACCACCGCCGCCGCCTCCGCCTCCGCCGCCACCGGAGACCTCGGCCTGCGGGTCCAGCGCGACCGCCCGGACGGCGCTGCCGGTGCTCGACCACACCGCGAAGCCGTGGCCGGACGGGTCGGCCGCCACCCGCGGAGCAGTGATCGTCTCGTGGCCGGCGAGCGTCGCCGGCACGCCGAACGTCGACCCCGTCGCGTCCGAGACCGTGTAGCGCAACCGGCCGCCGTCATAGAGCGAGCGCCAGACCGCGTGGATCCGGCCGCCGCCGTCGACCGTCGCGTCCGGGTAGGCCAGACTGGAATGGTCGACCGCGCTGTCGCCGGCGATGTACTGGGGCGCCCCGAACGTCTTGGCGACCGGGTCGAAGCGCCGCACCGCGACCTGCGCGTCGCCGCCCAACCCGCGGCGGTAGTGCAGGAACAACCCGGACGGACCGGCGATGACACCCGAGCTGTCGTTGTCGCCCTCGGCGCCCGACAGCAGCTGCGGCCCGCTCCAGTTCGCCGGGTTGTTGATGGCGACCGCGGTCAGCGCCGCACCGTTGTAGACGTTGTAGGAGATCGCGTCGAGGTCGTTGGTGGCCGACACCAGGCCGTTGCCGCCCGGGACCCGCGCCACCTCGGGGCCGTAGTTCAGCGCGAACCCCGTGTGGGTCACCGCACCGGTGATGCCCGGCGGCATCGCCTGCAGCGCGGCGCCCGAGATCCCGACGAAGAGGCTCGCGTCGTCCAGCCAGGCGCCGTGGCCGTCGGAGTACTTGAACCCGGCGGCCGCCTGGATCTCGAACGGGCCGGCAAACGAGGAGCCGCCGTCGGCCGAGTCCCACCGGAACACGCGCTCGGTGACGCCGCCGCCGAACCCGCAGTTCCAGCAGCCCGCGACGACCACGACCTTGTTCGTGCCGGCCGGCGCGAACACCGAGGCGTCGCGCTGGTTGGGGCTGAACCCGCCCGGGAAGCTCAGCGTGGCGGTGCGGTCGCAGCTGGCGCCGCCCGGCATCACGCGGCAGTAGCCAACCGTGCTCGGGTTCGGCGTCGTCCACACGATGTGCCCGGCGCCGCTGTCGGAGACCGCGATGTCGGGCGAGGATCCGCCCGATCCGGCGGTGAACGGCGTGGCAGCGTGGGCGCTGGCGGCCACCCCCAGCAACAGGGCAGCGGTGAGCACGGGAAGGAGTCGGCGCAAAGGCATGTCACCTGTTGCAACCGCCCCGCGCCGACCTCCTTACGCAACAACCCTGGGGTCAGAG
>JBDZVZ010000098.1:0-8107 GCA_040255945.1 Solirubrobacterales bacterium | reverse complement strand
ACCTGGCACCGTGGTGCCTGGCACCTCAGTGCCAGGCACCACGCGCGTGCTGTGCGTGCGTCAGCGGTGGACCGTGCGGACGCGCACCCGCAGCTTCGCCTTGCGCGCGCCCTTCTTGTGCGACTTGCTCGCCTTGCGGCTGAACTTCGCCACGTTGCGCTGCAGCTTGCGCAGCGACCGGTTCAGGTAGCTCTGGTTCTTGGCCGCCAGCCGGATCGTCGCGTTGGAGATCCGCGACGTGCCGCCCGGCGCCGCCGACTCGGTCATCGTCCTCGCCAGCGACGACGACCCGACCGTGCCCACCGTCGACACCTGCCAGAAGGCGTCGAAGCAGTGACCGCCGCTGGCCTCGGAGACCTCGCCGAGCGCGCTGATCTTCGAGCAGCCCTGGCCCGGCGTCTGGATCGTGCCCGGCAGGTTGAGGTAGTCGGGCTTGAACTTGATAAGCGTCGAGAACCCGGGCACGTCCGGCGCCAGCGGATCGTCGTTCTCGAGCACCCCGACCGCCGCCACGAGCGGCGTGAAGTCCTCGAGCGTGACGCGCAGCGTCTTGTTGACGGTGACGGTCGGATCGTCCTCGTCGTTGACGCTGTCGTCGCCGGCGGTCGTGCAGCGCACCATCGGCACTGTCTGGTTGAAGCTCAGCGGGCCTCGGCTGATGTTGACGTTGCAGCTCGCCGTCGGGTCGAAGACCGCGAAGAGGATGTCGTCCCACTCCCCGTCGTGGTTGAGCAGCGAGTCGTCCATGTCGTTGAGCGCGTTGAGGTGGTCGAGCTTGACGTCCAGCGTCGTCGACGGCGGCACGACCGTCACCGACTTCGACTGGGTGTTGTTGTCCTCCGCCCCCGGAGCCGGCTCCTCGACCTGGTTGAACACGTCGACCTGGGCGACCGTCGTGAACGTCCCGGTGCCCCAGTAGGTGCCCTGCATCGTCACGGTCTTGGACTCGCCCGGATGCAGGCCCTGCACGAAGGCCAGGCTCGGGAACCACGCGTCGTCGGTCGGCTTCCAGCTGACGAAGAAGTCCGGGGTCGCGATCGGCCCGTTGTTCTTCACCGTGATGGAGGCGGTCGCCGGCTCGCCGCGCACCGGCTGGCTCGGCGAGATCGAGAAGTCGCTGATGACGAGGTCGATCGGCGCCGGCTTGACGGTCACGTTGAGGATCTTGAGGTTGTTGGCCTCGTTGGTCTCGGCGACCTTGTCGAACGCGTCGGCCTTGGCCACCACCCGGAAGTTGCCCTTCTGCGGGTAGGTCACCGGCAGCGCCAGCGTCGTCGACTCGCCCGGCCCGAGGTCGCTGACCTGCTGGGCGACGGTCTTCATGCTGGGCGTGATGACCTCGAACGTGTCCGGGTTGAGCTCGAGCACGAACGGGCCGGTCGGGCTGTTGCCGTGGTTGGTGACCGTGGCGTAGAACGTCGCCTCGGCGCCCTGGACCGGCGAGCCCGGCGAGACCGACAGACCCGTGACCTCGAGGTCGCGCGTCGCCGCCTCGACGTTCACCGACGTGTCGGCCGTGTTGTCGTTCTCGTGGACCTCGTTGACGGCGTTGTTGGTGTCGACGACGACCGTGCCGTCCATCTTGCCCGCCCACGGGAACGTGTAGGTGAAGTGGACGTCAACGGTGTCCCCCACCCCGAGGCTGTCGACCTGCTCGGTCAGCGGCGAGGCGAGGAAGTGCGGGGTCCACTGGACGCGGAACGAGCCGGACGGCTGATGGCCGTCGTTGATGATCCGCACCGTGAAGTGCGCCGGGGTGCCCTGGATGACCGGGCCCTCGGTGAACAGGACCTTGGCCTTGAGGCCGGCGTGGTCGAACTGGCAGCTGTTGCACTCGCACTCGCCGCACTCCGGCTGGTCGAGCGAGAAGTCGGCGATCCGCAGGTTCGGCAGATCCGGGTCGACGACGACGTCCTGCCAGGTCGTGTTGTTGAACTCGTCGGTCTCGCCGACCATGCCGGTCGTGTCGATGCTCGCGTTGCTGTTGAACGTGCCGGCGTTCGCGTAGGTGTAGGTGAACGAGACCGTGGTCGTCTCGTTCGTGCCCAGGCCGGAGATCTGGCGCGACAGCGACGGGTTGAACAGCGCCGGCGACCAGTCGAGCCGGAACGGCCCGGCGGGCGCGTTGCCCTGGTTGGTGATCGTGACGTTCACGGTCGCCACGTGGCCCGCCACCGCCGGTGTCGGGACGATGTCGATGTTCGTCACCTTGAGGTCGATCTTCTGCGGCTGGACCGTGACCGGGCTGATCTCGAGGTTGTTGTTCTCGTTGGTCTCGCTGACCGCGTTGCCGGTGTCGACCGACGCGAACGTCGTGAAGTTGCCGCTGCTCGGGAAGGCGTAGGTGAAGTTCACCGTCGTCGAGGCGCCCGCGTCGAGGCTCGTGACGCTCTCGGAGGGGCCGGTCGGCGCGAAGCGATCGGATTTCCACTGCACGACGAAGCCGCCCGCCGCGCAGGTGCCGGCGTTCTTGACCGTGACGCTGACCGTCGCGTCCAGGCCCTGTACCGGCTCGGTCGGCGAGGTCGACATCCCGGTGATCTGCAAGTCCGCACAGGGCGGAGCATCAGCCTGGGCGGTTGAAGCTCCAGCCACGAGCAAGAGCACGACGAACAGCAGCGCCTGGACAACCCTGACGGGACGCATGGACCTAACCCCCTGGAAGCTGTTTTCACGGCGCCCGTGGTGGTTCGGTACGCCGTCTTCACATCTGCCCTGCGGGACATTGAGGTCCTGCCGTCCACTCAACGCAACCGCGCGATGCAGTTCATAGCGCTTTTTTGCTGACGGCCGTGCGCAATGCGCCGCGGTCCTGAACCAACGGTCAGGGGGTGATTCCGGTGCATCAGACCGAAAGCAGGTCGGATGGGGTGCTCTACCCATTGGCAGCCGCACGGGTTTCCGGCATACACGCGCGACACGGTCCTCCGACCGCGCCATCCGCCACCCCCGCCCCGACACCGGAGCCCCCTTGCCCCGCCGCACCCGCCGCCGCCCCCGCCGGACGAGCGTCGCGCTCGTCGCGTCCCTGCTCGTCGTGCTCCTCGCCGTCACCGTCGCCGCGGCCTCCGGCGCCTTCGACTGGGAGGACGCCGCCGCGCTCTCGAAGCCCGGCGACGCGCCGCGCGACAGCGCCGTCGCGGTCAACGCGGGCGGCGACGCCGTCGCCGCCTGGCACGACCTCGCGTGCGGCTGCCTGCGGGTCAGCCGCCGGGCCGCCGACGGCGCGTGGGAGACGCCGCTCAGCGCGGGCGCCTACACGTTCACCTCGGCCTACAACCCGGGCAGCCACCGGATCGCGCCGGCCATCGACCCGGACGGCAACGTCGTCGTCGCGTGGACGTCGTCCAGCGGGGCGCCCGCCTACGAGAACGTCGTCCGGGTCGCCCGGCTGGCCGCCGGATCGAGCACGCCGGCGGTCGCCGAGCTCCAGAGCCAGCCGTGGGACGCGACGCTCGCCGGCGCCACGGTCAGCCAGGACGGCGACGCGCTCGTCGCCTGGGCGCGCAAGCTCAGCAGCGGCACGACGACGACCCTGTGGGCGGCCGAGTCGGAGGCCGGGACGACGACGTGGTCGACCCCGGAGTCGATCGTGACCGGCGAGACGGTGCGCGAGCCGCACCTGCATGCCAACGAGGCCGGCGAGGCGCTGCTGGCCTACCACACCCAGGCCGGAGGCACCGAGGACCGCGGCACGATCAGCGCGGTCACGCGCGACGGGCACGGCACGGGATGGTCGAGCAGCGAGATCCTGCGCTCCAACCTCCGCGACCCCGACACCGGCGACATCGACCAGCCCGAGAGCCTCGTCGGCGGCGGCAGCGTCCGCCCGCACGTCGACGGCGATGGGCACATGACGGTGCTCTTCGGCTACCGGCGCGGGACCGACAGCCGCCCCGTCGTGGGCGAGCTGCGACGGCCGGCCGGCGGCGCGTGGGGCGCGACGACCTGGCTGGAGGCGACGGCCGACGACGAGCGGAGGCTGACCGACGTCGCCTACGACGCCGGCGGCGGCGCCATCGTCGCCTGGAGCTCGCGGGGAGCCACCGACGACACCGTCCACGCGCTGCGACGCACCGCCGACGGCGCCTGGCCGCCGGCGGCCGAGACCGTCATGTCCGGTCCGGCGTTCGTCGTCCGCCACCTCGAGGTCGTGCGCGACGAGACCGATCGGGCGCACATCCTCACCGCCTGGTCGCAGCCGCCCGCCGAGCCGCCCGCGATCCGCGTGGCCGGCCGCACCGCGACCGACGGCTGGTCGACGCCCCACACGATGTCCCCCGCCCTCGATCCGACGACGACGTTCACGCCGTCTGCCGGCGCGAGCGCGGCCGTCGACCTCGCCGGCCGGGTCACCGCCGTGTTCGCCGGCCATCCGCCGAGCGGGGCCGAACCGGTGCTCTACGCCGTGCAGGGCGACGTCGCCGGCGGCGGCGGGGTCGACGAGCCGGGCACGCCCGGTGACGGGGACTCGGGCCCGACCGACCCGGGCACGCCCCCGAGCGGCGGCGGGGGCGGGGGCGGGGGCGGGGGTGCTGGCGGCGGGGGCGGCGCTGGCGCAGGCGGCGGCCCGGACCCCGGCCCGGGGCCGCGCACCGACCTGCGCGTCATCGCGACCGAGACCGTGCGCAAGATGCCGAAGGTGACCGGCCGGCGCGTCGACGCCGCCCGTGACGCCGTCCAGCGCACCGGCATCCGGGCCGACTTCGACCTCGTCGAGAGCCATCGCAAGGTCCGCGGGGCCGACATCGGCGACGTCGTCACCCAGCTGCCGCGAGCGGGCGCCAGCCTGCGCTCCAGCGTCGCCGAGCAGCCGCGGGTCAAGCTCACGGTCTACGCGGGCCCGAAGCCGAGCCGCACCTCCTGCCCCATCCGGGCGCTCAACAGCGACCTCAAGCGCGCCGACGTCGACGTCGCCGAGGCCATCCTCGAGCGCCAGCGCATGGACATCACCTACGACGTCTCGGTCTCGGAGTCGGCGCGCGAGCCCGAGGTACGCCGAATCGCGCGCGACGGGCGCGGCTGCGACGCGACGGTCGACATCCGGGTGCCGAAGCGCCCCGCCCACAGCGACCTGTACCTCGCCGTGCGCGAGCACCCGACGCGCCTGTCGTTCGACGCGGAGCGCTGGGCGCTGACCGCCGGCGAGCGCAACTCCTACACGGTGCAGGTCGTCGACGCGGCCGGCCGGCTCGTCCGCGGCGCCGAGGTGCTGGCCGACAACACCGGCGTCGGCGCGCCGCCCAAGGACGAGAACCAGACGAAGAAGACCGACGCCAACGGCGAGACGTCGTTCGTGACCTCCACGCCGAGGGCCGGGACGATCAACCTGCTCGTGCGGGCTGCGGGCCGCAACGACGTCGAGGTGTGGGGCACCGGCCAGCTGCGGGTCGTCGACCGGTCCAAGGGAGCCGCCTGCCTGGAGACCGTCACCGGGCGCGTCTACCGGCGCGGCAAGGACGGGTGGTCGGCGTCGGGCGCCGGCTGCGACGCGGCGCCGCGCGCCCGCACCGCCCAGGCCGGGGGTCTCTGGGACTGGTTCATGGAACAGGTCTTCGGCGTCAAGCCGCCGCCCACCCCGGCCCCGGCCGCGCGGCGCGAGCTGCGCAAGGTCGCCGAGGGGCAGGGCTACTTCCCCGCGCAGTTCGCGTTCGGCGCGCCGATCGGGACGCCGACCGCGCCGGCCGAGGTCCACCCGACGTCGGTCAACGTCATCTCGGCCGGCAGCGGCAACGTCGTCTCGGCCGGATCGGGCAACGCGATCCCCACCGACCGCGGCAACGCGGTCGTCGCAGCCCGCAGCGGGGTGGTCAGCGCCGGGGGCGGCAACGTCATCTCCGCCGGGGGCGGCAATGTCATCTCCGCCGGGGGCGGCAACGTCGTGTCCGCGGGGGGCGGCAACGTCATCTCCGCCGGGGGCGGCAACGTCGTGTCCGCGGGTGGCGGCAACGTCATCTCGGCCGGGGGCGGCAACGCGATCCCGGTCAACACCGCGAGCCTCATCGGCGGCGCCGGCGGGAACCTCATCGGCGGCGCCGGCGGGAACTGATCGCGCCGCCGGCGCGGCGCCCGCCCCCGAAAACGACGAAAGCCCCGTAGAGGCCGGGGCTTCCGTCAGTACCGCCACGGGGATTCGAACCCCGGTTTCCGCCGTGAGAGGGCGGCGTCCTAGTCCCCTAGACGATGGCGGCCTGCGGGCACCAGCTTAACAAACGAGGATCGGCGGGGCGGGTCGGATCGAGACGGCGACCGGCCACCGACGGTCGCTATGCTGCGCGTCCCCGCGGATGTGGCGGAATTGGTAGACGCGCAGGCTTCAGGTGCCTGTGTCCTTCGGGACGTGGAGGTTCGAGTCCTCTCATCCGCATCGGGTGTTCGAGAGCCCCGGCGTGCCGGGGCTCTCGGCGTCTCGGACGCGGCGCTGAGCCCTATCCCAGGCCGAACTCGCCCCGGCGCGCCTCGGGGACGAGCGCCCCGTACGCGTCGGCGTGGCGGCCGAGGTAGCTGCGCACGAACGAGCAGTACGGCAGCACCTGCAAGCCGCGGTGGCGAGCGTCGTCCAGCGCGCTGCCGACGAGCCGGCCGCCGAGCCCCTGGCCCTCGCGGGCCCGGTCGACCTCGGCGTGCAGCAGCGAGCGGACGCCGTCGTCGTCGCGATAGTCCAGCCAACCGGCGAGCTCGCCGTCGATCGTCAGCTCGTAGCGGTGGCGGTCGGGAACGTCGGCGAACGTGGGCTCGGGCGAGGAAGGCATGGGAGAGATCCTGGCGTGTTGTGCCCGCTGGAGCGTGCTCAACTCGCCGGGATCGGTGCGCGGGCTCCGGCCGCCCAGCGGCGCAGCCGCCGGTGGCGCCAGCGGAACATCGCCTCCAGGACGAACGCCTGCAGGCCGCCGAGCGCGCGCACGCGCGGCGTGAACGCCACCGCGTCGACGACCCGGCACCCGCCCTCGGCGAGCGGCAGCAGCGTGCGGTCATGCCACCAGGCGGTGGCGGACAGCATGCGCGAGCGCTCGCGGAAGCCGCGGGGCGGCGTGACCTCCTCGAGGACGAGGTCGTCGTAGTCGATCGGGATCAGCCCGCCGAGCAGGACCCAGGACCGGCCCAGCGGCCCGGCCGACAGGTGCTCGACATCGAGCCCCGTAGGCAGCGTCATCGAGACGAGCGGCCCCAGCTCGTGGTTGACACCCTCGAACGTCACGACCCGCGCCCACACCTCGTCGGGGGTCAGCGGCAACCGGGACGAGACGCGGAAGCGGTGCACCGCGTCAGCGTAGCCAGGACGGGGTGCGCCGCCAGGGCGCGATGCGCAGGTGCTTCAACAACGCCAGGGCGCGCAGCGCCGCCGCCGGGCCCTCGTCGCAGCGCAGATCGCCGCAGCGCAGCGCCGCCGACGCGTCCAGCGCGCCCGTGAACCAGCGGTAGGCGTCCTCGGCGCCGCAGCGCAGCGTCAGGTCGGCATCGGGCCCGCCGCCCGACGCGACCGCCGCGCCCCCGCGCAGGTCGAGCACGAGCTGGGCGTCGGGCTCGACGAGCGCGAAGCACACGACCAGCCCGAGCCGCCCCAGCCGCGCCCGCAGCCCCGGGTCGACCGCCAGCGTGTCGCGCAACCGCCCGCCCAGCTCGACCGCCACCTCGCCCGCATCCGAGAACCGCGAGGCGCCCCGCTCCGCCCGCAGCGCCGCCGCCACGTCCGCCGCGCTGCGCACCGCCGGCAGCGCCAGCACCCGCTCCAGGCGCACGTCGGCGAACGCGTCGCCGCGCCCGCCGTCCTCGCGCGCCAGGCACGCCGCGTAGACCCGCTCGGCGGCCGGGCCCCAGGCGACCTCGGCCGCGTCGGCGTCCCAGTCGCGCGGCGCCAGCCGCAGCAGCCAGCCCGCACCCTCCGGCGCGCGCGCCAGCAGCCCCGGGTCGCCGCTCAGCCGCTCGTTGACCGCCAGCACCGTCCCGCCCACCGGCGCCCAGACCGCGAACGTCCCGTCCGGCGCGCTGATCGTCGCCGCCCGGTCGCCCGCCTCCAGCCGCGTGCCCGGCACCGGCAGCGCCACCGACGCCTCGCCGCCCACGCGCGCCGCCAGCGCCTCGGTCGCCCCCACCACCACGGCGCCCA
>JBDZVZ010000140.1:0-2704 GCA_040255945.1 Solirubrobacterales bacterium | reverse complement strand
CTACTTCTCGTGCGGCGGCCGGTAGGCGTCGTCGCGCTCGTGGGCGGCGAAGAAGCGCACCATCGCGCCGACGTACTCGCTGAAGCGCGGGCAGCGCAGCCCGTTGCGGCCCAGGACCTCGGCGGCCTGCGTGACGTCGAACGAGACGGGGTGGTTGAGGTAGACGATCGACTCGCGCGGCACGCCGCCGTACAGCTTGCGCACCAGGCCGACGCGCAGCGCCTGGTCGACGAGCGCCGGCGGCACGCGCAGGTTCGGCTGGCGCGACCCGTACTCGGCCGCCAGCAGATGCATGAGCTCGGCCGACGTCACCGGCTCGGGGTCGACGAGGTGCAGCGTGTGGCCGACCGCCTCCGGGTCACGGGTGCCGGCGGCGATCGCGTCGATGACGAAGTCGACCGGCACGACGTTGAACGTCGCGTCACCCCGGCCGATCTGCAGCAGGATCGGGCCCTTGGACGCCGACATGAACCGCAACAGGTAGTAGGGGCCGTCGAACTTCTGGGTCTCGCCGGTCTGCGAGTCGCCCACGACGATCGCCGGACGGTAGATCGTCGTCGGGATCTCGTCCATCGTCGCCCGCACGATGACCTCGGCGGCGAACTTCGTCGACTCGTAGTGGTTCTTGAACGCCTGGCCCTCGGCGAGGTCGTCCTCCATGATCCGGCCCGACCGCTTGCCGGCCACGTAGGCGGTCGAGATGTAGTGGTGGCGCTCGAGGCTCTTGCAGGCCCGGCAGAAGTCGAGGATGTGCTGGGTGCCCTGGACGTTGACGCGCTCGGCGAGCTCGGCGCCGACCGCCAGGTCGTAGACGGCGGCCAGGTGGAAGACCGCGGTGACCTCGCCGGCGAGCCGGTCGTAGGTGGCGTCGTCGAGGCCGAGACGCGGGTCGGTGATGTCGCCGACCTGGATCTCGACGCCGTCGGGGGCGACCGACCGGGCGCGGTCGGCCATCCGCGGCTCGACGAGCGCGACGACGCGGGCCTCGGGGTCCTGCTCGAGCAGGCGGGGAGCGAGGCGGCCGGCCAGGAAGCCCGGGAAGCCGGTGAGGAGGAGGGTGCGTGCGGCCATGGGCGGCTGAACCTAGACGTTCGGTGGACGGGGTGTCGAGCGGCCGCGGCGTCCGTCACTCCACCAGGCGCCGCTCGACCGCCCAGCGGCTGAGCTCGTGACGGGTCGAGAGCTGGAGCTTGCGCAGCACGGCGCTGACGTGCGCCTCGACGGTCTTGACCGAGATCCCCAGCCGCTGGGCGACCTCCTTGTAGAGATAGCCGCGCGCGATGTGCTGCAGGACCTCGCGCTCGCGGGCGGTGAGCTGGTCGAGCTGCGGGTCGGGCGCGTCCGGCGTGGGCGCGGGGCCGGCCGGGGCGTTGCCCGCGAACGCGTCGAGCACGAAGCCCGCCAGCCGCGGCGAGAACACCGCGTCGCCCTCCCGGACGCGGCGGATCGCGTCGGCCAGCTCGCCGGGTGCGATCGTCTTCGTCACGTAGCCGCGGGCACCGGCGCGGATGATCGCGATGACGTCCTGCGGATCGTCGGAGACCGACAGCGCCAGACAGCGGGCGTCCGGCCACGCGTCGGCCAGCCGGCGCAGCACCTCGACCCCACCGCCGCCCGGCAGATGGACGTCGAGCAGCACGACGTCGGGCCGCCGCTCGAGCACCTCGCTCACGGCCTCGTCGACGTCGCCGGCCTCGCCGACGACTTCCACGAGCCCCTCGAGCTCGGACCGCACCCCGGAGCGCAGCAAGGCATGGTCATCAACAAGTACGACGGTGGGCAGCGCAGGGGCGGTCATGACGGATCCTCCAAGACGAGCTCGACCTCGGTGCCCGCCCCGGGCGCGCTCGTCACCGTCGCGCTGCCGCCGTGGCGGGCCATCCGGCCGACGATGGACTCTCGCACGCCGCGCCGGTCGGCGGGCACGGCCATGAGGTCGAAGCCGGCGCCCCGGTCGCGCACGAACGCCTCGACGCGCCCGTCGGTCACCTGCGCGAACACGTCGATCGGGGCGTCGGCGCCCGCGTGCTTGGCGGCGTTGACGAGCGCCTCGCGGGCGGAGGCGACCAGCGCGCGGGTGCGCTCGTCGAGGTCGCGGTCACCGACGATGACGACCTCGACCGGCACGCCGAAGCCCTCCTCGACCTCGGCGGCGGCCGCCCGCAGCGCGTCGGCCAGCCGCTCGTCGGGCCGGGCGGCCGGGGCGCCGCTCAGCCACCCCCGCAGCTCGCGCTCCTGGCGGCGGGCGAGCGTCGCCACCGCGCGCGGATCGTCGGCGCGCTTCTGGACGAGCGCGAGCGTCTGCAGCACCGAGTCGTGCAGGTGGGCGGCCACCTCGGCGCGCTCCTGGGAGCGGATGCGCTCGGCGCGCTCGGCCGCCAGCCCGCGGCCCAGACGCACCCAGAACGGGGCGAGCACGAGCCCGAGCCCGAGCGTGACCGCGACGATCGACAGCACGAGGTCGCGCGCGCCGGTCAGCGCGCCGTTGGCCTGCAGGAACAGCAGGGCGGCGCCGATGACGAGCGCGATCCCGAAGCCGCCCTGGTAGACGGCGCGGGCGTTGCGCAGCAGGCGATGCCCGGCGAGGTCGGGGGCGGCGGCGGTCCCGGGGGCGGTCGTCGCGGACGCGGTCGCGGTCGCGGTCGCGGCCGCGGACGCGGTCGCGGTCGGCTCGCCGGGGGCCGCCGCGCGCGGGGAGCGCGAC
>JBDZVZ010000029.1:0-41434 GCA_040255945.1 Solirubrobacterales bacterium | reverse complement strand
GCGGCAGGACCGAGGCGTCGTCGCCGTCGTAGTAGCGGTGGGCGATCTCGACGACCGTCCGGCCCGCGGCCTCGTAGAGGTCCTTGCGCGCGGTGTGGGTCGCCAGCGTCGAGCCGTTGCCGGGCAGCGCGAGCCCGAGCGCCTCGGTCAGGCAGTTCATCGAGTTGGCGGTGAACATGCCCGAGCACGAGCCGCACGTCGGGCAGGCGGACTCCTCGATGATCGCGATGTCCTCGTCGGAGACCTCGTCGGCCACGGCGTCGGCGATCGCCGTGATGAGGTTGATGCGCTTGCGCACCGTGCCGTCGACGAGCGTGGCGGTGCCGCCCTCCATCGGGCCGCCCGAGACGAACACCGCCGGGATGTTCAGCCGCAGCGCGGCGTTGAGCATGCCCGGCGTGATCTTGTCGCAGTTGGAGATGCAGATCAGCGCGTCGGCGCAGTGCGCGTTGACCATGTACTCGACGCTGTCGGCGATGAGGTCGCGCGACGGGAGCGAGTAGAGCATGCCGCCGTGGCCCATCGCGATGCCGTCGTCGACCGCGATCGTGTTGAACTCGCGCGGGATGCCGCCCGCCGCCTTGACCGCGTCGGAGACGATCTCGCCGACCGGCTTGAGGTGCGTGTGGCCCGGGACGAACTGCGTGTAGGAGTTCGCGACCGCGACGATCGGCTTGCCGAAGTCCTCGCGCTCGACGCCGGCGGCGCGCAGCAGCGCGCGGGCGCCGGCCATGTTGCGGCCGTGGGTGACGGTGCGGGACCTCAGGGCGGGCATACCCCCGAGGGTATCTCTCCGCCCGGGTTCAGGCGGGCTGCGGCTGCGGTCGGGCGACCGCTTCCGGCCCGAGGATGCGGGCGAGCTCGGCCCGCAGCGACGGCGTCGGGGCCACCCGGAAGTCGGGGCCGAGCCGCAGCGTGTGCGGGCCCGCCGAGGTGCGGATGTCGAGCACGACGTCGGCCTCGCCGGTGTGGTTGCCGAAGACGTGCTTGAGCTCCTCGATGATCGAGGCGGGCAGCCGGGCGGCGTCGAGGGTCAGCGTCAGCGGCTCGGGGCCCTTCGCCGCGACGGCGGCCGCGGCGCGGGCGGCCATGACCTCGTCGTCGGAGGGCTCGAACGCCTCGCACGTCTGGACCTTGACGGTCAGACCGCGGTCGTCGTTGCCGACCCGGCCGCGGACGGTGACGATCGCGTCGACCGTCGCGACGTGCTCGTACTCCTCGAGCGTGTTGCCGAAGAAGATGAGCTCGACCGAGCCCTCGAGGTCGTCGAGCGTCGCGAACATCATCATGTTGCCCGCGCGGGTCTTGAGCTTGCGCGCCGCGGTGATGATGCCGCCGACGGTGATCCATTCGCCGTCCTTGACCTGCGGCAGCTCGCCCAGCGGCTTGTCGACGCGCGCCAGCAGCGCCTCGCGCACCTCCTTGAGCGGGTGCATCGAGAGGAACAGGCCGATCGCGTCCTTCTCGTGGGCGAGCAGCTCGTTCTTGTCGAACTCCTCCTCGGGGATCGGCGGGTAGACCTTGCCGCCGAACGGTGAGGCGCCGCTGCCGCTGCCGTTGCCGCCGGCCGGGCCGGAGTCGACGAGGTCGAAGATCGAGCCCTGACCGATCTCGGCGTCCTGCTGGGCCTTGTGGCCGGCCGACTGGGCGGTCTCCAGGACGGCGAGCATCCCCTTGCGCGAGTCGCCGGTCGAGCCGAACGCCCCACACTTGATGAGCGCCTCGATCGAGCGCTTGTTGACCGCGCGCGGGTCGACGCGCTCGCAGAAGTCCCAGAGCGACGTGAACGGCCCGCCGTCCTCGCGGGCGCGCTTCATCGCCTCCACCGCGGCGTAGCCGACGCCCTTGACCGCGTCCAGGCCGAAGCGGATGTTGCCGTCGACGACGACGAACTCGTGGTCGGAGAGGTTGACGTCGGGCGGCAGGATCTCGATGCCCATCTCCTCACAGCGGGCGGCGAAGAACGGGACCTTGTCCTTCGTGTCCATGACCGACGAGATGAGCGCCGCCATGTACTCGGCCGGGTAGTTGGCCTTCAGCCACGCCGTCCGGTAGGAGATGAGCGCGTAGCAGGCGGCGTGCGACTTGTTGAACGAGTAGTCGGCGGACTTCTCGTTGGTCTGCCACAGCCAGTCGACGACCGCGGGCGCGACCTTGTTCTTCGCGCAGCCCTCGCGGAACATCGGCTCGAGCTTGGCCATCGCCTGGCGGTTCTTCTTGCCGATGGCCTTGCGCAGGTCGTCGGCCTGGGCGCCCGTGAACCCGGCGAGCTCCTTGGAGATGAGCATCGCCTGCTCCTGGTACAGGATGACCCCGTACGTGGGACCGATGATCGGCTCCAGCCGCTCGTCGGGGATCGACACCGCATCCGGGTTGCGCTTGCCGCGCGAGTAGGTCGGGATCTGCTCCATGGCGCCCGGCCGGTAGAGCGCCACGAGCGCGACGAGGTCGTCGAACTCGGTGGGCTTGACCTTGCGCAGCGCCTCCTGCATGCCCTCGGACTCGAACTGGAAGACGCCGACCGAGTCGCCGGCCGCCAGCATCTCGTAGGTGCGCGTGTCGTCGAGCGGCAGCGTCGCCATGTCGTAGCGCTCGCCGGACGAGCGGGCGATGATGTCGAGCGCGTCCTCGATGACGTCGAGGTTGCGCAGCCCGAGGAAGTCCATCTTCAGCAGGCCGAGCTCCTCGACCGGCTTCATCGAGTACTGCGTGACCTGCCGGTAGACCTTGTTGCCCTGGGCATCGGTCTCGTTGGCGTCGGCGAGCTGCAGCGGCACGACGTCGGTGAGCGGCATGCCGGCGATGACGACCGCCGCCGCGTGGATCGACGTGTTGCGGACGATCC
Organism: Solirubrobacterales bacterium; assembly: GCA_040255945.1. Lineage (GTDB taxonomy): Bacteria > Actinomycetota > Thermoleophilia > Solirubrobacterales > Solirubrobacteraceae > Baekduia. The sequence continues at coordinate 38,589 of JBDZVZ010000029.1, read as the reverse complement.
CCTCGAGGCCCTTGGCGACGTCGACGATCTGCTTGGCCGTCGGGTCCTCGTCGTAGGCGCCGCGCAGCGGCTCGCCCGGCTGCAGGCAGTCGTCGAAGCTCGGCGGCCGGCCCATGATCGGGTCGGGGATGAGCTTGGCCAGCCGGTCGCCCTGGCCGTAGTCGTGGCCGAGGACGCGGGCGGCGTCGCGCGTCGCGGCGCGCGGGAACATCTTGCCGAACGTGACGATCTGGGCGACCGACTCGCGGCCGTACTTCTCGACGACGTACTGCATGACCCGCTCGCGGCCGCGCACCGAGAAGTCGATGTCGATATCGGGCATCGACACGCGCTCGGGGTTCAGGAAGCGCTCGAAGAGCAGGTCGTAGCGCAGCGGGTCCAGGTCGGTGATCCGCAGGCAGTAGGCGATGATCGAGCCGGCGGCCGAGCCACGGCCCGGGCCGACCGCGATGCCGTTCTCCTTCGCCCACTTCACGAAGTCCCAGACGATGAGGAAGTAGGCGTTGAAGCCCATCCGGTCGATGACGCCCAGCTCGTACTCGGCGCGCTCCATCGCCGCGGCCGGGATCGGGTCGCCGTAGCGCTCACGCAGGCCGACCAGGACCTTCTCGCGCAGGTAGGCCTTCTCGTCCTCGCCCTCGGGCAGGAAGCGCGGGATGAGCTGCTTGCCCAGCTCGATCTCGACGTTGCAGCGCTCGGCGATCTCGAGCGTCGAGGCGAGCGCCTCGGGCCACTGCGCGAAGTCGCGCGCCATCTCCTCGTTGTTCTTGAGGAAGAACTCGTTGGTCTCGAAGGTCATCTTCGGCGCGGCGAGCGTCGACTTCGTCTGCACGCACAGCAGCGCCGTGTGGTGGTGGTAGTCCTCGCGGCGCAGGTAGTGCACGTCGCCGGTGCCGACGAGCGGACGGCCGAGCTCCCGGGCGATCTTCACGATGCCCTCGTTGGCCTTGTCCTGGGCGGCCAGGCCGTTCTTCTGGACCTCGAAGTAGACGTCCTCGGGACCGAAGATCTGGAGGAGGTCGTCGGCGTGGGCGCGGGCCTCGGCCGGGTTGTCGTCGATGAGCCGCTGGCAGAAGCGGCCGGCCAGGCAGCCGCTGAGGGCGATGATGCCCTCGCTGTGGGCGGCGAGCTGGCCGAGGTCGAGCGACGGCTTGCCGCGGTGCAGGCCCTCGAGGAAGCCCTTCGAGGAGAGCTGGACGAGGTTGCGGTAGCCCTCGTCGCTGGCGGCCAGCAGCGTGAGGTGGTTGCGCTCCACCCGGCCGGGGGCACGGTTGGCGTGGTCGTCGACGAGGTAGATCTCGCAGCCGAGGATCGGCTTGACGCCCTCGTCCTTGCACGCCTTGTACATCTCGACGGCGCCGTTCATGACGCCGTGGTCGGTGAGCCCGAGGGCCGGCTGGCCGAACTCCGCGGCGCGCTTGGCGAGCGCCTTGATGTTGCAGGCGCCGTCCAGCAGCGAGTACTCGGAGTGGACGTGCAGGTGGACGCAGGGCGAGCTCACGGCGAGGGTCGAGTCTAGGTGGCCGCCCGGACGATGATGCGGCGCCCGCGCAGGGTTCCCGCAACGTGCGGGAACGTCGCCTCAGCGGTCGGCGCGCTGCGCGCGGTCCAGCCAGGCCAGCAGGGTGCGGACGGCGCGCGGGTCGCCCTCGACCTCGGCGGGCGCGGTGCCCGCGAGGACCGCCGCCAGCCGGTCGGCGGTCGTGTGCAGCGTGGCCGGGGCGGGCTGCTCGGGGGCGGGCTCGACGCTGAGGCCGCCCGTCGGCCGGGTGGCGACGCGCCAGCGGTCGCTGCCCTCGGCGGCGACGTCGACGGCGAGCGTCTCGCCGCTGGTGGCCGCGGCCGGGACGGCGCTGGCCAGCAGGGTCAGCAGGAGGCCGGGGGCGATCCCGACGTGGCTGGACGCCAGCGCGGTGAGCGGCAGCGGCTCGCGGCGGGCCTTCAGCAGACGGCGCAGCGTCCAGCGGCCCTGGATGTCGGCGCCGGGCAGGCGCCGGGCGGCGCCCCCGGCGGCCAACGGGACGAGCGCGGCGATCCGCCCGGCGATGCGGGCGTCGGGCGCGCCGGCGTCGTCGGTCGGGCGGTCGACGCGCACGGCCGACGGCTCCAGCGTGACGCGGTGGGTGGCGCCGCCGGTGATGGCGAGGTCGTAGGTCGTCGTGCCGCGGGCAATGCCGGTCTGGGCGCCCAAGAGGGCGACGACGACGAGCTCGGCGACCTCGGGCTCCTGGCCGGCCAGCTCGAGCAGCGCGTCGCGCAGCCACGGTCCGGGACGCTCGACGGCGCCGCGGGCGGGCAGCGTGTGGCGCTGCGGCGGCGCCACGCTGGCGTCGGGCTCGGCGGTGCCAGGCACCGTGGTGCCAGGCTGCTCCCGCGCCGGGGGCTCCGCCCCTTCACGCAGGCGCTGCGCCGCGGCGGCGAAGTCCTGGGCGACCGCCGGATCGGCCGGGGCGGCCTCGGCGCCGCGCAGATGCTCGAGCGCCTCACGCAGCGACGCCAGCGCCTCGGGGTCCGGGCCGGCCGGGGCAGCCGTCCGCCGCAGCTCGTCGACCTCGGCCTCGAGCTCGCCGACCCGGGCCTCGGCCGCCGCACGCGCCGCGCGCTCGGCCTCCAGCTCGTCGCGCACGCTCGCCGCGGCGCTGGCGGCGTGCGCCTGCAGCTCGGCGAGGTGCTCCTGCATGCGCTCGAGCGCCGAGCTCAGCGCGTGGTGCTCGGCGACGCGCTGCTGCTCGACCCCGGCGCGCAGCGTGCCGGCGATCGCCTGGACGTCCTCGATGCGCGCAGACAGCCGCCGCTCGCGCTCGTCATCGCCCAGGCGGGCCGCGTCGAGCTCCGCGCGCAACTCGTCGAGCGCCTGGCGCAGCTGGGCCTCGGCCTCGGCCCGGCGGGCGAGCTCGCCCTCCAGCCAGGCGGTCTCCATGCGCGCGCGGCGCGCCGCCTCGCGCTCGACCGCCAGCGCCGACTCGGCCGCGATCCGCCCGGCACGCTCGTCGGCCAGCCGCTGGTGCAGGGCGCGCGCAGCGGCGGGCAGCCGGTCGCGCACGGCGGCGACCGCCGCCTCGACCGCGGCGACGCGCTGCGCGAACGCGGCACGCTCGCGGGCCAGCCGCGCCTCGATCGCGGTCGTGTCGGCCCCGGTCGTCCGCTGGCGGGCGAGCGCGTCGCGCGCCTCGTCGACCAGGCCACCGGCCCGGGTGGCGAGCTCGGTGCGCCGGACGAGCTCCTGGCGCAGGACGCCCTCGCGCGCCTCGAGCGCCTGCCGGTGGGCGGTCTCGCGACGCACCTCCTCGAGCGCGCGGTCGCGCTCTGCCGCCGCGTTGGCGAGCTCGGCCTCGGCGAGCGAGAGCCGCTGGCGCAGGTCGGCGACCTGGCCGGCCGCGAGCTCCCGGGCGCCGGCCGCCTCGGCCTCGGCTTCGACACGCTGCTGCTGCTCGGCCCACTCGCGCTGGCGGGTCCCGGTCAGCTCGCGCTCGACGGCCGCCAGGCGCTCGCGCAGCGCGTCGCGCTCGGCGGCCACGGTGCCCAGGCGCCGCTCGGCGTCGCGCAGCGCCTCCTCGGGCGTGCGCGGGTCGGGGCCGCCGCGCAGGGCGCGGCGGCGGGCGAGCTCGTCGGCGTCGCCGTGCTCGTGATCCGGCGGCTGGGGCAACGTGGCCGAAGGCTAGGAGCCGGACCGGACGACGCTGGGGGAACTGCCGGCAGCGAGCTGGGTGGGATTCGGCCCCGAACCCCCTCCACCTTCGTCGAGGCCCCGCCACACCTGCCAACCCGCCGAACGTCGGCCTGCTGCACCCAGAGCGACAGCACACCAACGTTCGCCGCCGAGCCGGGCGCTACGAGCGCCGCGAGCCCGCGACGAACGCCACGCCGATCCCGACCGCCACGACGCCCGCGGCGACGACCCGCGGGTCGGGCAGCCGGCGCTTGACGTACCACTTGGCGCCCTTCCAGACGACGAATCCGAGCAGCTTGTAGCCCACGAGGGGGCCTCTACCCGCGATCCTCGTTGCGCAGACGCCAGGCCAGGCGCGACTGCAGCGACCACAGCTCGATGAAGCCCGGCGACGCCTGCTGGCTGAACAGCCCGCCGGACTCGCTGAACGTCGCCAGCTGCGCGTCGTAGACGGCGTTGGGCGACTCGCGGGTGACGACGCGCGCCATGCCCTTGTAGAGCTTCATGCCGATCGTGCCCGTCACGTAGCGGTTGACCTCGTTGATGTAGGCGTCGAGGTCGGTGCGCAACGGCTCCCACCACAGGCCGCCATAGACGAGGTAGGCCCACTGCTGGTCGATCTGGGGCTTGAAGCGGTTCTGGTGGATCGTGCCAACAAGGCGCTCGAGCTCGGCGTGCGCGGGCAGCAGGATCGCGGCGGCCGGCACCTCGTAGATGTCGCGGACCTTCAGGCCGACGATCCGGTCCTCGATGTGGTCGACGATCCCGACCCCGTGGCGCATCCCGGCCTCGGCCGCGCGCGCCAGCAGGTCGACGAGGCCCATCCGCTCGCCGTTGAACGCGACCGGCACGCCCTCCTCGAAGGTGATCGTGACGGTCTCGGCCTCGTCGGGCGCTTCCTCGGGCCGGGTCACGAGCTGGAAGACGTCGTCCTCGGGAGCGTGGTCGAGCTCCTCGATCCACTTGCCCTCCGACGAGCGGCCCCAGAGGTTGTCGTCGATCGAGTAGGGCGCCGACTCGGTGCCGCCCTTGACGGGGATGCCGTGCTCGCGCGCGTAGGCGATCTCCTCGTCGCGGCCCATCTTCCAGTCGCGCACCGGGGCGATGACCTTCAGCTCGGGCGCCAGGGTGGCGACGGTGCCGTCGATGCGCACCTGATCGTTGCCCTTGCCGGTGCAGCCGTGGGCGATCGTGTCGCAGCCGGTCTCACGCGCGATCTCGACGGCGATCTTGGCGATGAGCGGCCGGCCCAGCGCGGTGAAGAGCGGGTAGTTGAGCCCGTAGATGGCGTTGGCCTTGATGGCCGGGGCGATGAAGTCGCGGGCGAACTCCTCGCGCGCGTCGACGACCCGGGCGTCGACCGCGCCGAGCTGCAGCGCCTTGCCCTTGACGACCTCGTAGTCCTCGCCGGGCTGGCCGAGGTCGATGGTGAGCGCGACGACCTCCGCGTCGTACTCGTCCTGGATCCACTTGAGCATGACGCTCGTGTCGAGGCCGCCCGAGTACAGCAGGCAGACCCGGTGGACCTCCTCCGGGCGGGCGAGGTAGGAGGCGGCAGGCTCGTGGGGCTGGAGGACGTCGTCGGACATGTGGCTCGACAGCCTAGATGGCGGCTGGTGTGGGACGCGGGCTGGGCCTGGGCGGCTCGCGGACAACGTTCGTCGGCTCGGGGCCGACGAACGTTCGCCGTGACGAACGTTGCTTGCGTTGCACGCAAGAAATGTTCGGCGCGACACCGCCCGGCGGCGCCGGCGAGCCGCGCCGAGCCGACGTCAGCGGCGACCCCGGCAGCGCGAGCCGCTCCGCAGCGCCCGCTCGCGCAGCTGCCGGGAAGACAGCCCACGCCCCTCGCGAGCAGCGGCGGGCGCGATCGCCCGGGCGGCGCGACGGGCGAGACGGTCGGCGTCGGCGAAGACGACGATCGTCGTCGTGCCGGCGTAGATCTCCAGCCAGCCGTCCCCGACCCTGGCGGCGGGCAGCCGCTCGTATCCCGCGATCCGGTACGGCGTCGCCACCCGCGCCGGAAGATCGTCGTCCGCCGGCGAGTGGGTCGCCAGGTTGCGGGCGCATTCCGGCCAGCTCTGGATCTCGAGCGGCAGCCCGCATCCGGCCTCCGACTCAGCGTCGCAGTCGCCGTAGAGCACCGACCAGTACGGCGTCTGGTCCGGGGGCTGGTCGCCGACGATGCGCGCGACCTTGATCTTCGGCACCCGATCGCACTCCAGCGAAGTGTCGGTTCGTGGCAGCCCGGCGAAGGAGGTGCCGAGGCTGAAGCGGTGCATCCAGGCCGGTGCCCGCTCGCGGCAGCGCGCGGACGGCGGACCGTCGGCATGCGCGGGCGGACTGCCACCGGCGAGCAGCGCGCCGAGCGTCGCCGCGACGACCAGCTCGGCGACACCCGTCAGCCGCCACCACCCTCGTCCCCTCATGGCACGAGGATCGGCCGGATCGCGAGCGCGCTTGAAGGGCGCGAGCGGCCACGTGCCGAACGAACGTGGCGCCAGGGCCGACGAACGTTGCTTGCGTCAGGCGCAAGGAACGTTCGCCGCGAGCCGCGCGACCTCAGCTCAGCAGCGCGGCGAGCCGCGCGAACGCCTCGTCGAGCTCGGCGTCGGTGATCGTCAGCGCAGGCAGCAGGCGCAACGTCGTCGGGCCGGTGGCGTTCAGCACGAGCCGCTGCTCGCGCAGCGCGCGGGCCACGAGCGCCGGGGCTCCCTCGGCACGATCGGCCGCCAGCTCGGCGGCGAGCATGAAGCCGCGTCCGCGGACCTCCACCACCCCCGGCAGCTCGGCCAGCTGGGCCGCCAGGCGCTCGCCGACCGACCGCACCCGGGCGAGCAGCGCCTCATCGCTCACGATCTCCATGACCGCCAGTCCCGCCGCGCACTGCACGGGCCCGCCGGCGAACGTCGAGCCGTGGTCGCCGGGCTCGAAGCCGTCGGCGAAGCGCTCGCCGGTCACCAGCGCGCCGATCGGCAGTCCGCCGCCCAGCGCCTTGGCGACGGTCATGAGGTCCGGGACGACGCCGTAGTGCTCGTAGGCCCACAGCGTCCCGGTCCGCCCCAGGCCGCACTGGACCTCGTCGAAGATCAGCGCGGCGCCGGCCGCGTCGCAGGCCGCGCGCGCGGCACGCAGCACGTCCAGACCGAGGTCCCACACGCCGCTCTCGCCCTGGATCGGCTCGAGGATGACCGCAGCCGTCCCGGCGTCCACGGCGCCGGCGATCGCCGCCGGGGTCGCCGGCACCGCGACGAACCCGGGCACCATCGGCGCGAACGGCGCCTGCTTGGACTCCTGCGGCGTCGCGCTCAGCGACCCGTACGTGCGGCCGTGGAAGCCACGGTGCACCGAGACGATTGTCCCACCGCGCTTGGCCTTGCGCGCCATCTTCAGCGCCGCCTCGTTGGCCTCGGTCCCCGAGTTGGCGAAGTGCACGCGCCCGCCCAGCGACGACTCGGCCAGCCGCGCGGCCAGCGCGGCGCCGGGGGCGCTGTGGAAGAGGTTGCCGACGTGGATGAGGTCCGCGGCCTGCGAGCTGATCGCCTTGACGACCGCCGGGTGGGAGTGGCCGACCGAGTTGACCGCCAACCCGGTCTGCAGGTCGAGGTACTCGACCCCCTCGGCGTCCCACAGCCGCGCGCCCGACCCGCGGACGAACTCGACCGGCTGGCGGGTGTAGGCGGGAACCAGCGCGGCGTCGTCGACGCTCATGCCGCCGCCTGGATCTTCGTGCCGATGCCCGCGTCGGTGAACAGCTCCAGCAGGATCGAGTGCGGCTCGCGGCCGTCGACGATGTGCGCCGCGGTCACGCCGCCGTGGACGGCCTCGACGCACGCTCTGAGCTTCGGCCGCATCCCTCCCGCGACCTCGGGCAGCGCCGCCTCGACCTCCTCAGCGCTGGCCTGGGAGATGAGCGACTCGGGGTCGGACGGCTCGCGCAGCCAGCCGGTGACGTCGGTGAGGAACAGCACCTTGTAGGCGCGCAGCTCCCGCGCGACCGCGCCGGCCGCCTCGTCGGCGTTGACGTTGTAGGAGTTGCCGTCGCGGTCGGAGCCGACCGACGCGATGACCGGGATGTAGTCGGCGGCGATGTGGTCGAGCACCTCGCCGTTGACCTTCGTGATCCGCCCGACGAACCCGACGTCCTCCCCGCCCGGCGCCGCCCGGCGCTCGCACTGGAACAGCCGTCCGTCGTCGCCGCACAGCCCGATCGCCGGCTGGCCGTGGCGGCCCAGCCGCAACACGATGTCCTTGTTGACCTTGCCGACGAGGACCATCTTGGCGATCTCGACGGTCTGCGCGTCGGAGACCCGCAGCCCGCCGACGAACTCGACCGGCATCTGCAGCCGCTCCATGTAGGCCGAGATCTCCGGCCCGCCGCCGTGGACGACGACCGGGTTCATCCCCACGTACTTCAACAGCACGATGTCGCGGGCGAAGTCCTCGCGCAGCGCCGGGTCCTCCATCGCCGCCCCGCCGTACTTGATGACGACGGTGCGCCCGTGGAACTCCCGGATGTAGGGCAGTGCCTGGAGAAGCGTTGCGACGTCGCGCATCAGTTACCGGTCATCAGGTCGTGTACTCCGCGTTGATCTCGATGTAGCCGTGGCCGAAGTCCGAGAAGAACACCTCGGTCTCGAAGCCGTCGCCGGGCAGGCCGATGACGTACTCGACCTCGTCACGGTCCACGGCGCGCGCCAGCGCCTCGGCGTCGTGCTCGACCGCGGTGCCCGCGACGCAGACCTGCGCGCCCTCGATCGACACGTCGACCGGCAGCGGCGCCGTGTCGGGCAGCGCCAAGCCGACGGCCTGGACGATCCGGCCCCAGTTCGGGTCGCCGCCGTGCAGGGCGGTCTTCACGAGCGGCGAGTTGCCGACGGCCCGCGCGACCCGCTCGACGTTGGGCCCGTGCCCGCCGCGCACGGCGACGCGGCCGACGCGCCGGGCGCCCTCGCCGTCGCGGGCGATGTCGATCGCCAGCTGGCGCAGCAGCGCGTCGAGCGCCTGGCCGAAGCGCACCTCGCCGTCGCTCTCGGGCTCGACGACGACCCCCGAGGTCCCGCTGCACTGCAGGATCGCCGTGTCGTTGGTCGACAGCTGGCCGTCGACGGTGATCCGGTCAAACGAGCGCTTGACGCACACGCCGAGCAGCAGGTCGGCCGTCTCGGCCGACACGACCGCGTCGGTCTGCACGAAGCAGAGCATCGTCGCGAACGACGGCTGGATCATGCCGGCGCCCTTGCACTGGGCGGTGAGCCGGACGGTGCCGCCGGGCAGGTCGACCTCCAGCGCGGCGCGCTTCTCGAACGCGTCGGTGGTCATGATCGCCTGCTGGAAGTCGCCGACTCCGTCGGGGCGCAGCTCCTTGGCGGCCTGCAGCAGGCCGCGCACGACCTTGCTGCCGTCGAGCTGCACGCCGATGACGCCGGTCGAGCAGACGGCGACGTGATCCTCGGTCGTGCGGCCGGCCATGGCGCCGGCGCCCTGCATGCGGGCGGCCTCGTCGAGGCCCCGGCGGCCGGTGGCGGCGTTCGCGTTGCCCGAGTTGACGGCGACCGTGCGCAGCGCGTCGAGCCTGGCCCGCTCGCGCGTGATGAGGACCGGCGGCGCGGCGGTGCCCGACCGGGTGAAGCGGGCGGCGCTCGTCGTCTCCGGCGCGTCAGACACCATCAGTCCGATGTCCAACGAACCGGAGGGCTTGATGCCGGCCGCGACGCCGGCGGCCCGGAAGCCGTCGGGCAGCGGCGTGTCGACGGGCAGCTCGCGCACGCCCTCGGGCACCTCGACCCAGCGGGACCGGAAGAAGCCGTCGCTCATGCCAGCCCTTCCCCCTCGTCGAAGCCGAACATGAGGTTCAGCGACTGGACGGCCTGCGAGGCGGTGCCCTTCCAGAGGTTGTCGATGACGCCGAAGACGAGCACCTTGCCGGTCCGCGGGTCGGTGGCGACGTGGATGCGGCAGAGGTTCGTCTCGCGCACGTCGCGCACCCCGGGCGCCATGCCCGTCACCTCGACGAACGCCTCACCAGCGTAGAAGTCGGCGTAGAGCGCCTCGAGGTCGCCGACCTCGCCGGACGGCGTGACGTAGCAGGAGCACAGCTCGCCCTGGTCGAGCGGCAACAGGTGCGGGGTGAACGTCACGGTGATGTCGTCGCCGAGCGCCGAGAGCTCCTGGTCGATCTCGGGAGCGTGGCGGTGCGTGCCGATCTTGTAGGGCTTGACGTTCTCGTCGACCGACACGTAGTGCGTGGTCTGGGTTGCCGCCCGCCCCGCGCCCGACACGCCCGACTTCGCGTCGATGACGACGTCGCCCAGCAGCCCGGCCTTCGCCAGCGGCGCCAGCGCGAGGATCGCCGCGGTCGGGTAGCAGCCCGGCCCGGCGACCAGCGACGCGTCGCGGATCGCGTCGCGGTGCAGCTCGGGCAGCCCGTAGACGGCCTCGTCGAGCAGCTCCGGATGCGGGTGCGGCACGTAGTAGTCCTCGTAGACGGCGAGGTCGCGCAGCCGGAAGTCGGCGCTCAGGTCGACGACCTTGACGCCCCTGGCCCGCAGCGCGGCGACGACCGGCGCCGAGGCGCCGTGCGGATAGGCGACGATCGCCGCGGCGACGTCGCCGTGGCGGTCGAGGTCGAGCTCCTCGAGCTCGCGGTGGACCCGATGGTGCGGGTAGAGGTCGCTGAGCCGCGTGCCGAGCTCGCTGCGCGACGTGATCGCCGCCAGCTCGAAGCGCGGGTGGCGCTCGACGAGCCGGGCGGCCAGCGCGCCCGCGAAGCCGGTGGCCCCGGCGACCAGGACAGGGGTGTCAGCCACGCAGCTCACCGCCCCGCTGGGCCAGCGCGGTGACGATCTTGTCGCGCACGGGCGCGACGTCGTCGTCGGTCAGCGTGCGGTCGGGCGCCTGGAAGGTCAGCGCCAGCGCCAGCGACGTCCGGCCCTCGCCGATCTGCTCGCCGCGATAGACGTCGAAGATCCGCGCGCCGGTCAGCAGCTTGCCGCCGGCCTCGCGCACCGCGCCGAGCACCGAAGCGGCGGGCAGCTCCTCGGGCACGACGACCGCGAGGTCCTGGCGCACGGGCGGAAAGCTCGAGATCGCCGCGAAGCGCGGCACCGCGACCGCGTGCGCGACGACCTTGTCGAGGTCGAGCTCGAAGCCGGCGACGTGCTCGCCGAGGTCCCAGGCCTGGGCGACGAGCGGGTGCAGCTCGCCGACCCAGCCGACGTTCTCGCCGCCCACGATGACCTGGGCGCTGCGGCCCGGGTGGGTGAACGGCTCGCCGGCGGCCTCGACGCACCAGTCCTCGACGCGCAGCGTGTCCAGCAGCGCCTCGAGCAGCCCCTTGGCCGCGAAGAAGTCGGCCACGCGCGGCTTCGCCACGCCCCAGGACGGCGGGTGCAGCCGGCCGTGGAGCAGCAGGCCGAGCGAGCGGTGCTCGTAGGGCAGCGGCTCGCCGTCGCGGGCGAGGTAGACGGCGCCCTGCTCGACGAGCGACAGGTCGGCGCTGCCGCGCGCGACGTTCAGCCGCGCGGCGTCCAGCAGCGAGCCCAGCAGCGTCGTGCGCAGGACCGCGTGGTCCTCGCTCATCGGGTTCTCCAGGGCGACGAAGCGCCGCCGCCCGCGCAGGTCGTCCTCGGGCAGGCGCAGCCGGTCGGCGACCCCGGGCTCGGTGAAGCTCCAGCCGACGACCTCGTGGGCGCCGCGGCCGACGAGCGCGTCGATCGCCCGCCGGCGCAGCCGTGCCTCCAACGAGAGGTGGCCGGCGGCGCCGCGGCGCTTGGGCAGCGTCGCGGGCAGCTGGTCGAGGTCGAAGCGCCCGACCTCCTCGATGAGGTCGGCCTCGCGGCTGACGTCGTTGCGACGGAACGGCGGGACGGTCACGTCGAGGCCGGTGTCGGCCTCCTCCACGCCGAAGCCGAGCGCGGTCAGCAGCTCCTCCTGGCGGGTCCGCGGGATCGGCATGCCGAGGATCGACGCGACCTTGGCCGCCCGCAGCCGCAGGACGACCGGCTCGGGCGGGTGGGCGGCGAACGGACCGGCGTCGATCGTGCCGCCGACGACGTTGGCGCCACACAGCTCGACCATGAGCCGTGTGGCGACGATCTGGGCCTCCATCGCCTGCTCGGGCGCCAGACCCTTCTCGAAGCGGCCCGAGGCCTCCGAGCGCAGGCCGAGCTTCGACGAGGTGCGGTGGATGTTGGGGCCGATCCACGAGGCGACCTCGAGCAGCACCCGGGTCGTCGCGTCGGAGACCTCCGAGCGCGCGCCGCCCATGACGCCCGCGATCGACGTCGGCCCTTCCGCATCGTCGATGACGAGCATCTCGGCGTCGAGCGTCCGGGTCTGGCCGTCGAGCGTCTGCACCTGCTCGCCGTCGGCGGCCCGCCGCACGGTGAGCTCGCCGCCGGCGACCTTGTCGAGGTCGAAGGCGTGCAGCGGATGCCCGGTCAGCAGCATCACGTAGTTCGTGATGTCGACGACGTTGTTGATCGGGCGCATGCCGGCCGCCGTCAGGCGGGCCTTCAGCCAGACCGGCGAGGGCCCGATCGTCACGTTCTCGAAGACGCGGGCGGTGAAGCGCGGGCAGAGCTCAGGGGCCTCGACGCGCACGACCGCGCCGGGCACGTAGCCGGGGCCGCCGAGGTCCTGCGCCCACGGGGCCGGGGCCAGCGGCGCGCCGGTGGCGGCGTGCACCTCGCGGGCGATGCCGTAGACGCCGAGGCAGTCGGGCCGGTTCGGCGTGATCTCGAACTCGATGACCTCGTCGGCGATCGGCAGCACGCCGCCCAGCGGGGTACCCGGACCGACGTCGACCCCGTCGAGGACCATGATCCCGGCGTGGTCGCCGCCGATGGCCAGCTCGTCCTCGGCGAGGATCATCCCGTGGCTCTCGACGCCCCGGAGCTTGGCCTTCTTGAGCTTCGCGCCGTCGGGCATCACCGCGCCCGGCCGGGCGACCGCGACCGTCTGGCCGGCGTCGACGTTCGGCGCGCCGCAGACGATCTGGGCGGGCTCGCCGTCGCCGACGTCGACCGTGCAGACCTTCAGCCGGTCGGCGTCGGGGTGCTGCTCGGCGGCCAGCACGTGGCCGATGACGAAGTTCGCCCCGTCGCCGCCGACGCCGTGGTGGTGGATGGCCTCGACCTTCGTGCCGCTGAGCGTGAGCGCGTGCTCGAGCTCACGCAGCGACGACGAGGGCGCGCAGTACTCGCGCAGCCAGCTGTAGGGGACCTTCATCCGAACTGCTCCAGGAAGCGGACGTCGTTCTCGTAGAACAACCGCAGGTCGGCGACGCCGTGCTTGAGGAACGCGATGCGCTCGATGCCCATGCCCCAGGCGAAGCCCTGGACCTTCTCGGCGTCGTAGCGGTCGTCGTCGACGTAGTTGTAGATGTTGGGGTCGACCTCGCCGGCCCCGAGGATCTCGATCCAGCCCTCCCCCTTGCACAGGTGGCAGCGTGAGCCGTCCTTCAGGTACCCGTCGGTGCAGTTGAAGCACGAGACGTCGATCTCCACGCTCGGCTCGGTGAACGGGAAGAAATGGCCGCGCAGGCGGACCTCGCGCTCGTCGCCGAAGATGAGCTGGGCGAAGCGCAGCAGTGTGCCCTTGAGGTCGGCCAGCGTGATGTCGGAGTCGACGGCCAGGCCCTCGACCTGGTGGAACTGGGGCGTGTGGGTGGCGTCGGAGTCGCGCCGGTAGACGCGCCCCGGGATGACGACGTACAGCGGCGGCGGGTGCGCGTTCATCGCCCGCACCTGCATCGGCGACGTGTGCGTGCGCAGGACGACGTCGTCGGCGACGTAGAACGTGTCGGTGCGCTCGCGGGCCGGATGGGTCGGATCGTGGTTGAGCGCGTCGAAGTTGTAGCGGGTGAGCTCGACCTCGGGGCCCTCCATGACCGTGAAGCCCAGCCCGACGAAGACGTCCTCGAGCTCGCGCCAGGTCTGGGTGATGAGGTGGCGGCGCCCGACGGGCTGCGGCGGGTCGCCGGGCAGCGTCACGTCGACGCGGTCGGCGGCCAGCCGCGCGTCGAGCTCGCCGGTCTGCAGCCGCTCCAGGGCGGCGCCGATCTGCGCCTCGAGCGCCTTGCGGACCTCGTTGGCGCGCTTGCCGACGGGGCCGCGCTGCTCGGGCGGCAGCTCGCCGACGCCGCGCAGGAGGTTGGGCAGCTCGGCCTTGCGCCCGAGGTAGCGGACGCGCAGCTCCTCGAGCTGATCGGTGCTCGCGGCCGCCTGCACCGCGGCGGCGGCTTGCTCGTTGAGTTCCTCGATGCGGTCGAGCATCAAACCTCCAGGACCCTAGTCAGTTCGTAGAGGGCGAGCGTGGCGGCCATCGCGGCGTTCAGCGACTCGTTGGCGATCGGGATGTGGGCGGCGCCGTCGCAGCCGGCGAGCACGTCGGCGGGCAGGCCGTCGCGCTCGGCGCCGACGACGAGCGTCACGGGATCGGCAGCGGTGAGCGGCCCGCGCAGGACCTCGCCCGCCCGCGCTGCCAGCGCGACGGTGCGGCCGGGCAGCTCGTCGACCGAGGCCGCGCGCGCGACCGGGACGGTGAAGATCGCGCCCATCGAGGCGCGCACCGCCTTGGGCCCGTACGGGTCGGCCGTGCCGGGGCCGAGCACGACCGAGGTGGCGCCGAACGCCAGCGCGGCGCGCAGGACCGTGCCGACGTTGCCCGGGTCACGCACGCCCCACAGCGCGACGCACAGCGGCCCGGCCGGGGCCGCCCAGCGCTCCTCGTAGACGGCCAGCACGCGGCTGCCCGAGCCGAGCACCGAGACCTTGGCCAGCGCGTCGGCCTCCACGTCGACCCCGGCGCGCAGCAGGTGGACCGGCACCCAGCCCGCCGCGTCGGCGGCCGCCACGAGATCCTCGCCCTCGGCCACGAAGCGCCCGCGCTCGCGCCGCGCCTGCAGGCGGCGGATGTCCTTCAGCAGCGGGTTGTGGTGGGACGTGATCATGGGTTCGGCAAAAAGAAAGGGCGCCGTCCGGATGGAGCGGCGCCCTCGAGGTCTGGTGTGTCGTCGTTCGCTACGCGGCAGCGGCCGACGACGCCTCGCGGGCGGCCTCGGCAAATCGGCGGAACGTCTCGGGGTCGCGCACGGCGATGTCGGCCAGCACCTTGCGGTCCAGCTCGATGCCGGCGAGCTTGAGGCCGTGCATGAACTGGCCGTAGGACAGGCCGTTCAGGCGCGCAGCGGCGTTGATCCGCTGGATCCACAGGCGGCGGAAGTCGCGCTTGCGGTTGCGCCGGTCCCGGTAGGCGTAGGTGTCGGCCTTGGTGAGGGCTTCCTTGGCGCGCTTGTAGTTCGAGTTCGCCTCGCCGCGGAAGCCCTTCGTGAGCTCGAGGGTCTTGCGGCGCTTCTTGCGCGCGTGGACGGAACGCTTGACGCGGGTCACTTCTTCTTCGCTCCCAGGAGGCTCTTGACCCGCGGCGCGTCATGGTCGGACAGGATCGCGGCGTTGCCAAGGCGGCGCTTGCGCTTGGGCGACTTCTTCTCGAGGATGTGGCTCGTGAAGGCGTGACGCGCCTTGACCTTGCCCTTGGCGGTCAGCTTGAAGCGCTTCTTGGCGCCGGAATGGGTCTTCATCTTCGGCATGCGGGACGCAGCAGTATGCCAAACCCGCCGCGGCACTCGCGCTGCGGCGGGCGGTCGACGTCAGAGCTACGAAGCGGCGCCGTCGCCGTCGACGCGCGCGGGCGCCTCGGCGCGGGCCTCGGCATCCGCCTGGGCCTCGGCCTCGGCGGCCGCAGCCTCGGCGGCCGCGGCGGCCCGATCCTCGTCGATCGTGCCGGCCAGCACGGCCTTGCTCGGCCCGAGCAGCATCGTCATGTTGCGCCCGTCGAGGTTGGGGCGCTGCTCGACGACGGCGAGATCCGCCAGCTCCTCGGCGAGACGGTCGAGGATCATCCGCCCCCGCTCAGGGTGCGTCACCTCGCGCCCGCGGAACATGATGGTGATCTTCACCTTGTCCTTGTGGCGCAGGAACCGCTCGACGTGACCCTTCTTGGTGTCGTAGTCGTGCTGGGCGATCTTCGGCCGGAACTTGATCTCGCGGATCGTGATCTGCTGCTGGTGCTTGCGCGCCTGCTTCTGCTTCTGGGCCTGCTCGTACTTGTACTTCGAGTAGTCCAGGACGCGGCAGACCGGAGGGCGAGCCTCGGGGGCGACCTCGACCAGGTCGAGATCGCGCTCCTGCGCGTAGCGGAGCGCCTGATCGGTCTTCATGACGCCGATCTGCTCGCCGTCTTCGCCGATCACGCGCACCTCGGGCACGCGGATGCGCTCGTTGACGCGGGTGGTGTCCCGCTCCGGCATGCGCCGGTCGAACCTTCGAGGAACCGGCACTAGCTGTGGTGGCCGCGCGTCAAGAAGTCGACGCGGAGCGTGTCGTAATGCGAATCAACGGTGCGAGAGTATAGACAGTTCGCCGACGCTGCCACCCAGGACGGGTCCAGCGTGCGACGCTCCCGTGTTCGGCATGAGTCCCCAGCCCGCCATCACCGCGCTCCGCGCGCGCCTGCGCGCACGGTTGGCGACGGCACCCGACCACTACGACCTCATGGATCGGCGGCTCATCGGCCAGCTCGCCGGCCTGCTGTTCATCGCCGGCGGCGTGCTCACCGCCGCCGTCCTGCCGCTCGCCCCGCCGACCGCGTCGGCGCTCGGCGACACGGGCTGGGCGGTCGCGATCGCCGCCCTGCTCGGCGCATTCGTCCTCGGCGGCCTGCTCGTGCGGACCGACCGCATCCTCCCCGCGCGGCTGCTGCTGCTCATCGCCGTCTCGGGACCGGCGCTCATCACGATCCTCCAGGCGCTCGCCGGCCGCGACGCCCCCTACGAGGTGCTGCTCCTGCTCTCGCTGCTGTGGGGCGGCGTCGTGCTGCCACCGCGGCCGGTGCTCTTCGCCCTGTCGGTGGCGACGCTCATCATGTTCGCGCCGCTGGCCTACGACGGCTTCGACCAGGAGGTCTTCGCGCGGCGCCTCGTCGAGATCTGCGTCGTCTGGGTCATCACGTTCTGCTCGCTGATCTGGGCCCAGCGGCTGCGCGAGATCCGGCGCGAGTTGCGCCGCGACCGCGACCAGGCCGACGAGCTGGCGCGCATCGACGCGCTGACCGGCCTCGGCAACCGGCGCGCCTTCGACGAGGCGCTGAAGGTCGAGCTGGCGGTCGTCGACCGCTCGGGCAGCGAGCTCTCGGCGCTCATCGGCGACCTCGACGGCTTCAAGCCGATCAACGACCGCTTCGGCCATCACGCCGGCGACGAGGCGCTGCGAGTGGTCGCGCACACGATCCGCGAGACCGTGCGCCGGCCGGACGCCTGCTTCCGCTGGGGCGGCGACGAGTTCGCGATCCTGCTGCCGGGCGCCGACGCCGACGAGGCCGCCGAGGTGGCCGCACGGGTGAGCGCGACGATCGCGGCCCGCTGCGCCAGCCCGGACGGCACGCCGCTGTCGCTGCCGTTCGGGGCCGCGACCCTGCGGTCCGGGATGACGCCCGAGGCGCTCGTCGCCGAGGCCGACGCGGCGCTGCTGGCCCGCAAGGGCGACGGGCGCGCCGGGTCCTCTCCCGCGCCCCGGTAGCCGGCGCCTGCCGCCCGCTCTAGGGTCGCGCCCATGGACTTCGACCTGCCCGACCACCTCGTCGCGCTGCTCGGCGAGCTCGACGCGTTCATCGAGTCCGAGATCGCGCCGCTGCAGGCCCAGGACGACAACGAGCGCTTCTTCGACCACCGGCGCGAGTTCGCGCGCACCGACCTCGACCACGGCGGCGTCCCGACCCGCGAGTGGGAGGCGCTGCTCGTCGAGATGCGCCGCCGCGCCGACGCCGCCGGCTTCTACCGCTACGGCCTGCCGGCCGAGCTCGGCGGGCGCGGCGGGACGAACCTCGACATGGCGGTGATCCGGGAGCACCTGGCCGCCAAGGGGCTCGGGCTCCACAACGACCTGCAGAACGAGACCTCGATCGTCGGCAACCTGCCGTTCGCCGAGATCCTGCTCGAGTTCGGCACCGACGAGCAGCGGGCGCTGATGGAGGCGCACATCAGCGGGGAGGTCATCATCGCCTTCGGCCTGACCGAGCCCGACCACGGCAGCGACGCCACCTGGCTGGAGACGACCGCGGCGCGCGACGGCGACAGCTGGGTCATCAACGGGACCAAGCGCTTCAACACCGGCATGCACGTCGCCACCCACGACGTCGTCTTCGCCCGCACCTCCGGCGAGGCGGGCGCGGCGCGCGGCATCACCGCGTTTCTCGTGCCGACCGACACGCCCGGGCTCAGCGTCGACTTCCACTGGTTCTCGATGAACATGCCCACCGACCACGCCGAGGTGACGCTGCGCGACGTGCACGTCGGCGACGGCGCGATCCTCGGCGACCTCGACGACGGGCTGGCGATCGCGCTGCGCTTCGTCCACGAGAACCGCATCCGCCAGGCAGCCTCCAGCCTCGGCGCCGCCCAGTACTGCCTCGACGAGGCGGCCCGCTACGCCCGCGAGCGAGTGAGCTTCGGCCGGCCGCTGGCCGCCAACCAGGGCATCCAGTTCCCGCTGGCCGAGCTCCAGACCGAGGCGGCGATGCTGCGCGCGCTCGTCCGCGAGACCGCGTGGCGGATGGACCGGGGCGACCCGGCCGCCGTCAGCGACCGCGTGTCGATGTGCAACCTCCGCGCCAACCGGCTGGCCTGCGACGCGGCCGACCGGGCGATGCAGGTCCACGGCGGCCTGGGCTACACGCGCCACAAGCCGTTCGAGCACATCTACCGCCATCACCGCCGCTACCGGATCACCGAGGGCAGCGACGAGGTGCAGCTGCGCAACGTCGCCGGCCACCTGCTCGGCTACGTCGCGGGCCGCCGCGCGACCCGCCGCGACGGCTGAGCGCTACGCCGAGGCGGACGCGGGCGCGGCGGACTTGGGGGTCGCCTCGTCGGCGAGCCGGGCGGCGAGCTCGTCGACGGCGACCGCACCCTCGTCGCCCTCGCCGTGGCGGCGCACCGACACCGTGCCGTCCTGCGCCTCGCGGTCGCCGACGACCAGCATGTAGGTGATCTTGCGCAGCTCCGCCTCGCGGATCTTTCTCCCGATCGACTCGCTGCGGTCGTCGACCTCGATGCGCAGCCCGGCGGCGCGCAGCCGGTCGGCGGCGGCGTGGGCGGCGTCGTTGTGGCGGTCGGCGATCGTCAGGACGATCCCCTGGACCGGCGCCAGCCAGAACGGCAGCTCGCCGCCGGTGTCCTCGAGCAGGATCCCGATGAAGCGCTCGTAGGAGCCGAACAGCGCGCGGTGCAGCATGACGACCCGGTGCTCGGCGTTGTCGGCGCCGGTGTAGGTGAGGTCGAAGCGCTCCGGGAAGTTGTAGTCGAGCTGGACGGTGCCCAGCTGCCAGGAGCGCCCGAGCGAGTCGCGGACGTGCAGGTCGATCTTCGGCCCGTAGAAGGCGCCGTCGCCCGCGTTGATCGTGAACGCCAGCCCCTGCTCCTCCAGCGCGCGCTGGAGCATGCCCTCGGCCTCGTCCCACATCTCGTCGCTGCCGATGCGCTCGTCGGGGCGGGTCGACAGCTCGATCTCGGGCTCGAAGCCGAAGATCGCGTAGGTCTCGAACGCCATCTCCAGGCAGGCCTTGACCTCGTCGACGGTCTGCTCGGGCGTGCAGAAGATGTGGGCGTCGTCCTGGACGAAGTGGCGGACGCGCAGCAGGCCGTGCAGCGCACCGGAGAGCTCGTTGCGGTGCAGCAGGCCGGGCTCGGCGTAGCGGGCGGGCAGGTCCTTGTAGGACCACTGCTGCAGCTTGAACAGCTGGCAGTGGCCCGGGCAGTTCATCGGCTTGAGCGCGAGCTCGCGGTCCTCGGCCTCGGTGACGAACATGTTGTCGCGGTACTTGAACCAGTGGCCGGAGGTCTTCCACAGCTCGGCGTCGTAGAGCTGCGGAGTCTTGACCTCGTCGTAGCCGTGGCGGGCGCACATCTCGCGCGAGACGCCGACGAGCCGGTTGAAGACCTGGGTGCCGGCCGGCAGCCAGAAGGCCGACCCGGGCGCGGTGTCGGAGAACTGGAACAGGCCGAGCTCGCGGCCGAGCTTGCGGTGGTCGCGGGCGCGCGCCTCCTCGAGGCGGTGCAGGTGCTCCTCGAGGTCCTTCTTCTTGAAGAACGCGGTGCCGTAGACGCGGGTGAGCATCGTGCGGTCGGCGTCGCCGCGCCAGTAGGCGCCGGCCACGGACTGGAGCTTGAACGCGCCGATGCGCTTCGTCGACGGGGCGTGCGGGCCGCGGCACAGGTCGGTGAACGGGCCGTTGCGGTAGAGGCTGACCGTCTCCAGCGGCTCGGCGGGGTCGGCCGCCTTCACGAGGTCCTCGATGAGCTCGACCTTGTAGTCCTGGCCCTCGGCCCGGAAGCGGGCCAGCGCCTGCTCGACGGTGACGTCCTCGCGCTCGAACGGCTCGTCGGCGGCGATGTGCTCGGCCATCTTGGCCTCGATGCGCTCGAAGTCCGCGTCGGAGACCGTCACCCCGTCGGGGAACTCGAAGTCGTAGTAGAAGCCGTGCTCGATCGGCGGGCCGATCGAGATCTTCACGCCCGGGAAGAGCTCCAGGACCGCGGTGGCCAGCACGTGGGCGGCGTCGTGGCGGATGAGGTCCAGCGCGTCCTGGCCGGAGCGGTCGGTGATGATCTCCAGCTGGGCGCCGTCGGGCAGCGGGCGGGCGAGGTCGAGCGTCGTGCCGTCGGCCTTGACGGCCAGGGCGGCCTTGGCCAGGCCGGGACCGATCGCGGCGGCCGCGTCGGCGCCGGTGGCGCCGTCGGGCAGCTCGAGCGCGTTGCCGTCGGGAAGCGTGACCTTCATCGGTCCCCATCCTAAGGGGGTAGGTTCGAGGGCATGGATGCCGCTGCCCTGCGTGCCGCGTTCCCGGTCCTCGACGACACGGGCACCGCCTACCTCAACGCGGGCACGTGCGGCCCGGTGCCGGCCGCGGCGCTGACGGCCGCCCGCGCGGCGCTGGAGCGCGCGGCGCGCGACGGTCGCGGCGGCAGCTTCTACGAGCGGCTCATGCTCGCCTCGGCCGAGCTGCGCGGCCGCTACGCCGACCTGCTGGGCGCCGCCGTCGAGGACGTGGCGCTCACGGCGGGCACGAGCGACGGGGTCGGCCGCGTCGTCGCCGGGCTGGCGCTCGGCCCCGGCGACGAGATCCTCACCGCCGACGACGAGCACCCCGGGCTGCAGGGCCCGCTGCTGGCCGCGCGGCTGCAGCGCGGCGTCGAGATCCGCGCCGTCCCCCTGCAGGACATCGCCGACGCGGTCGGACCGAAGACGAAGCTCGTCGCCTGCTCGCACGTCTCCTGGCTCAGCGGCCGGCTCGCGCCCGAGGCGCTGCGCGGCATCGGGCGGGAGATCCCGGTGCTGCTCGACGGCGCGCAGGGCGTCGGCGCCGTCGAGGTCGACGTCGGGGCCCTCGGCGCCGCGTTCTATGCGGGCTCGGGCCAGAAGTGGCTGTGCGGGCCGGTCGGGCTGGGCATGCTCTGGGTCGCCCCGGCGTGGCGCGAACGGGTCGCGGTGCCCGCCCCGCACTACGGCGCGCTGGCCGACCCGTCGGCCGGGCTGGGCAGCGAGCTGGCGCCCGACGCGCGGCGCTTCGACGCCCCGTCGCGCGACGTCTGCGCGCTCGAGGCGGCGCTGGCCGCCTTCGACGGGCTCGCCGAAGCGGGCTGGGCCGACGTCCACGCCCGGGCCGCGCAGCTCGCCGGCCGGCTGGCCGACACGCTGGCCGCCCAGGGCTACGAGGTCGTCGATCGCGACGACACGACGCTCGTGGCCTGGAGTGCCGGCTCCGACGAGGACGCCGTGGCCCTGCGCGACCGGCTCGCCGAGCACGGGGTCGTCGTGCGCGACCTGCCGGGCACCGGCCGCGTGCGCGCCTCGGTCGGCGCCTGGAACGACGAGGACGACCTGCAGCGGCTCCTCGCCGGACTGCACTGAGGACGACCGCCGATGCCCGAGCTGCCGACGGTGACCGCGCTCATGCCCGCCTTCAACGGGGAGGCGTTCGTCGAGGAGGCGCTGCGCAGCGCGCTGACCCAGGCGTACCCGCCCGAGCTGCTGGACGTCGTCGTCGTCGACGACGGCTCGACCGACGCGACGGCGGCGATCGTCGCGCGGGTCGCGGCCGAGGCGCCCGGCCGGGTCCGGCTCGTCCGGCAGGAGAACCGGGGCCTGGTCGGCGCGGTCAACCGCGCCGTCGAGGAGGCCGACGGGGAGCTGCTGGCGCTGCTGGACGCCGACGACGCCTGGCCGCCGGGCAAGACCGATGCGCAGGTGCAGCTGCTGCGCGAGCGCCCCGAGGTCGGGCTCGTCTACACCGACATGGTCGTCGTCGACGCCGCAGGCGACGTGCTGCGCGCCTCGTGGCTGGCCGATGCCGTGCCACCCCGCGGGCGGGGTGTGGGCCCGTTTCTGGGCGAGAACCTCGTCACCGCCTCCTCGATCATGGTGCGCGCCGCGCTGCGCGGCGAGCTGTTCCCGATCCCGGCCGAGCTGCCGTGGGCGGACTGGTGGCTGGCGGTGCGGGCCGCCCAGATCTCCGAGGTCGCCTACCTGCCGG
Source organism: Solirubrobacterales bacterium (assembly GCA_040255945.1). Classification (GTDB taxonomy): domain Bacteria; phylum Actinomycetota; class Thermoleophilia; order Solirubrobacterales; family Solirubrobacteraceae; genus Baekduia. Next base: position 16,328 of record JBDZVZ010000029.1, on the reverse strand, counting down.
TGCCCCGCACCCGTTACCGCTTCCACGGCAACAACATGTCCTTGGGTTCGAGCGGCGCTCGGCGGCTGCGCGAGCTGCGCGGCGCGCTGGCACTGCAGCGCCACGTCCTGCGGCGCCTGGAGGCGCCTGACGCCTCGGTCGCCGACCTCGAGCTGGGCTGGCAGGGCTTCGAGCGGATGGCCGCCGAGACGCTGGCCGCGGGCGGCTCGCCGTTCACGCGGCTGCTCGACGTCGACGAGGCCGAGCGCGCCGAGGCGGTGCAGCTGGCGGGCGAATCAGCCGCGCTGCTGGACGCCGGCGACGTGCACGGCGCGCTGGCCGCAGCCGTGCGCGCCGCGGCCACCGACCCGGGGGGCGACGAGGCCCGGGGCGCCGTCCTGACGGCACGGGCGCACGTGCCCGACGGGCTCGGCCCGCGGCCCCTGGAGGGCGCGCGGGCGCGCGTGCTCGGCGTCGACGCCGGCGAGCTGCTCGAGGACCCGTCGCTGCTGGCCGCCTACGCGCAGCAGGCCGCCGCGCTGGCCGACGTCACGCTCGCCATCGACGCGGCCGCGCTGGACCCGGCCGAGGCGCACGCGCGCATCGCGCCGCTCGTCGCGCAGGCGGGCCTGGACGGCGACGGCCCCGGCGACGTGCTGCTCGTCACCGGGCCGCTCGACCTGCTCGGGCGCGCCCGGCTGGAGGCGGGGCTGAGCGCCGTCCTGAGCGCGCGCGGGGCCGGGCCGCCGGGCGTGCCGGTGCTCGCGCCCGACGAGCTGGGCCGGCTGCACCCTTGAGCGTCACTCGTACGGCCCGAGAAACCGCTCGCCGTTGAAGTGGATGAGGTGCTTGGGATGGTCGGCACACCACACCTCCGTCTCCCAGGCGATGTCGGCGAGGTACTTGCGCATCTCGGCCCGAGACGGGAAACAGGACACGAACACGAGGCCTGCGGAGGATTCAGCGAAGAGGCTGCTGAGCTCGGCGTGACGCTTCGCGTCGACCGGCCCGTGTGATGACGCCGCCTCCAGCAGCACGAGCCACCGGCGGTCCTCGAGGTGGACGACGAGGTCCGGCAGCTTGCCGTGCCGATCGAGCGTGACGCCGAGCGCCGTGAACGCCGCCTCGTCGAAGACCGGATCCTGCTTGCCGGCATCCCCGATGTAGAGGACTCGCCCGCCGGGCGTCCACCGCGGGCAGAACTCCTCGACGACGGCCTTGATGAGCACGTTCTGGCCGCCCGCCGTCAGGGAGATACGGGTGCCGTCGGTGAACTTGACCGGGATCTGCGCCATGCCACGCGACGCGGCATACTGGTGCGTCAACCCCGGCCGGCGCTTCAGATAGTCGCCCATCCGATCATCGAGGTCCTCCGCATCATGGCTGCGCAGGAGCGTCAGGGCCGCGGGATCGATCTGATAGCAGTTGGCCGGTGAGTTGACCGGCCGGTGCGGCTCGTCCGGGTTGTAGAGGACGAGGCCTGCGGCGATGAACTGGTGCAGCGTCTGGCGGCGGATGGTCTCGCGAGTGTTGGGTGCGTAGTCGACGCCATAGTGCTCGCGCAGCCAGTTCATGAGCGCGTGCGTGCCCCAGAGCGTCGAGCCGTCCGCCTCGCTCCACGGCTGGCCTGGCCGCAGGTCGATCAGGCAGAGCAAGCACAGTGCCGAGCGATCGTTGCTCTGCTGGGAGGGGAAGCCGAGCGCGTGCAGGACTGCGCGGGCCTGGACGACCTTCTCCTGCTGGGAGTGGTTCACGCCGGTTCGAGCGCCCGGTCGACGACCGGCCGAAGGTGCTTGGCGACGAGCGCGTCGAGTTCATCCTGCTCGGGCCAATCGCATCCGGCGAGCGCTTCGCCGAGCGCGACCAGGTCGTCTGGCGCGGGATATTGGAGCTGGCGCAGGTCGGTGGCGTTGATCTGCGTGTGGCCGGAGAACGACCGGACGTAGTCGTCCACCAGCGTCGAGTTGAGATAGGCGCACAACCCGCGCGCCAAGCTCGCGTCGAGCCCGGCACCGTCAGCATGAAAGACGTTGAGATGGTTCTCGATGCCCACCGCCGCGATGTGCGCCGGCAGATCGACGGGGGCCAGGACCGCCGCGCTGACCCGGCGGCGCTCCTCCTTCGCGCTGAAGCGCCTCACGAGCACGTACGTCTCGTTCGGGACGAGGAGCTTCGCCGTCGCCACCGATCCGACGATGGCGTTGGGCTTCTTCGACCCGGGCGAGGGCCAGTCGACCCCCCCGTCCTGGAGGTGACCGGGGTAGATCAGCGGGACGGTGTCATCTGCCGGCTCGTCCCGCAGATGCTCACGTGCGCGAAAGTCGACGACCTTGCCGGTGCTCACGCCACAGCCGAGGTCCCCAAGCGTCGCGGGAAGCGCGAGCATCTGCTCTGCGACGCGTGTGCTTCGCTCGTCGGTGGGGATCCGGACGAAGAGGTGCGGATCCTGGGGGTGCAGGACCTCGTCGATCGAGACGGTCCGCTCGGCGCGCACGTCCTCGCCGCCCGCGCTCGTCGAGAGCGTCAGCGCCGCGGGCTGGTCACCGCGAACTGCGTGGAGGACGACGTTCTCCTGCAGGACCTCAGCGTCGGCGAACACCTTCCCGCGCTGCTCGTAGACGTGGAGGAAGTCGAGCCCCATGCGGTCCAGCAGGAAACGACGGAAGGGCTCGTGGTACGGGCCGTTGGCCCAGCTGCGCGGGATGATCGCCGACAGCTGCCCGCCAGCGGCGAGCAGATTCGCCGCAAGCCCGATGAAGATCGTGTACAGGTTGCTGGCCCGCAGGCCGCACGTCTCGGCAGCGACACGCTCCGGCGAGGTCGCGCTCACCTTCTTGTACGGCGGGTTGGCGATGCAGGCGTCGTACTGCGCCGGCGTCTCGAACAGCCATCCGGTCGCGTACTCGACGAAGCTCTCGCGCCGCACCTCGAACGTCACCTCGCACCCGTGCTCGGCTGCCACGGCGCGGCAGTCCTCGAACGTCGCCGTCAGGTGCGAGATCAGGGGCTCGTCGATCTCGAAGGCCGTGATGTGCAGGTCCAGCTCGGGGCGCTCGACCATCACGCGGGCGGCGATCGCGGCTGACAGCGAACCAACCCCCGCCCCAGGATCGAGCACGCGGAACGGTCCGTCCCGCGGCAGCTGGAACCGGTCCGCGAGGAAGTCGGCGACCGACGACGGCGTGAAGAACTGACCGAGGCTGGCCCGATGCTTCGCCGACAGTTCGCGCGAGACGTCCCGACGGCGACGCTCGACACGATCCAGCAGGCTGTGGACTCCCTCGTTCACCACGTCAGCATGCCACGGCGTCCGGAAGTCATCGGGGCGCCAGGGCCCGGATAGGGAACCCCCTGATGCGCCCGCGGGCGGCGGCCGCCATCGTCGCCGCCATGTCCACCCGTCTGCCCCTCCTCGCCGGCCTCGCGGCCGCGGTCCTGGCCGCGTTCGGCGCCTCCACCGCCCAGGCCGCCCTCTCCCCCGCCGACCTCAGCGTCGTCGCCGGCGCCGACGACGTGGCGCCCTTCTCGGGCCGCACCGCTGACGTGCGCGACATCCAGCTCGTGGGCGACCGCGCCTATGTGGCCGGCGACTTCGACCTGGCCGGCCGGCGCACCGGCCCCGCCGCGCTGGTCTCCGGCACGACCGGCGACCTGGACCTGGCGCTGGGCAGCGCCATGGACCAGGGCGTCACGAGCGCCGCCGACGACGGTGCGGGCGGCGTCATCGTCTCCGGCGCGTTCACGACGCCGCGCCTGGGGCTGCTGCACGTGCGCGCCGACGGCACGATCGACGAGGGCTTTCCGCAGCTGCCGCGCAGCGGCGGGGTCGCCCAGCGCGCCGAGACGCTCGTCCGGGTCGGCACGACGCTCTACCTCGGCGGCTATCTCACCGGCATCACCGACGCCGACGGCGCCCACGCCCGCACCGGCCTGGCCGCGGTGGACCTGACGACCGGCAAGGCGACCGGCTGGGCGCCCGCCTGCACGGATGGCCCGCTGGCCCTGGCCGTGTCGGCCACCTCGGTGTTCGCCGCCGGCCAGCCCGGCTTCACCTGCGGCGGCCCGCACGCGCTCGTCAAGCTCGACCGGACCAGCGGCGTGGCCGACCACAGCTTCGACCTCAACGCCCGCAGCAACTACGGGGTGGCAACGATCCGCGCCCTGGCGCTGCACGGCGACGACCTCTTCGTAACCGGCGACTTCGCGAAGGTCGGCCCGGACCCGGGCATGGCCCGCCAGCTGCTGGCGCGCATGAGCGCGTCGACCGGGGCGATCTCCTCCGAGGCGCACACGTTCAACAGCGGCGGCCGCCTCCCGGTCCTCGAGGTCGTCGGCGACCGGCTGTACGTGGGCGGCGACTTCGACGACATCGATCCGGTGGGCGGGGCCACACCGGCGGTCGGCAACCTCGCCGTGCTCGACCTGGCTCAGCCGTCACACCCGGTCATCCGCGCCTTCGCCCCCAACCCGGCGCAGGCGGTCGTCGATGCCGCGCCCGACGGGCACGGCGGCCTGATCGTCGCCGGGGACTTCAACTCCCTCAACAACGGGGGCGACGCGATCGCCGGGCTGAACCGGGCGTACGTCGCACGCATCGACGCCACGACCGGCGCGGGCGACGCGGCCTGGCGTTCGGACACCGCGGGCGAGGTGAACGTCGTCGTGCCGCTGGCCGACGGGCGGGTGTTCCTCGGCGGGCGCATGACGATCACCGACGGCGACCACCGGCCGGGCGTCGCCGCGTTCGACCGGCGGACCGGCCGTCTGCTGCCCTGGTCGCCATCGACCATCGCGGGCGACGTCGCGTCGGTGAGCGCGCGCGGCGACAGCGTGTATCTGGGCGGCTCGTTCACGACGGTCGGCGGCGTGCCCCGGGCGGGGCTGGCGAAGGTCGCTGCCGCCGACGGGACGCTGGACGCGACCTGGGATCCGGGCGCGGACGCCACCGTCGACGTCGTGCGGGCGACCGACGACGGCCTCTTTGTCGTGGGCGGGTTCTCCGGCGGCGCGAAGGTCGGCGGCGCGGTGCGCTCCTATGTGGCCCGGGTGGCGCTCGGCGGCAGCGGCGCGGCCGACGCCTGGGCGCCGCAGCTCGACGGCTGGGTCAACGCGCTCGTGCCGGCGCCCGACGGCGTCTACCTCGGTGGCGAGTTCGCCCACGTGGGCGGCGCCGCACACGCCTCGCTGGCCAAGGTCGACACGACCACAGGCGCGGCCGTCGCGGGCTGGACGGCGCCCGCGCTGGGCGGCAACGGCTACGTCAACACGATCGCGGGCGCGCCCGACGGGCTCGTCGTCGCCGGGGACTTCACATCGGTCGGCGGTGACGCGAGCCACCGGTACCTCGTCAAGCTCAGCGCCGACGCCGGTGCCGTCGTCGACGCCTGGCGGCCGCGCGCGCCGGGCCAGCGGCGGGCGCTGGCGGCCGGCGAGGGCCTGCTGCTCGACGACGGCTACAACGACGTCGACCCGTCCGCCCCGACGCTGCTCGCGCGCCCGTCGACCGGCACGGGCGCGGCCGAGCCCGGGTTCCTGGACCGCGACTGGAACATGGCGTCGGGCGCGGTCGCCGGCGGCACGGTCTGGATCGCCGGCACGGTGAAGGCTGACGTGGCGCACCGCAGCTTCGCGGTCCTGCGCGTCGGCGCCCCGGTGCTGAAGGCGGCGCCGGCGATCGGCGGCGAGGCGACGGTCGGCTCGGCGCTGCGCTGCGCTGCGGGCACGTGGGCGCCGGAGGCCGCCGGGTTCGCCTACCGCTGGCTGCGCGACGGCGAGCCGATCGCCGGCGCGACCGGCGGCGAGTACGTGGCGGCCGGCGACGATGTGGGCCGCGCGCTGCGCTGCGAGGTGATCGCGAGCAACGACGGCGGCTCGGCGCGCGCGACGAGCGACGCGGTCGCGGTGCGCGAGCCGGTCGGGCCGCCCGCACCCCCGGCCGGCCCGCTGCCCGGCCCGGGCGGCCCGGGCGTGCCCGGACCTGGCACCGACACGACGAAGCGGCCGACCCCGCGCGCGAAGCCGTCGCTGACGGCAACCTGCAAGGCCGGCCGCGGCCGCACGGCCAAGACGGTGACCTGCAAGGTGCGCCTGCGCGGGCTGGCCTCGGCGCCGACGCGCCTGGACGCGACGCTGAAGGCGCGCGGCCGCACGCTGGCCTCGGGCTCGGTGCGGGCGCGCGGCAAGCGGCGCACGCTCGGCACGACCGTGACCGTCGTCCTGCGCGGTCGCCGCGCGATCGGGCGGCGCTCGGCGATGCTGACGGTGCGCGTGCGGCCGGGTGCGAGGACGCTGCGCGTGGCGGTCAAGCGGATCGGCTGATGCGGCGGTCAGTCGAAGAGCCGCGTCATCGCGCCGCGCCGGCGGACGCGGCCGACGAGGCCCTTCGGCGGGCGGCCGATGCTCGCGAGCGCCGCCGGCACGGCCGACGCGAGGGCCGGCGTCCGCTCCAAGCTCAGAGGCCACCCTGGACCCGCCCGGCCCGGGCCAGCAGCAGCAGCCGGCGCTCTGCGCCGGGGTCGTCGAGCGCCGCGATCGGCGACCGGCCACCCAGGTCCGCGCGCGGGCGCTGGAACCAGGCGTAGACGCCCTGGTCGGTCCAGCCGTGACGCCCCAGGGCGACGAGCCGAGCGACGAGCTGCATGCGCGGCGTGCTGTCGCCGCCGTCCTGCCGGCGGCGCTGCAGCTGGCGCACCGACACGCCCAGCGGCTCGGCGAGCTCGCGGACCCCGAGGCCCGGCAGCCACTGCTCGAGCAGGCCAAGGGTCTGCCCCGCGTCGCGCGGCGAGGCGGGCGGCTGCTCGTCGAGAAGGTCGCGGACGACGTGGCGGACGGCCTCGGTCTCGATGAGCGCCCGGTCGGCCAGGTCCAGCCGGCCGTCGCCCTCAGCCGGGGCCAGCGTCAGCAGGTCGATGAGGCGGCGCCGGATCTCGTTGCCGGCCTCGGCGTCGATCTGGGGTCGCCTTGATGTCGCCATTCAGCGACACTCAGGTGACATGGTGGCCGACTACGTGCGCAGCGTGTAGGTCCTGGCGACGCGGCTGCGGCCGTTGGCGACCGTGAGCTTCAGCGTCGCCTTGCGGGCCCCAGCGATCGCGCGGCGGACCGTCGCGCTGAGCCGGAGCGTCACGTTGGCGGCGCGGCCGTCGGCGAGCCGGACGGCGCCGATCTGGATCGTGCGGTGCGTGCGCTTGCCGTCAGAGGCGGTGAGCGTCAGGCGTGCGGTCGCCGTGCCCGAGCAGCGACCGCCGACGCAGACCGCCAGGCCGAGCGTGCGCCTGGCCTGCGGCGTGCCGAGGCTGCGCGATCGCGTCGCGGCGAACAGGCGCAGGTGGCCGGCGGTGCCGAGCAGGACCGGCCGGTCGACGCGCAGGCCGTCGGCGGCCAGTGCCAGCGCGCGGTCGAGCTCCGACGGCCGGGCGACCGGGCCGACGGGCGTCGCCGGCGTGATGGGCGCCAGCGGGCTCGTCGCGGGCGTGGCCGTCGTCGTGGTCGGCGTCGTCGTGGTGGTGGGCGCCGTCGTGGTGGTGGGCGCCGTCGTGGTGGGCGGCGCCTGGTCGCCGCCATCGTCGCCCGGGGGCACCGGGGCCGCGACCGCCGTGCCGCTCAGCGCGACGATCACCGGCGAGGTCGGGTCGTCGCTGGGCAGGGTGAGCGTGGCGCTGTGGGCGCCGGTGCGCGTGGGCGCGAGCTTCAGCGTGACCGTGCAGGACGCGTGCGCCGTCAGCGTCGCCGACGAGCAGGGGTCGGCGGTCTTCTGGATCGCGGCCGCGTCGGCGCCGCCGAGCGTGACGGTCCCCAGCGTGGCGTCCGAGACGCCCTCGTTGGTGAATGTCACGCCGGTCGCCGCGCCGGTCGCGCCCACGGTCACCGAGCCGAGGTCGACCGACGCCGGCCCGCCGACGATGACCGGGTCGGCGCTCGTGATCGTCAGATCGGCGCGCGACACGTCGTAGAAGACGTTGCCGACCGCCTCGACCCGGATGCGCCCCTGGGTGGTGGCGACGCGCGGCAGCGTCACGTCGGCCGCGCCGTCGTTCGGGGTGGCGGCGGCGAGCACCTCCGGGAAGGTCTTGCCGCCGTCGAGCGAGAGCGTGATGCGCACGTCGGCGGCGTTGGCCGCCGTCCCCGAGCCGGTGTTGGCCACGTCCCACGTGACGGTGAGCGGGTCGCCGCTGACGGCGCTGCCCGGTGCGGCCTGCGAGGTGACGCGGAACGGGCCCGCGGTCGGGTCGACCGTCACCGCGGTGTCGGCGCTGGCCGTCCCGCCGGCGCCCGGGTGGTTGTCGCGGGCGGTGACGCGGAAGTGCATCGTCCGCGTGCTGTCGTAGCCGACCCAGGCGGCGGTCGGCAGGAACTCCGAGTAGCAGTCGACGATCGCGTTGGTGACCGGGCTGGGCGACGGGCAGGCGCCGCCCGCGGCGTTCGTGGTGCCGGCGACGACCTGGGCGAGGTCGGGGAACGAGCGCGACGTCGCGCCGGTGGCGGTGTTCTGGCCGGGCGACGGCGACAGGTAGGTGTCGGACGGGTTCGCGTAGCGGGCGGCGGTGCCGAACGTGCGAAACAGCGGACCCGTCGTCTTCGTGTTGGTCAGCAGGGCGGTGCCCGAGGCGCCGCCGCGGTCGTTCTGCTCCCAGAGATAGGTGAGCGGGTCGCCGTCGGCGTCGCTGCCGGTCGCGTCCAACACGAACGGGGTGCGCGTCGGGATCGTCACCGTGGTGCGGGCGGCGGTGACGCTCGGGGCGCGGTTGCCGCTGGCCGAGGTCGTGCCCCCGGCGTACGCGTAGCCGGTGACGAACGCGGAGATCTCGGCGATGCTCGCCTGCGAGAAGTACGGGTCGGTGTGGTCCTGGAGGTCGTCGCCTGCGCAGATGCCGGCGTAGCTCATGATCGATGAGCCGCTGCCGGGCTCGACGGTCGTGGCCCCGGTCGCCCGGTTGCCGCCGCCGCAGCCGGAGTTGACCCCGTTGAACGTGTGGTTGGCGCCGAACTGGTGGCCCATCTCGTGGGCGACGTAGTCGATGGCGAAGAAGTCGCCGAACGGGTACGGCAGGCCGGTGCAGCCGCGTGCCTTCGAGGCGCTGCCGACGACGCCCAGCCCGGCGATGCCGCCGCCGTTCGTGCCGAGCACGAGATGGCCGATGTCGTAGTTGGCGGCCCCGACGATGGTGTTGGCGACGGTGACGTTCTGGTTCAGCGTGCTGCTCGTGCACTCCGCGGCCTGGGCGGCGGTGTAGCAGGCGGTGGCGCCGCACGGGCCGTTGGTGCCGGTGACGGCGGCGGTGGTGTCGAGGTTGAGCTTGTCGTTGTCGGCGATGAGGACCATGCGGATGGCGAGGTCCTGCTCGTAGAGCTGGTTGACCCGGTTGACGAGCGCGACCTTGGCGGCGGTGACGCCGCCGACCGCCGTGGCGTAGGTGTTGTCGGAGATCAGCGCGAGGCGGTAGGTGCGCAGCGTCACCGGCGCGCCGGCGGCCTCGCCGGCGCGCGGGGTCAGCGGCGCGACCGTGGTGCCGCGGGCGGCGTCCTCGCGCTCGACGAACGTCGTGTTGGGGTCCTCGGTGAGGTCGCCGCGGGCGTAGGCGACGTACTCGCGGCGGTCGCGGTAGCGCGGGTCGACGTACCAGTCGCCGCTGTCGGCGCGCACGGCGGCGTGGAAGCCGATCGGCGTGAGGTCCAGCCGGACGACTGCGGTGGGGTCGTCGACGCCGCGGCCGGTGTAGGTCTGGATGTCGGGATGCTCGGCGGCGAGCCGCGGCTCCATGACCGGCGAGTTCGTGATGCGGAAGCGCTGCAGGCGGCCGTCGGGCGCGGGGATCGAGACGGCCAGGCCCTCGCCGGCGCCGGGCGCGGCGGTGCGCCGGCGTTCGCGTGGCGCGTCGGCCAGGACGCTGCGCAGGGCGACGTGATCGAGCGTGAACGCCGCGAAGCGCCGGGGCGCCACGAGCGGGCGCACCGGCGTGGGCGCGCGGCGGGCCGACGGTGCGAGGTGGTCCCAGGCCGCGGCCGAGGCAGCGGCGCTGGCGCCGGGCTGGGCGACGGCGCGTGCGTCGGATGCGGTCAGCGCGAGCAGCACGGCGAGCGCTGCCGCGAGGGCAAGGACGATCCGACGTCCGGGCCTCGTCCGTGAGTCGCCCGGGCGCGCGTGCGCGATCATGCGCGCCGCAGGGTCGCAGCTCAGGTCGAGGCGGTTGGACGTTCGGTCGACGCGGCTGCCGCCGCGGCGGCGGCTTCGAGCTGGTCGTCGCCCCAGAAGAGCTCGTCGCCGACCGCGACGGTCGGCACGCCGTACAGGCCGCGGGCGATCGCCTCGTCGGTGGCGGCCTTCAGGCGGTCCTTGGTCGCCGCGTCCTCGAGGCCGGCCCGGAGGGTCGCCGGGTCGATGCCCGCGGCCTCCCCGGCGGCGAGGACGTCCTCGACGGTGCGCAGCCCTGTGCCGTCGACGAAGTTGCGGGCGAAGGCGGCGACGCTGAACTCGCGCAGCCTGCCGTGGTCGGCGGCGACGTAGGCGGCGCGCAGCGGCGCCAGCGCGTAGCTGCCGATCGGCCAGCCGGGCGGCCAGGTCATCGGCGCCAGCCCGTAGGCGGCGGCCCGCCGCTCGCACTCCGCGACGCCGGGCCTCCGGGTCGGCTCGTGAAACGACCACGGCTCGCGCTGGCGGGCGCGCAGCAGGAACGCGAACGCGATCGGCCGCCACTGCACGGGCTCGGGCAGCACCGCGTCGACGCGCGAGGCAGCCAGGTAGGCGTACGGCGAGTTGAAGTCGTAGAAGAAGACCGGCGCGGCGGGCATGAGGGGGCGAAGCGAAGCAGACGCGCTTGCGTTTTGCAAGCGGTGATCTCGGGCGCCGGCCGCGCGCCCAACCCCGGCCCGAGAACGCAAAAAGGCCCGCAAACGCGGACCTTTCAGTGGGCGATACTGGGCTCGAACCAGTGACCTCCTGCTTGTCGAGCAGGCGCTCTCCCAGCTGAGCTAATCGCCCTGGGAGACGAGAAGCCTAGCAACCGTCGTCGGGCAGCGGCGCGCGGATGTCGAGCGCTTCGTCGGGCGGGTCGGTGCCCGGCACGTAGTCGCGCACCCAGAGCTCGCCGGTGTCCGGAAACAGGTTGATCTCGGGCGCCAGCATCGTGCTGGCGATGAGCGCGCGCACGGGCTCGTCGGTCTCGTTGCGCAGCGCGTGCGCACCCTCCCGACCGGCGGGGAACGCGACGACCTCGCCGACGGCCAGCACCCGCTCGGCGTCGAGCGTCCGCAGCGTCGGGGTGCCGGCCAGGACGATCAGCAGCTCCTCGTTGTGCAGGTGGGCGTGCAGCGGGAACGTCTCGGCCCGCGGGCTGATCTCGAACAGCGACAGGCCGAGATCTCGCGCCCCGGCCTGGCGGCCCAGCCGTGCGCGCCGCCACACGGACGGCGGACTGTCGTGCTCAACGTCGAATTCAGGCTCGTAGATGTTGGGCACAGGCGCAGACCTCGGGTCGGGGCCTCCACCCTGGCAGATGTCCATTACCCTGTGGGCCGCCCACCCACGGCGCCGTGGCGGAGTGGCTACGCAGCGGCCTGCAAAGCCGTGTACACCGGTTCGATTCCGGTCGGCGCCTTGCGCGGTTCGCGCACCCGCGGCGCGCCCGCTACCGGCGCCAGAACGCCAGCCGCTGGACCGACGCCTTGCGGATCGCGCTCGTCGGGATCTGAGCGGTGGTGCGTTCCTGCCAGGCCTCGATCGGGCTGAGGCGCATCTCGCCGCCCGTTCCCCGCGCGATGGTGCCGTCATCCTGGCGGCTGCCGTCGATGTAGATCCAGCCTCGCTCGACTTTCAGGTTCTCCGGCATGGGTAGGAGCCTAGCCAGCCTCTAGCCTGGATTCCCACCTTGGACCTCGACGCGCTCGGCACCACGTTCGTCACCCTGACGGTGATCATGGACCCGATCGGCATCGCGCCGATCTTCATGGCCGTCACCCGCCGGCTCGACGCCCCCGCGCGCCGGGCGGCCGCCATCCGCGCGACGGTCGCCGCCGGCGCGCTCATCCTCGGCTTCGCGGTCGCCGGCCGGTTCCTGCTGGACTACCTGGGCGTGTCGGTCGAGTCGCTGTCGATCGCCGGCGGCCTGCTGCTGCTGCTCGTCGCGCTCGAGATGCTGCGCGGCCAGGACGACGGCGTGGGCGAGTTCACCGGCCAGAGCGGCCAGGACGTGGCGCTCGTGCCGCTCGCCACCCCGCTGGTGGCCGGCCCGGGCGCGATCGCCACGGTCATCGTCCTCTCGCGCCAGTACGACCACGGCTCGGCCCGCCTCGGGCTGTTCGTCGGGATCCTCGGCGCGCTGGCGCTCATGGTCCTGGCGCTGCTGGCCGCCGAGCGGCTCTCGCAGCTCATCCCCGACGCGATGATCCACTTCCTGACCCGCGTGCTCGGCCTGCTGCTGAGCGCGATCGCCGTGCAGCTCGTCGTCAACGGCGTGCAGGGGCTCGTGTAGAAGCAGCCTCCGCGCTTCTGCGGAAACATCCTTCGGTGCCGAACGATGCGTCTCCGCGGAAGCGCCGCCACCCGCGGGAAGACCGAACCTCCCGACACGGGTTGGCCCCGATGCGTCACCTCCCCGACCAGCGCATCGTTCCAGCGGACATGAAGCCCCTGCCCCTCGCGCTCCTCGCCACCGCCGCCACGCTCGCTCCCGCGTCGGCCGCCGTGGCCGCTCCACACTGGTCCTCGCCGGTCGAGGCGATCCCGATCACCGCCGGCACGACGCTCCACACGGCCGCCCCGATGGCGTTCGTGACGCCCGGCGGCCAGACGCTGGCGCTCTCCGGCGACGGCTCCCGCGCGTTGCTGGCCACCGGCGACGTCAAGGGCGTCTTCGGCGCGCCGGTGTCGATCGGCAGCTCGGCCGACGGACGGCTCGGCGCCCGCGGCGCGGTCGGCCCCCAGGGCCAGCTCGCCGTCGCGTGGGCGACCGATCGCGGCGCCCACGTCACCGTCGTGCCCGCCGGCGGCCAGCCCGGGCCGACGACCGACCTGCCCGGCAACGGCGTCAACACGCTCGGCGTCGCGGTCGCGGGCGACGGCAGCATCATCGTCGCCTACCGCACCAAGGACGCGGCCAAGCACTATGGGCTGCAGGTCGCGATCGCGCCGGCGGGCGGCGCCTTCGGCGCACCGGTCACCGTCGACGAGGGCGGCCCGATCGACAGCATCGAGGTCGCGGCCGGCCCGGACGGCGCGCTGGCCATCGGCTACCGCAAGTACACCGGCGGCAACTACCAGGCGCACGCGGTCGTACGGGGACCGGGCGCGGCCGCCTTCGGCGCTGCGCAGCGGGTCTCCGACGGCGGCGACGACTTCCAGCCGCAGGTCGCGTTCGACAGCGACGGCACCGTCGTTGCCGCGTGGGGCTCGATGGCGGGCGGCCGCTATGCGCTGCGCGGGCCGGGCGCTACCGGGTTCGGCGCCGCCCAGCCGCTCGGCGACGGCGCGGTGACGAGCGTCGACCTGGCGAGCACGCCCAACGGCGGCGTGGCGGCGGCGCTGGCCGGCAGCGGTCGCGTGCAGGCCGCGGGCCAGGCGCCGGGCGGTGCGTTCGGCGCGGCGGCGCAGGTCGGCTCCTACAGCACGAGCATCTCCCCCACCGCGGCGGTGACCGCGGCCGCCGACGGCACGGTGACCGTCGTGTACGCCAACCCGGCCGACGGCGCCGTCCACGCGGTCGACGTCGGCGGTGGCGATACGGTCGTCGGCTACGGGGCCAAGGGGACCGTCACCGCGGTGTCGGCCGCCTCGGGCGCCGACCGCAGCGTCGCGCTGTGGACCGCCGAGAGCGGCTCGGTCATGGCCGCCACGCGCAGCGAGCAGGCGCCGCCGAGCACCGGCCCGGGCACCGCGCCGGCCGGCCCCGACCGGGTCGCACCGAAGCTGCGGATCGTCTCCTCCAAGCGGATCCGCGTGACGACGAAGACCAAGAGCATCGCCCTGAAGGTGCGCTGCAACGAGGCGTGCTCGCTGATGGTCACCGGCGACATGCGCACGAAGGCCGGGCGCAAGAAGGTCGTCAGCCCGTTCCTGCCGGTCAAGACGAAGGCCGCCAAGCGCGGACCCCAGACCGTGCGGATCAAGCTCGACCAGCGCGCGCGGCGGGCGCTGGGCCGGGCGCTGCGGGCCAAGCGCGGCGCGCTGGTCTACCTGCGCGTCGAGGCGACCGACGCCGCCCACAACAGCCGGACGGCGAAGGTGCAGCTGTCGCTGAAGGCCAAGGCCAAGCACACGCGCCGGTAGCGTTCGCGGCATGGATGACGCGGTGGCCGGGGCGCGGGTCTTCTGCTCGTGGAGCGGAGGCAAGGACTGCGCCCTGGCGCTGCACGAGGCGGTCGGCGCCGGCGCCCAGCCGGCGCTGCTCGTCTCGATGATGTGCGAGGACGGGCAGCGCTCGCGCTCGCACGGGCTGCACCGCAGCGTGCTGGCGGCCCAGGCGGCGGCGATGGGGCTGCCGATCGTCTTCGGGGCCGCCAGCTGGCAGGGCTACGAGCAGGAGTTCCGCCGGGTCGTGGCCGGCGCCGGGCTCGACGTGGGCGTCTTCGGCGACATCGATCTGGCCGAGCACCGCGCGTGGGTCGAGCGGGTGTGCGGCGAGGTCGGCGTGCAGGCGGTGCTGCCGCTGTGGGAGCGGGAGCGCTCGCGCGTGGTCGCCGATCTGCTGGCGGCCGGCTTCCGGTCCGTGCTGGTCGCGGTGCGCGACGACCGGCTGCCGGCGTCCCTGCTCGGGCGGGTCCTCGACGACGAGGTGCTCGGCGAGCTGCGCGCCGCGGGCGTCGACCTGGCCGGCGAGGATGGCGAGTACCACTCGTTGGTCGTCGACGGGCCGCTGTTCGCGCAGCCGCTCGCCGTCGGGTTCGGCGAGCGGGTGCTGCGCGACGGGCTGTGGTTCGTCGACGTGAGCGTCGACGCGCGCTACGCGGAGGCGGCCGCGCCGTCCTTGGAGGCGTAGGGCGAGACGTAGTGGCCGACGGGCGAGCGCAGCCCGATGGCGAACCGGTTCCAGCCGTTGATGGCGACGATGGCCAGCGTCAGGGCGACGATCTCGTCCTCGCTGAAGTGGCCGGTGAGCTCGTTGTAGACGTCGTCGGGCGCGTCGGTCTCGGCGACGAGCGTGATCGCCTCGGTCCAGGCCAGCGCGGCGCGCTCACGGTCGCTGTAGAAGGGCGCCTCGCGCCAGGCGGGCAGGACGTAGAGGCGCTGCTCGGTCTCACCACGGGCGCGCGCGTCCTTGGAGTGCATGTCCAGGCAGTAACCGCAGCCGTTGATCTGGGAGGCGCGCATCTTCACGAGCTCGAGCAGCTCGGGCTCGAGGCTGCTCTCGTGGACGGCCTGCTCGAGCCCCAGCATCGCCTGCATGGCCTCGGGAAACGCGCGCCGGTAGTCGACCCTCATGGTCTGCCCCTCTCGTTGTCGGTGGATGTCGTCCCTTCGATCGTAGGAGGAGGATGGGTGGGCCACCACGACATCACCGAGACCAGGAGGCCGTGTGCCCGACCAGATGCTGCCCGTCCCCACCCGCGAGCTCGCCGAGCGCCGCAAGCAGGCCGCGCCCGAGATCCACGACGCCTTTCAGGCCTTCAGCAAGGCGGTGTTCGCCGACGGCGCGCTGCCCGAGAAGACCAAGCAGCTGATCGCTGTCGCGGTCGCGCACACGACCCAGTGCGCCTACTGCATCCGCGGCCACACGAAGCTGGCGGCGCGCCGGGGCGCCAGCGAGCAGGAGATCATGGAGGCGATCTGGGTCGCCGCCGAGATGCGCGCGGGCGGCGCCTTCGCCCACTCGGTCGTGGCGCTCGACGCGCTCGGCGAGGGCGCCGGGCACACCCACGGCTGAGCACCGCGCGTCGGTCGGGCGGGTGGCTATACTTCTGCGCCCGCGCGGCTGTAGCTCAGTTGGCTAGAGCGTCTGCTTGCCATGCAGAAGGTCGAGGGTTCGAGTCCCTTCAGCCGCTTCGGAGAAAGCCCCGCGAGAGCGGGGCTTTCGTCGTTGTGGGGCGATGCGTGCAGGGTGTATGTCCCCGGATTGTGTCCCGAGTCCGAGCCTGACCGGAGGGCGTCTGAGCGTCCGACTGCGCGCCCAAAATCGGCCGAGTGCCATCGGACGAACTGACCTTCGCCCTCGCCGTTCTCGGCGCGGCGACCGGCACGGCATCTACTGCCGCTCAGATCTACTCGACCGCGCGCGACCGTCCGAAGATCGCTCTCAACTTCGGGCTAACGAGCCGGGCAGACGGTCGGCGCACGATCTACATCGACGTCACCAACGTCGGCCATAGTCAAGTCCCGGGAAGTGGTGTAGGAGTTCGTCGCTCACCTCGTCGGTGATGTT
>JBDZVZ010000097.1:0-10363 GCA_040255945.1 Solirubrobacterales bacterium | reverse complement strand
CGCGGCGGCACCCACAACTCGCCGACGCAGATCCAGATGAAGCCGACGCATCTCGTCGGCGGCTACGCCCAGCTCTCCTACGGGTTCAACTACTACGGGCCGGTCGGTGCCCAGCGCGACGAGGTCACCGTCATCCGTCGCCGTCGCACGGAGGTGGCGTACTGATGCACGTCAAGGCGCAGGTCGCGATGGTCATGAACCTCGACAAGTGCATCGGCTGCCACACGTGCTCGGTGACGTGCAAGAACGTGTGGACGAACCGCGAGGGCGCCGAGTACATGTGGTTCAACAACGTCGAGACCAAGCCCGGCGTCGGCTACCCGCAGCGGTGGGAGGACCAACAGGAGCGCAAGGGCGGCTGGGAGCTGGCCCCCGACGGCAGGCTGCGCCTGAAGGCCGACGGCAAGCTCGGCCGGCTGCGCAAGCTCGCCAACATCTTCTACAACCCGGAGCTGCCCGAGCTCGACGACTACTACGAGCCCTGGACCTACGACTACGAGAAGCTCGCCGGCGCCCCGCGCTCCGACGAGCAGCCGGTGGCCCGGCCGAAGTCGGCCGTCACCGGCGAGAACCTCGACATCCGGTGGGGGCCCAACTGGGAGGACGACCTCGCCGGCGGTCCCGAGAACCTGCCGCGCGACCCGAACCTCGTCGCGATGGAGCAGGAGGTCAAGGCCTCCTACGAGCAGGTCTTCATGATGTACCTGCCCCGGATCTGCGAGCACTGCCTGAACCCGTCGTGCGTCGCCTCGTGTCCGTCGGGCGCGATGTACAAGCGCGAGGAGGACGGCATCGTCCTCGTCGACCAGGAGCGCTGCCGCGGCTGGCGGATGTGCGTCTCGGGCTGCCCGTACAAGAAGGTGTACTTCAACCACGTCTCCGGCAAGGCCGAGAAGTGCACGCTCTGCTACCCGCGCATCGAGGCCGGGCTGCCGACGATCTGCTCGGAGACCTGCGTCGGGCGCATCCGCTACCTCGGCCTGATCCTCTACGACGCCGACCGCGTGCAGGCGGCCGCGTCGGTGGCCGACGAGAAGGACCTGCTCGACGCCCAGCTCGACGTCTTCCTGGACCCGGCCGACCCCGAGGTGCGGGCGGCGGCGCGCCGCGACGGCATCCCGGAGGACTGGATCGAGGCCGCGGAGCGCTCGCCGGTCTACGCGCTGGCCCTGAAGTACCGGGTCGCGCTGCCGCTGCACCCCGAGTACCGGACGCTGCCGATGGTCTGGTACGTGCCGCCGCTGTCGCCGGTCACCTCGCTCGTGGAGGGCGAGGGCGCCACGGGCGATCCCGACGAGGTCTTCGGCGCGATCGACGAGCTGCGCATCCCCGTCCAGTACCTCGCCAACCTGCTGACCGCCGGCGACGAGACCGTCATCCGCCGGGTCCTCAAGCAACTCGCGGCGATGCGCCGCTACAAGCGCCAGGAGGCCATCGGCGACACGCCCGACACCGCGATCCCCGAGGCGGTCGGCATGACCCCGGAGGCGATCGACGAGATGTACCGGCTGCTGGCGATCGCCAAGTACGAGGACCGCTTCGTCATCCCGCCCGCGCACCGCGAGCTCGCCGAGGAGCTCTCCCAGCAGCAGCAGGGCTCGTGCGGCCTGGACTTCCCGGGCGGCCCCGGGTCCTGCGAGCCGAGCGACGGCAACGGCTCGGTCGAGGCCGGCGTGGAGGCCTTCCACATCACGCAGATCGCGGGCCACGGCAACGGCAGGCTCGCCGAGCTGCAGGAACGCCGGGCCCGCGAGCGTGCCGAGCGCAACGAGGGCCTCGGGATCGGCCGGCAGCCATGACCCTGAGCGCGTGGAAGCTGCTGTCGCTGCTGCTCGACTACCCCGACGACGACCTCGTGGCGGCACGCGACGAGCTGGCGGAGGCGGCGCGCGCGCTGGGCGCCGACGACCCGGCGCGCGACGGGCTCGTCGCGTTCTGCGACGCGCTCGTCGCCGGCCGCGAGGACGCCGCCGCCTGGCAGCGCCGCTACGTGCGGACGTTCGACTTCTCGCGCCGCACCGCGCTCAACCTGTCGTTCTACACGCACGGCGACCGGCGCCAGCGCGGCGTCGCGCTGCTGAAGCTCAAGCGCCTCGTCGCGGCGCTCGAGCTCGAGCTGGCCGGCGAGGAGCTGCCCGACTACCTGCCGCTGCTGCTCGAGCTCGGCGACATCGCCGGCGACGAGGTCGGCACGGTGCTGCTGGCCGAGTACCGGCCGGCGCTCGAGGTCATCGGGGCGGCGCTGCGCGAGGCCGGCAGCCCGTACGTGCCGCTGCTCGACGCGCTGCTGGCGCGCCTGGGCCCGCTGGCCGAGGCCGACGCCGACGCCGTCCTGCGCCTGGCCGCCGACGGCCCGCCCACCGAGCAGGTGGGCCTCGAGCCGTTCGCGCCGCCGGAGGTCATGCCGGACGCGCCCGCCGCCGCCTGCCCCTCCCGTTCCTCGTCATCCACCCCGACCGGAGCCGTCGCCTCATGAGCCGCAGCGAGCTGGTCCTCTGGATCATCGTCCCGTACGCCTGCCTCGTCGTCTTCGCCGGCGGCCACGTCTGGCGCGCGCGCCACGGCCGGCTGACGTGGACGACGCGGTCCACCCAGCTGCTGGAGCGCAAGCTCCTGCGCCCGGGAATCCTGCTCTTCCACCTCGGGCTGCTGGCGGTCATCGGCGGCCACCTGCTCGGCGTGCTCGTGCCGAAGGAGGCCACCGAGGCGGTCGGCGTCCACGAGCACCTCTACCACGTGGTGTCGGTGACGGCGGGCACCTCGGCCGGCCTGGCGATGACCGCCGGCTTCCTCATCCTCTGCTTCCGCCGCGCGTCGGTCGCGCGGGTGCGCAGCAGGACGACCCGGACCGACGTCCTGACCTTCGCGGTCCTGGGCGTCGTGATCCTCACGGGCATGTACGCGACGGTCGTCGTCAACCTCTTCAGCGGCGGCTACGACTACCGGGAGACCGTGGGCCCGTGGTTTCGCGGCCTGTTCCTCTTCTCCCCGCACACCGCCGAGATGGCGGGCGCGCCGTTCGTCTACCAACTGCACGCGCTGTCGACGATGGCGCTCTACGCGCTCTGGCCCTTCTCCCGCCTCGTGCACGCCTGGTCGATCCCGGCGCGCTACCTCACGCGGGCGCCGATCCTCTACCGGCGCCGCGCAGCGGCCGGGTCTCCCCAGCCTCAACCACGCCCCCGCCCGCAGCCGTCACCGGCGCACGACGGGGGCTGGTGAGGCGCCTGGCTGCCGCCCCCGCCGGGCCCGGGGGCCGGTGCCAGGCACCAGGGTGCCTGGCACCAGGGTGCCTGGCACCATCTGCGGCGTGCGTCTGCTCTTCGTCTGCCTGGGCAACATCTGCCGCTCGCCGACCGCCGAGGCGGTCATGCGGGCGATCGTCGCGCGCGAGGGGCTGAGCGACGAGATCGAGATCGACAGCGCCGGCACCGGCGACTGGCACGTCGGCAACCCGCCCGACGAGCGTGCCACCGCCGCCGCGCACGCGCGTGGCATCACGCTCGACGGCGCCGCGCGCCAGGTCACCGCCGACGACTTCCGTCGCCACGACCTCATCCTCGCCGCCGACCGCCAGAACGTCGCGGCGCTGCGGGCGATCGCGCCCGACCGCGACAGCGCCGAGAAGGTCCATCTCCTGCGCGCGTTCGACCCGGCCGGCCGCCCGGGCGACGAGCTCGACGTCCCCGACCCCTACTACGGCGGACCGCGCGGGTTCGACGAGGTGCTCGATCTCGTGCAGGCGGCCTGCGAGGGCCTGCTCGCCCACGCGAGAGCCGAGGGCCTGGTGTGAGACGGGCGCTGGCCGCTGCGCTCGGCGAGGAGCTCGCCGAGCTGGAGCCGGTGGCCGGCGGCGACCTCAACGACGCCTACCGCGCCCGCACCACGAGCGGTCGCACGCTCTTCGTCAAGACCGCCGACGACGCCCGGCGGGCCGGCCCGCAGGCGTACGCCGCCGAGGCCGCCGGATTGCGCTGGCTCGCCGAGGCCGACGCGCTGCCGGTCCCGGACGTCCTCGCGGTCGACGAGCGCTTCCTCGCCCTGGAATGGGTCGACGGCGGCGGCCGCGCCGACGACGCGCAGCTCGGGCGCGGTCTCGCGCTGCTGCACCGTGCGGGCGCGCCCGAGCACGGGGCGCTGCCGGCGGGCACCCCGGCGCCCCGGGACGTCCTGCGCCTCGGCCCGCTCGCCCTGCCCAACGAACCGCAGCCCACCTGGGCCGCCTTCTACGCCTCCCAGCGCCTGCTGCCGCTGGCGCGGATCGCCGCCGAGCGGGGCGCGCTGGACCCCGCCGGCGTGCGCGCCGTCGGGCGGGTCGCCGAGCGCATCGACGACCTCGCCGGCCCGCCCGAGCCGCCGGCCCGCCTGCACGGCGACCTGTGGAGCGGCAACGTCCTCGCCGGCGCCGACGGGCGCCCCTGGCTCGTCGACCCGGCCGCCCACGGCGGCCACCGCGAGGTCGACCTGGCGATGCTCGCGCTCTTCGGCACCGTCTCGTCGCGGCTGCTGGCCGCCTATGAGGACGTCGCCCCGCTCGCCGACGGCCACGCCGACCGCGTCGGCCTCTGGCAGCTCTTCCCGCTGCTCGTCCACGCGGTCCTCTTCGGTGGTGCGTATGGCGCACGAGCGGCGAGCGTCGCCGCCGGGTACGGTGGCCGCCATGGGACACATCTCAGGTAGGCGGACGGTCGAGATCGACGCGCCGATCGATCGCGTCTTCGCGATCGCGGCCGACATCGAGCACGCGCCGGCCTGGCAGGGCTCGCTGCGCGACGTCGACGTCGAGACCCGGGACGCGGCCGGCCGGCCCGAGATCGTCGAGACGAGCAACGACGCCAAGGTCAAGACGGTGAAGACGCGCCTGCGCTTCACCTACGAGGAGCCGACCGGCATCCGCTGGGTCCAGGAGAAGGGCGACGTCAAGGCGCTCACCGGCTGGTGGGAGCTCGAGGACCTCGGCGGCGGGCGCACCCGTGCGACCTATGCGCTGGAGGTCGACCCGGGCCGCGTGCTGGGCCTGCTCCTGCGCGGCCCGGTCGAGGGCCAGGTTCGCGACTTCCTGCTCGGCAAGGCCGCCGAGGGGCTCAAGCAGCAGGCCGAGGACGCCGGCTGAGCGTCAGGCCGCCATCGCCGCACACAGGTTGCGGCGCGCACGGTGCACGAGCTGGACGGTCGCGTTCTCGTTGAGCCCGAAGCGCTCGGCGAGCTCGTCGTACTCGGCGCCCGCGAGCGCCCGCAGCCGCAGCGCCTCGCGCTGGCGCGGCGGCAGGCGCTCGAGGCTCGAGAGCGCCTGGCGCAGCTGCTCGCGCCGGGCGGCCGCCTCGGGCACGTCGTGGCCGTCGCCGGCCGCCAGGTCGCCCGGCAGCTCGCCGGCGCAGCGCCCGGCCCGCGCCAGCTCG
Source organism: Solirubrobacterales bacterium (assembly GCA_040255945.1). Classification (GTDB taxonomy): domain Bacteria; phylum Actinomycetota; class Thermoleophilia; order Solirubrobacterales; family Solirubrobacteraceae; genus Baekduia. Next base: position 4,964 of record JBDZVZ010000097.1, on the reverse strand, counting down.
CTCAGGCAGGCGTTGCGCACGCAGCGGTACAGCCACGGCCGAAGCTCGACGTGGCGGCCCCGGCCCTCGAGCGCGGCCTGGGTGCCGGCGAGCGCGTCGTGGACCGCGTCCTCCGCGAGGGCCGGGTCGACGAAGCGGGCGGCGTAGCGCAGCAGCTCGGGCGTGAAGCGCCGGTAGATGTCGGCCATGGCGGTCGTGTCGCCGCCGGCCAGGCGCCGGGAGAGGGTGGTGGTCATCGTCGGCGACGCTAGATCCGGGCGCCCCGGGTTTCAGTGTCACGTGAGTCTCATCTCGGTCGCCTTGTAAAGTCCGGTCGCCTGAGCCCTTCGCCTGTGACGATCCGCCCCGCCGAGCCGGCCGACGCCCCGGCGATCGCGGCGATCTACAACGAGGGCATCGAGGAGCGCCAGGCGACCTTCGAGACGCGCTTGCGCGACCCCGACGAGATCCTCGGCTGGATCGAAGGGCCGCTGCCGGTGCTGGTCGCCGTGCACGAGGGCGCGGTCGTCGGCTTCGCCCGGGTGCGGCCCTACTCGGACCGGCCCGTCTATGCCGGCGTGGGCGAGCACGGCGTCTACGTCGCGATCGCCGCGCGCCGCCACGGCGCCGGGCGGGCGCTGCTCGACGCGCTGGCGGAGGCGTCCGCGGCGGTCGGCCTCTACAAGATCACGTCACGGATCTTCGCGACGAACGCCGCCTCGATCGCGCTGCATCGGGCGGCGGGCTTCCGGGTCGTCGGCACGCAGCGCCGCCACGGCCGGCTCGACGGCCGCTGGCGCGACGCGGTCCTCGTCGAGCGGCTCATCGGCGAGGCCGCGGACGGCGACGCCGGGCCCGACCCCGGCGTTTGACCGGCTACGCGGCGAGGTCGAGCGTCACGCGGTCGGCGAGCAGCCGGCCGCGCAGGGTGAGGACCGCCCGCCCGGCGCGGTGGGCGTCGTCGGCGAGCAGGCCGTCGCCGACGGCGCGCGCGGCCGCGGCCCGACCGGCGTCGGTCAGCGTGTCGAGCGCCAGCCCGTCGGCGAGGCGGATGGCGAGCATGACGCGCTCGAGCCGGGCCGCGTCGGCGTCGGGGCGCTCGCGGCCGGCGGCCGGCGAGACGCCCTCGCCCAGGCGCGCCGCCCACCGCGACGGGTGCAGGACGTTCCACCAGCGGACCCCGCCGACGTGGCTGTGGGCGCCCGGCCCGGCCCCCCACCAGTCCCCGCCCGCCCAGTAGCCGAGGTTGTGGCGGCAGCGCGCGTCGTCGCCGGCTGCCCAGTTGGACACCTCGTACCACCCGAGCCCGGCGGCGCTCAGGGCCGCGTCGGTGCTCTCGTAGCGCGCGGCGAGCACGTCGTCGTCGGGCGCGGGCAGCTCGCCGCGGCGCACGCGGGCCGCCATCCGCGTCCCCGGCTCGACGATGAGCGAGTAGGCGCTGATGTGGTCCGGCTTGGCCTCCAGCGCGGCCTCGAGCGTCGCGCGCCAGTCGTCGTCGCGCTCGCCGGGCGTGCCGTAGATGAGGTCGAGGCTCACGTGCTCGAAGCCGGCCGCGCGCGCCTCGCGGGCCGCGGCGACGGCGCGGCCCGGCGTGTGGGTGCGCTCGAGCACGGCGAGCACGTGCGGCGCGGCGCTCTGCATCCCGAGCGAGATGCGGGTGAAGCCGGCCGCGCGCAGCGCCGCCAGCGACGCGGGGTCGACGGTCTCCGGGTTGGCCTCCGTCGTGACCTCGGCGCCGGGCGCGAGGCCGAGCCGCTCGTCGACGGCGGCCAGCAGCCGGGCGAGGTCGGCGGGCGCCAGCAGGGTCGGGGTGCCGCCGCCGACGAACACGGTCTCCACCGGCGGCGCGGCGTCGCCGAGCACGTGCCGCGCGAGGTCCAGCTCGCGTTCCATCGCGTCGACGTAGCCGCCCATGTCGGCGCCGTCTTCGCCCGGCACGTAGGTGTTGAAGTCGCAGTATCCGCAGCGCGTCGCGCAGAACGGGACGTGGAGGTAGACCCCGAACGGCCGCGTGCCCAGGCCGGCACGCGCGTCGCTGGGCAGCGCGCCGTCGGCGGGGGCGGGATCGCCGTCGGGAAGGCGGGCCATGGCGGCCGTCCAGGGTAGTCCGCTGCCGCGCGTGGGCGGCCTGAGCACCCGCTACGGTTCGCGGCCATGTCGCCGCGCTCCGTCCTGCTCGCGCTCGCTGCCGCCGGCGCGCTGGCAGTTGGGGGCTGCGGCGGCGGCGACGATGCGCAGGCGAGCTACGCGAGAGCGGTCAACGACGCCCGCGCCCAGCTGCAGCACAGCCTGGCCGCCGTTCCCGAGGCGGTGTCGCCGACGAGCAGCCGCGCCCAGGACGAGCGGACCCTGGGCCGCTACCACGATGCCGTGCACCGAACGCTGACGCGGCTGCGCACGCTCGAGCCGCCCGCGGACGTGACCGCCGCCAACGCCCGCCTGCTCGCGGCCGTCGGCCGGGTCGACGCCGCCCTGGAGGAGGCGGTCGACGCGCTGAAGACGGCGACGGCACGCGACGCGCTGGCCGTCCGCGCCCAGCTCGCCGACCGGCTCGGCACGGCTGGCCACGACATCAACGCCGCGATCGCCGACCTCAACCGCGGGCTGGGGGGCTAGCCGGTGCTCGAGCGGCTGCGGGCAGCACCCGTCACCGTCGCGCTGCTGTGCGCGGCCGCGGTCTTCGTCGCCTGGGTGCCGCACCACAACGGCCAGGCGGTCACGGCCTGGGCGCCCGGCGGCCTGGCGCTGCTGGCGCTGCTCGGCCTCGCGCTCGTGGCGGTCCCGGGCCGTTGGGCGGCCGCGCCGCCCGCGGTCCGCCTCGCCGTCGTGCTGCTGGCGGCGTTCACCGCCTGGAGCGCGCTGTCGATCCTCTGGGCCGACGACCAGGGCGCCGCCTGGGAGGGGACGAACCGCACGCTGCTCTATCTCGCGGTCTTCGCGCTCTTCGCGCTCTGGCCGCAGCGGCCGGCAACCGCGGGCTGGGTGCTCGGCGCCTGGACGCTGGCGTTGGGGGTGCTGGCGACGATCACGCTGCTGCGCGTCGCGGGCGACGACCCGCTGCGGATGTTCGTCGACGACCGGCTCGCCGACCCGGCCGGCTACCCGAACGCGGCCGCGGCGACCTGGATGCTTGCCGTGTGGCCGGCGGTGACGCTGGCGGCGGCCCGGGCGGTGCCGTGGTGGCTGCGGGGGCTGCTCGCGGCGGCCGCGGTCGTCCTGGTCGAGGTGGCGCTGCTGAGCCAGAGCCGCGGGTCGGTCCTGGCGATCCCGTTCACGGTGCTCGTGCTCGTGGCCGTCGTCCCGGGCCGCCTGCGCCACCTCGCCGTCCTGCTGCCGATCGGCGGCGCGGTCGCCGCCGCGGCCCCCGCCGTGCTCGACCTGGGCCCCCCGGCGCTCGCGCACGACGCGGCCGCGACCGCCGCCCAGGCCGACGTCGTCCTGCGCCAGGTCCTGCTCGCCGCGGTCGCTGCCGGCGTCGTGGTCGCGGGCGCCGCGCTGCTGGTCGCGCGCCGGCCGCCGGGCCGGGCGACCGTCGAGCGGGTGCGGCGCGGTTGGACGATCGCGGTCGTGGTCGCCGGCGTCGCGGGCGCCGTCGTCGGCCTGGCGGTCGCCGGCAACCCCGTGGACCGGCTCGACGACGCGTGGACGTCGTTCAAGGGGGGCTACGAGGGCAACGACCAGTCGGGCAGCCGCCTCGTGAGCGGGCTCGGCTCCAACCGCTATGACTTCTATCGGGTCGCGCTGGACGAGTTCCGCGACCACCCGGTCGCCGGCGTCGGCGCCGACAACTTCTCGCAGGACTATCTCGCCCACGGCGACAGCAGCGAGACGCCGCGCTACCCGCACGACCTCGTGCTGCGCACGCTCGCCCAGACCGGCATCGTCGGGTTCCTGCTGCTCGTGGGCGCCGTCGCCGCCGCGCTCGCTGCGGCCCTGCGTGGGATGCGCACGGGGCCGCTGGCGGCGGCGGTCGGCGGCGGCGCCGTGGTGGCGTTCGCCTACTGGCTCCTGCACGGGACCTCGGACTGGTTCTGGGAATGGGCCGGGCTCGGTGCGCCGGCGTTGGCGCTGCTCGGGCTGGCGGCGAGCCTGGCGCCTCGCGGTCAGACGGCCGAGGCCGCTGCGCCGAGGCGCCCGGTGCTCGCCTCGCGGCCGGCGGCGGCGGGCGGCCTCGTCCTCGTCGCCGCGGGCATGCTGGCGCTCGCCGCGCCCTGGGTCGCCGAGCGTGAGATCCAGCGGGCGGGCGAGATCTTCGACACGCGGCCGCTGGAGGCCTACGCGCGTCTGGACCGCGCCGCCGGCTGGGACCCGCTCAGCGACCGGCCGGACCTCGTGGCCGGCTCGATCGCCCTGCGCTACGGGGATCTTCCGCGGGCGGAGTCCGCGTTCCGGGCCGCCGTCGCCCGCAACCCGCGTGGCCAGTACGCCACGCTCGAGCTCGGCGCGATCGCGTCGGTGCGCGGACGCCGCGTCGAGGCACTCGCCCGGCTGCGTCGCGCGGTCGCGCTGGCTCCGCGCGACCCGCTCGCGGCCGAGGCCCTGAAGGTCGTGCGTCGCGGGGCGACCGTCGACATCGCGGCGCTCAACCGCCACATCCTGACGGTCAACCAGCAGTTGGGCGCCCGCTGAGCCGGGTCGCGCACGAAAGCGTGCGGTTCGGGGTGTGAATTCCCACCTTGCGGTGCTACGTTCGGGGGAGGGGATGCGTCCTTTCATGAGGAGAGGACAGGGTTAGGACCGAGGATGAGGTTCAAGGATCGATTGGCAGGGAACTGGAGCTTTGACGCGCGTCGTGGTGCACCCGTGACGCGCACGATCGTCATGGCCTTCCGCAGCGCGCTCCTCATCGTCGCCGCAGCCCTCGCGCTGCCCACCCTCGCCCACGCGAGCGACCCGCTGCTGAGCGGCTACGGCAGCCCGGGCGGCGGCGAGCAGGTCGTGCTCGGCAGCAAGCTCTTGGGCGGCGGCGGCGGTGGCGGCGGCGG
>JBDZVZ010000028.1:3596-41481 GCA_040255945.1 Solirubrobacterales bacterium | reverse complement strand
GCCTCGCCGGCGCCCGGCCGCGGCGCGGCCTTCCCGGAGCGGACCGCGAGGTAGCACTCGCGCATCTCTGCACGCGCCAGTCCGAGGCACCGAGCGGCGATGCGGGCTCGAAGCCGGCCTTGGACCTGCTGACCGAGACGGTCCCAGGGCACCAGCGTCCCGTCGGCGCGCCGCCCCGTCGTCGTCGAATCCTTGAGGGAAGCGCCGACGCTGCGCTGCTCAGCGGCCGCAGGGCCGGGCCGTGCGTCAGCGTGGTGCGTCTCGCGAACGGCACCCCCAACAGGCGCCGGCGCCGACGACACGGCGGCGACCACCGAACGTTCCGCCACCGCGGTCGGCGGCCGGAGCTCGCGCTCGGCCCGGCGCTCGAGCGCCGGCGTCACGAGCAGGCAGCAGGCGGCGACCGTCGCCAATGGCTTGGCGGCGATCCCGACGCCCGCCGCTCCGCCCCCGCCCCCGAGCAGCGAGCCGCCGCCGAACGGCCACCATCCCAGCGGGGCGGCTGCGCGCGGCCGACTGCCCGCCCGAACGCGCACCGCGCAGTCGTCGCAGACGCGAAGGTGGGCGGCGACCGCCCGTGCCCGCAGGCGGCGACGATCACCGTCGTCGGCGATCATCCGGATCTCCGCGCAGGCGATGGCACGGCCCGCACGCGCCTCACGCAGGTTCGTCCGCGCCTTGTTGACGAGCTTGCGCGCCGCGACGGGGTTCGTGCCGACCGCCTCGGCGACCGTGGCGTACGGCAGCCGGCCGAACTCGCGCAGGACGAGCGCGTCACGCTGGCGGTCCGGCAGCGCGCGCAGGTCGTCGACGAGCTCGGCCATCGCCTGCCGACCGGCCACGACGTCGTGCACGCTGGGCAGGTCGGCCACCGTGTCGGCGGCCGGCTCGCCCTCGATCCGGCCCCGCCGGCGCAGGAGGTCGATGCAATGGTTGTGGGCGACGCGATACAGCCACGGGCGCACCGGCCCGGCATGCGTCCGGCGCGGCAGCCCGACGAGCGCCGACAGCAGCGTCGCCTGCAGCGCGTCCTGGGCGTCGGCGTCGCTGCGCACGATGCGCCGGCAGTACGCCAGCAGGTCGGGAGCGTGCCGCTCGGCCAGCCGGGCGAGCGCCTGGCGGTCGCCGCCGGCGGCGAGCTCGGCGAGGCGGTCGTCGTCCAGGATGGGCAGGGGTGGGGGCATCCGGTCCTTCGGTCGGGCGCGGCGGCGGGCGTCGCGCCCGCCGCCGCGCAGCATCGCCGATCGTCAGCGCGCGCGCACGCCGCCGGCGAAGGTTCGCTTCGAGGCACGCGCCGCCGACGCGTCCGTGCGCCCCTGCAGCGCGAGCGCCGCCCGGTGCTGCGGCGTGTCCGGCAGCGTCTCGTCGACGAGCACGTCGGTGACGACGCGCACCGTTCCGTCGGCGTCGATGACGCTGGCCTGCAGCAGCCGCATGTCGTCGGGCGACACGACGTAGCGCCACGTCGCCTTCGACGTGACGCGCTGCAGGACGCGCCCGGTGCCGGCCCGCACCGTCGCCACGCCGGCGTCGGCCAGCTCGCCGCGAGCCAGGCGCGCGGCGAGGTCCGCCTCGGGCTCGACGTGGCGCATCGGCATCGGAGCGCTGCGCGTCACCTTGCCGGTGCGCGGGTTCCAGGTCAGCGTGCGGCTCGGGGTCGCCAGCGTCTCGGCGACGAGCCGACCGTTCTGCCGCACGACGGTGCGGACCGCGTCGTCGGCGCTCCAGGTCTCGCGGATCTGGGCGCGGTCGCCGTCGGCGGTGCGCGTGTCGAGCACGGTGTGGTGAATCCCGTCGGCGGCGGCGGCGGCCGGGAGGGCCAGCGCGCCGGCGGCGACGAGGAACGGGATGAGGGATCGGGGTGCCATCGGACTCCTTGGGCCGTGGTGGTCTGTCTCCTTCACCACGGTCGGCGGCGCCGGATGTCCCCCGCTACTCCCTATTCGAGCTCGTCGAGCCGGGCGACGATCTCGGCCGCGTGGCGCGTGTAGTGGCCGAGGTCGAAGATCTCGTCGAGGTCGAGCGCGAGCTTGTCGCGCTCGAGGATCTCGCGCAGCGGCGTGCGCGTGTCCCACGCCTCCTGGGCGGCGCTCTGGGTGATCCGGTAGGCCTCGTCGCGCTGCAGGCCGCGAGCGACGAGCGCGAGCAGGACCCGCTGGGAGAACAGCGCCCCGTAGGTGAGGTCGAGGTTCTCGCGCATCCGCTCGGCGTGGACGACCATGCCGCGTGCCAGCCGCGTGGCGAGCGACTGCATGTAGTCCAGGGCGATCGTCGCGTCGGGCAGGATCACGCGCTCGGCGCCCGAGTGCGAGATGTCGCGCTCGTGCCACAGGGCGACGTTCTCAACGCCCGCCTGGGCATAGCCGCGCAGGACCCGCGCCAGGCCGGTGATGCGCTCGGCGGTGATCGGGTTGCGCTTGTGCGGCATCGCGCTGCTGCCCTTCTGCTGGCCGGAGCGAAACGGCTCCTCGACCTCGCGGACCTCGGTGCGCTGCAGGTGGCGGATCTCGGTGGCGAAGCGCTCCAGCCCGGCGCCGGCCAGGGCGATCGCCTCGAGCAGCTCGGCGTGGCGGTCGCGCGGCACGACCTGGGTCGAGGCCGGATCGGCCTCCAGGCCCAGCCGCGCCAGCACGCGAGCCTCGAAGTCCGGCGAGGTGGCGCTGTAGGTGCCGACCGCGCCCGAGATCGCCCCGACGCCCGCCTGGGCGACGGCGCGCTCCAGGCGCTTGAGGTTGCGGTCGGCCTCCCACGCGAACCCGGCGAGCTTGACGCCGAACGAGGTCGGCTCGGCGTGGACGCCGTGGGTGCGTCCGACGCAGACCGTGTCGACGTGGGCGCGCGCCTGCTCGACGAGCGCGTCGCGGAACTCGCGGGCGCCGGCCACGACGATGTCGCCGGCCTTGCGGATCTGCACCGCCAGGGCGGTGTCCAGCACGTCCGAGGACGTCAGCCCGTAGTGGATCCAGCGCCCGCTCTGACCGGCGCTCGCGCTCAGCACGTCGACGAACGCGGCGACGTCGTGGTCGGTGACCTTCTCGCGCTCCTGGACCGCTTCGACGGTGAACGTCGCGGCGCGGATCGCCTCGAGGTCCTGCGGCGTCGGGCCCTCGGTCTCCTCGGCGCAGGCGACCTCGACCTGCCGCCAGGCCTCGAGCTTGGCCTGGTCGGTCCAGACCGCCCCGATCTCGGGCCGGGTGTAGCGAGGGATCATCAGGCGCCGATGATGCGCAGCGCGAGATGCCCGGCGTTCTTGGGGTTGTCGAGCCCCACGCAGGCGACCGGCACGCCGGGCGGCATCTGGGCGACCGACAACAGGGCGTCGAGCCCGCCGGCGGCCGACAGGCGGCTCGAGAGCGGCACGCCGATGACCGGCAGGTCGGTGTGGGCGGCCGCCACGCCCGGCAGCGCGGCCGACAGGCCGGCGCCGGCGATGATGACCTTCAGGCCGCGCATCCGCGCGTTCTTGCAGTAGTCGGCGACCGTCTCGAGGTCGCGATGGGCCGACATGACCCGGATCTCGCTACGTACGCCGGCGTCCTCGAGCACCTTGGCGGCGCCCTGCATCGTGTCCATGTCGGACTGGGAGCCCATGATGATCCCGACGAGCGGTGCGTCGGGTGAGGTCTCCTCGAGACGCTCGAGGGTCTGCGGGGCAGTGGTCTGCTGGGACTGGCCGGTCATGTCGTCGTGCGCTCCACGGCGCGCAGCGCGATATCGCGCCGCAGCTGCCGTCCGTCGAAGTGGACGAGGTCGGCGGCAGCATATGACGCATCGCGCGCAGCCGCCGGGTCGGGCCCCAGCGCGGTGACGTTCAACACGCGGCCACCGGCGGTCACCAGGGCACCGTCGTCGCGGCGTGCGGTGCCCGCGTGGGTGATCGCCGCACCGGTCGCCGCGGCCTCGTCGAGACCGGTGATGACGTCGCCCGACGACGAGGAGGCCGGGTAGCCGGCGCTGGCCAGCACGAGCGTCACCGCGCTGCGCTCGTCGAACTCGGCGCGCGTCCCGCGCAGGCCGCCCGGCGTCGTGGTCGCCAGCAGCAGCTCGAGCAGGTCGCTGCGCAGCCGCGGCAGGACCGCCTGCGTCTCGGGGTCGCCGAAGCGGACGTTGAACTCGATGACCTTCGGCCCGTCGGCGGTGAGCATGAGCCCCGCGTAGAGCAGCCCGGTGAACGGGGTGCCGCGACGGGCGAGCTCGTCGACGACCGGCTGGTGGACCAGGGCGCAGAGCTCGTCGGGATCGGGCGCGCCCGGAACCGGGCTGTAGGCGCCCATGCCTCCCGTGTTCGGACCCTCGTCGCCGTCGAAGATCCGCTTGTAGTCCTGGGCGGGGGCGAGCGGGATCGCGACCTCGCCGTCGCAGAGGGCGAACAGCGAGAGCTCCTCGCCCTCGAGGTGCTCCTCGAGGACGACGTCGCCGGCGCCGAAGCGCCGCGCGGTGAGCATGTCGTGCAGCGCCGCGCGGGCCGTCGCCTCGTCGGACGCCACGACGACGCCCTTGCCGGCCGCCAGCCCGTCGAACTTGATGACCGCCGGATAGCGGTCGATCGCCGCCAGGCCCTCGTCGGCGCGCTCCACCTCGCGCCAGGCGGCCGTCGGCACCCCGGCGGCGCGCATGATCTCCTTGGCGAACGCCTTCGACCCCTCCAGCCGGGCGGCCGCGGCGCTCGGCCCGAACGTCGGGATGCCCGCGTCGCGCAGCCGGTCGGCCAGCCCGGCGACGAGCGGCGCCTCCGGCCCGACGACGACGAGGTCGACCGCCTCGCGTCGTGCCAGCTCGACGAGCGCGTCCAGGTCGTCGGCGGCGACCGGCTCGAGGCGTGCGCGGTCCGCCATCCCCGGGTTGCCGGGGGCGGCGATGAGCACGGGCCGGTGCGACGAGCGGGCGAGCGCGTCGACGAGCGCATGCTCCCGTCCGCCGCTGCCGACGACGAGGACCTTCACTACAGCGAGGCGATGAAGTCGTCGATCGGGATCGCGGCCAGCGTCTCGAACCGGCCGGTCCCGCGCGAGCCCAGCTCGAGCGACACGCGGGCCATCGTCGGCTCGTCGGGCGCCTCGACGATGCTGACGAAGTCGAAACGGCCGAGCACCGCCCACTGCTGCTTGACGGTCGCCCCGAGCTGCTCGACCTCGGTGTTGACCTCGCGGATGCGCTGCGGGTTGTTCTTGACCGTCTGCACGCCCTCGGGCGTGAGCGTGGACAGCATGATGAACGTGGGCATGCGCTCCTTCTACCCGATCGGCGGGTTGGATGCGGAAGAGCCCCTACCCTGAGAGCCGCCCATGCGCACCCTCCTGCTCGCCGTTCCGGCCGTCCTCGCCGCCGCGGCGCCGGCTGCCGCTCAGGCCGCCGAGATCCACACCGACCGCGACTGCTACCTGCAGACCGAGAAGACGACGGTCTCGGTGCAGGCAACCGGCTTCGCGGCCGGCGTGCCCGCCACCGTGACGCTCGACGGCGAGCCGCTCGCGGGCGGCTCGGCGATGATCGGCGGCGACGGGACGCTGACCGGCGCGTTCAACCCGCCTGCGCTCGCGCGACGCGAGGTCCAGCAGACCTACACGCTCAGCGTGGACGCGGGCGGCCAGCAGGCGATGACCCGGTTCACGGTGACGCGCTTCAGAGCCACGTTCAGCCCGTCGCGGGGCGACCCGGCGAAGCTGCGGGTGCGCTTCGCCGCCTACGGCTTCGGGCTCGACCAGCCCGGCCGGCGGATCTACGTCCACTACGTCGCGCCCGGCGGGAAGCTGCGCAAGACGGTCGCGCTCGGCCATGCGCGCGGCCAGTGCGGCTCGATCCCGCGCACCGCCAAGCGCCGCCTGTTCCCGTTCGCCAACCCGCGGCACGGCAAGTGGCGCCTGCAGTTCGACACCAGCCGCCGTTACGTGAAGGGGACGCGCACCAGCCCGTTTCTCTTCTACACGGTGGGCGTGCGCGTGCGGGCGGCGTAGGGGGCGCGCGGGTCGGTCGCGTCGCCCGCCGGCACCTCAGCCCAGCCGCTGCACGCCGTCGGGCAGCGCGACCCAGGCGTGGCGGCGTGACTCCCAGACCGAGAACGTCGGCTCCGGGAAGTCCGGGTCGGCGAAGGCGCCGACCGGGACCGCGACGACGTCCGGGGCAGCGTCGATGACGTAGTAGACGGTCGCGCCGCAGGCCGGGCAGAACGAGAACCGGCGCGGCTGGCCCTCGTCGGAGACGCGGACGTACTCGGTGGCGTCGCCGGTGATCGTCACCTGCTCGCGCGCGAACCGCGCCTGGTAGCCGAACGTGCTGCCGGTCCTCCGCTGGCAGGCCAGGCAGTGGCAGACCGACACGCGGATCGGCTCACCCTCGGCCGTCAGGTGCAGCTGGCCGCAGCTGCAGGCGGCCTCTCGGGTGCTCATGCCGCAACCGTAACCGCCACGCCACCGGACGATGGGCACCTGGTGCGGTCATACCCACCACCAGGTGCCAATGGCTCTGGCCGACGATGAGGGGGCGCGGCCGCCGCGCCGTCGCCCTACCGGCCCTTGCGGCGGCGCGCCTCCCGCTGGGTGCTCAGGTACCGGCGCCCGAGCTGGGCGCGCTCGCGCGCCGCCGCACGACGGTCGTCGAGCCGCGCCTGCTCGCGCTGCAGCTTGCGCCACGCCTCGAGGCGGTCGGGCTCGACGGCGGCCCGTACGGCGCAGCCCGGCTCGCCGTCGTGGCCGCAGTCGGCGAACCGGCAGCGGGCGGCCAGCGTGTCGATGTCGGCGAATGCGTCGCCCGCGCCGTCCCAGAGCCCCGCCTCGCGAACGCCCGGCGTGTCGATGAGCAGCGCGCCCGTCGGCAGCGTGAGCAGCTCTCGCGTCACGGTGGTGTGACGTCCGCGCCGGTCGCCGGCGCGAACGGTCCGGGTCGCCTGGCGGGCCTCGCCCAGCAGCGCGTTGACGAGCGTCGACTTGCCCGCGCCCGACGGTCCGAGCAGCACGGCGGTGCTCCCCGGAACGAGCAGCGTGCCCAGGACGCGGAGATCCGCGGCCTCCGTCGCGCTCACCGCCACGGCGTCGACCAGCCCGAGCCGGCGGGCCAGCCGGGCGGCCTGCACGGGGGCGTCGTCGGCGAGGTCGGCTTTGGTCAGCAGCAGCGCGGCCCCGACGCCGCCGGCGCGGGCCAGCGCCGTCACGCGCTCGGCCCGCCGGGCGCTGGGGTCGGGCAGCGGCTCGACGACGAGCGCGAGGTCGACGTTGGCGGCCAGCACCTGCGGCCGGGTGGCCTGGCCTGCCGCCCGGCGCACGATCGTCCCGCGGCGGGAGAGCACGGCCGTGATCGCGCCGTCACGGTCGAGGGCGACCCAGTCGCCGGTCACCGGCGGGCCGGCGGCCTGGTCGTGGACGCGGCCGCGCGCCGGGACGAGCCGGGGCTCGGCAGCCTCGGCCGGGGAGACGACCCATCCCCCGCGATGCTGCGCGAGGACGCGGGCGAGGATGAGGTCGGGGTCGCCGAGCTGCGCGAGCTCGGCATCGAGTTCGGGGCGCCGGCCGGGGCCGGCGGGGACGGCTTGCATCGAGGGAACCTCCACGGTTCATCACGGGGACACGGTGCGGGACGAAACCCGGGCACGGCGGCCCGGGCCCCGGCTAGGCAGCCGTGGCGCGCGTGATGAGGTGTTGGCGGAGGTTCGTCACCCACAGCCACGCTATCGGAGCTCGGCGTGTGGCGTCAACGGCGCCGGCGAACCATGGGCACCTGGCAGGGCGTATGACCCCACCAGGTGCCCATGGTCGCGGGCGGGCGCCCCGCCCGCGCCGAGGCGCGCCTTCAGCTGGAGCTCACGCCGGCGCGCCCGCCGGCGCGGGCGCCTTGGCGAACGTCAGCTCGCCGTCGGCGGCGTCGACGCGCACCGTGTCGCCCTCGCGGAACTCGCCCTGGAGGATCCCGATCGCGAGCCGGTCGACCAGGCGCTTCTGGATGACGCGCTTCAGCGGCCGGGCGCCGTAGGTCGGGTCGTAGCCGAGGTTGCCGAGCAGCGTGCGCGCCTCGTCGGTGAGCTCGACCTCGACGCCGCGCTCGCGCACCCGCGCCAGGACCCGCTCGACCTGGAGGTCGACGATCGCGCCCAGGTGCGACCGGTCCAGCGCGTGGAACTCGACGATGTCGTCCAGCCGGTTGATGAACTCGGGCTTGAAGTGCGCCTCGGCGCCGGCCCGGCCCCCGGGGATGTTGGAGGTCATGATCAACACGGTGTTCTTGAAGTCGACCGTGCGGCCCTGGCCGTCGGTCAGCCGCCCGTCGTCCATGACCTGCAGCAGCACGTTGAAGACGTCGGGGTGGGCCTTCTCGATCTCGTCGAGCAGCACGACCGTGTAGGGCCGGCGGCGGACCGCCTCGGTGAGCTGGCCGCCCTCGTCGTAGCCGACGTAGCCGGGAGGCGCGCCGACCAGCCGGGAGACGGCGTGCTTCTCCATGTACTCCGACATGTCGATGCGGACCATCGCCTCGGAGCTGTCGAACATGAACTCGGCCAGCGCCCGGGCGAGCTCGGTCTTGCCGACACCGGTGGGGCCGAGGAAGAGGAACGTGCCGATCGGCCGGTCGGGATCCTGCAGGCCGGCGCGCGAGCGGCGCAGGGCGTTGGAGACCGCCTCGACCGCGGCGTCCTGGCCGATGACCCGCTGGTGCAGCCGATCCTCCATGTGGACGAGCTTCTCGACCTCGCCCTCGAGCAGGCGCGAGACGGGGATCTTCGTCCAGCGCGCGACGACCTCGGCGATGTCCTCGGCATCGACGCGCTCCTTGAGGAACCCCGCGTCGCCGTCGGTGCGCTGCTCGCGCTCGACGAGCTGGCGCTCGAGCTCGGGGATCTCGCCGTGGCGCAGCCGCGCCGCCGCCTCGAGGTCGGCCTCGCGCTCGGCGCGCTGCAACGCGACCTTGGCCTGGTCGAGCCGCTCGCGGACCTCCGAGACCCCGCCGATGGCCTCCTTCTCGGCCTGCCACTCGGCGGTCATCGCCGCGGAGCGCTCCTTGAGGTCGGCGAGCTCGCGGTCGAGCGCCTCCAGCCGGCCGACCGATGCCTCGTCGGTCTCCTTGGCCAGCGACGTGCGCTCGATCTCGAGCTGGAGGATGCGCCGGTCGACCTCGTCGATCTCGACCGGCTTGGAGTCGATCTCGATCCGCAGCCCGGAGGCCGCCTCGTCGACGAGGTCGATGGCCTTGTCGGGCAGGAAGCGGTCGGCGATGTAGCGGTCGCTCAGCGTGGCGGCGGCGATGAGCGCCGAGTCCTGGATCTCGACGTTGTGGTGCAGCTCGTAGCGCTCCTTCAGGCCACGGAGGATCGCGATCGTGTCCTGCACCGACGGCTCGCCGACGGTGACCGGCTGGAAGCGCCGCTCCAGGGCCGGGTCCTTCTCGATGTGCTTGCGGTACTCGTCGAGCGTCGTGGCGCCGACGGCGCGCAGCTCGCCGCGGGCGAGCATCGGCTTGAGGAGGTTCGCGGCGTCGACGGCGCCCTCGGCGGCGCCCGCGCCGACGATCGTGTGCAGCTCGTCGAGGAAGAGGACGACGTTGCCGCCTGCCTCCTTGATCTCGGCCAGCACGGCCTTCAGCCGCTCCTCGAACTCGCCGCGGTACTTCGAGCCGGCCAGCAGCGCGCCGATGTCGAGGGCGATGACGCGGCGGTCCTTCAACGATTCGGGCACGTCGCCGTCGACGATGCGCTGGGCGAGGCCCTCGACGATCGCCGTCTTGCCGACGCCCGGCTCGCCGATGAGGACCGGGTTGTTCTTCGTGCGGCGGCTGAGGACCTGGATGACGCGGCGGATCTCGTCGTCGCGGCCGATGACCGGGTCGAGCTGGCTCTGCTCGGCGCGCGCGGTGAGGTCGACGCCGAACTTCTCCAGCGCCTGGTTCTTGTCCTCCGGGTTCTGGTCGGTGACCTTGTGGCGGCCCTTCGTCTCGTCGATCGCGCGGCGGACCTGCTCCTTGGAGGCGCCGGCGGCCCGCAGCAGGTCGCCGGCGCGGCCGCCGAACCCGGCGAGCGCGAGCAGGAGGTGCTCGGTGGAGACGTACTCGTCGCCGAGCTCGCGCATCTCGACCTCGCTGGCGCGCAGCACCCCGAGCAGGTCGCCGGCGGTCGTCGGCTCGGCGCTCTCGGCGAGCGTCGGCAGCGCGTCGAGCGCGGCGTCGACGTCGGAGCGCAGCGCGGGGACCGCGACGCCGAGCTTGCGCAGGGTGCCGGGAACCTGAGAGCCGTCCTGGTCGATGAGGGCCGACAGCAGGTGCTCGGGCAGGACCTGCGCGTGCTTGCGCGAGGCGGCCAGGGAGACGGCCGCCTCGAGGGCCTCGCGGGTCTTGATCGTGAAGCGGTCAGGGTGCAAGGAAGGTGCTCCGTCTCGTCGTCAAATCTCAGTGTGCTCGACTAAGATCTTAGCAGCGGCCGTCGGCGCGTCAACGCCGCCGCCGCGGGGTAGTGCAGGGCGTATGGACGACGAGAAGCACGCGCCTCCGCCCCACGACGAGAACGCCAAGGAGCCGCTCGGGCCGCTGACCCCGGACGACGAGACGCCGGCCGGCGACACGCCCGAGGCCCACGACGAGATCGTTCCCCAGGACCTGCCCAAGGATCACCCCGGCCGTCAGGCCGCCGAGCGCGAGGCCGCCGAGGGCGACGGCACCGTGCGCGGCAACGTCTGAGCGCCGCCCCCTCCCCGGCGCCCAGACCGAAGC
Organism: Solirubrobacterales bacterium; assembly: GCA_040255945.1. GTDB lineage: Bacteria > Actinomycetota > Thermoleophilia > Solirubrobacterales > Solirubrobacteraceae > Baekduia. The sequence continues at coordinate 30,795 of JBDZVZ010000028.1, read as the reverse complement.
CGCAGCCGTGCGCTACGCCAGCGGACAGGTGCTCTCGTACGAGAGCATCTTCGCCGCGGGCACCGACGAGAGGCCCGGGCAGAGGAACTGCTGGTAGCGGCGGTCGCCGTCGACGAACACCTTCAACCACGACTCGGTCGTCGAGCCCACCTCCGGCGTGTCCGACGTCGGCGTGAAGTGGTCTCCGCCCTTGACGACGTAGTACGCCTTCTCGCCGCTCAGCGACGCGTAGAACGGCACCGAGAACCAGTCGCGCGGCGCGATCCAGTCGAGCTCGGCGCCGACGATGAACGTCGGCACCTGATCGGTCGACCAGTTCGAGGTGAGGTCCCACGGCGTCAGCGCCACTGCGGCCTTCAACGACGGCCGCAGCTTCGATGCCTCCAGGGTGCCGCCGCCGCCCATCGAGTGCCCGACGACCGCCAGCCGCGAGGGGTCGACCCGATCGCGGACCGAGCTCGAGCTCACGAGGTAGTCGAGCGCGTCGACGAGCGCCTTCCCGCGCGCGTCGGGGAGCTCGAAGATGTTGTTGCTGTCGAACGTGATGACGACGAACCCGTTCGAGGCCAGCCGCGGCCCGAGCCACGACGTGGCCCACTGGCCCTCGGTGAACCCGGGCGCGACCGAGACTGCGCCCCAGCGCTGCGAGGCGTCGTTCGGGTAGTAGATCGTCGCCGCGGCGAAGCTCGACGGGGTCTGGTCGGCGGTCAGCGCGACCGTGCTGTAGCTGTAGGGCCCGAGCTTCGCCTGGGCGCTGGCGACGGTCGGGTCCGGACCGTTCTCGACGGCCTGGGCGGCGGGAACCCCGACGAGCGCCACGGACGCGGCCAGGGCAGCGGTGAACCGGATCAAGCGGCTCATTCGACTCTCCTTTGGGTGGAACGCAACGATGCACGGGCGCGTTCCCCGAGTCGCCCGACGCGTCGGGCACCGTATCCGAGGCCGAGCGGCGGCGCTACCCCGCCGCGGCCGTGGCGGGCGCCGCCGGGACGATGACGTAGGGCTGCGGCGGCGTCCCCGGATACAGCAGCGGGTTGTAGGGGACGGGGTTGCGGATCTGCGGGATGGCGCCCGCGTCCCTGAGCTCGTCGGCGACGACGCTGCCGTCGCGGGCGACCGTGCCGAAGCAGAAGCCGCGCGCCCGCGCCCCGTCGATGATCGCCGGCAGCGCGGCCACCGTGGCGGCGCCGGCCGGGCTGTCGATCGGTCCGTCGTGAAGGAGCAGGATTGCTCCAGCGCTCAACGAGAACAGCGCCGCGTCCCGGATCTGCGCGGCGGTGCGCGACGGGACGTAGTCGAGGACCGTCCCCGGCCACAGCGGCCCCTGCTCGATCCCGGTCCACAGGACCGTCGTGCCGCCCAGTCCCGCCACGTCGCGACGCACGCGATCGTCGACCGCCCCGTAGGGCGGGCGCAGGATCGGCTCGGGGTCGGTCACGCCGGCGCGCCGCAGCGCCGCGTCGTCCTCCTGCAGCGTCTGGCGGATCGCCGCGTCGCTCAGCGCGGTGAGCGCCTCGTGGCGGTCCGTGTGGTACCCGACGACGTGCCCGGCGGCCGCCTCGTAGCGCGTCAGCGCCGGGTTGGCGTCGATGCGCTCGCCGACGTCGAAGAACGTCGCCGCGACACCTCTGTCGCGCAGGATCTCCAGCGTCTGCGGCCGGAAGCTGCTCGGCCCGTCGTCGAACGTCAACGCCACCCGGCCGGCCCGGCAGGCGGGGGGCGGCGGGGGCGGCTCGGTCGTCCCCCGGCCGCCGGGCACGTCCAGCGGGGCGAACCAGGCGACGAGCACGATCCGCAGCTCCTCGGACAGGCTCAGCAGCCGGGCGCGCCGGAACCGCGTCGTCGCCGCCCCGACGCTCGACAGCATCGCGCTGCGCGTCCGGAACGGGGCCCCGGCCCAGATCGCGTCCATGACCGTGCACCCGTCCGGGGCCACGCGGTTCGGGACGCCGGTGTCGCGCCCCCCGGAGAAGACGACGTCCTGGCTCGACGGCCACCCGTTCGGGCACGCGTCCGCCTGCTGGGCGGCCGCGGTCGACGCGCCGGCCGTCGCGGCCGCGAGCGTCCCTGCCAGCACGAGCGTCACAAGCCGACACCGAGTCATCGGAGGCCCTCCTCAGCCGGCGATCCCCCCAAGCCACCGGCAACTGGTTCGTCGTCGCGCTGGACGGTTGCGCGAGCACCGATCCAGGGCAAGCCGGTCTGGTCGGACGGTCAGCCCGCTCCCCACCGGAGGTGGGGTAAGCCGTCAGCCCTTGCCGCGGTCGCGCTCGACCTGGATGCGGCGGGCGGGGACGATGTCGCGCGTGTGCTTGAGCGGGACGAGCTCGGCGCGGAACTGGCGGCGGACCGCCTCCACCTGCTCGACGATCTCCCGCTCGAGCTCGGCGGTGCGCTGCTCGAGCGCGGCCACCCGCCGGTTGGCGCGCGCGAGCTGCTGCTCGAGGCGCAGGACGTGCTCGACCCCGGCGAGGTTGAGGCCGAGCTCGTTGGTCATCGCCTGGATGCGCCGCAGCCGCTCGACGTCGGCATGGCTGTACAGGCGCGTGCCCTTCGGCGAGCGCTGCGGCTCGATGAGCCCGCGCTGCTCGTACATGCGCAGCGTCTGCGGGTGCATCTCGGCCAGCTCGGCGGCGACCGAGATCATGAAGACGCCCCGGTCCTGCCGAACCGTCACCCGGGTGCGCCGCCTCATGTGAACAGCCTCGCTCGCGGATCGCCGTTCATGACCTCCGACAGCTTCTCGACCGCCTCGGACTGCTCGGCGCTCAGGGTCGCGGGGACGTCGATGACGAATCGGTAGTGCAGGTCGCCGCGGCCTTTGCCGCCGAGCCTCGGCGCGCCCTCGCCGCGCAGTCGCTGGACCGTCCCGTGCTTCGTGCCCGGCGCCACGCGCAGCTTCTTGCGGCCGCTGAGCGTCGGCACCTCGATGTCGGCGCCGCGGATCGCCTCGGGGATCGTGAGCGGCACCTCGACCTCGAGGTGCTCGCCCTTCCAGTGGAAGATCGGCGACGGCGAGACGCGGGTGACGACGTAGAGGTCGCCGGGCGGCCCGCCGTTGCGGCCCGCCTCGCCCCTGCCGGCCAGCCGGAAGCGGCTGCCGTCGCGCATCCCGGCCGGGATGTTGGCCTTGATCGTCCGGACCGTCCGCTGCACGCCGGCGCCCTGGCAGGTCGTGCACGGATCCTCGATGACGGTGCCCGAGCCGTGGCAGCGCGAGCACGGCTGGCTGATCGAGAAGACGCCCTGGCCCTTGGACTCGATACCACGGCCCTGGCACTTCGGGCACACACGAGGGCTCGTCCCCGGCTTGGCGCCGGTGCCCCGACACGTCGGGCACGTCTGGGTCGTCGGGACGCTGAGCGGCACCTGGGCGCCCTCGATCGCCTGGTCGAAGCTGATCGACACCTCGACCTCGATGTCGTTGCCGCGCTCAGGGCGCGGGCCGGTCGGCCCGCGGCCGGCGGTGCCGCCCCCCGGACGGGCGGGACCTTCTCCGCCGCCGAAGAGGTTGGACAGGATGTCGGAGAACGAGCCGAAGTCGGCGCCCCCGAACCCGCCGGTCGTGCCCGGGCCGCCGCCCGCGCCACCCATCCCGAACATCCCGCCGCGGTCGTACTGCTTGCGCTTGTCGGGGTCGCCGAGCAGGTCGTAGGCGGCCTGGACCTCCTTGAAGCGCTCCTCGGCCTTCTCATCCCCCGGGTTGCGGTCCGGGTGATACTGGCGTGCGAGCTTCCTATAGGCCTTCTTGATCTCGTCCTGGGAGGCCTTCTTGCCGACCCCGAGGATCTTGTAGGGGTCGGCGGGAGTCACGCCGCGACCACGACCTTCGCGGCCCGGAGGATCTCCTCCTTGTAGCGATAGCCCGTCTGGTAGACCTCGACGATGGTGCCGCTCTCGGCACCCTCGACCGGCATCTGGGCGACCGCCTCGTGCTGGTGCGGGTCGAAGACCTCGCCCTTGGGCGAGTAGGCCTCGATGCCGACGCGGGTCAGCGCGGCCTGCAGCTCCTGCTGGACGAGCCGGATGCCCTTCGTCAGATGGTGGTCGGCGTCGGCCTCCTCGGCCTCGGCGTGCTCGAGCGCCCGGTCGAGGTTGTCCAGCGACGGCAGGAGCTCGCGCGCCAGGCGGGCGACGCCGCGGGCGTTGGCCGCCTCGACGTCGCGCCGCGCGCGCTTGCGGACGTTGTCGGTCTCGGCGGCCGCGCGCAGGTACAGGTCCTTGTAGTCCGGCGCTTCAGGCGCCTCGGCCGCGGCGTCCTCGGCGAGCCCGGCCTCGTCGAGGTCGGGCTCGACGTCGGACGGCACCGGCGGCTCCTGCGCCGCCGGCTGCTCGACCGTCTCCTCGGCCGCGTCGTGCTGGTGCTGGTCGGACACCTAGTTGCCCTCGTCCACGACCTCGGCGTCGACGACGTCCTCGTCGCCCGTGCCGGCGTCCGCCGAGCCGCCGTTGTCCGAGCCGCCCGCCTGGGCGGAGGCCGCCTGCTGCTGGGCCTTCTCGTACATCGCCTCGGAGACCCGGTGGAACGCGGTCTGCAGCGCCTCGGACTTCGCGTTGATCTCGTTGGGGTCGTCGCTGGTCAGAACGTCGCGGACGTCCTTGATCTTGGCCTCGATGTCGCTCTTGGAGGCCTCGTCGACCTGGTCGGCGAGGTCCTTGAGCTGGCGCTCGGCCTGATAGGCGGCGTTCTCGGCGTTGTTGCGCGCCTCGGCGAGCTCGCGGGCCTTGCGGTCCTCCTCGGCGTGCGTCTCGGCGTCGCCGACCATCTGCTTGATCTCCTGATCCGACAGGCCCGAGCCCGCCTTGATCTCGATCTTCTGCTCCTTGCCGGTGCCGAGGTCCTTGGCCGACACGCTGAGGATGCCGTTGGCGTCGATGTCGAACGTCACCTCGATCTGCGGGATGCCGCGCGGCGCCGGCGGGATGCCGGTGAGCTGGAACTTGCCCAGCGACTTGTTGTAGGTCGCCATCTCGCGCTCGCCCTGCAGGACGTGGATCTCGACCGAGGGCTGGTTGTCCTCGGCGGTCGAGAAGACCTCGCTCTTGCGGGTCGGGATCGTCGTGTTGCGCTCGATGAGCTTCGTCATGACACCGCCCTTGGTCTCGATGCCGAGCGTGAGCGGGGTGACGTCGAGCAGCAGGACGTCCTTGACCTCGCCGCCGAGCACACCGGCCTGGATGGCGGCCCCGACGGCGACGACCTCGTCCGGGTTGACGCCGCGATGCGGGTCCTTGCCGGTGAGGTCCTTGACCTTCTCCTGGACGGCGGGCACGCGCGTCATGCCGCCCACGAGCACGACGTGGTCGACGCTCTCGACGCCCTTGCTCTTGGCGTCGTCGAGTGCCTGGCGGACCGGGGCGACGATCCGGTCGGTGAGGTCGGCGGTGAGCTCGTTGAACTTCGCGCGGGTGATGCGGACGTCGAGGTGCTTGGGCCCCGAGGCGTCAGCGGTGATGAACGGGAGGTTGATCTGCGACTCCTGCGCGGTGCTCAGCTCGATCTTCGCCTTCTCGGCCGCCTCGTAGAGCCGCTGCAGGGCCATCGGGTCCTGGGTGAGGTCGATCGCCTGGTCGCGCTTGAACTCGCCGGCGAGCCAGTCGACGATCGCCTTGTCCCAGTTGTCGCCGCCGAGGTGGTTGTCGCCCGCGGTCGACTTGACCTCGAAGACGCCGTCGCCGATCTCGAGCACCGACACGTCGAACGTGCCGCCGCCGAGGTCGAAGACGAGGATCGTCTGGTCGCTCTCCTTGTCGAGCCCGTAGGCCAGCGAGGCGGCGGTCGGCTCGTTGATGATGCGCTTGACGTCGAGGCCGGCGATCTTGCCGGCGTCCTTGGTGGCCTGGCGCTGGTCGTCGTTGAAGTAGGCGGGGACGGTGATGACCGCGCCGTCGACGGTCTCGCCGAGGTAGGCCTCCGCGTCGGCCTTGAGCTTGGCGAGGATCATCGCGCTGATCTCGGGCGGGCTGTACTGCTTGCCGCCCGCGTCGATGCGCGCGTCGCCGTTGGGGCCGGAGACGACCTTGTAGGGGACGATCGACTCCTCCTCGCGGACCTCGCCCTCCTTGCGGCCCATGAAGCGCTTGACGGAGAAGACGGTGTTCTGCGGGTTGGTGACCGCCTGGCGCTTGGCGACGGTGCCGACGAGGCGCTCGCCGCTGGCGGCGAAGGCGACGACCGATGGGGTGGTCCGGCCGCCCTCGGCGTTCTCGATGACGGTTGGCTCGCCGCCCTCGAGGACGGCCATGCAGGAGTTCGTCGTGCCGAGGTCGATGCCGATGGTCTTGCCCATGAGTGTGGTGGCTCCCTGGTCGCAGCTGAAGGTGAAAATCTCAGTCGCATTGTAGTAGATCCCCACACCGGGGTCAGACCCGTTCCGTTCCGTTGCGTCCGCGCAACGGAACGGAACGGGTCTGACCCCGGTTTCAGGCGACGTCCGCCATCGGCTCGACCATGACGCAGTCGCGACCCGCGGCCTTGGCCGCATAGAGCGCCCGGTCGGAGCGCTCGACGAGCTGCTCGAGCGGCTCGCCGGCCCACCCGGCGACCCCGATGCTCACCGTCACCGGCATCGCCACCGGGCCGACCGCCATCGGCCGGTCGGCGATCGCCGCCCGCAGCGCCTCGGCCACCGCGACCGCCCCGTCGCGCGTCGTCTCCGGCAGCGCGATGAGGAACTCCTCGCCGCCCCAGCGCCCGACGAGATCCTCGCGGCGGACCCGCTCGCGCAGCCGCTGGGCGAGCTCGCGCAGCACGAGGTCGCCGACCGCGTGGCCGTGGTCGTCGTTGATCGCCTTGAAGCGGTCGGCGTCGACGAGCATGACCGCGAGCTGCTGGCCGTGGCGCTTGGCCCGGCTCATGAGCACCTCGAGCTGGCGGGAGGCGCCCCTCCGGTTCGGCAGCTCGGTGAGCTCGTCGCGGTAGGCGAGGTCCTCGAGGTCGCTGTAGCGGCGCAGCGCGAGGTCGAGCAGCATCCGCGTCCGGTACGCGAGCCGGACGCGGGCGATGAGCTCCGGGTTGAACGACGGCGCCGTCCACACGTCGACCGCCCCGTCGTCGAGCGCGGCGACGACCGCGTCGGCGTCCGCGCCGGGCGCCAGCAGGACGACCGCGGTCCCCAGCAGCTCCGGGTCGCCGGCGACGTCGCGGACGAACGAGGTCGGCCGCTCGCCGTCGAGGTCGCGATCGAGCAGGACGACATCGGGCCCGACCGCGCGGACGAGCTCGGCCGCCGTCGCCGGCTCGGCCGCCTCGAGCACCTCGGCCCCCTGGGCAATGAGCATCTCGCGCGCAACCGCGCGGTGCGCCGCATCGACGTGGGCGATGACGACGCGCACGTGCTCGAGCGGACGCGGAGCGGGCATCAGTACCCCAGATTCCCCGCATGAGGGATCCGCGAACCCGCACATATGTCCGCACCGGGGTCAGACCCGTTCCGTTGCAGCGGTCGGCGTCTGGTCCGCTCGAGCGCGGTGGCTGCAACGGAACGGGTCTGACCCCGGTTAGCGGCGGCTGGGGCACATGCGTCGCAGGACGCACTCGCCGCACGCCGGACGCTGCGCGTGGCAGGTGCGGCGGCCGTGGCGCAACAGGTTGACGTGCAGCTCGAGCTCCGCCCCCGGCGGCGTGAGCGCGAGCATCGCGTCGTGGAGCTCCTCGAACGGGGCGCCCGGACGCAGGAGCCGCAGGCGCATCCCGACCCGGGAGACGTGCGTGTCGACCGGGATGTCGCGCAGGCCCTCGGCGAACAGCAGGACGCACGCGGCGGTCTTGCGGCCCACCCCGGGCAGCGCGCAGAGGTACTCGCGGGCCTCGTCGACCTCGGCGGAGCGCATCCACGACAGGTCCAGCGGCGTCGCCCCGCGCGGGTTGTCGGCCGCGACCGCGCCGAGGATCGCTTGGATGCGCACCGACTTGACCTTCGAGATGCCGCCGGGGCGGATCGCCTCCTCGACCGCCCCGACCGGAGCGGCCCGCACCGCCTCCCAGTCGCCCAGGCGGCGCAGCCGCAGGAACGCCACGTCACGGTTGCGGTCGTTCGTCGACTGCGAGAGCACGGTGAGGACGAGCTCGCCGAGCGCGTCGCCGTGCGGGGCGGCGCACGGCACGCCGTAGACGTCGCGCAGCCGCTCGCGGATCCGCGCGACGCGCGCCCGGGTCGGCGGCCGCCACTGCGGGCGCGGGATCGTCGGCCCCGGCACGACGGCCCCGCTCAGGAGAGCGCGCCGAAGCGCTCGGTGGCCCGGGCCGCCTCGGCCATCGCGTCGGGCAGCATCGCCGCCAGCGCCGCCGCGTAGAAGCCGGTCCGGGCCAGCGCCGCCAACAGCACGCCGGTGACCGCGTCGCCGGCGCCGGTCGCGTCGACCGGCGTGGCGGCCACGGCCGGCACGTCGCGGTCGAAGCCGCCGCCGCGCAGCAGCGCGCCGTCGGCGCCGAGCGTCACGACCACGTGGCGGGCGCCGGCCGCCAGCAGCGAGGCCGCGGCCGCCTCGACGTCGCGGTCGCCGGTGAGCGCCAGCGCCTCCTCGGCGTTGCACTTCACGAGGAACGCGTCCTCGACGCACGGGCCGGCGACCGCGACGGCGGCCGCCGTCGTGCGCCAGCGCTCCAGGCGCAGGTTCGGGTCGAAGACCACCGGCTTGCCGTCATCGAGCGCCCGCTGGCGCGCGGCGAGCGTCACCTCGCGCTCGTCGTCGGCGACGAGCGTGTTCGACGAGAAGAACAGCGCATCGCACTGGTCGACCGCCGCCTCGGTCGGCAGCTTGGCGATCGTGTGCCGGATGCTGTCGCCGTAGATCGAGAACGACGGACGGCCCTCGCGGTCGACGGTGACGAACGCCACCGGGGTCGAGATGTCCTCGTGCAGCGCGAAGAACGACAGGTCGACGCCCTCGGCCTCCAGGCGCTCGTGAAGCCACTCGCCCCAGGCGTCGCGGCCCGCGCCGCCGGCGAGCGCGACCCGGGCGCCGCGGCGGGCGGCCGTGACGGCCGCGTTCGCGATCGCCCCGCCGAAGTGCGGCACGAACGCGTCGGCCTCGCCCACCGAGGCCACCGGGTGCTCGCAGACGAAGTCCACGAGGGTCTCGCCGAGGCAGAGGATGCGCATGCGCCCCGAGCCTATGCCACCGGATCGCGGGGAGGGAGCGCCGGATCGGTGTCGAACCGATGGGCTGGATAGGGTGTTGGCCTCCGGCCCGGGGGCCAAGGTCCGCCAGCCTGACCCCGGTCCTCAGCAGTTGAACCGACGGACGCGCCCTGCGCGCCCGGGTCCGCCCCTGAGACCACAGGAGACCGCGCCATGCCCGTCCCGCTCCCTCCGCCGCCGCCCCAAGCCACGATCGCGCACTCGCGCGCCGAGTTCGCGATCGTCCGCGAGATCAACCGGATGCGCCGCGCGCATCATCTGCACGGCGTGCGGATCAACCGCCGCCTCGGCCGGGTGGCCCGCAACCACTCGATCGCGATGCTGTCGCGCGACGTGCTCACCCACAGCTCGTTCAACGGCCGCTCGTTCTCGATGCGCCTGGCCCGGGCCGGCAAGCACCGCCGCTACGGCGAGACGCTCGCCTGGCTGCCGCGCGGCACCGGCAGCGCCCGCGTTCTCGTCCGGCTCTGGATGGGCTCCGCCGTCCACCGGCGCGTCCTGCTCGACGGCTCGCTGCGCCGGGTCGGCGTCGGCCGCGTCTACGGGGCGATGGGCAGCGAGCGCGGCCACGCGGTCACGGCCGACTTCTCCTCCTAGGACCTACCCTCGGGCGGCCGTGCGGCGCGCCCATCCCCATCCCGCGACCGTGCTGGCGGCCGTCCTGGCCGTCGTCTACCTCGTCGCCGACCCGCGCAGCGCCGACCTCGCCGCCCAGACCTACCGGACGTGGCTCTACGAGCACGCCGGGTTCACGATCTGGGACAACGGCTGGTACGCCGGACACCACGTGCCGGCCTACTCGCTGCTGTTCCCGCCGCTGGCCGGCCTCGTCGGCACCCGCGTCGCGGGGGCGCTCGCCGCGGTCGCGGCGACCTGGGCGTTCGAGGGGCTCATGCTGCGCCTGCGCGGGCCGGCCGACCGTGGGGGTCGCCTGGCGTCGCTGTGGTTCGCGACCACCGCGTTCGCCGTGCTGCTCGTCAGCGGGCGGCTGACGTTCGCGCTCGGCGCCGCGCTGGCGCTCGGGGCGGTCCTCGCACTGGCTCACCGCCGGGTCTCGTGGTGCGCGGTCCTCGGCGCCCTGGCGGGCCTGGCCAGCCCGGTGGCCGCGGCGTTCCTGGCGCTCGCGCTCGTCGTCTGGGCCGGCCGCGAGCGGCGACCGGCCGTCGGGGCGGCGCTCGTCGCTGCCGCCGTCGTGCCGGCCGGCCTGGTGAGCTTCGCGTTCCCGGAGGGCGGCGACTTCCCGTTCGTCGCCTCCTCGCTGTGGCCGACGTTCGCCGCGACGCTGTTGCTGCTCGTCGTGCTGCCCCGCGAGCAAGGCGCGCTGCGCTGGGGCGTCGGCCTTTACGCGCTGGCCGTCCTGGCCAGCGGGCTGCTGGCGACCCCGATGGGCGGCAACGCGGCACGGCTCGGCCCGCTGCTGGCCGGCCCGCTGGCCGCCTACGCGCTGTGGCCGCAGCGGCGCCTCGCGCTGCTCGCGCTCACGCCCGTGCTCCTGTACTGGCAGTGGCACACGCCGATCGACGACTGGGCTCGCGCGGCCGCCGACCGGTCGACGACCCCGGCCTACGCCGCCGGCCTCAACGCGTTCCTCGACGAGCGCCGCGCCGCCGACGGCCCGTTCCGGATCGAGATCCCGTTCACCGACAACCACTGGGAGTCGGCCACGGTCGCGACCCACGCCCCGCTCGCGCGCGGCTGGGAGCGCCAGCTGGACCGCAAGGTCAACGCGCTCTTCTACGACGGCCGTCCGCTGACCGCGCGGCGCTATCGCGCGTGGCTGGCCGACAACGCCGTGCGCTACGTGGCGCTGCCCGACGCGCCGATCGACCCCTGGGCGGCCGACGAGGCGGCGCTCGTGCGGTCGCGCCCGCCGTACCTGCGCGAGGTCTGGCGCGACGTGCACTGGCGGGTCTTCGCGGTCCGCGACCCCACGCCGCTGGCGACCGGGGCGCGCGTGACCGCGCTGGGCATCGACCGGGTCGAGCTCGAGGCCGCCGAGGCGCACTCGGTCTTGCTGCGCGTGCGCTGGTCGCCGTACTGGAAGCTCGACGACGGAGCTGGCTGCGTCCGGCCCGCGGGCGACTGGACCCGGCTCGACCTGCGACGCGGCGGCCCGGTGACGTTGCGCACGCGGTTCGCCGTCGGCCGCGTCCACGCCACGAGCCCGCGCTGTTAGGCGCTGTTACGTCGTGACCCCGCGATTTCGGGGTCCCGGACCGCCGAGGTAGGATCAGGCGTCACGCATGCAGGTCCCGCAGGCACAGCTGCTGCAGCGGGCCGTCGACCGGATCTTCCCGCACGGGCCGCTCGACGTCCTGCGCCAGATCGCGCTCTTCGCGCTCGTCTACTACACCTACCGGCTCACCCGGGGGGCCGTCGACGACCCGCAGGGCGCCGCCGTCGCGTTCGCCAACGCGCGCGACCTCATCCACATCGAGCGCGGCACCGGCCTGTTCTTCGAGCAGAGCGTCCAGGCGTGGACGAGCGGCTGGACCGTGGCCCGCGACGTGGCCAGCTGGATCTACATCAACGCCCAGACCACGATCTGCCTCGGCGTCCTCATCTTCATCTACCTGTTCCACAACGAGCGCTTCTACTTCGTGCGGAACATGTTCATGGTGGCCATGGGCATCGCCCTGATCGGCTACGTCCTGTACCCGACCGCCCCGCCCCGGTTCTTCCCCGAGTGGGGCTTTCAGGACTTCGTCTCGGACTTCACCGGCGTGGCCCAGAACGACGTCAAGGTCAACGCGCTCTTCAACCCGTACGCCGCCGTGCCGTCGATGCACTGCGCCAACGCGATCCTCATCGGCTGGTCGCTGTCGCAGATGTGCCGGCATCACTGGGCCCGGCTCCTGTGGGCCGCCTACCCGCTCGTCATGTTCTGGGTCGTCATCTCCACGGGCAACCACTGGACGCTCGACGCCGTCCTCGGCGGGGCGACCGCGGCGCTGAGCTTCTACGCTGCCCGGTGGCTCGCCCGGGCACGGCCGTCCGCGTGGGCCTTCTCGCCCGAATCGGCCACCTGAGAGCCAGCACCCTCATGAGCAGCACGCCCCCTTCCGACCGCGGTTCGCGCGGTGATCGCCGCGCCCTGTCGGCCACCGAGCGCCGCGAGCTCGTCCGCAACCGGCTCATCGAGTCGCGCCTGACGCCGAACGCGATCTCGATGACCGGCCTGATCCTCTGCATCGTGGCGGCGGTCTTCGTCACCCAGCGGTGGTTCATCGCGGCCGGCATCGCCTTCATCGTCGGCTCGGTCTGCGACACGCTCGACGGCCGCTACTCGCGCATGTCGGGCAAGGGCTCGCCGTTCGGCGCGTTCCTGGACTCGACCCTGGACCGCATCGAGGAGGGCATCGTCCTCACCGTCGTGGCCGCGTATTTCGCCTCGCGGGACATGCAGTTCGCGGTCGCGGCCTGCATGGTCGCCGTGCTCGCCTCGCTCATGGTGAGCTACACGCGCGCCCGGGCCGAAGCGCTCGGCGTCGAGTGCAAGGTCGGCATCGCCACCCGGGCCGTGCGCGTCGTCATCCTCAGCGCCGGCCTGCTTCTGGCAGACTTGGACCTGCTCGCCCCCGCCGTGTACGTCCTCGCGGGGTTGAGCACGGTCACCGTCCTGCAGCGGATCATCCACGTGCGCAGGGCGCTGACGGACCCGGCCGCGACGGTCTGATCCGCGGCGCCGCCGCGCCCCTCTCTGTAACCGGAGGGGGACGGCGGGGTGGATGACCTCTGACTTCCAGAAAGGCGACAACCCCCTTGAGCACCAACGGCAACAACGGTCACAGCAACGGCACCCCGCGCTACCAGCGCGACAAGGTGCGCGTGGCGATCATCGGCGTGGGCAACTGCGCGAACTCCCTCGTCCAGGGCGTCTACCACTACGCCGACGATGACCGCAACGAGACCATCCCGGGTCTCATGCACAACGATCTCGGCGGCTACCACCCGCGCGACATCGAGTTCACGTGCGCGTTCGACGTCAACAAGAAGAAGGTCGGCAAGGACCTCGCGCAGGCGATCTGGGCCGACCCGAACGACACGATCAAGTTCACCAACAAGGTCCCGAAGACGATCGGCGCTCCGGTCTACCGCGGGATGACGCACGACGGCATCGGCAAGTACCTCTCGCAGAGGATCACGAAGGCGCCCGGCGAGACCGCCGACATCGTCTCGATCCTCAAGGAGACCCGCACCGACGTCGTCGTGTCCTACCTGCCGGTCGGCTCCGAGCAGGCGACGAAGTGGTACGTCGAGCAGATCCTCGAGGCCGGCTGCGGCTTCGTGAACTGCATCCCGGTCTTCATCGCCCGCGAGCACTACTGGAACCAGCGGTTCAAGAAGGCCGGCCTGCCGATCATCGGCGACGACATCAAGTCGCAGGTCGGCGCGACGATCACCCACCGCGTGCTGGCCCGCCTCTTCCACGAGCGCGGCGTGCAGCTCAAGCGCACGTCGCAGCTCAACGTCGGCGGCAACATGGACTTCTTCAACATGCTCGAGCGCGAGCGGCTGGAGTCCAAGAAGATCTCCAAGACGAACGCGGTCACGTCGGTCGCCGGCGTCGAGATCCCCGAGAACGACGTCCACGTCGGCCCGTCGGACTACGTGCCGTGGCTCACCGACCGCAAGTGGGCGCACATCCGCCTCGAGGGCGAGGCGTTCGGCGGCGTGCCGCTGACCGCCGAGCTCAAGCTCGAGGTGTGGGACTCCCCGAACTCGGCGGGCATCGTCATCGACGCGGTGCGCCTCGCGAAGCTCGCGCTCAACCACGGGGTCGGCGGCCAGCTCGACGGTCCGTCCTCCTACCTCATGAAGTCGCCGCACAACCAGCGGCCCGACGACGAGGCGCGCGAGCAGACCGAGAAGTTCATCGTCAAGTACCACAAGAGCAAGGCGCTGACGGCCCCCAAGGGCTCGAAGACCGCCGCGGCGCGCAAGAAGGCGCCGGCCAAGCGCGCCCCCGCGCGCGCCGCGAAGAAGGCCTAGCGAGAGCTGCCCCGGAGGCGGTCGCGCGCCACGCGCACCGCCTCGGGGCTCTCGTCCACGAGGACGTAGCGGCGGCCCGTCGCCGCCGCCACCGCGCCGAGCGTGCCGCTGCCGGCGAACGGGTCCAGACACCAGTCGCCCTCGCGGGTCGAGGCGAGCACCATGCGGCGCAGGACGCCCTCGGGCTTCTGGGTCGGGTAGCCGGTCTTCTCGGCGCCGTTCGTGGGAACGATCGTGTGCCACCACACGTCGGTGGGCAGCTTGCCGCGCGCCGCCTTCTCGGGCCCGACGAGCCCGGGGGCCATGTAGGGCTCGCGATCGACCGCCTCCGCGTCGAACCAGTAGGCGTCCGGGTCCTTGACGTAGACGAGGATCGTGTCGTGCTTGGCCGGCCAGCGCCGCCGCGGGCGGGCGCCGAAGTCGTAGGCCCAGATGATCTCGTTGAGGAAGCACTCCCGGCCGAAGAGCTCGTCGAGCAGCAGCTTGCAGTAGTGCGCCTCGCGGTAGTCGATGTGGAAGTACAGCGTGCCGGTCTCGTGCAGCAGCCGCCGGCACTCCTCCAGCCGGGGGGCGAGGAACGCGAGGTAGTCGTCGAAGCGGTCGCGGTAGGAGGACTCGGCTAGCAGCCGCGTCGTGTACCGGCGGCCGCCGAAGCCGGTGCGGTCGCCCCCACCGTCGCCGACCGCCGCCTCGACCGCGAGCGTCCGACGCACCTGGCTGCGGCCCGTGTTGAACGGCGGATCCAGGTAGACGAGCTGGAACGACCCGTCATCGAACTGCGGCAGGACGTCGAGGTTGTCGCCCAGGAGGATGTCGTCGGCCGCGGGAAGCATCGCCGGCGCGAACCGTAGTCGGCGCGGCGGCGCTCACTCCAGGACGGTCGGCGGGGCCAGGGCCGCCTCGGCCTGGCTGCGCCACTGCAACAGCACCGCGGTCGCGTCGTCGGTGAGACGGACGCCCTCGCGGCCGAGGATCGCGTGCCGCAGCCGGCGCAGGACCTCGGGCGCGGGCAGACCGGCGGCCGCCTCGCGTTCGATGAAGTCCGCCAGCCGGTCGACGGTGAACCGGCGGCCGTCCTCCCCGACCGCCTCGGTGAGCCCGTCGCTGTAGAGCAGCAGGGCGTCGCCGGGCTCCAGCGCGTCCTCGACGACCCGCACCGGGCGCGCGTCGGGCAGGTCGACCCCGAGCGGCGGCCCCGGCTCGGCGTCCAGCGGCAACGTGCGCCGGCCGCGGCGCAGGATCAGCGGCGCCGGGTGGCCGGCGCTGATCCAGCACAACCGGCCGGACGCCAGGTCCAGCTGCGCGATGAGCGCCGTGACGAACCGATCCTCGGGGAACTGCTCGGCGACCGCTGCGTCCATCGCCGCATGGGTCTCCCGCAGATCCGCGCCCGTCCGGCGGCTGCGGCGGTAGGCGCTCAGCGCGAACGCGGCGACCCCGGCGGCGGCCAGGCCATGGCCCATCGCGTCGAAGACCGCGACGTGCAGGACGTCGTCGTCGACCGCGTAGTCGAACGCGTCGCCGCCGTTGTCGTAGCAGGGCTCCAGCAGACCGGCCAGCGCGAGGCCGTCCGTCGCGAACACGAGCGGGGGAGCGAGGCCCCACACGAGCTCGGACGCCAGCGTCATCGGGCGGCGGCGGCGCGCGAGCTCGACCGCGTCGCCGTAGGCGCCCTTCGCGACGAGGATGAGCGCGGCCAGATGCGCGTAGCGCTCGCACACGGCGCGCAGCTCGTCGGTGATCGGGACGCCGTCGGGAAACGTCATCGCCATCGCGCCGACGCGCTCGGTGCCGTCGAGCAGCGGCAGGCGCAGGCGCCGCCCGCCGCCGTTCGGGTCCGGCGTCTCGACGAGCGTCGTCGCGCTGAACGCCCGGCCGGCCACGGTGCCGGTGATCGGCAGCGGCCCCTCGCCCTCGGCGCCGCGCCCGTGGAGTCGCACGAGGCGCTCGAGCTCGTAGTCGACGACGTAGATCGCCACGTCGCGCGCACCGATCGTCGCCGCCTGCTGGGCGATGATGGCCGCCGCATCCGACGGCTTGGAGAGATGGGTACGGCGCAGCACCTCGCAGAAGAGCTGCGCCACGGCGGTGTCCTCGACGACCTGCACACGTTCGCATTGCCCGCGGTCCCGGCGGTCGATGCGCCGACCGGGACGCGCGCCGGCTCAGCTAGCCTCCCGTGACGGTGCCCGAACCGCTCTCGATCGTGCAGGTCAGCCCGTATCCATGGGGCGACAAGCACGAGGTCAACCGGTATGTGGCGCGCGTCGCCGACGAGCTCGCCGCTCGCGGCCACGGGGTGCTCATCGCCGCGCCGTCGCGCGACGAACGCGCCGTGCGTGCCACGCGCAAGGCCATCCGCGCGCGGGAGGCCGCGCCCAGACCCGGCGAGGTGCGGGTGCTGGCCGTCAGCGAGGCGCTGGCCGTTCCCGGGATTCCCGGTCGCCGCGCCGCCGTGCCGATCGACGCCGCGCGCACGGTCGAGGAGCTGCTCGACACCGTCGCGCTCGACATCTGCCATGTCCACGAGCCGTTCGCCCCGTCGGTCTCCTCCGTTGCGCTGCGCCACTCACGCGCGCTGAACGTCGGCACGTTCCACGCGCCGGCCGAACGCGTCGTCGCCACCCAGATGGCCCGCCGGCTCGTGACGCTCGTCCTCGGCCGGCTCGACGCCCGCCACGCCGCGTTCGCCGCCACCGCCGACCTCATGGCCCGCTTCTTTCCCGCCGAGTACGCGATCGTGCCGCCCGGCACCGAGCTCGCGGACGCGGCCGGGGCCCCGGCTCGCGACGGCGACGTGCCGCGCCTGCTGTTCGTCGACCGCGAGGAGCGCCAGGCGCTGCGGACGTTCCTGCGCGCCCTGCGCCGGCTCGGCACCGACGTCGCGTGGGAGGCCACCGTCGTCAGCGCCCGCGGCCCGTCCTCCTCCACCCCGCTGCGCGCCGAGCTGCGCGAGCGCGTGACGTTCGTGCCCGACGGCGAGGACCGCGCGCTCGCCGACGCCGACATCCTGGTCGCCGCCTCGGCCGGCCAGCTGCCGCGCCCGGCCTATGTCGCCCGCGCGACGGCCGCCGGGCTCGTGCCGGTCGTCGCGCGCATCCCGGTCTACGAGGAGGTCGCCGACGGCCGCGGCCTCGAGTTCGAGCCCGGCGACGTCGAGACGCTCGCCGGCCAGCTCCAGCGCCTCGTCGGCGACGACGCGCTGCGCGCGCGCCTGCGCGGGAACGTGCCGGCCGCCCGGCCGTGGTCGGCCGTCGCCGACGCCGTCGAGGCCAGCTACCACCGTCTCGTCGCCCGCCGCCACGACGAGACCGGCGACCCCGAGCTGTGGGAGAAGCTCCGCCACCGCCGGCTCATCGAGGTCGACCTGCACATGCACACCGACCACAGCGGCGACTGCGCCACGCCGGTCGAGCACCTGCTGTCCACCGCCCGCGACCAGGGGCTCGGAGCGATCGCCGTCACCGACCACAACGAGGTCTCCGGCGCGCTGGAGGCCGCCGCGAAGGCCGACCGCTTCGGCGTGAAGATCATCGTCGGCGAGGAGGTCAAGACCGCCAGCCAGGGCGAGGTCATCGGCCTCTTCCTCCAGGAGAAGATCCCGCGGGGGCTCTCGCTGGAGGAGACGGTCGCCGAGATCAAGCGCCAGGGCGGCCTCGTCTACGTGCCGCACCCGTTCGACCGGATGCACTCGGTGCCCGACTACGAGCACCTGCAGACGATCCTCGACGACATCGACCTCATCGAGATCTACAACCCGCGGGTGGCCATCGGCTCGTTCAACGAGGAGGCCGAGCGATTCGCCGCCAAGTACCGGATCGTGCGCGGCGCCGGGTCGGACTCGCACGTCGCCGCCGGGCTGGGCTCGGTGCGCATCCGGATGCGCGACTTCGACGGCCCCCAGGAGTTCCTCGAGTCGCTGCGCCATGCGGAGATCCGCACGAAATCGGGCACCCTGCTCTACGTGCAGGCGCTGAAGTTCCTGGAGACCGTCGCGACGCCGAAGGCCGCCCGGCGGGTGCGGCGCGAGCGGCGGGTACGAAGGGCGACCCGCAAGGGCTGATGCAGCCGCAGGGCAACGATCCGGGACCGTCGAACCTCGGATCGTCCATGCCCGCGACCGACGACGAGATCCGCGAGAAGTACCTCGAGCGCGCCATCCGCGAGCTCAACCAGCTGACGAGGGAGCTGCAGGACTGCGAGGGCTGTCCGCGGGGCGGGATCATGCCCGTGCTCGGGTCGGGCCACCCGCAGGCCGACGTCTTCCTGCTCAAGCAGGCACCGCTGCCGTCGGAGGTCGAAGAGGGCGTCGCCTTCTACGGCCGGTCCGGCACGGCGCTCATGAAGGCGCTCAAGCGGCTGCAGATCGACCCGCTCGCCGTGTACGGGACGCTGTGCACGAAGTGCCCGGTCGGCGACCCGACGCTCGCCGACCCGGAATGCGTCGCACGGGTGGTGGCCGAGCTGGCGATCGTGCAGCCGAAGATCGTCGTCGTCATGGGGCAGGACGCCCTGGCGACGCTCAACGACCTCGACGTGCCGCTCGCCAAGCCGCTGGACTGGCGGCCCGGGGAGCTGCAGCAGCTCACGCCGTCGATCGACGCGCTCGTGACGCCGAACATCGACGAGTCGCTCGATGAGGAGTCGGCGAAGCGGGCGTTCTGGTCGGCGTTCCGGGTGCTCGGCGAGTGGTACGCCGACCTGCCGCCGTACTGATCGCGGTCGTCGGGGTCGCGCAGGGCTACGTCCTGCTGGCCCCGGTCCTGCCGGAGCTCACGCCGGAGGATCTGTCGCTGATGGTCGCGCGGGCGTGCGGGGCGGCGGCGATCGTCGGGGTGGCGTGGGCGCTGGCGCGGTGGGTCGCGCCGGCCCGCGGCGCGCCGTCACCGTCCGGGACACCCCGGGGGGCTGAGCGTGCATCGGTGCCACCGGGGGGTGGCCTGGATGCACGGTCGGCGTGGGTGGTGGCGGTGGGCGCCGGGGCCGCCGTCGCCGTGCTGGCTCTCGCCGACGTCGGCGCCGCCGCCGCACCGTCGGAGGCCGTCTTCTACGCGGCGGTCGGCGCGATCCTGGCGCTCGGGCTGCTCGAGCCGGCGCTCGTGCTGTCGCTGCCGCTCGTCGTCGCCGTGCTCGACGTCGTCAGCACCGTCGCGGGCGGCCCGAGCCAGGTGCTGGCCAACGCCGGCCAGACCCAGCCGGGCGACCCGCTGTCGCTGGAGATGCCCGACTGGGGCAACGGCCTGCCCGCCGGGCGACTGGGGCTGTCGGACGTCGTCGTGGCCGGGGTGCTGCTCGTGTGGGCGTCGCGCTGCGGACTGCGTGCCGGGGCGACCGCTGTCGGGCTGTGGGCGGCGGTCGTCGTCGCGTCGGGGCTGAACCTGTGGCTCGACGCGGGCATCCCGACGCTGCCGCTCTTCGCGGTGGCGTTCTACGCGGTCAACAGCACGATCTTGCCGAGCTTGCCGCCGGCGGCGAAGCGCTCGTAGGCGGCGCTGACGTCGTTCAGCGCGAACGTCTCGGCGACCGGGACGCGCAGCGCGCCGCGCTCCAGCAGCGGCAGGACGTGGCGCTCCACGAGCCGCGCCGTGGCGGCCTTCTCCTCCAGCGGGCGGGCGCGCAGCGTCGAGGCGCTGATGCGGCCGCGCTTGCCCATGAGCGCACCGAGGTTGAGCTCGCCCTTGGCGCCCGCGCCGATGCCGATGACGACGATCCGCCCGCCCGTGTTCAGCGCCTTGACGTTCGGGGCGAGGTTCGGCGCGCCGACGAGCTCGAGGATGACGTCGTAGGGGGCGTGGTCGGGGAAGTCGGCCGGGTCCAGGACGGCGTGGGCGCCGAGGTCGGCCACGCCGTCGCGCGCTTGCGGGTTGCGGACGGTCGCGGTGACGTGGGCGCCGGCGGTCGCACCGAGCTGGACGGCGGACGTGCCGACCCCGCCCGCCGCGCCGTGGACGAGCAGCCGCTCACCCGCCTTGAGCTCCGCCTGGGTGAAGATCGCGTCGTGGGCGGTCGTGAAGACCTCGGGCACGCCGCCGGCCGCCGGCCAGTCCAGCGCGTCGGGGACCGGCATGAGCTGGCGCTCGTGGACGACGGCCAGCTCGGCCTGCCCGCCGCCCCCGACGATCGCCATGACCCGGTCGCCCTCCTTGAAGCGCGTCGCGCCGGGACCGAGCGCGGCGACCTCGCCGGCCAGCTCCAGGCCCGGGATGTCGGCCGGCGAGCCGGGCGGGGCCGGGTACAGGCCCCTGCGCTGCAGCAGGTCGGCGCCGTTGAGGCCGGCGGCACGGACGGCGACGAGCACCTCGCCGTGGCCGGGCTGCGGATCGGGATGCTCTTCGACGACGACCTCGCCGTCGCGGATCGTGGCGGCACGCATGGGGCGTGACCTTACCCGCGAGGTAGGTGCGCACCTGCGCGGGGGGCGCTAGCGTCGCCGTCGCATGACGTCGCAGACCGCCGTGACCGCGGGCGTCGGGACGCTGCTGCGCGAGTGGCGGCAGCGCCGACGCCTCAGCCAGCTCGACCTCGCGCTCGAGGCGGGCGTCTCGGCGCGGCACGTGTCGTTCCTGGAGACCGGGCGGTCGAAGCCGAGCCGCGCGATGGTGCTGAACCTCGCCGAGCGCCTGGAGGTGCCGTTGCGCGACCGCAACCAGCTCCTGCTCGCCGCCGGCTACGCGCCGGTCTACGCCCAGCGGGACCTCGACGACCCCGAGATGGGTCCGGTCAAGGAAGCGCTCGAGTTGGTGCTGAAGGCCGCCGAGCCCTACCCGGCGTGCGTCGTGGACACCGGCTGGGAGCTCGTCGCCGGCAACGCCGGGATCCCGGTGCTGCTGGAGGACGTCGACCCGTCGCTGCTCGAGCCGCCGGTCAACGTGCTGCGGTTGACGCTGCACCCGGACGGGATGGCGCCGCGGATCCGCAACCTCGGCTCGTGGCGGGCGCACCTGCTCGAGCGGCTGGGGCGCCAGGTCGCGCTGACCGGGGACCCGGCGCTGGTGACGCTGCGCGAGGAGGTGGAGGCGTACCCGGCGCCGGGACTCGGACCCACCCACCCCGGGCCGACCGCGATCGGCGACATCGCGGTTCCGTTGGAGCTCACCGGCCCAGGCGGCGTCGAGTTATCGTTCTACTCGACGATGGCGACGTTCGGCACCGCGGTCGACATCACGCTCGCCGAGCTCTCGATCGAGTCGTTCTTCGCGGCCGACGAGGCGACGGCGGCGTGGTTTCGCGGACGCGGGTAGCGGCGCGAGCCTCCCGTGTCGTCCGGGTGTCGCCAGGCGACAGGAATTCGACAAGACGTCGGAGCTCCCGGCACCGCGCCGCCATGACCTCGGAGGGAATCGACGCGCACCCGCCCCCGCGGGACGCTGCGCCCCATGACCTCCACGACCCTCTCTCGCTCCCCCGGCGTCCTGCTGGGCATCCTGCTCGTCGGGACGTTCATGACGAGCCTCGACGTGACGATCGTCAACGTCGCCGCGCCGGCCATCCAGCAGGACCTCGACCTGTCGGGCGCCGCGCTGCAGCTCGTCGTCAACGGCTACAGCGTCGCCCTGGCGGCGCTCATCATCGTCGCCGCCCGGCTCGGCGACGACCGCGGCCACCGCCGCCTGTTCCTGACCGGCCTGGCCGGCTTCACCGGCGCGTCGCTGCTGTGCGGGGTCGCGACATCGCCGGAGATGCTCGTCGCCGCCCGGGTCGCCCAGGGTGCGGCCGCCGCCGCGATGGCGCCGCAGATCCTCACCCTCATCCAGCTGCGGTTCCAGGGCACCGCCCGCATCCGAGCGCTGGCGCTGCAGGCGAGCGTCATCGCGGGCGGCGCGGTCGCCGGGCAGGTCGTCGGCGGCGCGCTGGTCGACCTCGACGTCGCCGGCACCGACTGGCGGCCGATCTTCCTCGTCAACGTCCCGATCGGCATCGCGCTGCTGGCCGCCGGCCGCCGCGCCCTGCCCGCCACGAAGGGCCCCCGGCGCCGCCTCGACCTCGTCGGCGCCCTGCTCATGACCGACGCGGTCGCCCTCGTCATGGTCCCGCTGTGCTTCGGCCACGAGTCCGGCTGGGCCTGGTGGACGTGGGCGTGCCTGGCGGCCGCCGTCCCGGTGACCGTGGCGCTGCTGGTGCACCTGCGCCGGCTGACGACGACCGGCGGCGACCCGCTCATCGACCTCACGCTGCTGCGCCAGCGCGCGGTCGGCGTCGGCCTCGGCTCGATCGCGCTGCAGATGGTCGCCTACGGCGGCTTTCTGTTCACTCTCACGCTGCACCTCCAGCAGGGCCTGGGCGTGACGCCGCTGCACTCCGGTCTGACGTTCGCCCCCTATGCGGTCGGCTTCGCCATCACGAGCCTCGCCTGCGCCCAGCTGCCGGAGGCGCTGGCGCGACGCGTCGGGCCCGCGGGACTGCTGACCGCCGCCGCCGGCTACGTCGCGCTCGGACTCGCCGCCCGCGACGGCGCCTGGGACGAGGCGCTCACCCTGCCGCTGCTGGCGCTCACCGGCCTGGGCTTCGGCGCCGGCTGGAGCCCGGTCATCGGCCGGATGATGACCCGCGTGCCGCTCGAGCGGGCCAAGGACGCCAGCGGCCTGCTGAGCACGACGATCCAGCTCGCCTTCGCGGTCGGCGTCGCGACGATCGGCAGCTGGTTCCTCGGCGCCGTCGACGCCCCCGGACCGCAGGAGACCGGTGCCGCACTGGCGATCGCCGCCGTCGCCTCCGGCGTGCTCGCCGCCGACGCGGCGCTGGCCGCCGTCGCCCAGGCGCGCACGCCGCGCACCGCAGCGGCGACCTCCACGGCACCCGCGGCCGCCGCCGCGCGCTGACCTGCCCCCGTGGGGTCACGTGCGAGGATGCGCGAGCCATGACGCTCCCGGTCGACGGATACCGGCTCAAGGACATCTCGCCGCGGGCCTTCGAGCACCCCGCCGACCGCGCCGCCACCGCGGCGCTCCAGTCGATCCCGAGCTTCGACCGGGTCGTGCGCAAGCTGCTGGAGCTCGGCTACGAACGCGCGCTGCGCGCCGCCTACCTGGGCTCCTCGGTCCGCCTCGGCCCCGACCAGCTGGGCGAGACCTGGAACCTCCACCACCAGGTCTTCCGCACGCTCGACGTCCCGACCGACGACGTGCCGGAGCTCTACGTGACCCAGTTCCCGGTCGCCAACGCCATGACGTTCGGCGCCGGCACACCCATCGTCGTCGTCAACTCGCAGCTCGTCACGCTGCTCGGCACGCCCGAGCAGCGCGCCGTCCTCGCCCACGAGGCGGGCCACGTCGTCGCCGACCACGTCCTGTACTTCACCGCCCTGCAGATCCTGCTGCGGCTCGGCACCTCGGTCCGCCTGCCGGTGCTCGCCGGCCTGCCGCTCGCCGCCGTCCGCGCCGCGCTGCTGGAGTGGTCGCGCGCCGCCGAGCTGTCCTGCGACCGCGCCGCCGCGCTCGTCACGCGCGACCCGGAGCTCGTCTGCCGCACGCTCATGCTCCTCGCCGCGGGCACCGCCGCCGACCAGCTCGACCTCTCCCAGTTCATGGCCCAGGCCCAGGACTACGACGCGGGCGGCGCGGGCCTGGACCGCATCTCGCGCCGCCTGCTCGACCTCAACGTCACCCATCCGATGCCGGTCCGCCGCGCCCGCGAGCTCATGGCCTGGGTGCGCGCCGGCGACTACGACCGGATCGTCGGCGGCGAGTTCGTCCGGCGCGGCGAGGAGGCCGACGCGCGCACCGAGGCCGGTGAGGCCGCCGCCCACTACGCCGAGCGCTTCCGCGCCGCCTTCAAGGACGCCGGCGACGCGGTCGGCGGCGCCGCCGAGCAGCTCGCCGACTGGCTGCGCAAGGACGACGACCGCGAGTGACGGCCGCCCCGCGCGGGCAGGCAGCAGCTGTGCAGATCGA
This sequence comes from Solirubrobacterales bacterium, assembly GCA_040255945.1. GTDB lineage: Bacteria > Actinomycetota > Thermoleophilia > Solirubrobacterales > Solirubrobacteraceae > Baekduia. The sequence continues at coordinate 6,770 of JBDZVZ010000028.1, read as the reverse complement.
GGTCGTCTCCTCGTGGCGGGAGCTGGACGACGCGCTGGCCGACAAGAGCTGGTGCCGGCGCCCGGGCGCCGTCCATCCGGCGACGGTCTTCCGGGGGCTGGCCCGGTCGAGCTACCGCAACGTCCACAGCCTCTCCCGCCTGAGCGGCGACTTCTCCCGGCTCGAGCGCCACCTGCTGCGCAGCTTCCGCAAGTACGCCTACCCCGAGTCGCTCGGCGAGTCGACCTGGCACTGGCTCTCGCTCGCCCAGCACCACGGCCTGCCCACACGCCTGTTGGACTGGACGTACTCGCCGCTCGTCGCCCTGCACTTCGCGACCGCGAGCTGGCCCGAGGACGAGGCGGTCATCTGGGAGGTCGACTGTGAGGGCGTCCACGACCGGCTGCCCGGCCGGCTGCGCGGGCTGCTCGCCGACGAGGGCGCGCGGGTCTTCACGACCGACCTGCTCGACGTCTGCGCGCCCGGCCTCGACGAGCTCGACGAGCTGCCGGCCGACGAGCCGTTTCTCGTGTTCTTCGAGCCGCCCTCGCTCGACGAGCGGATCGTCAACCAGGCCGCCGTGCTGTCGGTCGCCTCCGACCCGCGCACCCAGGTCGAGGACTGGCTCGCGGGGCATCCGGAGGTGTGGCGGGCGTGGCGCATCCCGCCCGAGCTCAAGCAGGAGACCCGCGCCCGCCTGGACCAGGCGAACGTCACCGAGCGCGTGCTGCTGCCGGGCCTGGAGGGGCTTGCCGCCTGGCTGCGCCGCTACTACGCCCCCCAGCCCGGGCCGGCCCCGCCCGAGGACGGCGGCGGCACGATGGCCGCCGAGCCCGGCCCGCAGGACGGCAGCACGATGACCGGCTGAAACGCGCGCCCACGCGTCGAGGTGCCGCTACTTCACCGAGCCCGCCAGCAGCCCCTGCACGAAGTAGCGCTGGAACGCCAGGAACACGGCGAGCGGGATCGCCAGCGAGATGAACGACGCCGGCGCGATGAGCTCGATGTTCGACCCGAACTGGCGCAGCTGGGAGAAGATCGCGATCGTGATCGGCTGCGTGTCGCGCCCGAACGTCAGCGCGACGATGAGGTCGTTCCACGTCCACAAGAACTGGAAGATCGCCAGCGACGCGATCGCCGGCAGCCCGAGCGGCAGCACGAGCCGGAAGAAGATCCGCAGCTCCGACGCGCCGTCGATGCGCGCCGACTCGAGGATGTCCTTCGGTATGCCGGCGAAGAAGTTGCGCAGCAGGAAGATCGCGAACGGCATCCCGAACGCGACGTGGAAGAAGATGAGGCCGAGGACCGTGTCGAACAGCCCGGTGTCGTTGTAGAGCGAGAAGATCGGGATGAGCGCGACCTGCACCGGCACGACGAGCAGCCCGACGACGATGATGAACAGCACGTCGCGACCCGGGAAGTCCAGCCACGCGAACGCGTAGCCGGCCATCGCGGCGATGATGACGAGCAGGACGGTGTTGCCGACCGCGATCTGCGCGGTCGTCCACAGCGCGTCGGTGATGCTGTTGTTGTCGAAGAGCGCGTTGTAGTTGTCGAACGTCGCCATCCGCGGCTGGCTGACGACCTTCCACCAGCCCTCCTCGGCGATCGAGCCGGCGGGCATGAGCGACGTCAGGAAGAGGCCGAGCGTCGGGACGAGCCACAGCAGCCCGACGACCGCCAGGAAGATCTGCAACGGCAGCTTGCCGAGCCGGCGCACGATCGCCGCCGAGCGCCGCTCCCCGGGCAGCCTGCGCGCGGTCTGCGGCGACCGGGCTTCCCGCGACCCCTGGAACGAGCCCCCTGGGGGAGTTCCGGCAATGGCATGCGAGCGCTCTGCGCGAGTCATGCCACCCCTTCCCTCCGGAACCGCCGGATGTTCAACAGCAGAAACGGGATGACGAGCACGAACAGGAACGTCGCGATCGCCGACCCGAGGCCGAAGTCGTTGACGCCGCCGAACGACGTGCGCCACATGGCCAGCGCGATGACGTTCGCGTCGTCCTGCGAGGAGCCGGGCGCGACCGAGAGCACGATGTCGAACACTTTGAGCACGTTGATGATCATCGTCACGAAGACGACCGACAGGACCGGGGCGAGCATCGGCACGGTGATCCGCCAGAACACCTGGCGCTCGGTCGCCCCGTCGGTGCGGGCGGCCTCCAGCACCTCGCGCTCCATCGCCGACAGGCCGGCGGCGATGACGACCATCGCGAAGCCCGCCCACACCCAGATGTAGGCGATCATGACCGCGGGCGTGATGAGCTTCGGCCCCAGCCAGCTCACGCCCTGAAACGGGGCCGCGAACGTGTCGGAGCCGATCGCCGCGTGGTAGGCGCCGGCCTTGACGCCGTCGAACGTGAACGTCCCGTCGGCGCCGGTCGTACCGGTCTTCACGACCTTGCCGGAGCGGTCGCGCAGCTGCACGGTCGCGCCGGGCACGCCCTGCTCGCCGGGCTCGACGACGCCCGGCTTGCCGCCGCCGGGCTTGAAGTCCCGCCACACGACGCCGGTGACCTTGCCGGGCTCGGGCCGCGGCTGGGCGGCCTGCTGCGCGTCGGAGGGCAGCTCGTCGGGCGGGATCGCGGTCAGCCCGAGCAGTGCCGTGCCGCCGGGGCCGACCGTCGGGCGCAGCACGAACCCGTTGGACGCGCTGCCGCGCAGCGACGGGGTCGACGGGTTGGCGCCGGTGAGGACCCCGTCGGAGACGAACGCGCCGCGCACGACCCCGATCGCCGCGTTGACCGCCCCCTTGTCGGGGTCCTTCTCGTCCATGATGTGCCAGATGACGCCCGCGGCGAACATCGAGATCGCCATGGGCATGAAGACGACGATCTTGAACGCGACCGACCAGCGGACCCGTTCGGTGAGGACCGCGAAGATCAGCCCGATCGCCGTCACGAGCGCCGGGACGACGGCGATCCACAGCGCGTTGTTCTCGATCGCCTTGACGAGCGTGTCGCTCGTGAAGAGCGTCTTGTAGTTGTCGATGCCGACGAAGTCGGATCCCTCGCGGCCGAAGAAGCTCCTGATGACCGTGCGGATCGTCGGATAGACGACCCACACGCCGAGGAAGAGCAGCGCCGGCCCGAGGAAGATCGCCGTGACGGCACGCTGACGCCAGCGCTGGGCGCCGGCCCCGGGCGGGGGGCCGGCAGCCGGGACGCCGGCGTCAGCAGCCATCGGGACCTACTG
>JBDZVZ010000028.1:0-3496 GCA_040255945.1 Solirubrobacterales bacterium | reverse complement strand
CGGGCGGGGGGCCGGCAGCCGGGACGCCGGCGTCAGCAGCCATCGGGACCTACTGCCCCTGCTTGAACGCCCGGGCGGCCGACGACTCGAGCTTGCTCGCCGTGCCGTCGACGTTCGAGGGCTTCTGGAGGAAGTCCTGGAGGATCTTCCACTCGCCCTGGCCCGCCGTGCCGCCGAACGCGGCCGGCGCGAGGTCGGACATGTCGAACCGGAACGTCTCCGCGTTGGCGATCGCGGTCGCCGTCGTCCGCGTCATGTCGTCCGGGTAGGAGGCCGCGTCGACGTTCTTGTTCGGCGAGGAGAAGCCGCCGCGCTTGACCCAGATCGTCGCCGCCTCGGGGCTCGCGAGGTACTTCACGAGCGCCTGGCTGGCGGGCGTGGACTTGAACATGGCGATCGAGTCGCCGCCGCCGACGACCGCGCCGGTCGTGTCACCGACCTCCGGGAACGGGAAGACGTCGTAGCCGGTCTTCGGCTTGAGCGTCGTCTTGGACGCCACGACGCCCGGGACGAAGTCGCCCTCCATGACCATGGCCGCCTTCGGCTTGTCGGTGAAGACGTTGGAGACCGAGGTCGGGAAGTCGGTCTGCAGCGCGCCCGAGGTGCCGCCGGCGATGTTGCCGGTCTGCGAGAAGATCTTCGACATCGACGTCAGCGCCTCCTTGACCGACGGGTCGGTCCACTTGATCTCGTGCTTGGAGAGCTGGTCGTACTTGTCGGGGCCGGCCTGGCGCAGGTAGATGTTCTCGAACAGGTCGGTGAGGGTCCACCCGTCCGCGCCGGCGATCGAGAAGGCCGGCAGGCCGGACGCCTTGATCGTCGCGGCCGCCTTCATGAAGTCGTCCCACGTCTTGGGCGGCTCGACGCCGGCGTTCTTGAAGGCGTCGACGTTGTACCAGACGGTCGACTTGTTGGCCGCCTTGAAGACGAAGGAGTACAGCTTGCCGTCGATCGTCCCGAGCTTCAGGAAGTCCTCGGGGTAGTTGGCGTCGATGTCCTCGCGGGCGAAGTCGAGCGGCTTCAGCGCGCCCTTGGCCTGGAACTGGGCGACGACGCCGGGCTGGCCGATGGCGGCGATGTCGGGCGGGTTGCCGCCCTCGACGGCCGTGCCGAGCACGGTCGGGACGTTGTCGCCGGCCGACGTGTACTTGACCTTGACGTTCGGATACTGCTCCTTGAAGCCGTTGAGCACGGCCTGGAAGGACTTCTGCTCGTCGCCGGTCCAGATGCCGATGACCGAGACGTTGCCCGAGACGTTGGCGTCGGACGCCGCGGTCGTCGTGGCGCCGCCCGACGTGCTCGCGTTGTTGTCGTTGTTGTCGTCGCCGCCGCAGCCGGCGGCCACGAGCGCGGCCGTGCCGAGCACCGCGAGCGCGACGCCGCGGAATCGATGAGCCTTCACGTGCCTGTTCCTCCTGGTGCGTGGTCGTAGATGCCCGATCCGGTGTCGGGGTCGAAGGCGTGCAGGGCGCCGGTGTCGACGGCGATCTCGACGGTGTCGCCGACCGTGACCGGCGAGCGCGGGGAGAAGCGGCCCACGACGATGGCCTCGGCGCGCTCTGCACCGTTGCGGCGCGCGGCGGCCTCGTCGCCGGCGTCGGCGGCGAGCTCGTGGACCTCGTCGCCGGCCGCGGGCCGCACGCCGACGACCATGTGCATCATGATCTCGGCGCCGAGCGCCTCGCGGAGCTCCACCCGGCCGGTGAGCCGGCGCCGCGCTGACGTCTCCCCGGCCAGCGATGCGTCCTCGAGGTCCTCGGGGCGCACGCCGAGGACGACCTCGCGGCCCTCGTAGCCGGCGAGCGCCGGGCGGGCGGTCATGAGGCTGGGCTCGAGCTCGAGGGCGACGTCGTCGGCCAGGCGGGCGAGGAAGCGGCCGTCCTCGCGCTCGATCGTCGCCCGGAAGAGGTTCATCGCCGGGCTGCCGATGAACCCGCCGACGAAGAGGTTGACGGGTCGGTCGTAGAGCTCTTGGGGCGGCGCCACCTGCTGGAGGCGGCCCTTGCGCATGACCGCCACCCGGTCGCCCATCGTCATCGCCTCGACCTGGTCGTGGGTGACGTAGAGCGTCGTCGTGCCCAGCCGCTGCTGGACGGCGGCGATCTCGGCGCGCATCTGGACGCGCAGCTTCGCGTCGAGGTTCGAGAGCGGCTCGTCCATGAGGAACGCCGCCGGCTGGCGGACGATCGCCCGGCCCATGGCGACCCGCTGGCGCTGGCCGCCCGACAGGGCGCGCGGCTTGCGCTTGAGGTACGGCTCGAGGTCGAGGATCTGCGCGGCACGGCCGACGCGCTCGGCGATCTCGGCCTTCGGCACGCCCTTGACCTTCAGGCCGAACGCGATGTTGTCGTAGACCGAGAGGTGGGGGTAGAGCGCGTAGCTCTGGAAGACCATGGCGATGTCGCGGTCGCGCGACGGCACGTGGTTGACGACCCGCTCGCCGATGCGCACGACGCCCTCGGAGATCTCCTCCAGGCCGGCGACCATCCGCAGCGCCGTCGTCTTGCCGCAGCCCGACGGGCCGACGAGGACGACGAACTCGCCGTCATCGATCTCGAGGCGCAGGTCGTCGACCGCCCGCGTCCCGTCGTCATAGACCTTGCTGACCCCTTCGAAGGCGACCTGCGCCATCGACACGCTCCTCTCCGTCCCTGACCCCTTAAGACGCCGGAACGGTCCGGATTGACGACGACTGTCGGCGCACGGACCCATTCGGCCTGCGATGCTCGCCCGATGGGAGGCCGGTTCGTCAGGACGGCGGGCACCGACGTCTGGAGCACTGAGGGGCCCGGTGCCTCCGACGACGAGCTCGTCCGCGCCGCGGCCCGCGGAGACGCAGAGGCCTTCACCGTGCTCTACCGGCGCTACCGAACCGATGTGTGGCAGCTCGCGTGGCTGACGCTGCGCGACCATCACGACGCCGAGGACGTGGTGCAGGAGACCTGGCTGAAGGCCCATCGCCACCTCGACCGCCATCGGGCCGGCGCGTCGCTGCGCGCGTGGCTGCTGACGATCTGCCGCAACGCGAGCCGCGACCGGCTGCGGGCCGCGCGCCGGCGCGACACGGTCGCGCTCGACGACGAGCTGGCGGCTGTCGTGGCGGCCGCGGTGCCGGAGGTCGACCGGGAGCGCTCGATCGACTTCCATCGGGCGCTCGAGCGGCTCGGCGAGCCCGAGCGCGAGGCCTTCCTGCTCGTCGACGTCATGGGCTGCACGAGCGACGAGGCGGCGCGCATCGTGGGTGTGCGCGCGGCCTCGACGCTGCGCTCGCGCCTGGCCCGCGCGCGGGCCGAGCTCGAGCCTTCCGTCGCCGAGCCGGCCGTCAGCCCGGAGCGGGCGTCGTGAGGCGCTTCGGACGCAGCAGCGACCCGCCGCCCGACGAGCTGGTCCGGGCGGCCCGCGGGCTGCGCGCCCGCGTCCCGCCGCCGCCGCCGGGTCTGGACGCCCGCATCCTGACGGCCGTGGAGCGGCCGGCGTCGACGCCGCGGGGCCGGCC
>JBDZVZ010000027.1:0-41992 GCA_040255945.1 Solirubrobacterales bacterium | reverse complement strand
AGCACGGCATGAACGCCTCGACGTTCACGGCCCGCGTCGTCGCCTCGACGGGCGCGGACGTCGCCGCGGCGATCTCGAGCGCGATCGGGGCCCTGAGCGGGCCGCTGCACGGCGGCGCGCCGTCGCGCGTGTTGAAGATGCTCGACGAGGTCGAGCAGACCGGCGACGCCGGCAAGTGGGTGCGCGACGCGCTCGACCGCGGCGAGCGGATCATGGGCTTCGGCCACCGCGTCTACCGGGCCGAGGACCCGCGCGCCCGGGTGCTGCGGCGCACGGCGCGCGAGATCGGCTCGGCGCGCTTCCAGGTCGCCGAGGAGCTCGAGAAGGCGGCCCTGGAGGAGCTGCAGGCTCGCCGCCCCGACCGGGTGCTGGCGACGAACGTCGAGTACTGGTCGGCGGTCGTGCTCGACACGGCGCGGGTGCCGGCCGAGCTGTTCACGTCGATGTTCACCTGCGCCCGCGTCGCGGGCTGGTCGGCGCACATCCTCGAGCAGAAGCGCGAGGGCCGGCTCATCCGGCCGACGGCGAAGTACGTGGGCCCGGGGCCGCGCCCGCTCTCGGCCGTGTAACCCCAGTCGGGGTCAGACCCGTTCCGTTGCAGCGGGGTCTCACCGTGCCACGGGTCGCCGCGCGGCTGCAACGGAACGGGTCTGACCCCGGCTAGGGGGTTCCCTGATGTGCGCGGGGGTCGGGCGCTGGAGCATCACGATCATGCTTCAGCTCCGACCCCGCGCGGTGCTCGTCGCCGCGCTCGCGGCCGCGGCCGCCCTGCCCGCGGCCGCCCAGGCGGCGACGATCTCCTACGAGGGCGACACCCTCGTCTACACCGCCGGCGCCGGCGAGTTCAACTCCCTCTACGTCGGCAACGAGTACAACGGCTCCCGCGTCCGGATCTCCGACTCCGGCGCCACCATCAGCTCCGCCGACGCTCGCTGCACGATCCCCGACGGCGACGTGGCGCTCTGCGCGATGCCGGCGCGGATGCGCTTCGCGCTCGCCGACGCCGCCGACAGCTTCGCCACCTCCGACGGCTCGAACCTGGCCCTGCCGATCACGGTCGACGGCGGCGACGGCGACGACGGGCTCGACGGCAACGCCCAGCTCGGCGCGAGCGAGACGCTGCTCGGCGGCCCGGGCAAGGATCGCCTGCGCGGCTTCGGCGGCAACGACGACCTGCGCGGCGGGCCCGGCGACGACACGCTCGAGGGCGGCGCCGGCAACGACACCGTCCTCGGCGAGGACGGCAACGACACGCTGACCGGCGACGACCAGGCGGCCCCCGGCGCCGACCTCGTCGACGGCGGCCCCGGCATCGACACGATGAAGGAGTACGTCGAGTACGGCACCGACATCCACCCGCCGGCCGACGTCTCGCTCGACGGCGTCGCCAACGACGGCCGGCCCGGCGAGAACGACGACGTCCGCTCGATCGAGCGCATGACCGCCTACGTCTCGGGCACCTTCGTCGGCTCCGACGCCGACGAGGAATGGCAGATCTGGTCGAACATGAACTCCGGCGCCTCGACCGTGATCGCCGGCGGTGGCAACGACAAGATCACCGGCGAGGACGCGATCGAGAACATCGACGGCGGCCCGGGCAACGACGTCCTCGAGGGCGGTCTCAACGCCGACACGATCACCGGCGGCCCGGGCCAGGACCGCATCTTCGGCGACGACACCGACACGAGCCGCTGCCGCGGCGCCTATGTCGAGAACTGCATCCTCTACGGCAACGACACCATCCACGTCCGTGACGGGGAGGTCGACACGGTCGACTGCGGCGTCGGCCAGGACCGGGTCGTTGCCGACGCGATCGATGTCCTGACGAACTGCGAGACCGTCGAGCTGCCCCTCGGCGCGGGCGGCGGCGGGGTGCCGAACGGCGGCTCCGGCGACCAGGGGGCCGGCGGCGGCAAGACCGCCACGAAGGCGAAGCTCGCCTGCAAGAAGGTCCCGAAGCTCAAGAACCTCACGGCGACGCAGGCGAAGAAGCGCCTGACGAAGGCGAAGTGCAAGGCCCGGGTCGTCGTCAAGAAGGCGAAGTCCAAGAAGGTCAGGAAGGGCCGCGTCATGAAGTCGGCGGTGAAGGGCCGGACGGTGACGCTGACGATCTCGCGCGGGCGGAGGTGACGCACCGGGCCTGACCCTGTTTGACATACCGGGCGGTACTGAAATACCGTCCGGTATGTCATGAGCGCCACGATCACCACCGCGGAGCCGGCGAGCGGGACCGGGCTCACCACGAGCGACCCGCTCCCGCCCGGCCCGCGCATGCCCGCCGCGCTGCAGACGCTGGCGTGGCTGAAGCGCCCGCTCCCGTTTCTCGAGCGCGCCCGCGCGAAATACGGGGACGCGTTCACGATGCGGATCGGCCGCGAGACGCTCGTCGCGCTCACCGACCCCATCGACATCAAGCAGGTCTTCACCGGAGACGCCTCGGTCTACTACGCGGGCAAGGCCAACATCATCCTGTTGCCCTTCCTGGGCAGCAACTCGCTGCTGCTGCTCGACGGCGATGCCCACCTGAGCCAGCGCCGGCTCATCCTGCCCTCCTTCCACGGCGAGAAGATGCGCGCCAACGTCGGGCTCATGGAGGAGATCGCCGCCCGCGAGGTCGCCGCCTGGCCGGTCGGCGAGCCGTTCGCCGTCCACCCGCGGATGCAGGCGCTGACGCTCGAGGTCATCGTCCGCGTCGTCTTCGGCGTCGACGAGGACTCGCCGCACGTCGCCGAGCTGCGCCGCCAGCTCTCGACGCTCGTCAACGCGCTCACGAAGTCCTCGGCGATGGTCAAGGTCCTGCTCCACGGGCCGGTCAACGCCCACCGCCGACGCGTCTTCCGGACCCTGCTCGACCCGGCCGACGCCGTCATCGCCCGCGTCATCGCCGAGCGCCGCGCCCGCGACGACCTCGCCGAGCGCGACGACGTCCTCTCGACCCTGCTGCTGGCACGCCACGAGGACGGCACGCCGATGGACGACCAGGAGCTGCGCGACGAGCTCGTCACGCTGCTCGTCGCCGGCCACGAGACGACGGCCACGGCGCTGTCCTGGGCGCTCGAGCGCCTGACCCGGCACCCCGACGCGCTCGCCCGCCTCTACGACGACGGCGACGACGCCCACGACGAGTACGTCGACGCGATCATCCGCGAGACGCTGCGGCTGCGCCCGGTCATCCCGTTCGTCGGGCGGGTGCTGCAGGAGCCCCAGCGCATCGCCGGCTACGACTTCGCGGCCGGCACGCGCGTCGCCCCGTCGATCTATCTCGTCCACCGGCGGCCCGACCTCTATCCGGACCCGGCCGCGTTCAAGCCGGAGCGCTGGATGGGCGTGCGGCCCAACCCGTACCAGTTCCTCCCGTTCGGCGGGGGCATCCGCCGCTGTCCCGGGGCGACCTTCGCCGAGACCGAGATGCGCGCCGTGCTCGGGGCTATCGTCTCGACCGTGCGCCTGCGTCCCGCCGAGGCCCAGTCCGAGCGCGTGACGCGGCGCGCGATCACCCTCGTGCCGTCCGAGGGCGCGCGGGTCGTCGCGACACGGGCGGCCGCCGCTTGAGCACCGACGCCCGGCTGACGCGCCAGCAGCGGCGCGAGCACACCCGCACCTGCCTGCTGGAGGCGGCCGGGCGGGTCTTCGCGCGCCGCGGGCTGGCGAGCGCGTCCGTCGACGAGGTCGCCGCCGACGCGGGCTTCACGAAGGGTGCGGTCTACGCGAACTTCGGCTCCAAGGAGGAGCTCTTCCTCGCGATGCTCGAGCACCGCGGCGCCCGGCGCCTGGAGGAGATGGAGCGCGTGCTGGCCACGGGCGACAGCCCCGCGGCGCAGGCGCGCATCGCGGCGCGCGACTTCGTCGAGGCGCTGAAGGCCGACCCCGAGTCCGAGACGCTGTTCTTCGAGGCGGCGCTGCACGCGTCGCGCAACGAGACGTTCCGCAAGCAGTTCGTCGCCCGCCACCGGATCATGCACCGGCGCATGTCCGAGATCCTCGAGGCGCGGCTCGGCGCGGCCGGGATCGATCCGGGCGTGAGCTCCGGCGAGCTCGCCACGATGGTCATGGCGATGGCCAACGGCCTGGCGTTCGAGCGCATGGTCGTCCCCGGGCTCGTGCCCGACGACCTCTTCTCCTCGATGCTCGAGCTCTTCACGCGCGGCCTCGCGGCACCCCGCTGAACCGTGCCGCGGCTGCTGCTCACGGGCGTCTCCGGCTACCTCGGGGCGGTCGTCGCCGAGCAAGCCGTCGCGGCGGGCTGGGAGGTGGCGGGCACGTACTTCGAGCACCGGCCCGCGCCGGACCCGCGGCTGCGGACGATGCGCCTGGACCTGCGCGACCTCGACGCGGTCGCCACGCTCGTCGACGCCGACGCGCCCGACGCGGTCCTGCACACGGCCTACCGCCAGGACGGGCCGGAGGCGCGCGCGATCATCGTCGACGGCTCGCGCACGCTGGCGGCGGCGGCGTCCCGGCGGGGTGCGCGGTTCGTCCACCTCTCGACCGACCTCGTCTTCAGCGGGCGGGCCGGGCGGCCGCTGACCGAGGACGATCCGCCCGATCCGATCATCGCCTACGGGCAGGCGAAGCTCGCCGCCGAACGGGCCGTCGCCGACGCCCACCCCGGTGCGCTGGCCGTCCGCACCTCGCTCGTCTACGGCGGGCGGGGCGGGCCGGTCTCGCGCTACGAGCTGGCGGCCGTCGCCGCGGCGCGCGGTGAGGCCGACATGGTGTTCTTCGTCAACGAGCTGCGCTGCCCGGTGCAGGTCAGCGACTTGGCCGGCGCGCTGCTGGAGCTGCTGGTGGGCGACGAGGCGGGCGTCCTGCACGTCGCCGGGCCCGAGGCGGTCGACCGGCACGCGTTCGCCGCCCTGCTGGCCGCCGCGGGCGGGGTGGACCCGGCCGCGCTGCGCTGCGGCGAGGGCCCGGCGGACCGGCCGTCGGACTGTCGGCTGGACACGAGGCGCGCCCGCGAGCTGCTGGCACGCCCGCCTCGCGGGGTCTCCGCGGTCCTCGCCTGACGCGAAGACCGCGGGCGGCGGGCGGGCCGGGCCCGTCTGCGAGGATGGCGCCATGACGGAGCACCCCGAAGGTCCGGTGACGATCGACGTCGACGCGCTGCTCGGCACCCGTGCCGTGGAGGCGGGCGTCGCCGCGCTCGCCGCGCGCAACCGGCACCACCTCGCGCAGATGGGGCCCGAGGAGCAGGCCGAGGCGGCCCAGACGTGGCGCGAGCTGGCCGTCGAGGTGCTCAGCGCCGTCCGCGAGGCCGTCGGGCCGGCCGACGGTGTGCCCGACGACGTCGGGCGCGCCGTCATCGTCCTCGAGGACCAGGGGCCGGAGGAGGTGGCCGTCCACGTGACGTTCTCGCCGCAGCTCGAGGAGCTGCAGGACGGCTCGATCGCCGGCACCCCGGCCCAGCTGGCCGCGATGTCGCTGCTGGAGTCGATGGCCGCCGTCGACGAGGAGCACGACGGCCACGAGCGCTGAGGCTCAGTCCTCGGGCCAGAAGTCCTTCAGGATCTCCCCGTCGCCCTCGTGGCGGGGGCCGAAGGCCAGCAGCCGCAGGCCGTCCTCGCCGCCCTCGAACGCGCGGGCGACGCCGGGGGCGACGCGCAGCGCGTCGAGCGGCCGGAGGTCGCGGATCTCGTCGTCGAGCTTGACCCGGCCGCTGCCCTCCAGGACGACGTAGATCTCCTCGGCGTTCTCGTGCCGGTGCCCGAAGGCCTGCCGGCGGCCGGGCTTGACGAGGTGGTAGGCCATCCCGATGGTCTCGGCGCCCAGGTCGGTGCGGGGAAAGCGCGACTCCTGGGTCTCCGAGTAGCCGTGCTTGGCGGCGACGTCCTCGACGCCGGCGAGGTTCGTGATCGCGTAGCTCATCCGCCGATCCTCGCACGCCCGGCCGGCCCACCCGCTCGAACCCCGCGTCGAGGGATCAAGAACTTCGCTGGAGGCGAAGTTCTTGATCCCTCGACGCGGGAGGGGCGGGCACGGGGGCGCCAACGACAAGGGGCCCGGCGCGAACGCCGGGCCCCTGCCAGTGCCCGCGAGAATCGCCCCCCGGGCGATTTCTCGCTGAGCCAATTTCCCTCAGGGAAATTGGCCTACATCATGCCGCCCATGCCGCCCATGTCGGGCATGCCGCCCCCGCCGTCCTTCTCGGGGATCTCGGCGACGATGGCCTCGGTGGTGAGGATGTTCTTCGCGATCGACGCGGCGTTCTGCAGCGCCGAGCGCGTCACCATCGCCGGGTCGATGACGCCGGCCTCGACGAGGTCGACGATCTCGCCCGTGGCGGCGTTCAGGCCGTGGCCCTTCTTGGCCTTGCGGACGTCGGCGACGATCACGGAGCCCTCGAGGCCCGCGTTCTCGGCGATCTGACGCAGCGGCTCCTCGAGCGAGCGCAGGATGATGCGGGCGCCGGTGCGCTCGTCCTCGTCCTCGATCGCGTCGGCCGACACGCCGCCGGAGGCCTGCAGCAGCGCGACGCTGCCGCCGGGCACGATGCCCTCCTCGAGCGCGGCGCGGGTCGCCTGCAGGGCGTCCTCGACGCGGTGCTTCTTCTCCTTCATCTCGGTCTCGGTGGCGGCGCCGACCTTGACGACCGCGACGCCGCCCGACAGCTTCGCGAGGCGCTCCTGGAGCTTCTCGCGATCGAAGTCGGAGTCGGTCGTCTCGACCTCGGACTTGATCTGGTTGATCCGGCCCTTGATCGCCTCCGCGTCACCCGAGCCGTCGACGATCGTCGTCGTGTCCTTGGCGACGACGACGCGGCGGGCGCGGCCGAGCTGCGAGATCTGCGTGTTCTCGAGCTTGAGGCCCATCTCCTCGGTGATGACCTCGCCGCCGGTCAGGATGGCGATGTCCTCGAGCATGCGCTTGCGGCGATCGCCGAAGCCCGGCGCCTTGACCGCCACACCGGTGAAGGTGCCGCGCAGCTTGTTGACGACGAGCGTCGCGAGGGCCTCGCCCTCGACGTCCTCGGCGATGATGAGGATCGGCTTGCCCGACTGGATGACCTGCTCGAGGACCGGCAGCACGTCGCGGACCGAGCCGATCTTCTGGTTGGCGATGAGGATGAACGGATCCTCGAGGACGGCCTCCATGCGGTCCTGGTCGGTGACCATGTAGGGCGAGACGTAGCCCTTGTCGAACTGCATGCCCTCGGTGAACTCGAGGTCCATGCCGAACGTCTGGCCCTCCTCGACGTTCACGACGCCGTCCTTGCCGACCTTCTCGATGGCGTCGGCGATGACGTCGCCGATCGACTCGTCACCGGCGGAGATCGTCGCGACGCGCGCGATCTGCTCCTTGCCCTGGACGGGCTTGGAGAGCTTCTGGATGTTCGTGACGATCTGGTCGACGGCGATCTCGATGCCGCGCTTCAGGGCGATCGGGTTCGCGCCGGCCGACACGTTCTTCAGGCCGTTGCGGACGATGGCCTGGGCCAGGACGGTCGCGGTCGTCGTGCCGTCGCCGGCGACGTCGTTGGTCGCGGTGGCGACCTCGCGGACGAGCTGGGCGCCCTGGTTCTCGAAGACGTCCTCGACTTCGATCTCGCGGGCGATGGTCACGCCGTCGTTGGTGATCGTGGGAGCACCGAACTTCTTGTCGAGGACGACGTAGCGGCCCTTGGGGCCGAGCGTGACCTTGACGGCGTTGGCGACGGCGTCGACGCCGGCCTCGAGCGACTTGCGAGCAGCCGCGTCGTACTTGATTTCCTTGTGAGCCATGGGTTCCTCGTTCTCCTACTTGTCGAGCTTGGCGAGGACGTCGGACTCGCGCAGGACGAGGAGATCCTCGCCGTCGACCTTGATCTCGGTCCCGCCGTACTTGCTGTAGAGGACGGTGTCGCCCTGGGCGACGTCGAGCGGGATGCGCTTCTCGCCATCCTCGTCCCAGCGGCCGTCGCCGACGGCGATGACCTCGCCCTTCTGGGGCTTCTCCTTGGCGGTGTCGGGGAGCACGAGGCCGCTGGCGGTCGTCTCCTCCTCCTCGATGGCCCGCACGATCAGGCGATCGCCGAGGGGCTTGAGCTTCATTTCTGTGGTGACCTCCGTTGAGGTGACGGACGGATGTGTTGGCACTCACGGGTGGAGAGTGCCAGCCGTTGCCTCTCATCCTAGCGTGCGCGAGGGTGCGGTCAAGCTGTGGATGGCACTCGTCGACGAGGAGTGCCAGGGGCTGTCAGGCGGCGCCGTGAGCGCGTGCGTCCGCCGCCCGCCGCACCGCGGCGATGAGCGCCTCGGCGTTCGCCGCCTTGCTCACGTGGGCGTCGGCCCCGGTGAGCGCCGCCTCGCCGGCGAGATGGTCGTCGGGCATCCCCGAGACGAGCAGGATCGCCGTCCGGGGCAGCGCGTCGCGCACGTGGGCCAGCACTCGCTCGGAGTGCTCGGGCTGCGGCAGGAGCCGGTCGAGGATGACGACGTCGGGCGCCGCCGCCACGACGTCGGCGATCGCCCCGTCGGCGCTGCGTGCCGTCCCCACAACCTCGATGTCGCCGGCCGTCTCCAGCCAGGCCGAAGCCAACGTCCCGAACCCGAGGGAGTCGTCGGCGATGAAGACCCGCAGCACGACGCCGAGCTCGCCCCGCCCCGTTCCGGGCCGGATCCCCTAGTTCTGGGCCCCGCCGATCCCGAGGCGGGCGTCGGTGAACGAGGGCGGATGCACGATGATCTGCGAGAAGCGCACGACGGTGACCGTGTCGTCCATCGTCACCTTCTTGCCGTAGATCTGCTCGAGGAAGTGGATCATCTCCTCGTGGCGGCGGAACTCCGGGTTGTCGTGCTCGATGTCGCGCGGCGTGAGGTCCCGGACGCGCTTGACCTCGACCTGGTCGATGACCGCGTCGAAGATCTTCTCGCGCGGCGAGTGCTGGTAGCCGATCGTCACCAGCACCGCCTGGTTCTTCTTGTACTTGTGCGACTTGTCGCCGAGGCGGATCGTGGCCGTCTTGCGCCCGCGCTTGAGCTGGTCGGCGAAGATCGTCGAGTAGAAGTTGAGAACCTGCATCCGCGCCGGAGCCTACCCGTCCGGGGCCGCCGACAACAGCCCTGCAGCGCGACGCCCGGGGTCAGTACACGTAGCGTTCGAGCGCGGCGGGCTCGTGGACGGTGAGCCGTCCGCGGCCCTGGCTGACGATCCCGGCGCGCTCGAGGACGGCGAGGAAGCGGCTGGCCGACTCGCGCGAGGAGCCCGCCAGCTGGGCGATCTCCGCCTGGGTGACGGTGACGAGGACGTCGGCGTCCTGGGCCCCTTCGGCCTGGGCCTGGCGCACGAGCTGGCCCAGGACGCCCGCCACCCGGCTCTGGACCGTCTGAAACGACTGGCGCGAGAGCCGCTCGTTGGCCTCCCGCAGTCGCCGGCCGAGCGCGCTGACGAGCTTCACCGCGATGTCCGGATGCTCGCGCAGCAGCCGCCGCATGTCGGCCCCGAGGATCGCGATGGCCTCGACGTCGTCGAGCGTCTCGACGGTCGCCGACCGGTTCTCGTCGTCGAACATCGCCAGCTCGCCGAAGATGTCGCCCGGGCCGAAGTGGGCGAGCGCGATCTGGCGTCCGTCCGGGTTCTCGCGGACGGCGCGGGCGTGGCCGGAGCGCACGACGTAGCACGTGTCGCTGGCGTCGCCCTCCCGGAAGATGACCTGCCCGCGCGGGAACGTGCGGGTGACGGCGACGTCGGCGACCCGGGCCAGCTCGGCAGGACCGAGCGCCTCGAAGACCGGCACCTGAGCGAGCAGTTCCACGCGTTCGGTGCTCGGGGTCACGCTGTATGTCTACCATCGCGGACATCCGGCGCGCCGCGACCGCAACCATCGGCGAACCGGACGGTTGTCGCTGACGAGCCCATGCCCCTCGACGCCATCCTCCGCCGCTGCGCCCTGCCGACCGCTCTGCTGGCTGCCGGCGCGGTCCTGGCGGCCTCCACGGCCTCGTCGCCCGCTGACGCCAAGGACCGGCCCGCCGCGACCAAGAAGCAGCGCTCGATCACGACGTCGCCGCGCCTGTGGGCGACGGTCAACGTCTGCGACACCCGGCGCCACCCGAACACGATCGGGCTGCGCGCCTCGATGCCCGGGTCGGGCAAGCGCGGCGAGCGCATGTACGTGCGGTTCCGCCTCGAGTTCTTCAAGGAGTCCGACGGGACGTGGAACGAGCTGGGTCCCAGCGGGGACTCCGGCTTCCTGCGGCTCGGCTCGGCGAAGTACACGCGGCGCGAGACCGGCCGCAACTTCGTCCTCGCGCCGCCGCCCGAGGGCCGGACCTACCGCGTCCGCGGCCTCGTCGACTACGAGTGGCGCCGGGGCCGCAAGGTCGTCCGCAGCGCCAAGAAGCGCACACGCCCGCACAAGGGCCGCATCACCGGGGCCGACCCGAAGGGGTTCTCGGCGGCCGAGTGCACGATCACGGCGCCGTAGGCCCGAGCGGGTCGAACAGCCGCGGGTCGTTGGTCGTGATGCCGGTGACGCCCATCGCCTCGAAGCGGCGGATGGCGTCCGCGTCGTCGACGGTCCACACGTAGAGCTCGCCGCCGGCCGCTTCGACGGACCGGACGAAGTGCGGGGTGACGAGCGCGAAGTGCGACATGCACGCGTCGATCGTGCCGGCCCGCAGCTCGCGGGCGACCGCGCGCGGGACGCTGCGGCGCAGCAGCAGCACGGTCGCCTGCGCGAGCGGCTTGGTCACCCGGTGGGCGAGGTAGTCACGCTTGACGCGCGGCACCGACCAGCCCAGGCGGACGACCGAGGACGCGGCCCGGACCGCCGGCAGCGAGGGCTCCTCCATCGTCGAGATGAGCACGCGGTCCTCGATGCCCCGCTCGCGCAGTGCCGCGACGACGCGCTGCTCGTAGCCGCCGAGCTTGAGGTCGACGTTGAGCTCGACAGCTGCGAAGGCGTCGCTGCACAGGTGGTCGAGGCCCTCGTCGAGCGTCAGCGGCGTACGGGTCTGGAGGTCGCTGTAGCCGTGGGCGAGCAGGAGCTCGCCGGTGCCGTCGACCCGTTCGGGCAGGACGTCGAACTCGACCATGTCGCAGCCGTGGGCCAGTGCCGCGTCGAAGCTCGCGGTGGTGTTGCCGGGGGCGATGTGGTCGGCGCCCTTGTGGCCGACGCGCCGGACGCGGCGGCGCTGCTCGTCGCTCAGCTCTGGCATGCCGGGCACCAGTATGTCGTGCGGTTGTCGTCGCCCTGCCCGGCCGCCCGGATCGTCGTCTGTCCGCAGCGCGGGCAGGGCCGGCCCGCGCGGCCGTAGACGTTGCGTGGGCGGGCGAGGCGCCCGTCGCGGGCCGACTGCTGCATCGGAGGGCGGACGGCACGGACGATCGCCAGGGCCTCCTCGTCGCCCACCGTCGCGGTCGCCCGCCACGGGTCGATGGCGGCCAGAAAGCATGCTTCGCTGCGCCAGATGTTGCCGATGCCGGCCACGGTGCGCTGGTCGAGCAGCGCGTCGCCGATCGGACGGGTCGGGTCGTCGGCGCGCAGCCGCGCCAGGAACCGCGCCTCGTCGAAGGCGTCGGCGGCGACGATGTCGGGGCCCAGCTCGCGCAGGCGCGGGTCGTTGCGGCGGCGCAGGTCGGTGAGCAGCTCGAGGACCGGGCCGTCGAACTGGACGATGTCGTGGTCGCCGGCGCGCAGGTGCAGCCAGGCGCGGCGGCGGGCGCGGCTCCAGCGCTCCCCGTCGCGGTGGACGCGCCAGGCGCCGGTCATCCGCAGGTGCGAGTGGATCGTCAGGCCGCCCTCGAAGGTGAGAAAGAGGTGCTTGCCGTGCGCCTCGACGGAGGTGACGGCCCGGCCCTCGAGGCGCTGCGGCCAGCGGTCGGCGGCCAAGCGCGGATGGGGGGTGGCGATGGCGTCGGGCACCGTTCCGGCGAGCAGGGGCCGGATGCGGTTGGCGGCGTGGTGGATCGTGTCGCCCTCGGGCATGGCGCCCTCTCGAGGGTACGGTGCGGTGGTGCACGCCGATCTCGCCTCCCTGGTGGGCGCCGAGCACGTCGAGCGCGACGTGGTACTCGCCGACGCCAGCGGGCTGTCCGGGCGGGCGACGGCGCTCGTGCGGCCCGCGGACGCCGCGCAGGTGGCCGCGGTCGTCGCGTGGGCCTATGCGCGCGACGTGGCGATCGTGCCGGTGGGCGGGCGGACCGGCTACTGCGGCGGCATCGTCCCGGAGCCCGACCGCGACAGCGTCGCGGTCGCCCTCGACCGGCTGGGCGCCGTGCGGTCGCTCGAGCCCGGCCTGTGGCGGATGGAGGCCGAGGCGGGGGTGACGACCGCCACGGTCGCCCGGCGGGCGCGCGAGAGCGGGCTGCTCTTCGCCCCGGACCCGGGCGCGGCCGAGCAGTCGCAGCTCGGCGGCAACATCGCCACCAACGCGGGCGGCCCGCACGCGTTCAAGTACGGGGTGACCGGGCGCTGGGTGACCGGGCTGGAGGCCGTCCTGGCGCCCGGCGAGGTCGTGCGCTTCGGCGGCCCGGTGCGCAAGGACGTCGCCGGCTACGACCTGCGGGCCCTCCTCGTCGGCAGCGAGGGGACGCTGGGGATCGTCACCGCCGCGTGGCTGCGGCTCGTGCCGGCGCCCGCCGACGCGCTGCCGGTCGCGGCGGCGTTCGGCACGGTCGCCGAGGGCTGCGCGGCGATCGAGGCGGTGCTGGCCAGCGGGGTCGTGCCGGGCGCCATCGAGTACCTCGACGGGCGCTCGGTGGCCGCGACGCCGCCGCCGTTCCTCGACGCCGAGGGCTGCGCGCTGCTCGTCGTCTGCGAGGCCGAGTCGACGGCCGAGCGCGACGCGTTGTTGGAGGTGTTGAACTCGCCCGCCCACCCCGCCGTGGCGCCGCCGGCGGGCGAGGTGTGGCGCTGGCGTGACGGCGTCTCGATCGCGGTGCGCGCGGCCCGCGGCGAGAAGCTCTCCGAGGACGTGGCCGTCCCGCTCGACCGGTTGGCCGAGGCGATCGAGGGCACGCTGGCGATCGGCGAGCGCCACGGGCTGGAGACCTGCTCGTGGGGCCACGCGGGCGACGGCAACCTGCACTCGACGTTCCTGCTGGACCCCGGCGACGGCGAGATGCGCGCGCGGGCCGACGCGGCGGCCGCCGAGCTCTTCGACCTGGCGCGCGCCCTGGGCGGCACGGCCAGCGGCGAGCACGGCATCGGCCGTCTCAAGCGCGGCCAGCTCGCGCGTCAGTGGTCGCCGGCCGCGGTCGCCGCCCACCGGGCGGTCAAGGACGCGCTCGACCCCAAGGGGCTGCTCAACCCCGGGGTGAAGGTGCCGTGAGCAGGTGGCGCAGGACGTCGGCCGCCGTGTAGGGCGCGCCGTCGGGTGCGAGCGCGGCGACCGTCTCGCGGGCCTCGTCGCCGAGCGTCAGCAGCGGCGGCTCGGTCACCGCGCCGGGCTGGACCTGGGCCAGGCCGACGGCGGCGGTCAGCCCGTTGCACAGGCACTGCCGACCCTCGGCGTCCTCGGCGCGCCCGCCCTTGGCGACGTAGTCCTCCACCGGCTCGGCCGGGCAGCGGTAGCCGATCCGGCCGTCCGGGCGCCGGTAGGGCGTCGTCAGGTAGCTGAGGTCGCAGCGGCGCGGCCGGGCGGCGGCGACCGCGGGGTCGCCCACGGTGCCCGCCAGGCGGGCGACCTTGAAGGGGTAGCCGGTCGGCGAGGCGCGCGGGTCGCTGTGGACGGTGAGCCGCCCGCGGGCCGCCTGCTCGCGTGCCCGGCGCCGCAGGTCCTCGTCCAGGCCCGACTCCTCGCAGAGCGCGAACGCCGTCCCGACCTGGACGCCGCAGGCGCCCGCCGCGAGCGCCTCCTGCAGCCGTTCGGGATGGCCGTAGCCGCCGGCGAGCCAGAACGGCACGCCGAGCTCGCGCAGCCGGTCGAGGTCGACCTCGTCGCGCGGCCCGTAGACCGGCTCACCCTCGTCGGTGAGCTGCAGCGACCCGCGCGGGGGCGCGTTGTGGCCGCCGGCGACCGGGGCCTCGACGACGAGGCCGTCCGGGCGGTCCTCCCGATCCCGGCAGAGATGGGCGGCGAGCACGTGCGAGCTGACGATCGCCGCGAAGCGCGGACGCCGCAGCGGGCCGGCCGGCCCGTCGACGACCTGGCGGGGGTCGAAGTCGACCGTGTCCTCGTCCTCGGGGCGCGCACCGGCCACGGCGAACGGCAGCGAGAACGGCTGATGGTCGGCCAGCGCCCGCAGCGCGGCCGGGATGTGGCGCGGGATGCCGGCGCCCATGAGCACCCAGTCGACCCCGGCGAGCATCGCGCCGTAGAGCGAGGGCAGCGTCGGGATCTGCACCTTTTCGAGGAGGTTCATCCCGACCGGCCGGCCGTGGCCCTCCTTGGCGAGGAAGACCTCGGCGAAGCTCGCGGCGACGGTGAGCTCGAGGAAGTGACGACCCGCCCGCTGCCGGGGCACCGGGACGGCGCGATAGCCGGCGCCGGGCCGCCGCCCGTCGGGCCGGAAGTAGCGCTGCAGGATCCGCGCGGCCACCGATCGGTCGGTGAACGCTGCGAGCGCCCGGCGCAGGTGCCCACCCGGATCCCCGTCCTGCAGGCCCCGGGCGAGGACGACGGCCAGCGCGGTGCCCGAGACGACGCCGAGCTGGCCGAGCCGCGAGACGGTGGACGCCAGCCGCCAGCCCGAGACCGCCACGCCCATCCCGCCCTGGATGACCAGCGGCGGGGCCGGCGCGGCGGCGGCCGCGGTCATGCGGCGAGGTCCGCGGCCGAGCCCAGCAGCTTCGCGATCGGCTCGGCGAGCTCGGGGCGCTCTGCCACGAGCCGCGGGCGCAGCTCGGCGAGGACGTCGAGGAAGACGGCCTCGCGTTCCGCCGCGTCGAAGTCGGTGTGCTGGACCTTGCGCAGCCCGCGCTCGTGCAGCCGGATCATGACCTCGGGCGTGATGCCCTTCGCGGCCAGGACGCGCTCGGCGCAGCCCAGCGGGCAGCCGTCGATGGCGATGATCGGCAGCCCGCGCGTCGCCTTGTGCACGAGCGGCTTGACGTCACCGCCCACGCCGACGATGCAGGACATCTCCGCGATGCCGAGCCGGTCGAGCCGGACCGCGAGGTGGTTGGCGAGCTGGGCGACGTTCGACGCGCCCGAGCACGAGTAGACGAGCATCGCGGCGCGACGCTATCCGTGCGCCGTCGCCGCGACGACCGTAGCTCTTGCGGAAACCGCTCCGGAGGAAGTGCTAGGCCAGCGTCGCCTCGAGCGACACGTCCGGCACGCCGGCCAGCGCCTTGCTCACCGGGCAGCCGACCTTCGCCTCCTCGGCGTGCTTCTGGAACGTCGCCGCGTCGATGCCCGGCACCTTGCCCGTCGTCTTCAGGGCGATGCTCGTGATCGTGGGCGCCCCGTCGACGATCTTCAGCGTCACGCGCGCCTCGGTGTCGACCGCGTCGGGGGTGTGGCCGGCCTCGGCGAGGATGTTCGACAGCGCCATGGAGAAGCACGCGGCGTGGGCGCCGGCGATGAGCTGCTCGGGGTTGGCGCCGGGCGCGTCCTCGAAGCGGGTCTTGAACGAGTAGTCGCCCTTGATGGTCTCGCCCGCGGTGAAGCTGCCGGTGCCGGACTTCAGGTCGCCCTGCCAGGTCGCGGTGCCGATGTTGGCCATGTCGGTCCCTTCGTCGATGTTTTTCCCATCCGGACTGTATCTGTCCGGCGGGGAACCACCATCCAACCTCAGGACAGCGTGCCCACGAGCGCACGATCGTGCGCATAGGACAGCAGCCGGGCGGCCTCGTCGGGCGTGACCCAGCGCAGCTCGTCGACCTCGTCGTCGGGGGCGAAGCCGCAGTCGGCCACGACCTCCATCCGCCACCAGCGCACGAGCTTCAGCCGTCCGTTGTTGTCGGTGTAGGTGTCGCTCGGGAGCTCGTCGCCGAGCGCGCAGCGCAGCCCGGCCTCCTCCTCGACCTCGCGCAGCGCGGCCTGCTCGAAGGTCTCGCCCGGGTCGACGTGGCCCTTGGGCAGCGACCAGTCGTCCCAGCGCGGGCGATGGACGATGGCGATCCGGCCGTCGCGGACCACCAGGCCTCCGGCGGCGTGGACCTCGGGGTCGGCGGTCACGTCCGGCAATCTACGCGCTGAGCGTGAGCTTGCGCGGACCGGCGCGGAAGCCGACCTCGATGAGCAGGCCCTCCAGCTCGGAGCCGACGACCGGCTCGCCGTCGACCCGTTCGAGCGAGAGCTTGTGGCGGCCGTCGGCGGTGACGAACGCGGCCAGCGCGTCGAGGGCCGGGCGCAGCCGCTCGTCGTCGCGGGCCACGAGGAGCTGCAGGCCGCGGCCGCCGCGCTCGACGTAGAGCACGGGCTCGGCGCCGGCCAGGACGACGTAGGCGCCAGCGGCCCGGGCCGGCTTCGCGCGCCCGTCGTCGGCCGCGCGGGCCGGCCACGGCAGGGCGGCGCCGTAGGGCTGGGCCGGGTCGGTGGCGGCGAGCACGACCGGCGGGGTCTCGTCGGCCCGGTCGGCGCCGGCGCGCAGCCGCTCGACGGCGCCGGGCAGCGCGAACTGGGCGCCGCCGAGCCCCTCGACGAAGTAGCCGCGGCGGCAGACGCCGAGCGTCTCGAGGTTCGACAGCGCGTCGTAGAGCGCGCTGAAGCCGCCGGGGACGCCCTCGGCGAGGACGTGCTCGCGCGTGAGGATCCCGTAGCGCTCGAGCAACAGCTCGGCGATCGTGCGGCGGCGCTGGCCTGGCACCGTGGTGCCTGGCACCGTCGGCTCGAACAGGCGCGCCGTGAGGGTCCAACGGCCTTGGACCTGCGGCGCCGCCGCGCCGCCACGGCGCGAGCCGAAGCGGGTCCCGCCGCGTCGCCCGCGCGCCAGCGCCGCCTTCTGCGCCCGCGCCAGCGTCAGCCGCGGCGCGCGCAGCGGCGCGAACGCGTCGTTCGTGACCTCGCCCGCCCAGGCGAGGTCCCACAACGCCTCCTGGATGGCTTCGGGCGCGAGCGGCAGCTCGGCGAGCAGGTCGGTGAAGAACGCGGGGGAGGCGGCGAGGCGCTCGCGCAGCGCGTCGTGATCCTCGCCGCCCGGCGGCGTGACGGCGCCGCGGACCCAGGGCGACCCGATCGCCGCGGCGTCCTCGCGGAAGTACAGGGCGACGCGGCCCGAGTTGCGGCCGAGGGCGCCCGCCCCGACCCACACGACCTCGCCGGACGCGCACAGCTGGTCCATCCACGTCGGCGAGTAGCCGCCGCAGCGGCGCGGCAGGACGTCGCGCTCCCACACGTCGGCGGGCAGCGCCAACCCCTGCAGCGCGACGAGCACCTCGCGCAGTCGGTCGGGGCCGGGAGATCCGACGCGGCGGTCGACGCCCTGCCACGCCGGCAGGAACGCGGCGAGCGCGCGCGTGTCGGTCGCCTCGACCTCCTTGCGCAGCACGGCCAGCGAGGCGCGACGGATGCGGCGCAGGACGTCGGGGTCGCACCACTCTCGTTCGGAGCCGCCCGGCCGCAGCTCCCCCCGGACCAGATCACTCTCGGCCTCCAGGGCCTTCAGCGCGGCGCTGAGGTCCACGCCGTAGCGGGCACGCACCTCGTCGGTCGTGAACGGGCCGTGCGTGCGCGCGTACCGCGCGACCAACCGCTGCGCCGGGTCCTCGACGGCCTCGAGGAACGCCGCGGGCAGGCCGCCCGGCGGCACGGCGCCGAGCGCGTCGCGATACAGGCCCGCGTCGTCGGCGGCGATCCAGCGCTCCTCGCCGCCGACCCGGAGCACGACCGCGCGCCGCTCATCGACCAGCACCTTCAACAACGCCTCGGCGTCGACGCCCGGCACGACCCGGGCGCGGACCTCGTCGAGCGCGAGGTCGCCGAGGCGGCGCAGCACGTCGGCGAGCGCGTCGCGGTCGGCGGCCTGGGTGCGCGGCGAGCGGTGCTGCAGGTCGTCCTCGACCTGGGCGAGCGCGTCGGCGTCGATGAGGTCGCGCAGCTCCTCCTGGCCGAGCAGCTCGCGCAGCAGGTCGCGGTCCAGCGACAGCGCCGCCGCGCGCCGCTCGGCGTTCGGCGTGTCGCCCTCGTACATGTAGGTGGCGACGTAGTCGAACAACAACGACGAGGCGAACGGCGACGCGGTCGGCGTCTCGACCTCGACGAGCGACAGCTCGCGCCGGTGCAGCGCGGTGAGCAGGTCCTGCAGGCCGGGCACGTCGAGGATGTCGCGCAGGCACTCGCGGTAGGTCTCGAGCACGATCGGGAAGTCGCGGAACTGCTTGGCGACCTCCAGCAGCGACTGGGCCTTCAGGCGCTGCTGCCACAGCGGCGTGCGCTTGCCGGGATACGCGCGCGGGATGAGCAGCGCGCGGCCGGCGTTCTCGCGGAAGCGGGCGCCGAACAGCGCGCTGGCGCCCAGCTCGGCGACGACGCGGTCCTCGAGCTCGTCGGGCTCCAGCAGCACGAGGTCGGCCGACGGTGCCTCGTCGGCCTCGGGCAGGTGGACGATGATCCCGTCGTCGGACCAGATCGCGTCGGACTCGATGCCGACCTCGTCGCGGATCTTCGCGCTGACCGCCAGCGCCCAGGCGGCGTGGACGCGCCCGCCGTACGGGCTCAGGACGCACAGCCGCCAGTCGCCGATCTCGTCGCGGAAGCGCTCCACGACGATCGCCGTGTCGCTCGGCACGACCCGCGTGGCCTCCTGCTGCTCGCGCAGGAACGTCAGGAGGTTGCGGGCCGCGAGCGGGTCGAGGTCGTGGCCCTCGACGAGCGTCGCCTCGTCCTGCTCCACCGCCCAGCGGGCGAAGGCGCCGATCTCGCGCCCGAGCTCCTTCGGCCGGCCGACCGCGTCGCCCTTCCAGAACGGCACGGCGCCCGGCACGCCCGGGGCGGGGGTGACGACGACGCGGTCGCGCTGGATCTCCTCGATCCGCCACGACGAGGCGCCCAGCAGGAACACCTGGCCGGCCCGCGCCTCGTAGACCATCTCCTCGTCGAGCTCGCCGACCCGGCGGCCGTCGGGCAGGACGACCGCGTACAGACCGCGGTCGGGGATCGTCCCGGCGTTCGTGACCGCGAGCTGGCGGGCGCCGCGGCGCGCCCGGATCGTTCCGGCGACCCGGTCCCAGACGATGCGCGGGCGCAGCTCGCCGAACGCCTCGCTGGGGTAGCGGCCGTCGAGCATGTCGAGGACGTTCTCCAGCAGCTCGCGCGACAGCTCGGCGTAGCTGTAGGTCCTGGTGACCAAGGCGTACAGGTCGTCGATGAGCACCGCGTCGTCCTCGTCGGCCGACGCCGCGATCGCGACGATCTGCTGGCAGAGCACGTCGAGCGCGTTGCGCGGCACGACGGTCGGCTCGATGCGTCCCTCGCGCATGAGCTTGACGACGACCGCGCACTCGAGCAGGTCGGCGCGGAACTTCGGGAAGATCCGCCCGCGCGAGACGTCGCCCACCCCGTGGCCGGCGCGGCCGATGCGCTGCAGGCCGCGTGAGACGGACTTCGGCGACTCGACCTGGATGACGAGGTCCACGGCGCCCATGTCGATGCCGAGCTCCAGCGACGAGGTCGCCACGAGGCAGGGCAGGCGGCCGGCCTTGAGCTCCTCCTCGACGACGAGCCGCTCTTCGCGCGCCAGCGACCCGTGGTGGGCGCGGGCGATCTCCTCCTCGGCGAGCTCGTTGAGCCGCAGCGCCAGGCGCTCGGCGGCGCGGCGGGCGTTGACGAAGATGATCGTCGAGCGGTGCGCGCGGACGAGCTCGAGCAGCTGCGGGTACATCGCGGGCCAGATCGACCGGCGCGTCGCCTCTCCGCCGATGCCGTCCCCACCCACCCCCAGGGGATCCACCGGCTCGGGCGTCTGGTCCGGCTCGACCATCGACTCGACCGGCACCTGGATGCGCAGGTCCATCTCCTTGCGCACGCCGGCATCGACGATCCGGCAGGTCCGCTGCGGCCCGACGAGGTAGCGCCCGACCTCCTCCAGCGGGTTCTGCGTCGCGCTCAGCCCGATGCGCTGCGGCTCGCGGCCGTGACGCTCGCGCACGCCGGCGGTCAGCCGCTCGAGCGTCAGCGCCAGGTGCGCGCCGCGCTTCGTCGCCGCCACCGCGTGGATCTCGTCGACGATGACCGCCTCGACGTCGCGCAGCACCTCGCGCGCCTGGGCGGTCAACATGAGGTACAGCGACTCGGGCGTCGTGATGAGGATGTCGGGCGGCGTGCGCTGGATGGCCGCGCGCTCGCGCTGCGACGTGTCCCCGGTGCGCAGCGCGACGGTGATGTCGGTGTCGATCCCGCGCAGCGGCGCCTGGAGGTTGCGCTCCACGTCGTAGCTCAGCGCCTTCAGCGGCGACACGTAGACGACGCGCACGCCGCGGTCGGGGCGGGGCGTCGTCGCCAGCCGGTCCAGCGACCACAGGAACGCGGCCAGCGTCTTGCCCGAGCCGGTCGGCGCGCTGATGAGCGTGTGCTCGCCGCTGGCGATCGCCGGCCACGCCTGCTGTTGGGCCGCCGTCGGCGCCGCGAACGCCCGCGCGAACCAGTCGCGCGTGGCGGGGCTGAAAGCGGAGAGCGGCATCGGGCCCAGGGTACGCGCCGTTCAAGCGGCCCCGGCGAATGCCGATTCTCCAGGCAATCGTGCGTGGTGTGCTCCAGGCCCAGTCCGACGAGCAGGGGAAGCTCGATCTTCTCCGCTACGCCTCTGCGCTCGGGTTCGTCATGGCGGCCGTCTCCGCGGTCTCCACGATCGTGCTGCCCGACGAGGACGCCAGCGATCATCGGGCACTCGCCGTCATGACGGTGCTGCTGGTGGCGAACACCGTCGTCCTGCTGGTGGGCCGCCGGCTCCCTCGCCGTGCCGTCCTGTTCTTCGGGGTCACGACCGCCGTGCTGGCGACGAGCGCGACCGTCGCCGTCGCGCGCCCGCTGGCGATGACGCCGCTCTACTACGTCTACCCGGCCCTGACGGCCGCGTACTTCTGTGGGCGGCGCGGATCGCTCCTGCATCTGCTGCTCATCGACGTCACCTACGCGATCGCGCTGCCGTTCGCCGACGTCAGCTCCAAGGTCGCCCTCTACGTCATGACGATCCCGGTCTACGGCGTCGTCAACCTCGTCACGTTGCTCATCGTGGCGCGCGCCGACAACCTCCGCGACGAGCTCCGCCAGGTGGCGGCGACCGACAGCCTCACCGGCCTGCTCAACCGGCGGGCGTTCACCGACGCGTTCGGGCGCGAGCTCGCCCGCGCCGACCGGGCCGGCCTGCCGTTGAGCCTCGTGCTCTTCGACCTCGACCACTTCAAGGCCGTCAACGACCACCACGGGCACGCGGCCGGCGACGACGCGCTCCAGCAGTTCGCGGGCATCCTGCAGACCGAGTCGCGCCCCGGCGACCTCGTGGCCCGCATGGGCGGCGAGGAGTTCGCCGCCGTCCTCTTCGGCGCCGGCGCCGACGGCGCCCGCACCTGGGCCGAGCGGGTCGCCGCCCGGCTCGAGCAGGAGACGCTGGCGGGCGACATCCCGCTCACGACCAGCGCGGGCGTCATCTCGATCACCGCCGCCGACGCCACGCTCGACCGTCTGCTCATCGGCGCCGACCGCGCGCTGTACACCGCGAAGGCCGCCGGCCGACGGCGCGTCGAACTCGCCGCATAGCTCTCCATTGCTCAAGTCGCCGTTCCCCGCAGCCGATGGGATGAACGCCGTGTCGGAGGATGCCCCGATCCCGATCGACGCTCGCGCCGCCCGACTCGACCTCCTGCGGTGGGCGGCGGCGCTGGGCTTCGCGCTCGCTGCCCTCGCGGCCTTCGCGAGCACGATCCTGCCCGACCCGGACACCAGCGACCACGGCTCGCTGCGCATCATCGCCGCGGTGCTCGCCGCGACCTCGGTCTTCCTGGCGCTCGGGCGCTGGATGCCGCCCGTGGTCATCATCGTCGTCGGCGTCACGTTCGCGACGCTCATCACGTGCGTCGTCATCGCCGTGGCGCGACCGATGGGCGTCGTGCCGGTCTACCTCATCTACTCGGCCCTGACGAGCGCGTACTTCTGCACCCGGCGGGAGGCGATGGTCCAGCTGGGGGTCATCTACGTGGCGCTCGCGGTCGCGCTGACGCAGGCCGAGCCCGGTCAGCGGACGCTCGCCTACTTCATCATGGTGTCGATCCTCACGGTGGTCGCGCTCGTCGTGGCGCACGTCACCGAGCGCCAGGAGGACCTCCAGCGAAAGCTGCACGCGGTCGCGTCGACCGACGCGCTCACCGGCCTGCTGAGCCGCCGCGCGTTCGGGACGGCGTTCGGGCGTGAGCTGCAGCGGTCGCGCCGCGCCGGGCTGCCGTTGAGCCTCGTGCTGTTCGACCTCGACCACTTCAAGCTCGTCAACGACCGCCACGGGCACGCGGGGGGCGACCAGGCGCTGGTGCGCTTCGCCGGGATCCTCACCGACGAGCGCCGTCCCGGCGACCTCGCGGCCCGGATGGGCGGCGAGGAGTTCCTCGTCGCGCTGTTCGACTGCGACGAGGCCGGGGCGCGCTCGTGGGCGCAGCGGGTCGTCGACCGGCTGGCGGCCGAGACCGCCGACGGGCCGGTGCAGCTGACGACGAGCGCCGGGGTCGCCGAGGCGCGCCGCGAGCAGACGACGCTCGACGAGATCCTGCCGGGCGCCGACCGCGCCCTCTATGCGGCGAAGGCGGCCGGCCGCCACCGCGTCACCGCCTTCAGCGACCCGGGCGTCGGGCCGCTCTCGCCGGCTTGAAGGTGCCTGGCACCACGGTGCCTGGCACCGGCGTCAGGCGGCCAGGTCGCGGACCGTCTCGAGGACCGCGTCGAACATCGCCGGCGTGAGCTTGCCGGTGAACGTGTTCTGCTGGCTGACGTGAAAGCAGCCGACCATCGGCCACGGCCCGTCGTCGCCCTCCCACACCACGCCGTGACCGAACTTCGGCCGCGGCCGCGCCGGCGTATGGCCCAGCGCCACCCGCAGGCGCAACGCGGCGTCCCAGGCGAACGCGCCGAGGCACAGCACGACGCGGACCGACGTCAGGTGCCCGAGCTCGGCGACCGTCCAGGGCAGGCAGTTGTCGCGCTCGGTCGGGGTCGGCTTGTTCGCCGGCGGCGCGCAGCGCACCGAGGCGGTCACCCAGACGTCGCGCAGCTCCAGGCCGTCGTCGACCGAGACCGCGTGGGGCTGGTTGGCCAGGCCGGCGCGGTGCAGGCCGGCGTAGAGAAAGTCGCCCGACCGGTCGCCGGTGAAGATCCGGCCCGTCCGGTTCGCCCCGTGGGCGGCAGGCGCCAGGCCGAGGATGAGGATGCGCGCCGCCGGATCCCCGAAGCCGGGCACCGGGCGGCCCCAGTAGGTCCAGTCGGCGAACGCGGCCCGCTTCGTCGCCGCCACCTCCTCGCGCCACTCGACGAGGCGCGGGCAGCGCCGGCAGGCGGTGATCTCCGCCTCGAGCGCCGCGAGCCCCGGATCGGTCGTCGCCACGTCAGTCCTGGTGCAGGATGCCGAGCTGCAGGCGTGTGATGACCGGCTCGAGGTCGCGGATGTCGGCCGGTGAGCCGGTGCGCAGCTGGCGGGAGGCGAGCTCGAAGACGCCGCCGACGACCGCGTAGGCGTCGTCGCGCGAGCGGAACACCGGGGCGCCGAACCGTGGGGCGACGCGCGCGTTGTCGGCCAGGAGGCTGTCGGCGAACGCGTCGAGGATCTTGTCGCGGCGCTGCATCGCGCGCGGCCCCGCCCCGATGATCTCGACGAGCAGCGTCTGGGCCGGTTCGGGCCAGGCCGCCAGCGTCTCGAGGAACGCGCGCGCCCCGGCCTGCAGGTGCTCCCGGTAGCTCTTGGCACCCTCGCCCGGCGCTGCCTCGGCCATGGCGCGCATGACCTCGGTGGCCGCCTCGTCGAAGAGCGCGAGGATGCAGTCCTCCTTGTTGGCGAAGTGCTCGTAGAACGTGGCCTTCGACATGCCGGCGGACCGGCTGATCGACTCGGCCGTCGTGTCGGCGTAGCCGTGGCTGGCGAACTCGGCGGCCGCGGCCTCGAAGAGCCGGCGGCGCTGCTGGGTGAGGCGCACCTCCAGCGGCGGCGCGTGGCGGCCGCGCGGAACGACCGGCGGGGTGCGTGAGGACTGCGGCTGGGCCATCGGCCTGCATGCTAGGCGCACGGCTAGGCTGTGTGGCCGATGGTTGCCCCGCTCCGCCTGCTCCTGCCGCTGCCGGTCGTGGCCGCGCTGACGCTCTCGGCCTGCGGCCAGAGCACGACGACCACCGTCCCGAAGGGGCTGACGGGCGCCGAGCGCGACGTTGCCCAACGGGTCGAGGACCTCGCCGACGCCGGTCGCAAGCGCGACGCGGAGAAGATCTGCGCCGACCTGCTCGCCCCCGACGTCGTCAAGCGCATCGACGCCGCGTCGAAGCGCTCCTGCAAGGACGTCCTCGACGACGCGCTCGCCGACGCCGACGCGTTCGACCTGTCGGTGCAGAAGGTGACGGTCAAGGGCTCGCGGGCGGCCGTGGTCGTCAAGAGCGAGGCCGGGGACCGCGACGCGACCGACACGCTGGGCTTCGTGAAGGTCGGCGGCACCTGGAAGGTCGCCGCGCTCGGCGGCGAGGGCAAGCCGCTGGCGCCCTAACCCAGGGCGCGCCCGTAGTGGCGCTCGTAGTACTCGCGGTACTCGCCGGACCGGATCGGCTCCCACCAGGCGTTGTTGTCGCGGTACCAGTCGACGGTGCGGGCGAGGCCGTCGGCGAAGTCGACCTGGGGCTGCCAGCCCAGGGCGCGCAGCTTCTCGGAGCCGAGGCTGTAGCGGCGGTCGTGGCCGGGGCGGTCGGTGACGTACTCGATGAGCGACTCGTCGTTGCCGGTCAGCCGCAGGATCTCGCGCACGACCTCGATGTTGGTGGCCTCGCTCGGGCCGCCGACGTTGTAGACCTCGCCGGGGGCGCCGTGGGCGAGCGTGTGGCTGATGCCGCGGCCGAAGTCCTCGACATACAGCCAGTTGCGCACGTTGAGCCCGTCGCCGTAGACCGGCAGCTTGTCGCCGTGGATGGCGTTGAGCACCATGAGCGGGATGAGCTTCTCGGGGTACTGGTAGGGCCCGTAGTTGTTGGAGCCGCGGCAGATGACGGTCTCCAGCCCGTAGGTCTCGTAGTAGCTGGCGACCAGCAGGTCGCCGCCGGCCTTGCTGGCGCTGTAGGGCGAGGAGGGGACGATCGGGCTCTGCTCGGTGAACGAGCCCTCCTCGATCGACCCGTACACCTCGTCGGTGGAGATCTGCACGTAGCGGGCGACCTCGCGCTCGCGGGCGGCCTCCAACAGCACGAGCGTGCCGCGAACGTTGGTCTCCACAAACGCCTCGGGGCCGCTGATCGAGCGGTCGACGTGGGTCTCGGCGGCGAAGTTGACGATCGCGTCGGCGCCGTCGCCCAGCGCCTCGGCGACCTTGCCGGCGTCCTCGATCGCGCCGTGCACGAGCGTGACCGCGTCGCCGAGGTCGGCGAGGTTCTCGCGCCGTCCCGCGTAGGTGAGCTTGTCGAGGACGACGACCTCGTCGTCGTGCTCACGCACGCGCTGGCGGACGAAGTTCGAGCCGATGAACCCGGCCCCACCACAGACGACGAGCTTCACGTCGTGCCCCTTTCGCTCAGGAATCCCCGGACGCCGTCCTGCCAGGCGGGCAGGCGCGGCGTCTCGTCACGCTCGCTGGCCAGCACGCTCCACGCCGGTCGCGGCGCCGGCCGCTGGAACTCGGCCGCGGTCGTCTCGTCGACTGCGCAGTCGACCCCGGCGGCGTCGAACAGCTCGACCGTGAGCTCGTGCCACGAGCACTGCCCGCCGCCGGCCGTGTGGAAGACCCCGGTCGCGTCGAGCGCGGCGAGGTCGAGCAGCGCCGGTGACAGATGCCCGGTCCACGTCGGCGAGCCGACCTGGTCGGTGACGACCGCGACCCGGTCGCGGTCGGCGGCGAGGCGCAGCATCGTGTCGCAGAAGCTCTTGCCGCCGGCCCCGAACAGCCAGGCGGTGCGCGCGATCGCGTGGTCGTCGCACGCGTCGACGACCGCCGCCTCGCCGGCGCGCTTCGTCCGGCCGTAGGCGCCGATCGGCGCGGGCGGGTCGGACTCGACGTACGGGCGGCCGGTCAGCGTGCCGTCGAAGACGTAGTCGGTGGAGACCGCGACGATCCGGGCGCCGGCGGCCGCGGCGGCCGCGGCGGTGTTGGCGGCCGCGTCGCGGTTGACGCGCAGCGCCGCGTCCTCGTTGGCCTCGGCGCCGTCGACGTCGGTCCACGCGGCGCAGTGGATGACCGCGTCGGGCCGCGCGTCGCCGACGACGTCGAGCGCCTGCTGGGCGATCGTCAGGTCGGCGTCGGGCAGGTCGATGCCGACGGGGTCCCAGCCGCGCGCCCGCGCGTCGGCGACGACGCGGTGGCCGAGCATCCCGGCCGCGCCCGTCACGAGCACGCGCATCAGGGGATCTCGATCTCGGAGTTGTCGCCGACCATGAAGCGGTAGGCCTTGGGCTGGCGCACGCCGCGGGCGATCGTGACGTTGCGGCCCAGCAGCGAGGCCTCCATGCGGCCGTCGAGGTGGCGCACGGCGCTGCCCGCCAGCAGGATCGAGTGCTCGACCTCGGCGCGCTCGACCTGGCAGCCCTCGCCGATGGCGGTGTAGGGGCCGATGTAGCAGTCGGTCAGCGTGGCGCCCGCGCCGATGATCGCCGGGCCGCGCACGGTCGCGTTGCGCAGCACGGCGCCGGGCTCGACGACGACGCGGCCCTCGACCTGGGAGTCGTGCAGCTCGCCCTGCACGTCGGTCTGGATGCGGTCGAGGATGAGCCGGTTGGCCTCGAGCATGTCGGCCAGCCGGCCGGTGTCCTTCCACCAGCCCTGCACGATGTGCGGCTCGACGCGCCGGTCGGTGTCGACGAGATGCTGGATGGCGTCGGTGATCTCCAGCTCGCCGCGGGGGCTGGGCTCGATGGCCCGGGCGGCCTCGTGGATGAGCGGCGTGAACATGTAGACGCCGACGAGCGCGAGGTTCGTCTTGGGCTCCGGCGGCTTCTCGGCCAGCGCCACGACCCGGTCGCCGTCGAGCTCGGCGACGCCGTAGTGCTCGGGGTCGGGGACGGGGGTCAGCAGGATGAGCGCGTCCGGCTCGCCCGCCTTGAACGCCTCGACGAGGTCGTCGATGCCGCCCTGCAGCAGGTTGTCGCCCAGGTACATGACGAACGGCGAGTCGCCCAGGAACGGCTCGGCGGTCAGGACCGCGTGCGCCAGCCCGGCGGGCTCGTCCTGCAGGATGTAGGTGATCTTGACCCCGAACTGGGAGCCGTCGCCGGCGACCGCCTGGATCTCGTCGCCGGTCTCCGGCGCGATGATGATCCCGATCTCCTCGATGCCGGCCTTGGCCATCGCCTCGATGCCGTAGAAGAGCACCGGCCGGTTGGCCACCGGCACCAGCTGCTTGGCCGACGTGTGGGTGATCGGCCGCAGCCGCGTCCCCTTGCCCCCCGACAGGATCAGCCCCTTGAGCGGCTGCATGGCCTAGTACGTGCCTCCGAGCTTGCGGTGGTCCCAGGTCACGCGGCGGCGCTCGACGAACTCCAAGCCGACCCGCTTGCGCGCCTGGGCGGTGATCATCGTGCGCACCCCGTCGTCGAGGGCCTCGGCGGCGACCCCGCCGTAGCGGGCGAAGATCTCGGTGCCCAGCGCGGCGACCGCGTCGGTGTCGCGGTGCAGCGTCACCTCGGTCTCGAGCATGACGCCGCGCAGCTGGTCGTAGCGGTCGCGGCCGGCCTCGACCTGCAGCGTCGCGCGCGCGTCGCGCTCGAGGTTGCGGACCTTCTGCGACTTCGCGTACGTCCACGCCCAGATCGTGTCGTCGCGCACGACGAACCAGAGCGGCATGAGGTGCGGGAAGCCGTTCGGGCCGTTCGTGGCGCAGGTGACGATCCGCTCGTCGTCGAGGAACGCGCGCGCCTCGCCGGCGCTCATGGTGATCTGGTCGCGTCGCGACATGCCAGCGGCGGACCTTAGCTGGCGCCGGTCGCTCAGCGCAGGGCCGGACGCAGCGCCTCGACCGCCTCGCGCACGGCCTCGCGCGCCTCCGGCGGCGAGAGGACGGCGGCGTCACCGGCCTCCGAGAGGACTTCGCGCACGAGCCAGTGCGTGCCCTTGAACGGCATCTCGACGATGACCGAGCCGTCGGCGAGCTCCTCGGCGACCCGGCGCTGCTCACGCGACCAGCGGGCGCGCTCGGGCGAGAACCAGACGCGCGCGACCCGCGACGCCTCCACCTCGCCGGTGCGCGGCCAGCCGTCGACGTCGGCGGCCGGGTCGACCTCGGGGCGCGGCGTGAACGACGTGTCGGTCACCTCGGCGGTCTTGATGCGGTCCAGCCGGAAGTGGCGGACGTCCTCGCGCTCCGGGTCGTAGGAGGCGACGTACCAGCCCTCGAGCCCGTTGATGAGCGCGTAGGGCTCGACGACGCGCGCGGAGAACTCGTCCTCGTTGGCCTTGTAGTACTCGAGCCGCAGGAGCTTGGAGTCCGAGATCGCCTTCGAGACGACGCGCGCGACCTCGGAGTCGTCGCCGCTGCGCGACGCCACCTGCAGGCCCTGCTCCATCGGGTCGGCGCCCAGCGCGGCGACGATCTTCTCGCGCGCGGAGTTCAGCGCGCCCTCGGGCAGGTGGTCGCCGATGAGGTCGATCGCGGCGACGAGCGCCTTGGCCTCGACCGGCAGCAGCCGAGCCGGGCGGGCGAAGTTGTCGGAGTAGGGCTCGTTGTCGACCTCGATCGTGCCGTCGTCGCGGACGTCGGCGTAGAGGACGTAGGAGCCGCCGCCGAAGTTCACGACGTTCAGGACGTTGACGTCCTCGCGCAGCTCGGACTCCGACACCTGCAGCTGGGCGCAGACCTCGTCGATCGTGAGGATGCGGTGCTCGCGGCCGGCATCGATGAGGATGCTCGCCAGCGTCACGAGCCGGGCGAAGCGCTCGGGCCGGATCGGGGTCTCGCGCTTGCCGGCGCTGGACTCGGCCGCCTCCACGGCCCCGCTCGGCGAGGGGACGGGGGCGGCGACCTCGAGCGTGCCGGTGTGGCGCGCGGCGAGCAGCTCGGCGCGCTCCGCCACCTCGCGGACGAGCGAGTCGGGCGCCAGCACGCGCACGTGCTCGCCGAGGCGCAGCGCCCAGGCGGCGAGCTGGCGGACCGAGGCGTAGGAGGTCGTGAAGACGACGTCGCCCGAGCCGTCGTCGGCTTGGTGCACCGTGCCGTAGCGACCCCAGTGGCGCTCGACCTGCCAGGCGATGCGCTCGGAGATGCGCACCTCGGCCTCGCCGAGCGGCTCGCCGAACTGCCAGTCGGCCCGGTGCGCATACGCGCGCGGGTCGAAGTCGGTGGGCTTCTTGAAGTCGTGCTCGGCCTTCGTCGCGTAGGCGACCTTGCCGCGGATGCGCGACAGGCGGAAGACGCGCAGCGCGTCGCGCTCGTGGGAGCGTCCCAGCAGGTAGAACTGACCGTCCTGGAAGAGCAGGTGGTACGGGTCGACCTTGCGGGCGCCGACCTCGTCGCGCTCCATCGTGTAGTAGTCGAACGTGATCGTCTTGTGACGGAAGATCGCCGTCTCGATCTTCGCCAGGCGCTGCGAGAGCTCGTGGCCGCCCGCCGAGGCGGTGAGGCCGAGCGCGACCGGAGCGGTGGCGGGGGCGTTGAGCGGGCTCGGGCGGCCCCAGGTGATCTGCTGCAGGGCGAGGCGCAGCGGCTCCGCGTAGGCGAACTCGCCGTCCAGGAGGCTGAGCGCGGTCTGGAGGCTGGCGAGCTCCGAGTCGGTGAACGCGATCGCCGGCAGGTGGAAGTTCTCGGGGCGCAGCGAGTAGTTCTCCTGCTCGGCGACGCCGTCGGCGGGCTTGTCGACCGTGAGCTGGATCCCGAGGGACTCGAGCTCCGCCCGGTCGGCGTAGAACCGCCGGGCGAAGGCGTCCTCGTTCATGCCGCTGTAGCCCTCGACGTCGCGGCGGATCTCCAGGGCCGTGACCGGCCGACGCTCCGCCATGAGGTACGAGATGAGCGAGAGCTGGCGGATGAGCTTCTCGGTGTCCTTCGCCATATGGAGACGACCATACGGGCCGCCGGGTCGGCATGGGCGGTTCGTTGCAGGACGTGCGCCGCTCTTTGCGCACTTTCGCGGCTGTTCGCGCGTCGTGGGGCACATGACTCGTCATGGCGCGCCGGGGTGTAGCGTTCGGCGTTCATGACCAAGCTCGTGATCGTCGACGACCACGAGGCGCTCCGGGAGGGTCTCGTGGCGCTCCTCGAGGCAGGGGGGATCGAGGTGGTGGGCGCGGCCGGCAACGTCGCGGCCGGCGTCGATGCCGTCGACCATGCCCTGCCGGACGTCGCGATCGTCGACATCCAGTTGCCCGACGGCAGCGGCATCGAGCTCACCCGCCGGCTGCTCGCGCGGCATCCCGAGCTCGGGGTCATCCTCTACACGGGCGACGCCGACGCCGAGCGTCTCTACGACGGCCTCGACTCCGGCGCGCGCGGCTACGCGCTGAAGGCCGGATCGATGGACGAGCTCATGGCCGCGATCGAGCGGGTCGCGGAGGGCGGCAGCTACGTCGACCCGCGCCTGGACCGCATCCTGCTGTCGCCGCGGGCGACGGCCCACGTGCCGCAGCTGTCGCCGCGCGAGCGGGAGATCATGCACCTCATGGCCGAGGGCATGACCGCGGAGGCGATCGCCAACGAGATCATCGTCTCGGTCGAGACCGTGCGCACCCACGTGCGCAACGTCATCCGCAAGCTCCAGGCTCGAAACCGCGTCCACGCCATCGCCATCGCGCTCGAGCGCGGCGAGATCGCTCTCGATTCCTCGCCCGATGAGCGATGACCGCCGTTGAGCGCGACTGGCCGGACGACCCCGGCGAGCGGATCACCCAGCTCGTCCACGACCTCCGGACACCGCTGACGATCGTCCAGGGCTTCGCGGAGCTGCTGCAGCGCAGCGCCGGCACGCTGGACGACGCCCGTCGTGACGAGTACCTCGCCCGGATCCTCCAGGCCTCCCGCGAGCTGAAGGAGATCCTGGACGCCGAGCGCTCCGACCGGCTGCGGTAGGGCGCGGGCGAGGGCGCGGCCGCGGGTCGAGCGTGCATCTGTGCCACCTGGCGCGCGCCACGATGGACGTTCAGCGCCGTGCCGCCCCCAGCGCGCCGTGCCGCCCCCAGCGCCCCGCGCGCGCCGTGCCGCCCCGCGCGCGCTACGCCGCTTCGGGCTCGCCCGTGCGGCGGTCCTGCACGCTGATCGTCGCGCCGAAGTACGCGCTCGAGCTCAGCGCCCGGTCGAACGACGACCAGGCCGAGCCGGGCGGCAGCGCCTTCTCGAGCCGGTCGAACGAGCCCAGCCGGCCGCCGAGGTTGTCGATCATGTGCACGAGCGTCGCCTCGCGCGTGCAGGGCACGACCGGCGAGCCGTGCTCGAGCTGGCCGTGGTGGGACAGGATGATGTGCAGGACGGCCTGGCTGAGCTCAGCGGGGAAGCCGGGCAGGTCCTCGATGACCCGCCGGACCCGGTAGTAGCCGAGCGGGATCTCGCCCTGCAGGCGGCCGGCGTCGGTCATGTCGATCGGCGCCTCGCACGTGTAGGCCTCGAGCTTGCCGATGTCGTGCAGCAGCGCGCCGGTGACCGCGACGTCGCGGTCGATCCCCGGGAACGTCGCGCTGATCGCGCTCACCGCCTGGGCGACCGTGAGCGAGTGCTCCAGCAGGCCGTGGGCGTAGGCCTGGTGGTAGTGCTTGGCCGCCGGGGCGATCCGGTAGACCGCCCACACCTCGGAGCGCTCGCCGAAGAAGACGTCGAGCAGCGCCCGCAGATGCCGGCACTGGACGGTGGCGACGAGCTCGCGCAGGTCGCTCTCCATCTGGTCGACCTCGCGCGGCGGCCCGTCGTGCAGCTCGCGCCGGTCGAACGTGCCCTCGACCGCCGGCCGCAGGCCACCGATGGCGATCTGCGCGCCCCAGCGTGGATGGACCTCGTAGCGGCCGGCGACGTGGACCGGCTCGCCGGCCCGGCAGAGCTCCATCGTGCGGGCGACGTCGTCCCAGATCATGGCGGTCACGCCGCCGCTGCGGTCGCCCAACACGAGCTTCAGGAACTCGCCGCCGTCGCGCCGCGATCGGCGCTCGACCTCGCGGACGAGGAGGACCTGATCGAGGTCGGTGCCGGGCTGGAGATCACGGACGAGCACGGCGGGGACGGTGACACGGGAGGCGGACGGACCGGGCATCGTATGAACGTCCAGTCGGCCACCGCTCAGCACTTCTGACACGAACGTCGCAGAGCCGTCACACGCCGCCCCTCGCTTGCGTCCGGCCGACCCGGGTAGTTCACTCGCGGCGTGCCCGACGCCGACCCCGCCGACCACCACGATCCCGCCCGCTGGTGGACGCTCGGCGCCGTCTGCGTCGCGACGTTCATGCTGCTGCTCGACGTCACGATCGTCAACGTCGCGCTGCCGGTCATCCAGAACGACCTGGCCGCCTCGTTCCAGGACCTCCAGTGGGTCGTCGACGCCTACGCGCTGACCCTCGCGTCGTTCATGCTCACCGCCGGCTCGCTCGCCGACCGCTTCGGGCGCCGCCGCATCTTCACGATCGGGCTCGGGATCTTCACGGCCGCGTCGGTGCTGTGCGGGCTGTCGCAGGGCCCGACCGAGCTCAACCTCGCCCGCGGGCTGCAGGGCGTCGGCGGCGCGGCGATGTTCGCGACCTCGCTGGCCCTGCTGGCCGCCGCGTTCACCGGCCGCGAGCGGGGCGTCGCCCTCGGCATCTGGGGCGCCACGACCGGCGCCTCGGTGGCCGTCGGGCCGCTCATCGGCGGCGTGCTCGTCGAGCAGATCAGCTGGCAGGCGATCTTCTTCGTCAACCTGCCGGTCGGCGTCGCGGCGATCCTCGTGACGCTGCGGACCGTGCGCGAGACGCGCGACCCGCACGCCGCGCGCGTCGACGTCGCCGGGCTCGTGACGTTCTCGGCCGCGCTCTTCGCGCTCGTCTTCGCCCTCGTGCGCGGCAACACCGAGGGCTGGGGCAGCCCGCTCATCGTCGGCCTGCTCGTCGCCGCCGCGGTGCTGCTCGTCGCGTTCGTCGCCGTCGAGCGCGCGCAGGAACGGCCGATGTTCGACCTGACGCTGCTGCGCAAGCCGGCGTTCGTCGGCGTCTCGGCCGTCGCCTTCGCGCTGTCGGCCTCGATGTTCTCGATGTTCCTGTACCTGACGTTGTACGTGCAGAACTCGCTCGGCTACTCGCCGCTGGAGGCCGGGCTGCGGTTCCTGCCGATCACCGTCCTGTCGTTCCTGTGCGCGGCCGTGTCGGGCAACCTCACCGAACGGCTGCCGACCCGGCTGCTCATGGGCGCCGGGCTGGCCTGCGTCGGCGGCGGCCTGCTGCTCATGGGCGGCCTGACCGCCGCCTCCGCCTGGACCGCCCTGCTCGCCGGCTTCCTGCTCGGCGGGGTCGGGATCGGGCTGACGAACCCGGCGATCGCGTCGACCGCGGTCGGCGTCGTCGAGCAGCAGCGCGCGGGGATGGCGGCCGGCATCAACAACACGTTCCGGCAGGTCGGGATCGCCACCGGCATCGCCGGGCTCGGCGCGATCTTCCAGCACGCGGTCGTCACGAACGTCGCCGCGCAGCTGCCCGACGGCGCGGCCGGCCGGCTGCCGCCCGCCCAGGCGCTCGCCCAGGGCGACCCGCGCGTGCTGGACGGCGCGCCGCACGCGTTCCTCGCCGGCTACACGGGCGCGCTGAACGAGCTGCTGATCATCGCCGCGCTCGTCGCGTTCGCCGGCGCGGCCGCCGCGCTGGTCCTCGTCCGCCCGCGCGACTTCGTCGCCCACGGGGTGGCCTGAATGCACGAGCCGCTCTACGAGCACCGCCTCGAGCTCGCCGGGTACGGGACCCGCGCGCTGGAGCTCGAGGGCGACGGCCCGCCGCTGCTGCTCCTGCACGGCTTCGGCGACTCGGCCGACACGTGGCGGCTCATCCTCGACCTGCTGGCCCGCCGTGGCCGCCGCGCGCTCGCGGTCGACCTGCCCGGCTACGGGCGCGCCGACCGGCTCGCCGCCGACGGCCCGGTCCTCGAGCACTACCGGGCGTTCGCCGCCGCGGCGGTGCGGCGGCTGGCCGAGGAGCACGGCGACGTCGTGCTGTGCGGCAACTCGCTCGGCGGCGCCATCGCTCTGCGCGCCGCCGAGGACCCGGACCTGCCGCTCGCCGGCGTCGTGCCGGTCGCGCCGGCCGGCTTCGACATGCCGGTGTGGTTCCGCCTCATCGAGGCCGACCCCCTGTTGCGCGCGCTGCTCGCCGCGCCCGTGCCGCTGCCGCCGGTCGTCGTGCGGCGCCTCGTCGGCCAGATCTACCGGACGCTCGCCTTCCACCAGCCGACGAACGTGCCGCCGGCCGTCGTGCGCACGTTCACCGCCCACCACGCCTCGCGCGGACGCGTCCTGAAGCTCATGGCCAACGGCCGCCGGCTGCTGCCCGAGCTCGCCGGCTGCTTCGACCTCGAGCGCGTCGCGGTGCCGGTGCTGCTCGTCTGGGGCGACCGCGACCGGATGGTCAGCCACGACGGCGCCCGCCACCTGCTGGCGGCGCTGCCCGACACGACCTACGAGCTGCTCGACGGCGTCGGCCACTGCCCGCAGCTCGAGGCCCCCGAGCGGCTCATCGCCGCCCTGGATCGCTTCGTGGACGCCCGGGCGGTCGCCCGCAGGTGAGCTGCGACAATGGTGGGCGACGCCTCGCATGATCCCGCGCCCCCTCTCCAGCCCCGAGCACGTCCTCCAGGCCGCCGCCAACACCTTCGACATGGTGTTCAACGGCGGCGTGGCCGACCTGCGCCGCACGCCGGCGCGGATCATCGACGAGGCGCCCAAGCGGACGATCTACCAGTACCTGTCGCCCGAGGAGCGCACTCACCACCTGCCGGTCCTGCTCGTGCCGCCGCTCGCCGCGCCGACGATCTGCTTCGACCTGCGGCGCGGCTGCTCGCTGGCCGAGCACCTGCTCGGCCTCGGCCACCCGACCTATCTCGTCGAGTACGGGCCGATCGGCTTCTCGGACCGGGACCTCGGCCTCGAGCACTGGGTCGCCGACATCCTGCCGACGGCGATCCGCACGGTCTCCGAGCACTGCGGCGGCCGGCCGGTCCAGGTCCTCGGCTGGTGTCTGGGCGGCATCATGGCCCTGCTGGCCGCCGCGTCCGACGAGCGGCTGCCGATCAACTCGATCGCGACCGTGGCCAGCCCGTTCGACTTCGCGGAGCTGCGCCTGTTCGCGCCGCTGCGCACCGCGTCGAACCTCACCAACGGGCTGCTCGGCAGCGCCGTCTACAAGGCGCTGGGCGGGGCGCCGGCGCCGATCGTCAAGCGCGCCTTCCAGCTCTCGACGCTCGACAAGTACCTCACGAAGCCGGTCGCGGTGCTCGGCAACCTCCACGACCGCGACTTCCTGGCCCAGATCGAGGCCGTCGACCACTTCATCGACGGCATGCACGCCTACCCCGGGCGCACGATCGGCCAGCTCTACCACCGCTTCTTCCGGGTCAACGACCTCGCCGACGGCCACCTCGAGCTCGGCGGCCGCGACATCGACCTGAGCCACGTCCGGGTGCCGGTGCTGTCGGTCGCCGGGTCGGCCGACACACTCGCGCCGCGGCGCGCCGTCCACCACGTCGGGCGGCTGCTGACCGGGGCGCCCGACGTGCAGCTCGAGGTCGCCCCCGGCGGGCACCTGGGGGTCCTGACCGGCCGCGGCGCCGTCGACACGACGTGGCGCCACGTCGACGCGTTCTTCGCCCGCCACGAGGGCGATGCCGAGCGCGAGGCCGTCCCGGCCCAGCCGCGCGCCGCCTAGGTCCGCGGCGGCAAGTCGGGTTGCGGGTCGGCCCGGCGGGCGGCGCTACCCTGCGGCGCCATGTCGCGCGCCCTCGCTCTCGCCGTCGCCGCCGTCACCGCGCTCGCCCTCGCCGCTGTGGGGGCCGGACCCGCGAACGCCGCCGATCCGCCGGCCGTCCCGGCGGGCGTCAGCGCGGGCGGGATCGACCTGTCGGGCGCCTCGCTCGACGAGGCGCGCATCCGGCTGGAGACCGGCCTGGCGCCCAAGCTCCAGACCGACCTCGTCGTCGGCGCCGCCGGCCGTCCGTGGACGCTGACCGCCGCCGAGGCGAAGCTGACGTTCGATGCGCTGACGACCGCCAAGCGCGCGCTGCGCGCCAAGGCGCCCGGCGCGGTGCCGCTGAAGCTCAGCCACTCGCGGCTGGCCGTGCGCGCCTGGGTGGCGAAGGTGGGGCGGCGGGTCGACCGGCCTGCACGCGACGCGAAGCTGCGGATCACGCTGCGCAAGATGAAGGTCACGCGTGCCCGGCACGGCAAGGGCCTCGACGAGCGCGCGACCGCGAAGCTCGTCGACGCCGCCCTGGACGACCCGACCGCCCCGCGGCGCCTGCACGTCAAGCTCCGCCGGACGTCGCCGAAGGTCAGCGTCAACGACCTGCGCCGCCGGTACGGGACCGTCATCACCATCGACAAGTCGAGCTTCAAGCTGCGGCTCTTCAAGCGCCTGAAGTTCAGCAAGTCCTACAGGGTGGCCGTCGGCCAGCCCGCCTACCCGACGCCGTCCGGGCTCTTCAGCATCGCCAACAAGCAGGTCAACCCGACCTGGTCGGTGCCCAACTCCCCCTGGGCGGGCGAGCTGCAGGGCACGACCGTGCAGGGCGGCTCGGCCGCCAACCCGCTGAAGGCCCGCTGGATGGGGATCGTCAACGGCGTCGGCATCCACGGCACCGGCGAGGACTACTCGATCGGCTCGGCCGCGTCGCACGGCTGCATCCGCATGCACGTCGGCGACGTCATCGACCTGTATCCGCGGGTGCCGGTCGGTACGCCGGTGCTGATCCGGTAGGGGATCAGCCCTCGCCGGTTCGGCTCGTCATCGTCCGGTCCACACGACCGGCCTCGTCGAAGTGAACGCTGAACGATGCCTCGTCGAGGGCGAACGTGCTCTGCTCTGTCCCGATTTCGTAGAGCCACCATGCCCTATGCAGCCCCGGCGAGTTCGGCCGCCCAAGGAGCGCGAGAACTTGCATGCGCGTCCTCCCCTGGAGGGTCCCGCACCGCGCCATCGCCTCGGCTATCGGCTGGCGCTTGGCACGTTCGCGTCCGCCGGCATCGCTCACGCTGCGCCATGTCTTGCTGTTCGGACGGAAGTGCTGGCAACTAACGCTTCGGTCGCCTCCGTGAGGTCGCACGACCGCGCTAACTCCGAGCGCGACAGCCGCGATTACCGCTAGGGCACTCCA
This sequence comes from Solirubrobacterales bacterium, assembly GCA_040255945.1. Taxonomy (GTDB): domain Bacteria; phylum Actinomycetota; class Thermoleophilia; order Solirubrobacterales; family Solirubrobacteraceae; genus Baekduia. The sequence continues at coordinate 4,736 of JBDZVZ010000027.1, read as the reverse complement.
CATCAGGCGTCTCGACCTTCGCACCGGCTCAGTGCTTCGCCGGAGAGCAGTCTGGCGTTACGATCTCGTCTTGTTCGTCATAGATCCAGACGACCTCGCCGGATTGCCACGTGCTGCGGGAGCGATTGTAGCTCCCGCTGTGTACAAGGTCACGAACGCGCCCACAGAGATTGTAGTCAGTGGTCCCGGCCCAGATGCGATCCTGCATCTGGAAAAAGCCAGAGGCGTCGTTCTGGAGGTCCATGTATAACTTGAGTGCCAGCTCCGAGTTATCCGACTTGTAATCCCGATTCTCGTGCCGAATCGAGTAGTCGAGTGCAAGTGCCATCGAATCCGGTCGGCCCGTGTACTGGAACATGCTGTTTTTCCATCAAGGCCACCCAGTACGCGTGCTGGAAGGCGTTCTCTTTGGATCCATCTTTCCCTTGGCCGGTATCGACGCCAAAGAGGTGCTCGGCGAGCCGGATCGCCTTAGTGCGGTCGTTGTAGAAGGCGAGACAGACAAGCTTGCGATTCCTCGGCTTGCAGAATGCCCGCTCTAACGGATTGAGCTGCACCTGGGGCACTATTCCGTAGCTGGCCGCCTGCGCCAGGGCGGTTTCCTCGCGCTCGAGGTCGCCGACGGAAGCAGACGCGAGGTTTGTGTCGACCAACACTGGGTAGGTGACTTCGTCGGACGACTTGTGGGCAACGGTGATGGATACGACGGAACCGTTCCATGCGTACGTTACGGGGACGTCTTGGTTATCGGCATCGAGGGCAAAGCGATAAGCGACGGTCCCGAGATAGCGACCGGTGCCATCGCGGGCGACCAAGTTGCCGTTGTGTCCTACCGCGAGCGTGACCCCTGGTGCGACTGTCGGTGTCCAGTAATAGGTCTCCGCATCGGCCGGAGCCGAGATTACAAAACTCGTACGGTCGGCCAACTGCGTGCTGGCGGCAGACCTATTCCAACCGTCCTCTTTCCACAGGGCGGACGCATCATGGGTAACGAGCCCCGCCCACGCCGTGCCTCCCACCGCGGGCCACACGTGAAACTCGTACGGCAAGGCGGCGGCGCCCCTAGTCACCTGAATAAAGCCATGGTGCGGATCGATGTTCTGAAGACCGCGCATGTCGGCTAGATCGGCAGACACATCCTCCCCGCGTCGTAGCCGGAACAGGATCGCACCCCACGTGCCCTCAGCCCAGACGGTGGCCGGCGGGCTCGCATAGCCGTCGCTCGTTACGTAAGGGCGATACCCGCTGAACGGTCCACTGCCGCTGTATGTGGAGTTGTAGTCATCTGGCGACGCGGACGGAGCTACCGTCGCGCCGGTCACCCGGAATTTGGTGATTTCGCGCGCGCAGTCGTCGGCCTTGTTCTGCTCACCGACCGCAAGCAGGAACAATCCGCCCCAGCTGCAGAGGTCCAACGCTTCGCCGGTGTCCGGCCCGTCAAGGCTAACCCCCTGGTTGAACCGATGCAGTTGGCTATTCCAATGATTCTCGAGCAGGCTGTGTTTTACGAGATCTGCCGCGCCGGCGTAACGAGGATCACCCGAGAGATACCCCAGGTCACGCAGAAAGAAGTAGGCGTCGACGTTGTGCTCTGTTCCTACGAACGTAACCGGCTCTGGGTGGAAGACATAATTTGAGTCGTAGCGTCCGCGTCCTCCGAGGATGCTGCCGTATCGCGGGTCGCCGTCGGTATACCCGTTACTAGTCGTCACTTGAAGATACTGCGACAAGGAACGCAAGCGCGACCTTTCGGCTCATGCGGTTCCTCGCGACGCCGCGAGCGGCTGCGCTGTCACTGGCGAAGCCGGTGGAGTGCTCGGCGCGGCAGAGCAAGGCATTGAAGTCTTCCCTTCCCGGGAGAGGCGCTGTGGAGTTTCGCGTGGCGGTTGTTCCGCCGAAGACGCGACCGTACTGAGTGCGAAGGACACCAGAGCAGTACTGTGCCTGGTCAATCGGCTAGGGTGGCCGTGGTGGGGGCCCCTTCTCGCAGATCCGCCGGTGCGTGAGCTGCGGTCGCCTCAGCACGGCGCAGGCAGTTGTCACTGCGTTGCGGCCGCCGCCTCGGCCTCGCGTCGCCGCGCCGCTGCCGCCCGCGCCGCCGCGACCGTCCGCCGCGGCGACAGCGTCTGCAGCTCGGCGCCCAGGGCCGCGAGTCCGACCACCAGGCCCCCGAGCATGAGCACTGCGCCGACGCCGAACGTGAACGCCGTGATGTCGGCGATGTCGACCGGCTGGCCGGTGACCTCGACGAAGCCGTAGGAGAGCATCGCCAGGCGCAGCCCCGTGCTCGCCGGCGCGAGCGGGATGATCCGGCCCCCGCCCTGGGCGGCCATGACGAGCACGACCGTCGCCGCCGTCACCGGCAGCCCGAAGGCGCCCATGAACGCTGCCAGCGACAGCAGCCGGATGAGGCGGGCCAGCGCCTGCCACGAGGCGACCCCGCACACGAACCGGCCGGGTGTGCGCAGGATCGCCAGCCCCTGGGCCAGCCGGGCGGCCAGGTCGCCGATCCGGCGGCGCAGGAAGCGGTACAGCAGCAGCGCGGCCAGCGCGGCGCCCGCGGCGGCGGCGACCGACAGCGCCGGATGGCCCATGACCAGCGACACGTCGACGTGCGGCAGCTCGCCCGCTGACACCGGGATCGGCAGGAAGCCCATCGCCAGCGCCCAGATGACCAGCAGCGTTCCGAAGAACGTCTCGAAGAGCGTCTCCGGGACGAACGTCGCGGCCAGCGTCGGGTAGCGCGAGCCGCGGATGCGGCGGCGCAGGAGCCACAGCTTGACGATGTCGCCGCCCCGCGCCGGGATCAGGCCGTTGAGGCCCGCGCCGGCCAGGTAGGCGGCCATCGTGTGGCGCGCCCGCAGCTCGTCGGCGTCCGGGTAGGCGGCGCGCAGGATCGTGTGCCAGCCCCGGGTGCGGACCGCCTGCGACACGAGGTACAGCAGCGCGCCGAGGACGAGCAGCGCCGGGTTGACGTCGGCGATGCGGTCGACGACGAGGGCGACCGCGTGCTCTGCGGTTCGGAGCGCGTCGGGCAACATGGCTTGTCCCGGTTAACGACGCCTGCGACCCGTCCCTGGAGCGGCCGCCTTCAGGACCTCCGCGCCGGTGGGGCTTCGTCCGGCCAGTGACCATGGCGCTCGAAGTAGGCGCGCGCGGCGTCCTCCTGGTCGCGGTCCCGGTCGCCGCTGACGCCCATCCGGTAGAACCAGTTCAGCAGGGCGACGCTCAGGCCGGCCCCCCACAGCGCGGCCCCGCCCTCCCAGGACGTCTCGTCGCCGCCGCGGGCGATGACGAGCGCGACGCCGGCGGCGAGGATGGCGAGCGGCAACCAGATGCGGATGACGTGGAGCATGCGTCGCTCTGACGCTACCCCGTCGCGCGGGGGCGCGATGCGCCCTCGCGGCTGACGAGCAACAGGGCTGACACGATCGCCAGTCCGCCCGCCAGCTGCAGCGCCGACGGGGCCTCGCCGAAGATCGCGACGGCCAGCAGCATCGAGCCGATCGGCTGGATCGTCAGCAGGACCGAGGTCAGCGCGGCCGGCAGGCGGGGCAGCGAGGCGCCGATGAGCAGCCAGCCGACGACCTGCGAGGTGAGTGCGAGCACGACGAGCCAGCCGTGGGCGGGCCACGTCGGGACGAGGTCGAGCTCGCCGACGGCGGCGCCGATCGCCGCGGCACCCAGCGCCGCGATCGCGGTCGCGTCCAGCAGCGGGCCGGCGGGGCGGCGCGCGTCGGCACCGGCCCGGCGCAGGACGAGGATGAACCCGGCGTAGGCGGCGCCGGTCGCCGCACCGAACGCGACGCCGCGCGCCGGGTGGTCGCCGTAGGCGCCGGTCTCCAGCGCACCGGAGATCAACACGATGCCGACGAGGATGAGCGGCAGGCCGGCGAGGACGCGCCGGCCGGGCCGCTCGCCGAGCAGCATCCAGGCGGCCAGGGGGACGAACGCCACCTGGAGGTTGCCGAGGACGGTGCCCAGCCCGGCGCCGACGTCCGCGATCGCGTGGTGCCAGCAGACGAGGTCGACGGCGAAGAAGACGCCGGCGCCGGCGGCGATCGCCCGGTCGCGCAGCGGGCGCGGCCCGAGGCGGCGGTCCTCCCAGGCGGCGAGCGCGAGCAGCACCGGCACGGCGTAGGCGCAGCGGAAGACGGCGGCGGTGGCGGGGGAGACGTCGGCGAGCCGGACGAGGATCGCCGACCACGCGATCGCCAGCGCGCCGCCGACGGCCATCGCGCGCGGGCGGGCGGCGAGGGCGGTCAGGGGCGCGGCGGACACGGCCGCGCACGGTACGCCGCCGGATGATCCCCGGCGTCGAGGGCACCCCCGCGTCGAGGGGTATCCACGCGCCGAGGGGTGGAGGTCTGGTACAACCAGTGGGGATGACTGGTCCAACCAGCTCGACGCGCTCGTCGGCGATCTACGCCGCGCTGCGCGACGCCATCCTCGCCGGCGAGCATGCGCCCGGCGACGCGCTGCCCTCCGAGCGGCAGCTCAGCGACGACCTCGGCGCCAGCCGCCACGCCGTCCGCGAGGCGCTCAAGCGCCTCCAGCAGGCCGGGCTCGTCGCCATCAGCCAGGGCGGGGCGACCCGGGTGCGCGACTGGCGCCGCCACGGCGGCCTCGACCTCATGCTCGCGCTCGCCGGCGGCGACGCGCCCGCCCAGCTCGGCCTCGAACGCGCCGTGTTGGAGATGCGCGCCTCGGTCGGCGCCGATGCCGCCCGCCTCGCC
>JBDZVZ010000139.1:0-2778 GCA_040255945.1 Solirubrobacterales bacterium | reverse complement strand
AGGTCACGCCGAAGGGCGAGACCGAGCTGACCGCCGAGGAGAAGCTGATCCGCGCGATCTTCAAGGAGAAGGCGCGCGAGGTCCGCGACACCTCGCTGAAGGTGCCGCACGGCGAGGGCGGCGTCGTCATCGACGTCATGACGTTCTCGCGCGAGAACGGCGACGACCTGCCGCCGGGCGTCAACGACCTCGTCCGGGTCTTCGTCGCCAAGAAGCGCAAGATCTCCGAGGGCGACAAGCTCGCCGGCCGCCACGGCAACAAGGGCGTCATCTCGAAGATCGTCGACGAGCAGGACATGCCGTTCCTCGAGGACGGCACGCCCGTCGACGTCATCCTCAACCCGCTCGGCGTCCCGTCGCGCATGAACATCGGCCAGATCATGGAGACCCACCTCGGGTGGGCCGCCGCTCAGGGCTGGTACGACGACGACGAGCACGGCTTCAAGTACGGCGACCGCGTCTACACGGCCACGCCGGTGTTCGACGGTGCCGAGATCGAGGACGTCGACGACGTGCTCGTCAAGTGGCAGCGCGACCACACGAAGGCCGGCGGCAAGATCCGCATGGACGTCGACACCAAGCGCACCGAGGGCACGCGTGCCACCGGCAAGCTCCAGCTCTTCAACGGCCGCACCGGCGAGCCGTTCGAGGAGACGGTGACGGTCGGCTACATGTACATCCTGAAGCTGCTGCACCTCGTCGACGACAAGATCCACGCGCGTTCGACGGGCCCGTACTCGCTGGTCACCCAGCAGCCGCTGGGCGGCAAGGCGCAGTTCGGCGGCCAGCGCTTCGGCGAGATGGAGGTGTGGGCGCTGGAGGCCTACGGCGCCGCCTACACGCTGCAGGAGATGCTGACGATCAAGTCCGACGACACGGTCGGGCGCGTCAAGGCCTACGAGGCGATCGTCAAGGGCGAGAACATCGCCGAGCCGAGCATCCCCGAGTCATTCAAGGTGCTCCTCAAGGAGATGCAGTCGCTGGCGCTCGACGTCAACGTCGTCTCCGAGGAGGGCGCCCGCGCCGAGATGATCGACGAGGACGACGACCTCCTGCGCGCCGCCGAGGAGCTCGGCATCGACCTCTCCGGCGTCCGCGCCACCGACGGTCAGGCCGCCGACGAGGGCGTCGAGGGCACCGACGACACCGACGCGTCCGCCGAGGAGGCCGACGAGGACGCCGAGGCGCCCGACATCGACGCCGAGATCGACCTCGGCGAGGTCGCCGAAGAGGCCTAGAGAATCACCCGCGAGCAAGAGAGATCAACATGATCGACATCAACAACTTCGACGCCATCGAGATTGGCCTGGCGTCCTCCAAGCAGATCCGCGGGTGGTCCTCCGGTGAGGTGACCAAGCCGGAGACGATCAACTACCGGACGCTCAAGCCCGAGAAGGACGGCCTGTTCTGCGAGCGCATCTTCGGTCCCACCAAGGACTGGGAGTGCTACTGCGGCAAGTACAAGCGTGTCCGCTACAAGGGCATCGTCTGCGAGCGCTGCGGCGTCGAGGTCACGCGGTCCAAGGTGCGCCGTGAGCGCATGGGCCACATCGACCTGGCCGCCCCGGTGAGCCACATCTGGTTCTTCAAGGGCGTCCCGAGCCGCATCGGCTACCTGCTCGACATGGCGCCCAAGGAGCTCGAGAAGATCCTGTACTTCGCCGCGTCGATCATCACCTGGGTCGACCAGGAGGCGCGCTGGCGGGACCTGCCCAAGCTCGAGGGCGAGATGCAGGAGGAGCTCGACCGGCTGCGGGCCGAGGAGAACGAGCGCGTCGAGGAGCTGCGCACCTCGCGCGAGGCTCGCATCGCCTTCCTGAGCTCGGGCGACCAGAAGGACTTCGGCATGGAGGACGAGCTCTGGGCCGAGTCGCTGGACGTCAACGTCAAGAAGCTCTCCGACGACGAGCGCGAGAAGCTCGTCAAGGAGCTCCAGAAGACCTTCGCCTCCGACATCGACGACACCCAGGCCTACTACGAGGACGCGCGCGAGCGCCTCAAGGAGGTCTGGAAGCTCTTCTCCAACAAGGAGGAGCCGTCCGACGAGCCGCCGCAGGAGGGCGAGGACTGGCCGCTGAACACCTACGTCGACAAGAACGCCGACAAGGACGAGTTCCGTCCGAAGACGATCATCGCCGACGAGACGTTCTTCCGTGAGCTCAAGCACCGCTTCGGCTCGCCGTTCGGCTTCGGCGAGTACTTCGGCGGCGGCATGGGCGCCGAGCACATCCGCACGCTGCTGCAGGAGAAGGACGAGTACGACCGGGCCGCGCCGCCGCGCGACACCGACGCCGACCGCCTGGCGGGCGACGACCTCGCCCCGCAGGATCAGCCGGGCATCGTGCTCGAGCACGAGCGCGAGGACCTCGAGGACCAGGTCAAGCACGGCAAGGGCCAGAAGCAGGCCCGCGCCGTCAAGCGCCTGAAGGTCCTGTCGGCGTTCCTGTACTCCGACAACAAGCCCGAGCACATGATCCTCGAGGCCGTCCCGGTCATCCCGCCGGAGCTGCGCCCGATGGTCCAGCTCGACGGCGGCCGCTTCGCGACCTCCGACCTCAACGACCTCTACCGCCGCGTCATCAACCGCAACAACCGGTTGAAGCGCCTGCTGGACCTCGGCGCGCCGGAGATCATCGTCAACAACGAGAAGCGCATGCTGCAGGAGGCCGTCGACGCGCTGTTCGACAACGGCCGCCGCGGCCGGCCCGTCACGGGCCCGGGCAACCGCCCGCTGAAGTCGCTGTCGGACATGCTCAAGGGCAAGCAGGGCCGGTTCCG
>JBDZVZ010000096.1:0-10690 GCA_040255945.1 Solirubrobacterales bacterium | reverse complement strand
GTCGCGCTGGCGGGCGCCGCGGCCCTGGCGGTCGTCGCGCTGCTGGCCGCCGGCGGTCACCCCGGCACCCGGCCGGACGCCGCCCACGCCGTCCCGATCCTGCCGCTGACCGCCGACTGCCCGGCGGCCGGCGACGACGCCCGCCGCCTCGTCGTGGCGGGGGTCTGGGACGGCGAGGAGGCCCGCGCCTTCGCCCAGGTCCTGCACGACTTCGAGCGCCGGACCGGCATCGCGACGACCTTCGCCTACGAGACCCGCGACATCGCCGCCAAGCTCGAGGCGCGGCTGAAGCGCGGCTGCGCGCCCGACGTGGCGATCCTGCCCCAGCCCGGGCTCCTGCACGACCTGGCCGTCCGGGGCCAGATCCGGCCGCTGAACGCCGCCGCGCGGCGGGCGAGCGTCGCCCACTACAGCGCACAGTGGCGGCAGCTGGCGACGGTCGGCGGCCGCCTCTACGGCGTGTGGTTCAAGGCTGCCGACAAGTCGACGTTCTGGTACCGGCCCGACGTGCTGCGGGCCGCGGGCGTCAGCGCGCCGCCGCGCACGTGGAGCGAGCTGCTCGACACGCTGCACGCGCTCGCCCGCCACGGCGTCCGGCCGCTGTCGGTCGCGGGCGCCGCGCCGTGGACGCTCACCGACTGGTTCGAGAACCTCTACCTGCGCAGCGCCGGCCCGGTCCCCTACCAGCGGCTCGCCGAGCACCGGATGTCCTGGACGGACCCGAGCGTCCTGCGGGTCCTGCGCCAGCTCGGCGAGCTCTTCGCCGACCAGCGGCTCGTCGGGCCCACCTCCGAGGCCATCGAGACGAGCTTCGAGGAGTCGGTCGGCGATGTGTTCGGAGGCCACCCCGGCCCGCCCCGCGCGGCGATGGTCTTCGAGGGCGACTTCGTGCGCAGCTTCCTGCCGGGCGGCGCGCCGGCGCGCTTCTTCGACTTCCCGGCGGTCGACGGCGGCGCGACGGGCGCGCTGGTCGTCGGCGGCGACGTCGCGGTGACCTTCTCGGGCACCCCGGCCGCCCAGCGGCTGCTGCGCTATCTCGCCGGCCCGCGTGCCGCGATGCCGTGGGCGCGGGCGGGCGGCTTCCTGTCGCCGAACCGCAGCGTTCCGGCCCGCGCCTACCCGGACGCGCTGGCCCGGGCGGCGGCGACGGCGCTCGCCCGCGCCCGGACGGTGCGCTTCGACCTCTCCGACCTGCAGCCGCCGGCATTCGGGGCGACCGCCGAGCAGGGCATGTGGGGGATCTTCCAGGACTTCCTGGCCGACCCGTCGGACCCGGAGGCGACCGCCCGGCGCCTCGAGCGCGCAGCCCGGGCCGCCTGGGCGTGCGAGCGGGCGATCGAGGGGCGCTGCTAGCGACCGACGCGCAGCGCGACCGTGCGCGTGCCGGCCGCCGTCGTCGCGCGCACCCGCCAGCTGCCGCGGGTGACGCGCAGACCGGCCAGGCGGGTCGTGACCCGCAGCCGGTGGCGCCCGGCCGACAGCGTCAGCGTCCGGCTGCGCGAGGCCCGGTAGCGGCAGCGGGTCCGCTTCGCCGCCGTGCTGCGGCGACAGACCTTGCGCTGGAGCGTGAGCTTGACCTGGGTGCGGGCGCTCAGGGTGAGCTCCAGGCGGGCCTTCGAGGACCGCGTGCCCGTCGGGCGGCCGACCACCCGCAGCCGGGTGACGGCGGGCTTGGCGGCGTCGCGATCCTCGCTGCTGCCCCGCGCGGCGGCGGGCCGCGTCGGCGTCGGCTGCGGCGCGGGGGCCGGGACCGCCGAGACGGGCACGCGCCACTCGGGCACGCGCTCCGGGGCCGGGGTCGTGGGGGCGGGGGCCGGCGCCGGCTCGGCGACGACGACGATCGGCTGGGGCGCCGTGCGCGGGGTCACGGTCACGACGTCGCTGGGCGCCGACTCGTTGCCGCTGTTGTCGACGGCGGTGACGCGGAAGGCGTAGGTCGTCCCGTTGGCCAGCTCGTCGACGGTGTGCTCGGTCTGCTGGCCGGCATCGGCGGCCGGGAGGAAGTCGTCTCCGCCGGTCGCCTCGTAGACGCGGTAGCCGGCGAGATCGGGTGACGCGACGCCGTCCCAGCTCAGGCGGACCTCGCCGTCGCCGGCCTCGGCCTGCAGGTCGTCGGGCACGCCGGGGGCGGTCGCGTCGGCGGAGCGGACCGCGCCGTCGTCCGCGAGCGCGGCCGCGGCGTTGAGGCGGCCGCCGCTGACCGACAGGCCGTCCAGCGCGGCGGGGTGGTCGACGGTGTCGAGCAGCCGCTGCTTGATCTCAAGCGGCGTGAGCTCGGGCCGCGCGCCGGCCAGCAGCGCCGCGGTGCCCGCAACCATCGGCGCCGCCGCCGACGTGCCGTTCATGTAGGCGTACGAGGCCTTGACCGAGGTCGAGTAGATCGTGTCGCCGGGGGCGAAGAGGTCGACGCTGAGCCGGCCCCGGTTCGAGTAGCGCGCCGGCCGGTCGTTCCAGTCCGACGCGCCGACGCAGATGACGTTCGGCTCGGCGTAGGAGCACGGGTAGGAGCGCGTCGTCGTCGCGTCGAGGTCCTGGCCGTCGTTGCCCGCGGCGACGACGAACAGCGTGTCGGGGTGGCGCTGGATCGCCAGCAGCTCGACGGTCGTCGGGCGGGCGGCGGAGATCGAGGCGTTGACGATCCGGATGCCCTCCGTGCCGGCGCGGTCGAAGGCGGACGCCGAGTCGGCGGTCGTGCCGACGCCCTGGGCGTCGAGGATCCGCAGCGGCTCGACGCTCGCCCCGGGGGCCACCCCGACCGTGCCGATCGCGTTCGCGTCGGCCGCGATGACGCCGGAGACCTGGGTGCCGTGGCCGTTGAGGTCGGTGACGTCGCCGGCGCCGTCGAGGAAGTCGAAGCCCGGCAGCAGCCGGCCGGCGAGATCGGGATGGTCGACCTTGACCCCGGAGTCGACGACGGCGACGGTCACGCCCGCGCCGATCCCGATCGGCCAGGCGCCCGTGATGTCGATGTCGGCGTCGGCGGTCGTCGTCGCCGTCCCGAAGAGCCCGGTGTTCTCGAGGCCCCACTGGTACTGGAAGTACGGGTCGGTGACCGTGCTCGTCGCGCGCGTGAGGCGGTTGGGCTCGGCCCAGGCCACGTCCGGGTCGCGGCGCAGCTGGGCGAGCGCGGCGTCCGGGTCGGCGCCGGCGACGGCCACCTGGTCGACGCCCGGCAGCGGACGGTCGACGAGCCGGACGCCCGCGTCGCGGCGCACCTGGGCGGCCTCGGCGGCGGTGACGCCGGGGGCCCGCTGGAGGAGGATCTCACCGGGCGCGTCCTCGCGTGCGAGGGCCGCCGCGGGCAGGAGCGCCAGGGCGGCGGTGGCCACGGCGGCGGAACGGAGGGGACGGACGGACGAACGGCGCACAGCGGGGACCCGGGGAACGTATCGGCACCGAACGATCCGGCTTGAACGTTCCCGGGCCAATTCGTCGCCCGAGGTCAGGTGCCTGCCCCGAACACCCGCCGGTGCCGGGCACCCTGGTGCCAGGCACCGGTCGGGCTCAGGCGCGCTCGAGCAGCGCGACCGCCTCGATGTGCGGCGTCTGCGGGAACATGTCGACCGGGCGCACCCAGCGCAGCGCGTAGCCGGCCTCCACGAGCTGGGCGGCGTTCGGCGCCAGCGTCGTCGGGTTGCAGGAGACGTAGACGATGCGCCGCGGCGACGCCTCGATGATCCGGCGCACGACCTTCTGGCTCAACCCGGCCCGCGGCGGGTCGATGACCGCGACGTCCGGCCGCCCGGCCCGTTCGACGAGCTCGCGCAGGCCGGTGCGGACGTCGCCGGCGAAGAACTGGGCGTTGGCGATCTCGTTGGCGCGGGCGTTGTCCAGCGCGTCGGCGATCGCCTCCTCGACGATCTCCAGGCCCCATACCTCGCCGGCCCGGCCCGCGAGCGACAGCCCGATCGTCCCGATCCCGCAGAACAGGTCGTAGACGCGCTCCCACCCCTGCAGCGCGGCCGCCTCGGCCGCGATGCCGTAGAGGCGCTCGGCCATCTCGGTGTTCGTCTGGAAGAACGCCTGGGAGGAGAGCCGGAACCGCAGCCCGCAGAGTTCCTCGGCGATCTTCGCCGACCCGTCGACGAGCTCGGTCGTGCCGCCCGCCGTCGTCTCGCCGACGCCCGCGATCTCGGTGACGAGCAGGCTGTCGGCGCCGACGGCTTCCGCGAGCGACGCGCCGTCGATGCCGGCCCCCTCGGTGACGACGAGGCGGACCTGCAGCTCGCCGGTCCGCCGGCCCTCACGGATGACGAGGTTGCGCAGCGCGCCCTGCTGGGTGCGGCGGTCGTAGGCGCCCAGGCCCTGGGCGCGCGCCCAGTCGAGCACGGCGCGCCGGGTCGCGTTGCCGCGCTCGGACTGCAACAGGCAGTCGTCGACGGCGACGATCTCCTCCCACGAGCCCGGGGCGTGGAAGCCGCAGATGAGCGGGCGGGCGGGATCGCTCTCATCGGTGCCGAACGAGAACTCGAGCTTGTTGCGGTAGCGCCACTGCTGCACGGCGGGCACGATCGGCCGCAGCTCGAAGCCGTCGAGGTGGCCGATGCGCCGCAGCGCGTCGTCGACCTGGGCCTGCTTGATCTCGAGCTGGCGCTCGTAGGGCAGCACCTGCCACGGCGCGCCCGGATGGTCGGCAACCGGGTCGATGCGGTCGGCTGCCGGCTCGAGGATCTCCTGCAGCCGCGCCTCCCCGTAGTGGCGCTTGCGCTTCGTCAGCACGGCGCGGACGCGGTCGCCCGGCACGGTCTCGCGCACGAAGACGACGTAGCCGCCGGCGGTGCGGCCCACGCCGGCGCCGCCGTTGGCCAGCGCGTCGATGCGCAGGTCGATCGTCGCGCCCCGATCGGGGCGCGGAGGGCGGGCGGTGGAGGAGTCGGCGGCCATTGCGGAAAAGAGGATGGCACCCATGCGGCCAATCCCCCTTCCCGGCCGTCGGCGGGACCGGTAGGCTGCCGCCCGCTCTCTACGACTGAAAGGTTCTCACCTTGCTTCGCGCACGCACCATCGGCGGCCTCGCCGCCGCCTTCGCGCTGCTGCTCGCCGGGTCGGCCACAGCCGCACCGACGCAGATCAGCGGCAACCCCATGACCGTCTGGGTCGGGGACCAGGGCCAGCTGCAGGCACAGCGGGCCGGCGACACCTCCTACATCTTCTACGCGCCCTCCAACCCGGTGGGCGACGCCGGGTTCTTCCTCGCGTTCCCGCAGGACGCGGCCGGCGTGCCGGTCGATCTCGCCGGCAAGGTCTACGGCTTCGACGGCGCGGCGGGCCCGCACGGCCTGGAGCCGTTCGTCAACCGCGGCCAGTCGGTGGTCACCGGCGACGGCAGCGCGGGCGCGCCGTTCACCCAGGTGACGACCTACGCGGTCAACCCGACCGACCCGACCGACCAGACGAAGGACCTCGCGCTCGTCACGCAGACGACGACCTACGTCAACGGCCAGCAGACCTTCCACGTCAAGTGGGACGTCAAGAACGTCAGCAGCCCGGCGGTCGGCCTGCCGTTCAAGGCGCTGCTGGGCGCCGACTTCTACTTCGAGGGCGACGACCGGGGCACCGGCATCTTCACCCAAGGGCCGCCACGCTTCGTCGGCGGCACGAACGCCGACACCGGCCGCTCGGGCGGGTTCGTCGAGAGCGCGGCGCCCGCGACGCCGTGGAGCCACTACGAGGCGCTCACGTACTCGACCGAACCGCTCAGCGTCTGGACGCGGATCGGCCAGGCGGGCAACGAGGCGGGCACGAAGGTCTTCAACGACACCGCCTACGCCGAGCCCGACGACAACGCCGGCGGCGTCGAGTGGGACGACCGGCTCGCGACCCCGCTGCCCGGCGGCCAGACCGCGAGCTACGAGGTGACGGTGCGCACGGCGCTGCCGGCGGCCCTCCAGTTCGACCAGACGAACGCCGGCGCGCCCCAGGGCACGCCGATCACGTTCACGGTGACCGCGAAGGACACCGCCGACGTGCCGTTCGCCGGCAAGACGCTGCGCTGGGAGATCACCGGCGCCAACCCGATGACCGGCGGCAACACCGTCCTCGACGGCTCCGGCGTCGGCCGCATCACCGACCCGGGCACGAACGCCGGCTTCGACACGGTCGCCGCCTACGTCGACCTCAACAACAACAGCACGCGTGACGCCAACGAGCCGCAGGCGTCCGCCCTGGCGACGTTCGTCGACAACGTGCCGCCGAAGTGCGGCGTGACCGTCACCGGCTCGCGGCCCGGCGGCACCGGCGGGGCCGGCAAGCCGCTCGTCATCACCGTCAACTGCGACTCGCCGGCGACGGTGACGACGACCTCGACGTTCACGATCACGCCGCCGAAGGTCACGACGAAGAAGGCCAAGAAGTCCTCGGCCCACACCGCCGCCAAGAAGAAGAAGGCCAAGAAGAAGAAGGCCAAGAAGCGCAAGAAGATCGTCGTGAAGCTGCCGGCGGCCACCGCGCAGGTCGCCCCCGGCCAGGCGGTCCCCGTGAACATCACGGTGCCCAAGGCGGTCGCCAAGAAGTATGCCGGCGCCAAGGTCACGGCCACGGTCGTCGTGACCGCGGTCGACCAGGCCGGCAACCAGGCGCAGTCCACCGCCAAGAAGACGGTGACGCTCGCCAAGCCCAAGCCGAAGAAGAAGCCGAAGAAGACGACGAAGAAGCGCTCGAAGCGCTGATCCGTCGCCGTCGCGGATCGAGCGGCGCCTACGTCAGGCGCCGCTCGATCGCGGCGAGCACCGACTTGCGGCCGGCGCCCCGCCGTTCGCGGTCACGGACCTTGCGCAGTTGGGCGGGGGTGAGGTCCTTCAGGCGCTTGTTGATCTCGGCGGCGGTCAGGTCGTCGTAGTCGGCGATCGGGAACGCCGATCTGGGGGCGCGAGGGCCGGCGCCGACGTCGGTGCGCACCCGGCGGCCGACGAGCCGCTCGAGGTCGGCCAGCAGCGCCTCGGTCTGCTGGCGGCCGGTCGTGATGAGCGTCGACAGCAGCTCCTCGGCGTCGCGCCGTGTCATGCGCCCGCGGCGCACCGCGTCGTCGACCGCGTCCTGGAGTCGGTCGGTCGTGAGCGTCACGGAGCTCACGAGCAGTTCGCGCATCGCGCTGACGCTGGCGCGCAGATCGTCGGGCGTGGGCGGCGTTCGCTTCGGCATGTCCTGGCCCGAACCTACCCGCTGCGAAAAATCTCTGACAACAGCGCAAGTTCAGCGCGGCGGGCGCGTTTGCATCACCAGACCGCTTCCCCGGTCCTCGACGGATCCCTCGGAGCCGCCGCCGCAAACCGCCCCCTCCTGGCGGGGCGGCGGCTCCGCCGTCACGCCTCGAGCAGCCACTCGAGCATCGCCTTCTGCGCGTGGCGGCGATTCTCGGCCTGCTCCCAGATGCGCTGGCGGTGGCCGTAGAGGATCGACTCGGTGATCTCCTCGCCGGGATGGGCGGGCAGGCAGTGCAGGGCGATCGCGCCCGGCGCCGCGGCGTCGAGCAGCGCGTCGTCGATCCGGTAGGGGCCCAGCGCGGCCCGGCGGGCGTCGGCGGTGGCCTCGTCGCCCATCGACACCCACACGTCGGCGTAGACCGCCTGGGCGCCGGCGACCGCCTCGCGCGGGTCGGTGACGTTCGGGACCCCGTCGAGCGTGTAGCCGTCGGGGGAGCTGACGACGACCTCGACGCCCGCGATCGCGCCGAGCTCGACGAGCGAGCGCGCCATGTTGTTGCCGTCCCCGACGTAGGTGAGCTTCAGGCCCTCGAGCTCGCCGAACGCCTCGCGCAGCGTCAGCAGGTCGGCGAGCACCTGGCACGGGTGGTGGTTCTGGGTGAGCATGTTGAAGACCGGCAGGCGGTCCTCGGCGGCGAGGCCCTCGAGCTCGGCGTCGGCGTGGGTGCGCACGCCGACCGCGGCCACGTGGCGGCCCAGCACGCGGGCGGTGTCGCGCAGCGACTCGCCGCGGTTGAGCTGCAGGTCGTCGGGGCGCAGGACCATCGGGTGGCCGCCCATCTCGACGATGCCGGCCTCGAAGCTCACGCGCGTCCGGGTGCTCGGCTTCTGGAAGATGAGCGCGACGCTGCGGCCCTCGAGCAGGCTCGACGAGCGCGGCGCGAGCTTCAGCGCGGCGGCGCGGTCGAGGACGTGATGCAGCTCGTCGGGGGTGAGCTCGGTACCGGTGAGGAGGTGGCGCATGGGAAGGCGCGGAAGGATACGCCGGTGCGTGTCCTGACCTGGAACCTGTTCCACGGCCGCGCGGTGCCGGAGGTGCCCCGTGCGCTGGAGGCGGAGTTCGCCGCGGCGATCGCCGGCTGGGCATGGGACGTCGCGCTGCTGCAGGAGGTGCCGCCGTGGTGGCCGCCGGTGCTGGCGCGCGCCGCCGGGGCGGAGTTCCGCCTGGCGTTGACGTCGCGCAACTGCCTGCTGCCGGTGCGCCGCTGGGTGGCCGAGCGGCGGCCGGACCTCATCAAGTCCAATGGCGGTGGGGCCAACGCGATCCTCGTCCGCGGAGACGGACCCACCCACCCCGCAATCGCCGTGCACCGGGTCGGCGTGCTGCGGCGACGGCCGGAGCGGCGCGTCGTGCACGCGGTCCGGCTCGAGGGCGGCCCGTGGATCGCCAACGTCCACGCCCAGGTGCGCCCGCACACGCTGACCCGCGCCGACCTGCGCCGGGCGGGCGAGCTCGTGCTCGGCTGGGCGGGGCCGCAAGCGCGCGTGCTGCTGGGCGGCGACTGCAACGTCGTCGACCCGGTCGTGCCGGGCTTCGCCGACCTCGGCGGCCACGGTGTGGACCGGGTGCTGGGGCGCGGCTTCAGCGCCGCGGGGCGCACGGTAGTGCCGCCGCGCGAGGGCGGGCTCTCCGACCACGCGCCGGTGCTGCTGACGGTGGCGCCGGCGTGACGACGGGTGCTTGCGCCTCGGTATTACCCGGTTATACTTGGCCGAATGAAGACCGCCATTTCGGTCCCCGACTCGACGTTCGAGCGCGTCGACGAGGCTGCCCAGCGCCTCGGGGTGTCGCGCAGCGAGTTCTTCGCTCGTGCCGCCGAACGGTGGCTTGAGGATCTCGAGGGCGACGAGACGACGGCGGCCATCGACGCGGCGCTCGCGGGCACAGACCAGGACGTCGCGTTCGTCGTGCGAGCGGCCGACGCGATGGCAGCCGACGACGAGGCGTGGTGATCCGTCGTGGCGAGGTGTGGTGGGCCGACCTCGGTCTTCCACGCGGCTCGGCACCGGCGTACCGACACCCGGTGATCATCGTCAGCGATGACCGCTACAACGCATCGACGTTGAGAACCGCGACGGTCGTGGTCGTGACGTCAAACCTGCGGCTCGCGGCGGTCCCCGGCAACGTCGCGGTCCCGGCTGAGCTCTCCGGCCTGCCGAAGGAATCTGTCGCCAACGTCACGCAGGTGGCCACGCTCGATCGATCCGTGCTTGAGGAGCGGGTCTCCCAGCTGCCGTCATGGATCGTTGCGCAGATCGACGCCGGGCTCCGGCGGGCACTGGGCCGCTGACGGCGGTCGGGGCGCCGGCCACATCGGCGCCGCATAAGGTCCCGGGCATGCGCGCCCGCCGCCCCCTCGTTCCATCGACGGCACGATCACGGTGAAGTGAGCCGCCCGGCATGACGTTTGTGCCGCCTGGCGGCACCAGCGTCGTCCGCAGCGCTCACGACGTGCCGCGGGGCGCCTCGTGGACGCGCAACGGCGTGCATGAGGCCAAGAGGTCGAAGTCGCGATCGGCGTGGAGGATCGGCGCGTCGGCGCGGATGCAGGCCGCCGCGATGAGGCAGTCCAGCGTCTTGCGAACCGTCACCCCGGCGCGCCGCGCGGCGCGGTAGAGCTCCGCGGCGTGGGCATGGTCGTCAAGCGCCTGCAGGCGCAGGATCGGGAACGCGCGGAGATGCCCCTCGACGCGCGCGGCGTCGGCGTCGGCGCGGAAGCCCTGGAGGATCTCGGTGAAGATGACGTCGGTGAGCGCGACCGGCTGGCCGTCGGAGATGAGGTCGACCGCGTGGCGTGCCTGAGGTGTGGTGCGATCGTTGAGGACGTCGATCCAGACGCTCGTGTCAACGACGATCACCGTGTGCGGCCTCGGCGGCTGGCGTCGAGATCGCCCTCCCACTTGACCTTGCCGCGCAGGTCGAGGATGGCGAGGCGACGATCGCGAGCGACGACCTCGCGCAGCGCTGCGTCGACCGTGTCGCGCTTCGTCGCCGTCCCGAGCACGCGGCGCGCCTCCTCCAGGACGTCGTCGTCGATCTCGATGTTCGTGCGCATACACATGACGATACACATCGCTGTGTGCATCGGCCAGCGTGACGTTGATGCCGCTGAGCGACATCAACGTTCTGCCGGACGCCCACGAGCGCGGCCTCAGCCCCGCGAGCGCAGCCCGAAGCCGCGCAGGAGCATGAGCGCCTTCTCGCCCAGGCCGCCGCGCGCCGGCAGCACACCGAGCTGCACGCACGCCTCGTAGAGGTCGAAGAACGCGCGCACCCGCCAGAGCCGCTCACGCGCCGGGTCGAGCTCGCAGTAGAGGATCCCGTGGACGTCGACGCGCCGGTGGGTGGGCGGCAGCGACGGCAGGTCGCCGCTGTGGGTGGCGACGAGGTGGACCGGCGCGGCGAGGAAGTGGCCATCGGCCAGGACGCCCGCGGCGCGCTCGATCCGCGCGTCGGGCGCGGCGACCCAGAGCTGGGCCGCATGGTC
>JBDZVZ010000095.1:0-10876 GCA_040255945.1 Solirubrobacterales bacterium | reverse complement strand
GCGCACGATGTCGGGGATCGCCTTGGCGTTGCGTCGCGCCAGCGCCGGCGACAGTCCGCGCGCCTCGTAGATCGCGGCGAGTTCCGCCAGCTCGCCGGCCGGGTCGGCGGCCAGCTCACGGGCCTCGAGCCGCAGGTCGGCCTCCTCGGTGTCGCGCTGGGAGCTGACCGAGACGTACTCGCCGGCGGCCATCGACAGCGCACCGGAGACGAGCCCCGCGACCCCCGCCGTCACGATCGCGCTGCGCGAGGCGCCCGCCGAGGCGACGCCCAGCACGAGCCCCGCCGTCGAGACGACGCCGTCGTTGGCCCCGAGCACGGCCGCGCGCAGCCAGTTGGACCGGTGGCTGAGGTGGCGCTCGCCTTGGCCGGGCATCCTCGACCCGGTCAGTCCAGATGCCGGCGCAGGTAGAGGTCGCGCGGCGCGTCCTCGGCCGCGCGCTCGCGGAACCCGAACGACCGGTAGAGCGACAGGCCCGCCTCGTTGGCCTCCGAGACGTCGAGCTCCATCCGGCGGCAGCCGCGCTCGCGCGCCCGCTCGGTCGCGAGCTCCAGCAGCGCCCGCGCCACGCCACGGCGCCGCGCCCCCGCTTCGACGAAGAGGTCCTCCACGAGGCAGTCCCCGCCCGCCCGCCAGATCCCGAACCGGAAGCGCAGCTGCGCGACGCCCAGCGGCGGCGAGTCGTCGTCGGGCGCCGCCAGCAGAAACTCCGTGTCGCGGTCCTCCATGAGCCGCTCCACCCCGGCGAGGAAGGCGTTGTCCGACGGCCAGTCGTAGCCGAGATGGTCGCGGAAGCCGACGAGCAGCCGGGCGACCGTCTCCGCGTCGAGCAGGTCGGCCTTCCACGCGCGCGCCGGCATCGCCCCGGACCTCAGAGCGCCAGCAGGTCGAGCTCGTCGGTGGCGACCGTGACGTGCGGGTGCACCTCGGCGGCCTGCGCGCGCATGCGGTCCTCGTCGGCGTTCGGCGGCACGTGGATGAGTACGAGCCGCTGCACCCCGGCGTCGACCGCCACCTGCGCCGCCTCGGCCGGCGTCGGATGCCCGGGTGCCGCCGGCGGCCCCCACGCGTCATGGCAGAGCACCCGGCAGCCGGCGGCGAGCTCCGCGTTGCGCGGGTCGGCCTCGGTGTCGGTGCACCACGTCAGGTTGTCGCCGATCCGCAGCCCAAGCGTCGGGTCGGTGTGGCATTCCTGGCGGCGGGCGCGCAGTTGCAGGCCCGCGATCTCGACCTCGCCCGGCCACAGGTCGCGCACCTCGACCCCGAGCTCGAGCAGGCCGACCGGCATGACCGGATGGGTGAAGATCCGGCCGAGGATCGCGAACGTCGTCGTGCCGTAGAGCGCCGCGCCCGGGCCGTGGACCCAGATCTGGTGGTCGGCCACGAGCTCGGTGAGGTACGGCAGCCCGGTGATGTGGTCGATGTGGAAGTGCGTGAGGACGACGTGCAGCTCCTCGCGGCCCTGCAGCAGCGCCGGGTCGGTGACCAGGCGGCGCAGGCCGGTGCCCGCGTCGACGACGACCGCGGCGTCCTCGTCGTCGGGCAGCAGCAGCAGGGAGGACGTCTCGCGTCGTCCGGTCGGAACGAAGCCGCCGCTTCCGAGGATGGTCGCGGCGGCGAGCACGCGGGTCTACTCCGCCGCTGGCGAGGTGATGGTCGCGATCGGGGCGCCCGACTGGATCGGCTCGCCCTCGACGATGGGCAGCGCCGCGATCGTGCCCGCCTTGTGGGCGGTGATCTCGTTCTCCATCTTCATCGCCTCGATGATGCAGAGCAGCTGGCCCTCCTCGACGGTGTCGCCCTGCTTGACGAGCACCTTCCACATGTTGCCCTGCAGCGGGCTGAGGAGCTCGTCGGCGCCACCGCCGCCGCCGGACGTGCGCTCGCCGCGCTTGGGCTTCTTCGCGCCGGCCGCGGGTCCCGCGCCGTTGGATGCGACGACCATGCCACCGGCCGGCGGCGGCCCGATGACCTTGACGTCGAACCGGCGGCCGGAGACCTCGACGGTGTAGTCCTGCTCGACCTTCTCCTCCTCGCCATCCGAGTCGGACCCGCCCACCCGGGTCGGCGGTGGGAACGCGAGCGTCTTCAGCCAGCTCTTGTCCTCGAGCAGCTCGCGGCACGTGGACGCCTTGGCCCACTCCTCGGTGGCCAGCAGCTTGGAGTGGAACGGGATGAGGGTCTTGAGGTCCTCGATCTCGTACTCCTTGAGCGCGCGCAGCATGCGGCGCGTCGCGTGCTCGCGGTCCTTGTCCCAGACGATGAGCTTGGCGACCATCGGGTCGTACATCGGCGAGACCTCACCGAAGGGCCCGACGCCCGAGTCGACGCGCACGCCCGGCCCGGTCGGCTCCTTGTAGTTGCCGATCTTGCCCGGCGCGGGGGCGAAGTTCTTCGAGGCGTCCTCGGCGTTGATGCGGCACTCGATCGCGTGGCCGCGCAGCTCGACGTCCTCCTGCTTGACCGTCAGCTCCTCGCCGGCGGCCGCGATGATGCCCTCGCGCACGATGTCGACGCCGGTGACCATCTCGGTCACGCAGTGCTCGACCTGGACGCGGGTGTTCATCTCCAGGAAGAAGTACTCGCCGTCCTGGAGCATGCCCTCGATCGTGCCGGCGCCGACGTAGTCGACCGCCTTGGCGGCGTCGATGCCGATCTTGCCGATCTTCTCGCGCAGCGCATCGTCGACCAGCGGGCCGGGCGACTCCTCGATGAGCTTCTGGTGGCGGCGCTGGATCGAGCAGTCGCGCTCGCCGAGGTGGATGACGTTGCCGTGCTTGTCGGCGAGGACCTGGACCTCGACGTGGCGGGGGTCCGGCAGGTAGCGCTCGAGGTAGACGGTGCCGTCGGAGAAGAACTTCTCGCCCTCGCGGGAGGCGCCCTCGAAGGCGTCCTTGAGCTTGTCCTCGGTCAGCGCGACGCGGAAGCCCTTGCCGCCGCCGCCGGACGCGGCCTTGACGGCGACCGGGAAGCCGATCTCGTGCTTGGCGATGTGCAGCGCGTCCTCGTAGGTCTCGACCGCCTCGGTCGTGCCCGGCACGATCGGCACGCCGGCGGCCTGCATGAGCTCGCGGGCCTTCGTCTTGGAGCCCATCGCGTCGATCGCCGAAGCGGGCGGGCCGATGAAGACGATGCCCGCCTCGTCGCAGGCGCGGGCGAACGGGGCGTTCTCGGCGAGGAAGCCGTAGCCGGGATGGATCGCCTCGGCGCCGCATTCCTTGGCGACCTCGATGATCTTCTCGACGTTGAGGTAGCTCTTGGCCGCCTCGGCGGGCCCGAGCAGATACGCCTCGTCGGCGCGCTTGACGTGCAGCGCCTCACGATCGATCTCGGAGTAGACGGCGACCGATGTGATCCCCATCTCGTCGAGCGTCCGCATGACGCGGATCGCGATCTCACCACGATTTGCGACCAGAACCTTGGAGAACATGCGGCGGGAAAGGCTACTTGAGACGTGCCGCAGGAGGCGGTGTCGCCCGGGGCGGGGGTCGCCATCAGCCGAAGCGGAGCCGGACCTCTGTCGAGTTTCGTCGCATAGCGAGACGAAACTCGACATGCGTCCCGCGAGGCGCCGCACGCGCCCCCGCATGCGTCCCGCGAGGCCCCGCACGCGCCCCCGCGAGGCCCCGCACGCGCCCCCGCGAGGCCCCGCACGCGCCCCCGAGCGGCCTACGCCACCATCCCGCCGGCGACCGTGTCGTTCGTCGTCGCGTCGATGAGGATGAACGCGCCGGTGGCCCGGTTGCGGGCGTAGGGGTCGGCGACGAGCGGGCGGCGGGTGCGCAGGCGGACGCGTCCGATGTCGTTGAGCGCGAGCTCGGCCGGCGGCGCGGCGCGCTCCAGCGTGCGGACGTCCACCGTGTCGACGATCGCGTCGACGATCGCGTCGACCGTCTGCGTGAGGTGCTTGAGCAGGTAGCGCGAGCCCGGGCGCAGCGGCCGGTCGGCGAACCAGCACAGGTCGGCCTCGAGCTCGCGCCGGGCCTCGACCGCGTCGCCGGCGGCCACGAGCACGTCGCCGCGCGACGCGTCCACGTCGTCGACGAGCCGCACGGTCACCGACTGCGGCGGGAACGCCTCCTCCAGCGGCCCGTCGAGCGTCTCGACCGCCGCGACCGCCGTCTCGACCCCCGCGGGCAGGACCCGCACGCGGTCGCCGGGCCGCACGACCCCGGATGCCACCTGGCCCGCATAGCCGCGATAGTCGTTGCCCTCGGCCCGGATGACGAGCTGGACCGGGAAACGCAGGTCGGTGAGGTTGCGGTCGTCGGCCGGGTCGATCGACTCCAGATGGCCGAGCAGCGTCGGGCCGCCGTACCAGGGCATGTGCTCGGAGTCGTCGACGACGTTGTCGCCCTCCAGCGCGCTGATCGGGAAGTAGCGCACGTCGGGCGCCGCCAACTGGGCGCGGAACGCCGAGAAGTCCCGGACGATCTCGTCGAAGCGCTCCTCGCTGTAGCCGACGAGGTCCATCTTGTTGACGGCGACGACGAGGTGCGGGATGCCGAGCAGCGACGCGATGAACGCGTGGCGCTTCGTCTGCTCCAGCACGCCCGCCCGCGCGTCGAGCAGCACGATCG
This sequence comes from Solirubrobacterales bacterium, assembly GCA_040255945.1. Taxonomy (GTDB): domain Bacteria; phylum Actinomycetota; class Thermoleophilia; order Solirubrobacterales; family Solirubrobacteraceae; genus Baekduia. The sequence goes on along the minus strand of JBDZVZ010000095.1, from coordinate 6,296 downwards.
CCACGTCGGCGGTCGACGCGCCCGTGACCATGTTGCGCGTGTACTGCACGTGGCCGGGCGTGTCGGCGAGGATGAACCGCCGCGCCGGGGTCGCGAAGTAGCGGTAGGCGACGTCGATCGTGATGCCCTGCTCGCGCTCGGCGCGCAGCCCGTCGGTCAGCCGGGAGAGGTCGAGCTCGCCGTCGCGGCCGTGCAGGTCGTCGTACTGGTCGGCGAGGATCGCCTTGGCGTCGTGCAGCAGCCGACCGATGAGCGTCGACTTGCCGTCGTCGACCGAGCCGGCCGTCGCGAGCCGCAGGAGCGTCGTCGTCGCCATCTCAGAAGTATCCCGCGACCTTGCGGTCTTCCATCGCGGATTCCGAGACGCGGTCGTCTGCGCGCGTCTCGCCCCGTTCGGTGACGTTCGTCGCGGCGATCTCGGCGACGACCTCCTCGAGCGTCGAGGCCTCCGACTCCACCGCGCCCGTGCACGACATGTCGCCCACGGTCCGGTAGCGCACCGAGGTCGTGAACGGCTCGGAGTCGTGCTCGTCGCGCTCGAGGAACTCGGAGGTGGCGTAGAGCATCCCGTCGCGGCGGAAGACCTCGCGCTCATGGGCGAGGTAGATCGACGGCACCTCGATCGCCTCCTCCTGGATGTACTGCCAGACGTCGAGCTCGGTCCAGTTGCTCAGCGGGAACGCCCGCACGTGCTCGCCGCGGCGAGCACGCGCGTTGTAGAGGTTCCACAGCTCGGGCCGCTGGCTCTTGGGGTCCCAGCCGCCGAAGTCGTCGCGGAAGCTCAGGATGCGCTCCTTGGCGCGGGCGCGCTCCTCGTCGCGGCGGGCGCCCCCGAACGCCGCATCGAAGCCGTGCTCGGCCAGTGCGTCGAGCAGCGTCGTCGTCTGCAGCCGGTTGCGCGAGGCGCGCGGGCCGCTCTCCTCGACGACGCGCCCGCTGTCGATCGAGCACTGCACGGAGGCGACGACGAGCCGCTCGCCCAGCCGCTGCACGAGCTCGTCGCGGAACGCGACGACCTCCGGGAAGTTGTGGCCGGTGTCGACATGCATGAGCGGGAACGGGAACCGCCCGGGGCGGAACGCCTTCTCGGCCAGACGGGTCAGGACGATCGAGTCCTTGCCGCCGCTGAACAGCAGGACGGGGTTCTCGCGCTCGGCGGCGACCTCGCGCATCACGTGGATGGCTTCGGCCTCGAGCGCCTGGAGGTGGGAGAGGGAGTGGGGGGTCATGCAGGAACGATGTCGGTGGCGACGTCCGCCGAGCGCGCGATGCGCACGCGGCGGACCAGATAGAAGATGAGGCCGGCGATCGCCGGGGCGCCGACGATCGCCCAGGAGGGCACGTCGGCGCCCGCCTTCGACAGGACGCCGAGCGCCGAGCCGAGCAGGACGCAGCCGAGCGCGGGGCGCAGGACGACGGCGGGCACGTGGTCGATGAGCGCGGTGCCGATGAGGACGCCCGGGATCGAGCCGACGAGGATCGTGGCCATGAGGCCGAAGTCGACGTTGCCGAACGCCATCTGGGCCAGGGCGGCCGCCCACAGCAGGATCGCGGCGTGGAAGACGTCGGTGCCGACGACCCGGTGCGGGGTCAGGCGGAAGGCCAGGATGAGCGCCAGGCCGATGAGCGCGCCCGAGCCGACGCTCGTCAGGCCCAGCAGGAGGCCCAACAGCGCGCCGAGCGCGGTCGCCGAGACCTTCGTCCTGGTCGTCAGCTCGACCGTGTGGCGTTCGCGCTCGATCGCCCGGCGCATGAACAGCGCGCGGAAGAGCATCGAGACCGAGACGACCAGCAGCGCGATCGCGACGCCGACGAGCAGCACTTCGGGCTTGTCGTGAAGCACCTGGTCGAGCAGCACGACCCCGACGATCGAGCCCGGGACCGACCCGAACGCCAGCCACTTCGACACGCCGAGGTCGACGGTGCCCTTGCGCAGGTGGCGCCAGCCGCCGAGCGTCTTGGTGACCGCCCCGTAGGCGAGGTCGGTGCCGATCGCGACCGTCGGATGGATGCCGGCGAACAGCAGCAGCGGCGTCATGAGCGAGCCGCCGCCAATGCCGGTGAGGCCGATGAGCACGCCGACCCCGAGACCGAAGAGGATGATCGTCGGGTCCATTGGTCAACAGTGTCAGACGACGTGGAGACCGCATTCGGTCTTTTCTGTACCCCACCAGCGGCCGTCGCGGCCGTCGCCGGGCACCGTGCAGCAGGCGCAGCCGATGGATGCGTAGCCGTGGTCGTGAAGCGGGTGGTAGGGCAGATTCCGCTCAACGATGCGGTTCCAGAGGTCCTTCTCGGTCCAATGCGCCAAAGGGTTGTACTTCGCGATGCCGCGGCGCGCGTCCGTCTCGGCGAGCTCGGTCGCCGCGCGGGTCTCGCCCTGCTCGCGTCGCAGCCCGGTGATCCAGGCGTCGGCGCCGTCCAGGGCGCGTTCGAGCGCGGCGACCTTGTCGGCACCGCAGCACTGCTGCGGGCCCGTCCAGCCGCCGTGGGCCTCCTCGACCTCGACCGACACGCCGAAGCGCTCCTCGAAGCGCTTCCAGGTGGCGAGGGTCTCCGGGAACAGGACGCCGGTGTCGATGGTCACCACGCTGACGGCGCCCAGGCCGGCGCCGTTCCCGGCCAACCGGACGAGCTCGTCGAGGATGACCGACTCCTCCTTCTGGAACGAGCAGAGGAAGACCGTGCGCTCGTGCCGCAGCGCCTCCCGGAGGGTCGCGGTGAGCTGGGCGCTCAGACCGCGCACTCGCCCTCGCCCCGGATGACCTTGAACGGCTGGTTGCGGTCCCAGTCGAGGAACATGTTCATCGTGTCGACGCCGAACTCGACCGGCAGGGCGAGGTCGTGCTTGACCTCCTCCTCGAACCGGGCCGTCCCCACGCGGTCAGCGTACTGCCGGAAGGTCTCGGCGTCCTGGCGTTCGGCCTCGTACATGCGGATCCAGCGCTCGATCGCGTCCGGCACGCGCTTGGCGGGCAGGCGAACCTTCAGCCGCGTGCCGTAGCGCAGCTCGCCGCCGTCGTAGATGCCGCCGACGTGGGCGACGTAGGCGGGGATCGTGTGCTCGCCGACCTTGATCGACGCCCCGTAGAAGCCGAGGTCGGCGATGTGGTGCTGGCCGCAGCCGTTCGGGCAGCCGGAGTTCTTGATGTGGATCTTCCGGGTGAGCGGGTCGGTGATCTCCATCTCCAGCAGCCGGCGGTTGATCGCCGCGTTGAGGCCCATCGACGAGGTGATCCCGAGCTTGCAGCTGTCGGTGCCCGGGCAGGAGACGTTGTCGGTGATCTCCTCGGCGCCCGGGTCGCCGAGCCCGAGCTCCTTCAGCGCGAGCCACACGTCGTGGAGCGTTTCGTCGCGGACCCAGCGCAGGACGAGGTTCTGGCTGACCGTCGTGCGGGCGGCGCCGCCGGAGAAGCGGCGCATGATCTGGCCGAGGCCGCGGAACTGCTCGGGCGTCAGGTCGCCGCGGTAGACCTTGACCTCGACGGCGTTGAAGCCGGGCTGGCGCTGGGCGATGACGTTGGACTCGCAGAAGCGGTCGAACTCGGCGAGGTCGCCGTTGGGCGAGGAGAACGTCGCCGGCACCTCGGGTGCGTTGACCTCCTCGTCGTAGTCATAGCGCTTCTCGTCGAGGATGCCCGCGTAGTCGCGCTCGTCGACCCAGTCGCCCTCGAGCTCCTCGTCGACCTGGCGGCGCAGCTCCTCGATGCCGTACTTGTCGACGAAGACCTTGATGCGGGCGCGGGCGCGGTTGGGCCGCAGCCAGTCCTGCTGGTCGAAGACGCGCAGCAGCGCCTCGGCGACCTTCAGGTAGTCGCCGTTGTCGGCGAGCACGAAGTCGTAGAGCGTGCGTGCGATGCGCGGCATGATCGCCGTCGCGCCGCCCGAGACGACCTCGAAGCCGCGGTTGCCGTCGGGGTCGAGCTTGGCGAGGAAGCCGAGGTCGTGCATGCCGGTGATCGACCGGTCCTCGGACGGCGTGCCCTCGAATGCCGTCTTCCACTTGCGCGGCATCGCCTGGGTGGTCTCGTGGCGCACGAAGTAGCGGATGTAGGCGGCGGCGTACGGGGTGGGGTCGAAGACCTCGGCTTCGCGGACGCCGGCCCACGGATCGCCGGTGACGTTGCGGACGGTGTTGCCGCAGCCCTCGCGGCTGGAGACGCCGGCCTTGCTGAGCTCGCGGATGAGCGCCGCGGCGTCGGGCAGCGGGACGTGGTGCATCTGGATGTTCTGCCGCGTCGTGATGTGGCCCTTCTTCAACGGCACCCAGCGCTCGATGACGTCGGCGAAGGCGTCCATCTGGTCGGCGTTGATGCCCCCGAGCGGCAGCTTCATGCGGATCATCTGGACGTCGGGCTGGCGCTGCCCGTAGACGCCCTGCTTCAGGCGGAAGCGGATGAACTCGTCGGGCTGGGTGTCGCCGGCGAGGTACTTCTCGGCCTCGTTGTCGAAGTCGTCGAACTCCCGCTCGAGGGCGGGAATGATGTGGCCGGGGACGTTCTCGTAGACCTCGGGGTTGGCCAGCGATCCCTTGCGGCCGACGGTGGCGGTGGACTCCATGGGCGGGTAACGTACCAAAACCCGATCGAGATTCAAGTATTTAATCTGCGCGGGCGTGCGTCGACGACGCGCCGGGCGGCGCGCTTCGCAGATCAGTTGTTCGGCGGGCTCAGCCGCCCCAGCCGACGGGGTCGCCCCACGGCGACGGCTCGTCGGGTGCGCGCCCGGTGCCCTCCATCAGCGCGGCGCGCAGCCACGCGCTCTGGCGCGGCGGCTCGGCGACGACGACCGGAGCGTGGTCGGCGAGGAAGCGCTGGACGGCCGCCATGACGGCGGCGGCCTCCTCCGCGGAGGCGGGCGGCGTGACGATCTGCACCTCGGGCACGGCCCGGGACGCTACTAGGAACCTCCGTGCGGGCGCCGCTAGGACGCGCTGCGGCGCACGACCTCCATGAGGTCCTCGCCTGCCTCCCGGAAGCTCGCCTCGACGAGCGCGGCCGCTCGCTCGCCGTCGCCGGCCTCGAGCGCCGACACGATGTCCGGGTGCGTGTTGACGTGGTCGTCGAACGCCTTGCGGGTGAAGACGTAGAGGTCCATCCGGCGGATGCGCGGGACGAGCAGGTCGACCGACACGCGCAGATCCGGATCGCCCGCCACCTCGAGCAGGACGCCGTGGAAGGCGTCGTCGGCCTCGATCGCGTCGCGCACCCTGCCGTCGGACAGCGCCGCGACATAGGCCGCGTCGGCATCCCGCAGGCGCTGCAGATGCCCGGCGTCCAGGCGCGGCGCCGCCCGGCGCGTCGCCTCGCCGTGCAGGGCCGCGGCGTTCTCGAACGCCTCGCGCGCCCGGGTCAGGTCGAACGGGGGTGGTTCGGCGGGCATGACCGAGCGGAACGGTACCGTCGCCGACCGATGTCCGAGTGTGTCGTCCTCGATCACGACGCCGTGCTCGCCGCGGTCACCCCGACGGCGGCGATCGACGCCGTGCGCAACGCGTTCCTCGCCCATGATCGGGGCGACTGGACGATGCCCGCCAAGGTCTACCTGCCGTCGCCGCCCTACGGCGACTTCCGCGCCATGCCGGCGCTCGGCGACGGCCTGGCGACGCTGAAGTGGGTCTCGTCGTTTCCCGGCAACCCGGCGCACGGGCTGCCGACCGTCACCGGGGTCGTCATCGTCAGCGACGCGCGGACCGCCGAGCCGCTCGCGCTGCTCGACGCGCGGGCGGTGACGGCGCTGCGCACCGGCGCCGTGGCCCCGGTCGCCACCCGCGCGCTGGCCCGTCCCGACGCCCGCACGGTCGGCGTCGTCGGCTGCGGCCTGCACGGGTCGTGGGCGGCGCGCTGCCTGGCCGCCGACGGCTACGGGCCGGGCGTCTGCTTCGACGTCCGCGCCGAGGCAGCCGCCGCGCTCGCCGACGAGCTCGGCTGGCGGACCGGCACCCGCGAGGAGGCCCTGGACGCCGAGATCGTCGCCTGCATCACCCCCGGCGCCGAGCCGGTGCTCGACGCCGGCGACCTCCATCCCGGCCAGCACTACACGATGCTCGGCGCCGACGGGCCCGGCAAGGCCGAGGCGACCGTCGGCGCCGTCGCCTCGTGCGCGCTGTTCTGCGACGAGTGGGTCCAGGCCTCGCACGGCGGCGAGCTCACCGCCGCGGTGACCGAAGGCGTCGTCACGCGTGAGCGGGTCACCGAGCTCGGCGCGGTGCTGGCGGGCGAGGCGCCCGGACGGCCGGGACCCGAGGCGGTGACGATGTTCGACTCGACGGGCCTGGCGATCCAGGACCTCGCGCT
>JBDZVZ010000094.1:0-10925 GCA_040255945.1 Solirubrobacterales bacterium | reverse complement strand
AGTCAAGTCCCGGGAAGTGGTGTAGGAGTTCGTCGCTCACCTCGTCGGTGATGTTGTTGGCTGGCTAGGCCGCGACGAGCTCGCCGACCTCCTTGTTGACCATCTTGGGGGAGTTGGTCGTCTCGGCCCGTGCTGTCCAGAGAAGATCCATCGACTGGCGGCTCATGTAGCAGCGTCCGACCAGCCACTCGTCGTTGGCCTCGATGGCCAGCATCGAGACCAAGCGGGTCAGCGATGCGTCGTCGGGAAAGATGCCGACGACGTCGGTGCGCCGGCCGATCTCGCGGTTGAAGCGCTCCAGCGGGTTGGTCGAGCGCAGCTTGGGCCAGTGCTCCTTGGGCATCGCGTAGAAGGCCAAGATGTCGTCCTCGGCTTCTTCGAGCAGGCCGGCGATCTTCGGCAGCCGGCTCTCGAGCTGGCCGATCGCCTCGCCCAGCCGCTGGCGAGCCTGCTCATCGGAGTCGGCCTTGAAGATCGGCCGGATCAGGGCGGCCAGCAGGCCGTGCTGATCCTTGCGGACATGGCCGAGGCAGTCACGCAAGAAGTGGACGGTGCAGCGCTGCCAGGGGGCTCCGAGCACCTTGGCCAGCGCCGCCTTCAGGCCGGGATGCGCATCTGAGATGGCCAGCTGGACACCGACCAGGCCCCTGGCGACCAGCGACCGCAAAAACTCGGTCCAGAAGGCCTCTGTCTCGGCCTCGCCGACGTCGATGCCGATGATCTCCCGGCGGCCGGACTCGTGGACGGCATGGGCAATCACCACGCACTTGCGAACGACGCGCCCGCCGTCTCGGACCTTCTCGACCTTGCCGTCGACGAACACGTAGGGGTAGCGACCCTCAAGCGGACGGACCCGGAATGCCTGGACCTGCTCGTCGAGCAGGCCAGCGATCCGCGACACCTCGCTCTTTGAGATGCGCAGCCCGAGGCTCTCGACCAACTGATCGACGCGTCGGGTCGACACCCCGCAGACATAGGCCTGCTGGACCACCGACACCAGCGCCTGCTCGGAGCGCTTGCGCGGCTGCAAGAAGCTCGGGAAGTAGCTGCCCTGGCGCAGCTTGGGGATCTGCAGCTCGATCTCGCCGGCCCGCGTGTCCCACCGCCGAGGCCGATAGCCGTTGCGGTGCGTCGCACGGTCTTCGGTGCGTTGGCCCCGCTGCGCGCCGATCAGCTCGCTGACCTCGGCCTCCATGATCTCCTGGGCCACCGCCCTGACCGAGTCACGGATCACATCCGCATGCTCCTCGCGCAGCACCTTCCTGACGACCTCCTCGATCGTCATCCTGTCCTGACCGGCCATCGCCGGCCTCCTTTCGTCGAAGCGTGAGAACTCCGACGATCATGAGCGCCGCGGTGGCCGGAACCTTCTTCAGCCCGGTTCCGTCCGACCCGCTCCTACACCAACCCTAGGGACGTGACCGACAGCGACGGCGCACGATCAACAACGCGACCCAGACGCGGCCGGAAGACGCGGCGTCGGACCGCCAGGCGCGCGTCAAGGTGAGCGACGACGTGTGGCGCGACTTCCGGCTCGCGACGCAGAACGAGACCGTCGGCCAGGCGCTCGGCCGGCTGGTCACGCGCGAGGTCGAGCGATGGCGGGCGGATCGAATCCGCAACAGGAGCGCAGACGACCGCGCCGCGCTCGACGCGCTCGAGCGGGCGCGCGAGCTGCACGCCGAGCTGGCCGCGATCGTGCGGTACTTCGAGCGCAAGCTCCAGATCGAGCGCGACTCCTCGCGGTGAGGCTCTATGCAGATTCGTGGTCTGCGGTCGCGTTGAGTAGGAGCTGCTCCGCTTCGCTCGGGCTGTGGACGGCGAACGCACCCGCGAGCAGGTCCGCTTCGGCGTCCAGGCTCTTGTGATGCAAGTACCTCATCGTGGTCCGCGAGTCCACGTGCCCCATCCAGGCCTGGACCTGCACGACGCTCGCGCGGTTGATCGCGTTCGAGCCGAACGTGTGGCGGAGGTCGTGGAACCGGAGCACGCGGAGCTCGGCGCGCTCGCACGCGGCGACGAAGCGCCGGCGAAGCGCTGAGCCGTCGAGCCAGCCGCCGTCGCCGGGGAACACCGGGTCGTCGCGATCCAACAGGTACCCGCGTTGGACGAGCCTCGCCAAGGCTTCGGCGACCTCGCGGACCATCGGGACCGCCCTCCCCCGCCCGCCCTTCGTCGCATCCGCCACGCCCCAGACGACGCTCTTCTCGACGCGGATCGCCCGCTTGGCGAAATCGACGTCCCGCCACCGAAGGGCGCAAAGCTCGCCGCGGCGCAGGCCTGGCGAAGGCGGCGGTCAGGAAGATCGCCCCATCCTGCTCGTCCGCGGCCGCGCGGACGAGCGCCCAGACCTCCTCGGGCGAGTAGAAGTCGAACCCAGCCGGGTCGTACCTGAGGCGAATGCGCTCAACGTCCGCGACCGGGTTGCGCTGGATTCCATAGAGCAGCCGGGCGCGCTCGTACATCGAGTGCAGCAACGCCACCAACTTCGCCGCCTGCCGGCGCTTGCCGGTCCGCACGAGGAAGTCCGACTCCAGCGCTCGATCCGCGCGGTCGTCACCTGCTCGACGCGCAGGCGGCCGAACGCCGGCAGCAGGTGCAACCGGAGGCACGACCGCCGGTCGACGAGCGTCGCTCGCCGCCAGCCGCGCTCGTGCTCGCCCCACGCCAGCCACTCCTGCGCGAGCCGCTCGAACGAGACGCCTGTGCGCACGACTTCCATGTGCCCGCGTCGCGCGTCGGTGAGGATCGCCTCGAGCGCCGCCTGGGCGGTGCGGCGGTCGAAGTAGCCAGGCGGCGGAGGCCCACCGTCGGGCCACTCGGGCCCGAGCAGCTTGTTGACCTGGCGCACGCCGCCGAGCGCCGTGGCGTCCGGCGCGCGGTACTTCACGTACCACATGACGCCTCGCTTGCGCTGGACGGGGCGCACGTGGCCGCTGATCGCCGGAGGCCGGACCGGATCGAGATAGCTCGTGACACCGCTGTCGCGCGGGAGCCCATTCACCCCCCCATGGTGTCCCGAACGAGGTCTCCGAGCAACCCCACCGTACTGCATGTTACTTAACTATAGGATTCACAAAATGCCTGCAAACAGCGTAGTCACGAGCTGTTATAGGCATTGCCATGCAGAAGGTCGAGGGTTCGAGTCCCTTCAGCTCCTTCGGAGAAGGCCCGCGTGAGCGGGGCTTTCGTCGTTTTGGGGCCGGGTCGGAAGCGTCTGTCTCCCTGGATTGCCTTTGAACGCGGCCGCGCGAGCAGATCTCCAGCGACCTGTGAGCGTCTCGAGCGCCCGAGGCGGGCTCCGTCGCAATCACCGCGCTGGAACGATCTCGCTCCAAAGACCTCCAACTTCATCGAACCTTGGCCATCCAGTTCCGAAAAGGCCGCAATCTGCGAGGCCAAGCCGTCTACACGGGGCCGCCACCAACCTCGGCTTCGCGATCGCGACCGCCTCATCGGCGTGTCCTGGACAACGGCAGCGACAGCCGTTCGACCCCGAGCTGCGCGCACCGAATGAGCTGGCGGCTACGGCGCATGCCCAATCGGCCAGAGCGCTGTGTGGGCTTGCGGGCAGACCCACACCGCCACCGAATCGCGCACGTCCGGAACAGCAGGGTGCTGGTGACCCGGACAGGGCGGCCGCGCCTCAGCCCACGCAGCCGACGTCTCGAACCACTCATCCTGCAGCCGCTCGGCCAGCCAGGCGACGCATGACGCGGCGTCGAGCTGCCGGGGTGGTAGGTGCACGCCGAACATGGCCGACTCGTCGCGGACTTCCTGGAACCAGAGGAGGCCCTCCTCGCCCTCGGCAGCCGATGCGGACGCCGTCCACCCGATGCGGATCGCGACGCGTTGCGGACGTTGCAGGTCTCGCAGGACCTGCGTGAGGGCCGACTCGATCCACGCCGGCACCGCCTCAAGCGTGCCCAAGTCGCCGGCCTCTCCGCTGAGCCGCTCCCACGACCTTGTCCCGTCTGCTTCGACCATGAGCAAGGTGTACAACCTTGCCGAGTCCGCCAGTCTCGCACAACCTAGATCCCTTGGTTACATTCGGCCCATGGCTCCCAAGCCACTGCCACCCGACCAGATCCATCCTCCGTCGACCAAGATCGGGATCGATGAGGGTCGCGGCGGCTCCAGCACGCCCCGGCCGGCACCGTCGGCAGGCGGCACCCGTCGCTGATCGTTGCGACGCCTGCCGGCCAGCGCTGAGCAGAGCCTCGGCTCGCGTTCCTCGCAGCCGACGCTCACGCCGTGTAGCTGACGCCAGCGCCCGCCAGCGCCTCCAAGAACCCCCGCGCCTCAAACGCCTCGCTCGGCGCGGCACCACCCACCTTCCTTCCCTCCCCCCGCGCCAGCCTCATCGCGGCCTCCACGGTGATCGTCCCCGTCACGCCATAGATGTCCGGCCCGCTGACGGTCGCCCTCCGCCCCGACGGCCGTGCCTCTGCGGTGACCGTCCAGCGCACCTGCTGGCGGCTGGCGTCGCTGGGGCCCTCGGGCATGCGGTCGATCGCCCGGTCGATGAGGCGGCGCAGCCGGGCGGAGCGGAACGCCAGCGCCGCGACGGCGCTGAGCGGCGGCATGACCCGCTCGAGCGCCGGGTGCGGGGCGACCGTCGCGGTCGTCAGCAGCGGCGTGACCTTCCGAGCCGCCGTGTGGCGCGGAACCGTGACCGCCTCGCCGCTGGGGTACTTCGACATGCGCCGGCGGCCGATCGGCGGGTCGAAGTCGAACGTCAGATTCATGGGCTGGCGCCAGTCGCCCCGGCCCATCATCAGCAGCGCGCTGCGGGTCGTGCCGCGCGTCGCCGTGAACGCGTCCACCGCGTAGGCGACCACCAACTCGTCGATGCGCTCCTCCCCCTCGGCGGCCAAATGCGCGATGAGGTCCCCCGGCAGGTAGTCGAAGCCGATGCCGGGCACGAGCGTCACGCCCGCCCGCTCGGCCGCCGGACCGTGGTGGTCGAGCACCCGCTCGATGAACGGCGTCTCGCCGGTCGTGTCGACGTAGTGGCAGCCGGCGGCGATCGTGGCATCCACGACCGGCTCGCCGACCTCCAGGAACGGGCCGGCCGCCGAGATCACCGCCGCGCAGCCGTCGAACGCAGCGCGCAGCGCCTGCGGGTCGTCGTTGCGCGCGGCGCGCGCCTCGAAGCCGTACTGCTCGGCCAGCGGCTCGAGCTTCGCGGCGCTTCGCCCGCTCAGCACCGCAGGCACCCCGCGGCGGGCGAGCTCGGCGGCGATGAGCTTGCCGGTGAACCCGGTGGCCCCGTAGAGGGCGATCGTCTCGGTCATCGCGCCCATCCTCGCGCACCGCGCCCCTCGGCAGGACCGCACCCGGCGTCCTAGGGTTGCAGGGATGCTCGCCGCCCACGTCACCGCCCTGCACCCCGACGATCCCCTGGCCGGCCTGGCGGTCGGCCAGCGGCCCGAGCCCGAGGTGCCCGACGGCTGGGCACGGGTGCACGTCCGGGCGGCCTCGCTCAACCACCACGACCTGTGGTCGCTGCGCGGCGTCGGCCTGAAGGCCGACCAGCTGCCGATGATCCTCGGCACCGACGCGGCCGGCGTCGACGAGGACGGCAACGAGGTCGTCGTCCACGGCGTCATCGCCACCGACGGCTGGCTGGGCGACGAGACGCTCGACCCCGGCCGCACGCTGCTCTCCGAACGCCACCAGGGCGCGATGGCCGAGCAGGTCGTCGTCCCCCGGCGCAACCTCGTGCCCAAGCCGCCGCAGCTGAGCTTCGAGCAGGCCGCCTGCCTCCCGACGGCCTGGCTGACCGCCTACCGCATGCTCTTCACCCGCGGCGCCGTGCGCCCCGGGATGACCGTGCTCGTCCAGGGCGCCGGGGGCGGCGTGGCGACCGCCGCGATCGCGCTCGGCCGCGCCGCCGGCGTGCGCATCTGGGCCACGAGCCGCTCGGAGGACAAGCGCGAGCGGGCGCTCGCCCTCGGCGCCGACGCCGCCTTCCCCACCGGCGAGCGGCTGCCCGAGCCCGTCGACGTCGTGCTGGAGACCGTCGGCGAGGCGACGTGGGCGCACTCGCTGCGCTCGCTGAAGCCCGGCGGCACGCTCGTCGTCTCCGGCGCCACCAGCGGCCCGGCGCCCGGCGCCGACCTCAACCGCGTGTTCTTCCTGCAGCTCTCGGTCATCGGGTCGACGATGGGCACCAAGGACGAGCTCGGCCGCCTCCTGCAGCTGCTGGCCACCACCGGCATCCGTCCCGTCATCCACGCGACGCATCCGCTCGCCGACGCGCGCGAGGGCTTCGCGGCGATGGCCGCCGGCGACGTGTTCGGCAAGGTCGTCTTCACCGTCCCGGGACCACCCGAGTGAGCGCCGCGCTCGGCTGGGGCGCGCTGGCCGCCTCGTCGCTGGTCATCGGCGCCGTCCTCGGCCTCGCCCGCCCCTGGCCGCAGCGGCTCATCGGCCTCGTGCTCGCCTTCGGCGCCGGCGCGCTCATCAGCGCCGTGAGCTTCGACCTCGCGCAGGAGGGCGCCCGGCTCGGCGACCCCGGCGTCGTCGGGCTCGGCCTCGCGGCCGGCGCAGCGACGTACTTCAGCCTGAACCGGCTCATGGGCCGCCGCAGCCGCCACAGCGGCGGCGACCAGGCCGGCGGTGGCGCCGGGACCGCCCTGGCGCTCGGCGCGTTCCTCGACGGCATCCCCGAGCAGCTCGTGCTCGGCATCGGGATCGCCAGCGGCGAGGGCGTCGGCGTCGGGCTGCTCGTCGCGATCTTCGTCTCCAACCTCCCGGAGGCGATCGGCTCGGCCACCGAGATGCGCGCCGCACGCCACCCGGCCGCCTCCATCCGCCGGCTGTGGGTGCTCGTCGCGCTCGTCTGCACCGCCGCGACCCTGGCCGGCTACGCGATCGCCGACACGGTCTCGGACAACGCCAACGCCGCCGTCGACGGCTTCGCCGCCGGCGCGCTGCTGGTCATGCTCATCGACTCGATGATCCCCGACGCCGTGCGCAAGGGCGGCGACGTCTCCGGGCTGGCCACCGTCCTGGGCTTCGCCGCCGCCGCGGCGCTGTCGGGCATCTCCTGACGCCGGGCGCCGAGGCTTGCCCTGTCTCGCCCCAGCGGCGAGACTCCGCCCGTGGGCTGCTTCCTCGCGCTCCTGGCGCTCATCTCGCCGCGACTGGTCCTCTTCCTGCTGTGGATCTTCAGCGATCTGCTGAGCCGCGCGTACGACAGCTGGGTCATCCCGCTACTCGGCTTCCTCCTGCTGCCGTGGACGACGCTCACCTATGCCGCCTTCTGGGACTGGGGGTCGGGACGCGGGGTCACCGGGTTCGAGTGGTTCTTCGTGATCCTCGCCTTCGTCTTCGACCTCGGCGCCCACACCGAGGGCCGCCGCCTGCGCCCCGCCCGCGCGTAGCTGTGCCCGCGCCACGCTCGCCGAAGCCGACGTCGACCCCACCGGCGCCTCGACCTCGTCGTACCACGAGCCCCGACGAGATGAGCCCGCACACGTCGGCCTGGGTCGCCGGTGAGCTCGGCGCCCCGCAGGCGGGCACGATGGACATCAGCGCCGCCTGCACCGGCTTCCTCGCCGCGCGGAACGTCGGGGTGAGGACCATCGAGGCCGGGCGCGACCGTCGTGCTCGCCGCGTTCGGGGCCGGGCTCGTGTGGGGCGGCACGGTCCTCCGCTGGCCGGGCTGAGCGAACCGCGCCCTACGACGTTCCACGAGCAGAGGTCCCCGCGCGAACGTCGGCCATGAAATCGGTGTGACCGACGTCGATCTCCGGAGCGCAAGTCTTCCCACTCGTTCCGGAGAACCGAAACCGTCGTGTCATCCCGTCGCATGCCCCTCGCCGCCAAGCTCTACGGCGGCTTCACCATCGTCCTCGCCCTCGCCGCCCTGCTCGGACTCTCCGCGCTGAGTCGAATGGGCGGCATGAACGATCGCGCCACGGAGGTCAGCGACCACGTCGTCCCGTCGCTGCAGGTCATCGGTGACCTCTCCGGCAAGGAGACCTTCTACCGCGCCGCGCAGCTGCAGCACGTCCTCCAGGACACCGCGGCCGAGAAGGCCGCGTACGCCAAGGCGATGGATGAGCGCAACGCCAAGATCACGCAGCTCTTCGCCCGGTACCGCTCGCTGATCTCCGACGCGACCGACCGTCGCCTCTTCCAGGACGCCCAGTCGGTCTGGGCCGCCTACGTCCAGCAGAGCAGCAGCTTCATCGCCCTCAGCAACGCCCAGCGCACCGACGAGGCCGTCCGGGTGCTCAACGGCAAGGCGCTGCGGGACTTCAACGCGCTGTCGGCCCAGCTCGAGCGCTGGTCGGCCTACAACAACAAGATCGCCCACGACGCCGGCGAGGCGACCAGCTCGAGCTACAGCTCGGCCCGCACCCTCGTCATCGTGCTCCTGCTCGCCGCGCTGGCCATCGGCGCCGCGGCCGCCTTCTTCATCACCCGTGGGATCCGGCGCTCGGTCGCGCAGGTCCTCGACCGCCTGACGTCCCTGCGCGAGCAGGACACCACCGACCTGCGCGCCGCGATGGATCGCATGGCGCAGGGCGATCTCACCGCCGAGGTCGCGCCGACCACGACCCGCATCGAGCGCTGGACCAACGACGAGCTCGGCGACGTCGCCCAGTCCGTCAACGCCGTCCGTGACAACACGATCTCGTCGATCGACGCCTACAACTCGTCGCGCGAGTCGCTGGCCGCCATGATCGGCCAGGTCGCCGGCACCGCCACCACCGTCTCCTCGGCCTCCCAGCAGGTCGCCGCCACCTCCGATGAGGCCGGCCGCGCGGTCGGCGAGATCGCCCACGCCGTCACCGAGGTCGCCGCCGGCTCCACGAAGCAGCTCGAGGGCGTCGAGGACGCCCGCCGGCTGACCGAAGAGGTCGCCGAGGCGACGAGCCGCTCGGCCGAGGACGCCTCGGAGACCGCCCGCGCCGCCGACGCGGCCCGCCGCGTCGCCGCCGAGGGCGCCCAGGCCGTCGGCGAGGCCACCGAGGCCATGACCTCGGTCCGCACCGCCTCCGAGCAGGCCACCGAGGCCATCCGCGCGCTGGGCGTGAAGTCCGAGGCGATCGGCGGCATCGTCGACACGATCGGCGGCATCGCCGAGCAGACGAACCTGCTGGCGCTCAACGCCGCCATCGAGGCGGCCCGCGCCGGCGAGCAGGGCCGCGGCTTCGCCGTCGTCGCCGAGGAGGTCCGCAAGCTCGCCGAGGAGTCGCAGTCGGCGGCCCGCAGCATCGCCGAGCTCATCCGCGAGATCCAGACCGAGACCGGCCGCGCCGTCGAGGTCGTCGAGGACGGCGGCCGCCGCACGAACGAGGGGGCCGCCACCGTCGAGCAGGCCCGCGACGCGTTCGAGCGCATCGGCGGGTCGGTCGACGACGTGACGTCGCGCGTCTCGCAGATCGCCGCCTCGGTGCAGCAGATCGCCGCCTCGGCCCAGCAGATGGGCGCGCGGATGAGCGAGGTCGCCGCGGTCGCCGAGCAGTCCTCGGCCTCCACCGAGGAGGTCAGCGCCAGCACCGAGCAGACGTCGGCCTCCACCCAGGAGATCGCCGCCTCCGCCCAGGAGCTCGCCCGCAGCGCCGGCGACCTCGAGCAGCTCGTCGGCCAGTTCACGCTGCGCTGAGCGACCCACCCCCGACACGGAAGAGCCACCCCATGTCCGACCTCGAAACCCTGCAGCTCGTCATCTTCACCGTCGACGGCGACCGCTACGCGCTGCCGATCGCCGACGTCCAGGAGATCATCGGCTACACCACCCCGCGCCCGATCGACGCGGGCGGCGACGTCCGCGGCGTCATCAGCCTGCGCGGCAAGATCATCCCCGTCCTCGACCTGGCGGTGCGTCTCGGCCACCCGGCCTCCGGCGAGCAGGGCGAGATCATCATCGTCGACGGTGCCGACCAGCTCGTCGGCGTCATCGTCGACGACGTCGACGAGGTCTACACCGTCGCCCGCGACACCCTGCAGGAGATGCCGCACGGCAGCGCCGGCGTGCTCGGCTCGATCGTCGAGATCGAGGACTCGCTGGTGGCGGTCATCGACCTCGAGCGCCTCGGCGCCGGCAGCACCCTGCCCGCCGCCGAGGACGTGGAGCGCCTGGCCGCCTGAGCGCTACACCAGCCCGAGCGCCAGCATCGCGTCCGCGACGCGGACGAAGCCGGCCATGTTGGCGCCGACGACGTAGTCGCCGTCGGCGCCGTAGCGCTCGGCCGTCTCGCGGCACTGGGCGTGGACGTCGCGCATGATCTCCTGGAGGCGGCCCTCCGTGTGCTCGAACGTCCACGAGTCGCGCGACGCGTTCTGCTGCATCTCGAGCGCGCTCGTCGCGACGCCGCCGGCGTTGGCGGCCTTGCCGGGCCCGAACGCGACGCCGGCCGCCTGGAAGGCGCGGATCGCCTCCGGCGTCGACGGCATGTTCGCGCCCTCGGCCACGGCCACGACGCCGTTGTCGATGAGCGCCTTGGCCTCGTCGCCGTTGAGCTCGTTCTGGGTGGCGCACGGCAGCGCCACCTGGCAGGGCACGTTCCACACCGACCCGTCGGCGACGAAGGACGACCGGCCGCCGCGGCGCTCGACGTACTCGGAGATCCGGCCGCGCTCGACCTCCTTGAGCTCCTTGACGAGCTCGACGTCGATGCCCGCCGGGTCGTGGACGTAGCCGCCGGAGTCCGAGCAGGCGACGACGCGGCCGCCGAGCTGGGCGGCCTTCTCCATCGCGTAGATGGCGACGTTGCCCGAGCCCGACACGACGACGTCGCGGCCGTCGAGCGACTCGCCGCGCGCTGCCAGCATCTCGGACACGAAGTACACGCAGCCGTAGCCGGTGGCCTCGCGGCGCACGCGCGCCCCGCCCCAGCCCAGGCCCTTGCCGGTCAGCACGCCCGACTCGTAGCGGTTGGTGATGCGCTTGTACTGGCCGAACA